>PBRC01000030.1 GCA_002725285.1 Gammaproteobacteria bacterium | reverse complement strand
GCATCTACCCCCCAGCCCGACAGGACGGCAACATATTGCTTGCCACCGACTTCGTAGGTTGAAGGAACGCCGGTTATCCCGGAATTGGTCCGCTGCTCCCAGAGCAGCTTGCCGGTCTTAGCATTAAATGCTCTGAACTTTCGGTCATTGGTGCCACCCATAAATACCAGGTTACCTGCAGTCGCGAGGACAGGCCCCCAATTCTGACTCTTGAATTTCCGGCTCCAGACTTTCGTACCGGTGTCGACATTCCAGGCCTGCAACTCACCAATATAATCGCTGGCCTCGTCAGCCAATACAAGATTTGACGCCTGCCAGTCTGTCCCGATGAATTCACGGCCTTGCCTGTATTCCACATCTTCACCGATCATATAAGCGCAGACATTGTCGTTGGCTGGAATGTAGAGCAGTCGAGTTTTTGGGCTGAATGCGGCAGGTGGCCAATCTTTACCACCCCAGTGGGATGGACAAAAAGTTGCCCCCTTACCCGTGCCCGGTTTCTTAGTCTCATCGTAGCTGGGTCTGCCGGTCTTTGGATCAATCGACGTAAAAACGTCCTGCTTCACATAAGGCTTCGCATCAACGAAGCCGATGCCATTACTTTGCCTTTCAAGAAACCACAGATAACCGTTTCTTGCAGGATGAATCATTCCACTGATGGTTTCTCCGTCTCGCTTGAAATCAATCAGAAGCGGGGCGGAAACTTCATCCCAGTCCCAGGAATCGTTCCAGTGATATTGATGATGTCCCCTGATCTCGCCGGTTTTGACATCCAACGCCATCACCGAGGTGGCGTAAAGATTATCGCCACCACGAGTATCTCCCATCCAGGGACCGCCGTTACCTGTCCCCCAGTAACTTAACCCGGTTGCGACGTCATAGGAGCCGGTAATCCAGACAGGAACACCACCGGTTTTCCATGAATCACCCGGCCAGGAACTGCTGCCAGGCTCTCCCGGCGCCGGGATCGTATAAGTCTTCCATGCCAGTTTTCCCGTCTTTGCATCCAGCGCCATGACAAAACCACGAATACCGAACTCACCGCCGGAAACACCTACCATGACATTACCATCCGCCACCAGGGGTGCGAGTGTCATATAGTAACCGTTGGTATAGTCTTCTACTTCGGTTTCCCAGACAACCTCACCGGTTGTGGCATCGAGTGCGACGACGTAACAGTCTACGGTCGCCATGAAGACCAGATCTCCATACAAACCAACACCCCGGTTGGTGGGATGCATCTGCACCTGATCCTCCGGCAATTCGCGAATATATCGCCAGAGCATTTCACCTGATTCTGCATTGAGTGCCAGAAGGTGGTTGTGCGGTGTGGTAATAAACATGAAACCACCATTTACAACAGGCGGCGACTGATGACCCTCTCGCAAACCCGTAGAAAAAGACCATAGAGGTTTTAACTTCTTGACATTTCGGCTGGTAATCTCCTTCAGTGGACTGTATCCGTGCGAATCATAGGTGCGCCGATACATCAGCCAGTTTTCTGGTTCCGGGTTTGCGAGTCTTGCACTTGTGACAGGCGAATAGTCTGCAGCAAATATACTGGTAACCGCCAACAAGCCCGCAATGATTAAGAGTACTTTCATAGGTTCCCCCATATCGTATATAAGTGTTCTAAAAGGCAGGTTCAGGACCCACACGTCTGGAGAATTTCCCCGTAACCTGAAATGACCCCTCGATATTCGCAATAGGCAGCAACGCGAGTGGCTTTGCAGCAGGTCCCAGAAGAACCCTGGAAGCATCGAGGACATCAAAACGAGATCCGTGGCAAGGGCAGACGAGTTCATTTGTCTCAGGCTCCCAGCCGCTGACTTCACAACCCGTATGAGTACAGGCAGCGGATACGGCGAGAATCGGCCCGGCTGCATGCCGTTTTGTTTTGACGGACATCAATGATTCATCCAGTCGCAGCAAAGTAACCTGGTTGTGCAGTGAACCGCGTCGAACCACGCCCTCAGGTGACATTGGAAAAGCAAATACACGATCCGTTTCAATATCATCAGACTGAATCACAACGCCCGCCTTTTCACCAAAGGCATGGACCAGAACATCACCAACTTGTGGTTTGATCCGATCTGGTTTTGCACCTCGAACGGGTTTTATCCCAATCGTAAATGCACCCAATGCTGCGATGATCTCCCTGCGCTTCATTTATTATTACTTCTTCTTCCGTGCAACTATAGCTAAAACCGTTAGGAAGAATAAACCACGATTTTCAGTGAAGCGCCACTGAATCGTCGGGGCTGTTTGAGTCGCTATCCTGTTTACAGCCAACAATCACTTCAGAACGATCACATTCATTGACAGATGTGCAACAACCAGTCGTCGTTTTGATCACAGATCTGGTTATTCTCATAGTTGCGCTCCCGCTATCGAGACAACTACTATGGCGCATGGAAAAAGACCTTAAAGAGAATTTGGCATGACTCACCAGACACTCGTCCTTCGTAACGCAAAAATCTTTGATGGTAAGGGGAATGCTCCCTACGAAGGTGATATCGGCATCACTAAAGACAGAATTACTTCCGTCGGAACTGTGCCAGGCAATAGTGACAGGGAGATAGATCTGAATGGTCTGGCAGTTGCCCCTGGATTTATTGATGTTCACACTCATGATGATTTCGCCGCAATTCTCCATCCTGATATGTCATTCAAAGCCATGGGTGGTGTCACCAGCTGTGTCGTCGGAAACTGTGGAATGGGAGCAGCTCCCTGTCCCCAGGCAGCATTACTGGCACGAGCATTTCATCCTCATGCCGTGCTACCGGATTGGTCTGGATACAACGGCTACCTGAACTACATTGACAGTCACAGCCCGAGTATAAACATCGGCGCACTCGCTGGTCACGGCACCATCAGAATGGCCGTTATGGGTAATGAAGCCCGAACACCCACGGCAGATGAAATGGGGCACATGAAAAAGCTTCTACAGGAAGGTCTTGAGGCTGGCGTGCTTGGACTGTCGTCAGGTCTTATCTATGACCCGGGTCGGCACGCGGATACTGATGAGCTGATTGAACTCGCTTCAATTATGGAGGGCACCGGGGCTCTGTACACCACCCACATGCGGAATGAAGGAACGGAACTCCTGCAATCCCTTGAGGAGGCAATTCAGATCGGTCAATCTGCAGGTGTTGGAATTCAGATTTCACATCATAAGGCTGCGGGCCGAAAAAGCTGGGGGCTGGTTAAAGAGTCGCTTAAACTGATCGAGGACGCCCAACAGCGTAATATTGATGTGCACGCCGATCAGTATCCCTATACTGCTGGCAGCACCATCTTATCGGCAACCATCCAACAGGGCGGGCTTGATCGCGAAGGTGGTGGCCTGGGGGATATGGATGCCGAAGGAATTGTATTGGCCTCCACCGAAAGCCATCAGGAATGGGAAGGCCAATCCATCGCAGAGCTGGCGACATCATTTGGTCAATCCCCCCAGGAGACGGCCGAGGCTATCCTGGCGCAAGAACCGGGTGCAACCGTTGTACTACACAGCATGGATGAAGACGATGTTCAGACGGTGATGCAGCATCCCAGTACAATGATCGGATCAGATGGCATACCTACCCTGGAAGGTAAACCACATCCCCGGCTCTATGGGTCTTTTGCACGTGTTCTTGGTCACTACTCTCGTGATCTTGGTTTGTTTAAACTGGAAACGGCAATCCACAAAATGACCGGACTTTCTGCAAGGAAATTCGGCCTGACAGACCGAGGAGAACTTCACCAGGGCACCTTTGCAGATCTGGTGGTGTTTGATCAAAATTCCATTGTAGACAAGGGTACGTTTGCCGACCCCAACCATTACCCAGAGGGGATTCATCATTTGTTTGTCAATGGCGTACAGGTTATTAACGAGGGTGAACATACTGGCGCAAGGTCCGGGAGATCACTGCGGCGTAGTCTGGCGATTGCTTGAAGCACTCACAGCCCCTCTATCCAAACCAAGAATATGCCAGCTCAATTTCCATAAACCCCGAATTCATCACTAATGATTGGTTAACAGATACCCTGAGGCGTGGTGATACCATTGGTCCAGAAACCAGCCTGATAAGTGTCGACTGGAAACAGATTGCAGCAGACGTTGGCTTTACCAGTAGTCTGTACCGATTTGCCGTGCAATATTCGCAAACAGTGGATGTGCCAACCACATTCGTTGGCAAATTTACAGATGGCTCCTCTGTACCAGAAGCGCTTCAGCATCTGGTAAAAAGGGAAGTCTGCTTCAATCTGCAAGTAAATGATCCCGGTGTCATCATCCCCTGCTGTCATTTCACCACCATTGATAACAAAAACTATGTCTTGTCGCTACTGGAGGATTTGGGCAGTGAGAACTGGCCCGACCAAATGATCTCGGCAACGCCGCAACAATCCACGATCGTCATGAAGGCACTAGCGAAAATGTATGCTAGCAGCGCCGACGCAAGTCGGACCCACCAATAAGCCAGGTAACAGAACCTTACTGCACGGCGATGTCCGTTGATTACAAGGTGCTCTGCTACTTTAGCGTTATGGCTTACGTGCTTCTGACAGTTTAGGAGATCAGAAACTGTTTAAGTCAGACAGATCCCGGGTGTGAAATAAGATCAGGAGTACTTTTCGATCAGCTCTTTCAATCTAGTCCCGTGCCTACCTTCATCAACCCCGGCAGCCCGGATAGCCTGTGCTGCATCTTCCAATCCCGCTTCACTCACCCTCTGGGCAAATCCTTCAATGGCTTTTTCTCCGGCGGTTTCGCCCTCCGCCATTCTGCTGAGCAGGGAAAAAATATCATCACTGACCACGCCATTCATCATGGCGTAAAGACCGGCATGTTCGGCTTCGTCTGCCGCTATTTTTCTTAACTCGTCAGCCAGATCATTCAACCCCTTCTCTGCCGCTATCCTTGCAATCGCGTAGTAGGTAGATACCCCGTTTTCCTCCAGGTGCATGATATGCTCGATATCCTTTTCAAGATCGGTCCCTTTGGTGACACCATATAAACTCATATTCAAATCCCCGTTTATTTACAATCGAAGTTGGTATTGATCGCGCGCCTTCACGAACTCTTTTCGGTGGCCAAAATTCGTCGTCTCAACAGACACCGGGTCTTGAGACGATCACTACCGGAGTGCAAAACCTAATACAAGTACCTGGATGACCGACCTGAATACGAGCATCGCTTTTCTCTAAATATAACTGCAATGTCCCAAAACAAGCACCTACTATTTGTCGTTTGGCTGGATGCGCTCAGGACTTCCGGACCAGGACCAGGCGAAGGTTGTGCGACTGACACCGAGCATCACACCACCCAATGCTTTGGGATGAATGAACAGTCCGTCCAGGGGACCTTCCCGGTCTCCTGTCCAATCGTTAGGAACCAGCTCCTGTAATCGGTTTCGAAGAGAAGGCAGATCATCACATTCCCCGTAACACATATATAATGAAGCGCCAAATTTCGAGTAAAACCGACCCATGGTCTTATCCAGATCGTAGGGGTTAATGGTTTCAATACGGTCCAGTTCAGCCGGATTTACCAGTGTCAGATACCCATCATAGCCATAGTTTTCTGAATTGATTGGTACAAAGTGTTTCGAATCCAGCTTGAAAATTCTGGCGAAGTCATCTGCAGCTGCCTGTACTTCTACGGTGAGGTGAGTCACTTCATAGAGGTTTTGCAGAACGCCCTGACGTTCTCTCTCTTCATCCTGTGAAATCACCAGTCTTAAGCCGGCAATCCCCAGTACATCGGGCTCAATAAGGACCTGCCCGGTTTCTTCCTGAAAGTCTACTTGCTCTTCCTTCAGCCGGGTTTTGACGGCACTCAAATCCTGAGTGGCAAAACCAGCGGCGAAAGGACCACCCGGATTGGATGCGAGATGCGACTGCACAATTCCCTCACCATCAGGAGAAAGAACCTCTATCTGACAGTTACCCACATCAAGCGTTATTCGCTTCGCTGACAGTGCAGCAATAGTGTCTCTTCCGACTTCCCGTGCATCCAATAACCTGACCCAGCTGTCTGCGACTGTATCGGGATCACGAGTACTGACTTGAACTCTGTCTACTCTGGATAACATTGCATTCACCATTAATTTCATTTGGGGATAGCATCAGATCTTTCCCCGATTGTTGAAGAGTGGATTCAGTTTGCACACTCTTAAATACAAAACTGATATAGAACCGATTGTGCCTGAGTTATTGTGTTTCCGCGACCCAGCGTATTTATCCTCCACACTTATTTCATCAGATAGTGGCGTCCCGTCGCCAGCATGAGGGACTCTCTCGACGATTGACGAATCAGTGTAAACAACAAATCGGGAAAGCATTTTAATAAACCGGCCATTTACTCAGTCACTATAGGTGACTACAACGAGAGTGATTTGCCAAGACTCTTATATGAGTAAACCCCGGAAACAGAGGACATTGAATGAAAATCTTAATCCGTAGCATGACCAGCCTGACTGTCCTGGTGATACTCATATCCACATCGATTTATGCAGCTCCCTTCGGAGAGTCAGCTGATATCAAGTATCCCCAGAAATTGTGGGAGGCCATGGGAAAAGCCAACTTCGTCTTCACCAACCAGTCTTTCAGCATCCATCATATTCCACAGTTGATCGGCGAAACGAATGTCTTCTACTGTCCTCACTTTAACCACGTCGGAATTCAGGCTGCATGCGCTGATCAACAACAGAAATAATACAAAGAAACTTTTCAGGGTCGTCTCCGGTTCATCACAGCAGATTGAATTTGGTTGGAATCGTACACCCTCTCAGTCCTCACAAGATCCCCTGACGAGAATGTAAATAATCCGCTGATCTAGAAATTCCATTGCTTTTCAATATCCAACTCTTGTTTCACCAGCGTCATGTCAAAATATTTCCCATCAAGCCAGTGTTTGTAATTGTTCGTGAGAAACTCACTATCGTGCCTTCCGCCGTTACCTCCGGCAATCACGAACTTGAAATGCATGGGATCAGCCAGGTCCACAACCCAGCGAAACGCCGGTCCGACAAATACGTCCTGCTCAATGGATCCAGCCTGAGGTGGATTATGCGCCGCCATTGCCAGCGTGGTGGGACTGCCACCGATTGGATCCGGACCAAGCCGCATATGCTTCCAGGTTTCGTGTTTCGCCAGTGAGTTTCTGAAACTGATCTTGTGAAACATACCCCAGTTCCAATCATCACCATGGTTGCTGCGCAGCCACCTGACAACCTCCTTCACATTCTCACAGATAATCTTTTCCAGCGTCTTTTTGTGCTCGAGCCAGGGTGAATCCGGATGCATAAAGTCTTGAATGCTGAATCGATTCAGACTGGGTGCAACAAACCACATGGTTCTGAAGAGGACGTCTTTGCCCAGGACCTCCTGCATAAACCTCAGATGCCAGCGCTTGTCGAGTAATGGATAAAAGACGCAGGCTGCTCTTGATTCTGTAGCGGGAATGCAGTCCCAGTCCGAGAGCAGTTTTTTCGCGAACTGCACTTCTTCACTCTCATCTGTCAGAGCAGAAACGATATCCGGCACCAGATCCTGCGCGCGAACATCCACCAGATCTAATTGCATGGAGGTAAAATCATCAATCGTGAATCCCGATTTTCCTTCGACCAACAGCTGCTCGATTCGTTTGGCTCTTGCGCCGGGCGCTGAGAAATTATGGATCGGGTAGTCTCCACGATCACCCATCGTGTCGTTGTTGGCGGTAAGCGCGTAACCAGATTCAGGATTGTGTTCTACCAGCAGTTCTTCTGCCTGACTGGTTTCGAAGTAGTATTCATCTTTCCACCCGATCATAGGTACAATTCCAGTGACACCTTTTCGTTTTCGAATCGTTGCAGCAATAAACCGTCGCAGATCGTTGTTTCGGTCCACACAGATAATATTATTCACTAGAGGACAGAGATCGTCTTCGAAAAGATATTCCCCGAATTCCTCGCTGGTTTTGGCAAGTGGCAAGAGAGCCAGCGCTCCTGCTGATGTTGGCTTGTCTCGCATTACCCAATCCAGTGAGGTCACAGAGAGCCGGTCAGATGGAGTTGTAATTCCCAACGCGTCAGACAGGGATTCAAGAATTGGGCCGTGGCGAGACTCAAGGATATCGAACTTTCTTGCAGACTCATTGGCAACATCAACCTCGTAATTCCGTGAGACTTCCGGCACCTCCCGCTCGATAAATACATCGTAAGTATCAATGTATCCGGTTGTCAGTCCCCAGGAGAGATCCTGATTAAAACCCATCATAAAATAAGGTACGCCCGGGAAACTCGCCCCAAATGCGTCGAAGCCTGGTGCACTCAGGTGAGAGCAGAAGAAAACACCAGGGATACCGAATGGCTGATGAGGGTCCGTTGCCAGCATGGGGTAGCCTGAGGCAGACAGTTCAGCAGCGATTGCCCAGTTGTTACTGCCACTCGAACCTTGCGCAAGTTCTGGTACCAGAGGAAACAGCAATCGAGCAACATTGACATCGAGGCCGCGCAGTTCCTCCTTCAGGGTTTCAATACAGTTTGCATCCTCGAGTGAAAAGCGCCGGATGTTATTCTTAAACCAATCCACACCGTATTCCGCCATCAGCTTGCCGACGTAGATCTTTTCCATCCAGCTCTTGTGCTGAAACCAGCCGGTGAAGCGGTACCTTGACGCAACGTCCTGGCGGGTTACTATTCTTGGTTCGGTTCCTGCTTTCAGAAATTCCGGTGGTACCTCATCAAGACCCGCGATGTAGGCATTTACACCCTGCAGATACGCGTCAACGATGTAGTCGCCCGGAGAATCCGGGATATCATAAGCCGGTACACTAAAAGCCTTATGCAGCAGATCCTGAACAACGAACTTTTCTCCCAGCGCACTTGAGGCTGTTCCGGTAGCATAGAGGTTGCTGAGATGAAGTTGCCATAGCCGTTCGCTCGCACAGGCATAACCCATACCACGAAACGCATCTTCTACAGAACCGGCAAAGATATGTGGCACACCTACCTTATCCCAGCATATTTCAAGTGGTGCTTCTGCTTCCGGAATAATACGAGTCATTGATACTTCCTTTGTCTGTTTATCCCATGTCAAGACACCCGATCTCAGCGCATCAGTGCAGGACGTTCATTCTCAATAAAAGGACGTATTTCAGCGAGGGATTCATTCAATGCCGTGATAGCCCGTTCGATATGTTCATCAGTCATCGCAGTGCTGACACAGCACATCAGGCGACTGGCCAACATGACACCGTGACGAATCATCGTCAGGTGCAGCAATCTAGAAACATGGCCGGCAGCAATCATTCCGGTCAAGGAATCACGAGCATCATGGATCGGTTCATCGGTAAAATGCAGATTCGAGAGAGATCCCATGCCCGTCACCTGTCCCTTGATTCCTGCCTGTTCAAACGCCCTGGTAAATCCTTTTCGCAAACGATCTGCCATTTCGTTGATGCGGGCGCATTCACTGCTGGAGTATGCGTTCATCGCTGCAAATCCTGCCGCCATGGTTAGCGCGTTTCCAGAAAAGGTACTGGCATGCATTACGGGGTGGGCGCTATCAGGGCTGAAGAGCTGCATCAATTCATCCTTGCCACCCACACCACCAACAGGTAATCCGCCGCCAATAATCTTTCCCATGCTACTAAGGTCAGGTTCGATACCATGCACCTTTTGTGCACCACCCATATCGACCCGCAGCGTAATCACCTCATCAAATATCAGAACGATACCGTGCTTCAGTGTCTCTTCTCTTAGCGTATTCAGGAACTCCGTAGTGGCAGAAACCATACCCATGGAACCAAGTATCGGCTCGACAATGACTGCCGCCAGATCGTCAGCATGTTGTCCAATCAGCTTCTTTGCCATAGCAGGTTCGTTATAAGGACAGATCACTGTATCGTTCAACACGCTATCGGGAAAACTACCATCGACCGCCAGTGAATTGGGGGCTTCAAGATCACCGCGTTGATCTGGTAATGGAACTAATGATACCTCTGCTAATTCATAGCTGCCGTGATATCCGCCTTCCATCTTCATGATCTTTTGACGTCCGGTCGCTGCTCGTGCGCACCTCAACGCCATCAGTGTGCCTTCAGTACCGGAACTGCAGAACCTCATTTTATCAATGGATGAGACCCGTTCGGTGATTAGCTCAGCCAGTTCAATCTGATTCATGCTGGGCGCAGCGTAAGCTGAGCCAAGGGCAGCCTGTCGAGATACCGCGTCAACAATATCCGGATGAGCATGGCCGTGAATCAGGGAAGTGAAATTATTCATGCAATCCAGAATCTCATTCCCATCAATATCAGTCAGTATGCAACCTTCTGCTTTCTTCATGGTAAGTGGATATGGACTGTAGTGGGCACTTGCTCTCGTATCCCCGCCTGGAAATACTTTCCGAGCTCTATCTGCGACGATCGCCGACTGAGGACTGAACTCGCGAAATGCTTCTATCAGGGGGTGTTCTGCTTCTGCCATACTTCTCTCCATTGAATTCCGAATTCCTAAAAAGAGCCACCAGCTATATCAGGATCAGAAATCACTTACATTATCTCCTTCCAGGGACAGACACACTGCAAGGACTACAATAGCCCGGCAGATCTGGCCCATCTGTATTTCGCCCCCAGGACCGCCACTGGTTTTTCAGCCGTATAAGGATAGGCAAGGATGTCGCGATCCAGAAGATAGCGGCACGCCTCTTCAACTTCCACATCACCAACCAGTGAGACGACCACTGGCTTGTTGATGCCCTTATTGCGCGCAGCTTCTACTTCTTCAGACAATAATTCAGCAAAGACCATGGGCGGCGTAATAATTGTGTGCCAGTAGCCGAGAACCAGTGAGTGAATACGTTCATCATTCAGCGCAAGCTCGATCGTTGCCCGATATGTGGTGGGCGGTTCACCTCCGGTGATATCAACTGGATTCCCTGATGCACCAAAAGGAGGAATGAACTCCTTGAATGCAGCATCCAGGTCATCTGGCATGCTCATCAGCGTCAGGTCATTATCGACACAGGCATCCGAGAGCAATACACCCGAACCTCCTGCCCCAGTTAAAATAAGGATGTTCTCACCTTTTGGTGTGGGCAGCACAGAAAGACCTCGCGCATATTCCAGCAGATCGTTCAGGCTCCTTGCTCGTATTACGCCGGATTGTTTCAATATCGAATCATAAACACGATCATCGCCCGCCAGGGCACCCGTATGGGAATTGGCTGCCTTTGCACCAATGCTGGTGCGTCCAGCTTTCAGGACGACCACTGGCTTGGTCTTCGATACCCTGGTGGCTACTTCCGCAAATGCCTGACCGTCCTTCAGATCTTCCACATGCATTGCGATAACTTCCGTATTCGGGTCCTGTTCGAAGTAGACCAGAAGATCATCTTCATCAATATCGGATTTATTACCCAGGCCCACGATCGCCGAGACGCCCATTTTCGCGGAACGGGAAAATCCAATGATCGCCATGCCGACGCCACCACTCTGGGACGACAATGCCACTGAGCCCTTCTCGTCGTAAGGCGTACAGAATGTGGCACACAGATTCTTGTGGGTGTAGTAAAAGCCGTAGATATTCGGTCCCATCAGGCGAACGTTGTTATCCCTGGCCGCCTGCACAACTTCTTCCTGTAATTCATGTTCCCCCACTTCGGCAAAACCCGACGGAATCAGAATGGCACCGGCTATTCCCTTTTGACCAACTTCAGCCAGAACACCCGCGACAAATCGCGCCGGAATGCAGAAGATCGCAATATCGATATTTCCGCTCACATCGGTGACACTGGCATGGCATTTACGACCCAGTATCTCTTCTTCCCTTGGATGTATGGGGTAGATTTCACCCTCGTATCCCCCGTCAATCAGGTTCTTCATCACCGAGTTACCAATCTTTCCATCCTCCGCGGACGCCCCGATCACAGCGACACCATCCGGTTGCATGACCCGCTGCATCGCACTCAGAATATCGTCATGGGATGGTCTGAAACGAGCCGGTTTGGGATTGAAATCAGTGAGAATTCGAACATCAACCGCCGTCGCACCTTCACTCGATGCCATCACAGGATTCAGATCAAGTTCATCAATCTCGGGAAAATCGCCGACCAGCGCCCCCACGTTTTCGACAATAGACGCTAATGCTGAACGGTCTACGGGCGCGGCACCACGTATACCAGCAAGCACTTCAGCACCTGAAATGTCATCGAGCATTGACATCGCCTGATCTGCAGGCGTTGGTGCCAGACGAAAAGTCATATCACCAAGCACCTCAACTAAAGTACCGCCAAGCCCAAATGCGGTGAGTTTGCCAAACGTCGGATCAGTTACTGCACCAACGATAACTTCTGTTGCGGCAGGTAACATCTGTTGAACCTGCACACCGCTTATAGAAGCACTGGCGTTATATGCCTTCGCATTCGCTGAGATCTCCTCGAACGCATCTCGCACCTCGTCCGCTGTCGTTAGGCCCACAATCACGCCACCAGCATCTGTCTTGTGAAGAATGTCAGGAGACTCGATCTTGAGAACAACCGGATATCCAACGCTATCCGACAATGAGACCGCGTCATCAGCAGATGTAGCAAGCCCCTGTCCCGGTGTCGGTATATCGTAGGCCTGGCAAAGCTCGCGTGCCTCATCGGAAGACAGGGAAGATCTGCCCTCCGACTTCACTGCCTCTAGTATGGTGCGGACTGCTTGCTGATCGCGGCTCATAGTATTCCTCAAATCTGGTTTTGGCGAGGGCCTGCCATCATAGCGCAAATCGGAATGGGCTGAAAACAGCACAGGCAGACTCTGCCGAAACCGATACTAAACAATCCGGGGCCGGAGACGAACTTCGGGTGGGAGATAGCCCGTCAATTCACTATTTGAAGTAAACTCAGGGAACATTCTGAGATATTCGAAACAGCTCAAGCTATGAATGGTGCTATGAATTCAAAAGAAAAAGTCAGACAAGCCCTAAATCACGAGCAGGGAGCGGCAATACCTGTCGATTTTGGCAGTACTGCGGTCACCGGTATTCACGTGTCCTGTATCGAGAACCTGCATCGGCACTTTGATCTGCCTAACGATCCAGTTAAGGTGATTGAGCCTTATCAGATGCTGGGAGAAGTCGATGAGTTACTAAAAGAGGCAATTGGCATTGATACCGTCGGTATTTATCCGAGAGAAACAATGTTCGGATTCCCCAACGAGCAATGGCGGAAATACAGGACGCCATGGGGCCAGGAAGTACTGGTTTCCACAGAATTCAAGACCACGATTGATGACAAGGGTGATACCTTTATCTACCCAAAAGGTGACCTGACTGCTGAAGCGAGCGGACGCCTGCCGGTAAGTGGTTTCTTCTTCGATACCATCATCCGCCAGCCTCCTGTCGATGAGGACAACCTCGATGTCAATGATAACCTCGAGGAGTTCGGTGAGATCTCTGATATTGATCTCGCTCATTTTAAGAAGGAGGTGGAACAGGCTTCCATGAGTGGCAAAGCCGTTGTCGCAACTTTCGGCGGGACCGCTTTTGGTGACATTGCGCTCGTGCCAGCCCCCAATCTTGTCAATCCAAGGGGAATTCGCGACATCGAAGAATGGTATATCACGACCGCGATTCGCCAGGGCTATGTACACGAAATCTATTCAAAGCAATGTGAGATAGCGCTCAGCAATCTGGATAAGATCTGGCAACAGGTTGGCAACCTGGTCGATGTGGTTTTTATCTGCGGAACAGATTTTGGGACCCAGACAAGCAGTTTCTGCAGCACGGAGACTTTTGATGAACTCTGGTCACCCTATTACAAGGAAATCAATGACTGGATCCACAGAAACACGGACTGGAAAACATTCAAACACTCGTGCGGCGCTGTAGAGATGTTTATGCCACATTTTATCGAATCAGGTTTCGACATTATCAATCCGGTTCAATGTTCAGCCGCTGGTATGGATCCAAAGCAGCTCAAGGACAACTATGGCAGCGACCTTGTCTTCTGGGGTGGTGGTGTGGATACTCAGAATACGCTCCCATTTGGCACACCGGATCAAGTCTATGATGAAGTCAGCGAACGATGTGAGATCTTCAGCAAGGATGGTGGTTTCGTCTTTGACGCGATCCACAATATCCAAGCAAGAACGCCGGTGGAAAACATCATCGCCCTGCTTAAAGCACTAGATCAGTATCGTTGATATGGCTGATTCTGCTGCGGAAGAACTTGTTGCTGAAGGTATTAACCTGCAGGCTTCTTTTGTCATCAATCAATTGCCCGATGATTTGAAAGAGCAACTCCATCAGCATGCACCGGAATCGACGGCATATCGAAATCTGATGCTTTTTGGAAATGGCGGTACCAGGCTCTGGCAATGTATGCAGAAAAACCAGCAGGATGAAACACATCTCGTTGATTCGTTCTTCATAGATTGTATAGACCGCGTTTTTGCGGATTCGGATTACAAAACCGTCTACCCGGGGAACCACTTCTTGCCACTTCAGGGCCTGGGCAGGTTAGCCGGCTGGCACCACGATTCTACAATGGGACTCGGGATCCATCCTGTGTTCGGACTCTGGTTTGCCTATCGCGGGGCTGTGTTGACCAACACGGAGTTTTCACCCTATACGACAGATTCCTCTGCTATGCCTGAATCACCCTGTGATACCTGCGAGCGCGAACCATGCATCACAGCCTGTCCAGCCAGGGCTGTCACCACAGATAGATATCAGGTCAGACAGTGCACAGACTATCGTCTTCAGGCAGAATCATCCTGCCAGTCTCGCTGCATATCCAGGCAGGTCTGCCCCCTCGGTAAAGAGCACCAGTATCTTCCGGATCAGATGAAGCATCACTACGACTTTTCGCTGGCAGCGATAAAAAGATACTCCAAGTGAAAGTCTCATCTTGTCATCCAAAAGTGGAGAGAAAACCGATCAGCAGCGGTAGCTACGAAGCTGTTTGATCGACCGGAGCGCATGGATGAACGGAACGAGTATGCGAAAAGGGAAGCCTGGGATCGAAACAATGCAAATAGCAACTAGAAGTACCATTCATCTCTCAAAGAAAACGGAATCAGAAAAAACCGGGATGCAGGTAAGTTCTTTTTTTGCAAGGTTAGGGAGGAAACAGGAATGGTACCTGCTGAAGAGATCATTTACTTTAACCCGCACAGGACTTCTATCTTAGGCAAGTGGCAATCACCTCAACTCAATGTGTACCCACTACAGCCAACCCGCATCAACAAAATACTCACGGCCTGTACACATAAGACTATCATCCGAAGCAAGAAAGAGTCCCATCGAAGCAACATGTTGAGGGAAAATGGATTTTTTCAGACACTGACCATCCATAATTTCTTTTTCAGCATCCGGGGTCAACCAGTGCTCAACCTGACGTTCAGTTCTGACGGCACCTGGTACGATACAGTTTACCCGGATACGATCACCACCCAGTTCCCTGGCAAGAGCCCGGGTCATGCCCGTGATTGCGGCTTTACTGGTCACATAAACGGACATCCCACCCAATCCCACATGCCAGCTGATAGAACCGAGATTGATGATACTGCCCCGACCTGACTCACGCATGTCCGCTGCAACAGCACGAGCGGCAAAAAACTGATGCCTGAGGTTAACGGCAATCCGGTTATCCCAGTATTCGGGACTTACCTCCTCGATGTTATGACGATCATCGTTAGCCGCGTTGTTGATGAGAACATCGATATTGCCGTTCAACATACGAGCCTTGGCAACAGACGATTCGAGTGCATCAATATCAGTGAGATCGCATTCAATAAACGCAGTGTCGGCGGACAAACGTGATTGAAGATTCCGGCCAGCATCAAGAGCAATATCAAGGAACGTTACCTTTGCTTTCTGTGACGCGAATGCAGCTACAAATGCTTCACCAATACCACTGGCACCACCGGTTATCAGAACATGTCGACCAGACAGGCTCGGATATATCGCCCCTTCGGTCATTCCATTCCCCTTTTAACAACTGTTGTACGGATTGGCACTCTGACTTAATAACCAGCGTCAGTGTCTATGTTTTATCAACTCACTGAGAGACGCCAGGTTTAATCAGAAATTATCTTTAAGCCGACGAGTTTCTGCAAAAACATCAACAAGTTCCGCTCCCGTTAGACTGACGTTGGCCTGCAACTGCGGACTCGAAGCCCTGAGGAAAGGATTGGTTGCCCTTTCGAGTTTCATTGTCGAAGGAACCGTGGGTTTACCTTCTGCTCGCAGTACGTCAATTTCTTTTGCCCGCGCCTGCAGTTGCTCGTTTTCCGGTTCGACTGACAGCGCAAATGCTGCATTGGCCTGGGTGTACTCATGCGCGCAGTAAACCAGCGTTGCATCAGGTAAATCGATCAGTTTTTGCAGGTTGGTCCACATCTGCTGGGGAGTACCTTCAAACAGACGTCCACAACCGAGAGCAAAGAGTGCATCACCACTGAATAGAACATCGTCTTCGGCAAAGTAGAACACGATATGCCCTCTGGTGTGGCCCGAAAGATCATATACCTGCGCCGTATGGCTTCCGAACTCAAAGGAGTCTCCATCCCCGACCTCTACATCAATACCCGGAATTCGTTCGGCATCGTCTTTCGAACCAACAATCGTGCATCCCCACTTTTCCTTTAATTCAACATTTCCGCCAGAATGATCAAAGTGATGGTGTGTGTTTAGAATATGATTCAACTTCCAGCCTTTTTCCTCCAGTGCCTTGTTTATGGGGCCCGCTTCCGGCGCATCAATGGCTGCCGTCAGGTCGTTGTCGCTGTCGTGAATCAGGTAACCGTAGTTATCAGATAAACAGATGAACTGGTGCACTTCTAGTTTTGACATATAAACCTCGTGATCAGACTGCTAAAACCACGAGTATAACCCGTGTCACCTATTGGGAATAATTTCAGAACTTGTTTGCGATTCTGGATAGAACTATGATTCACCTTGAAAGGTGAATGCCTTTCAATCTTTATTACACGAATCAGGAGGTTTTTGATGATAGAAGTAGGAACCACAGCACCCGATTTTGAACTTGATTCTCAATTGGCTGATAAGAGCTATTCGTTAGCTCAATTCAAGGGAGAGAAGAACGTAATGTTAGTATTCTATCCCCTCGATTGGACACCTAACTGAAGCACTGAAATGCCGGATCTTCAGGCGAATCTTGAAGATTTTAAATCGGCAGATACCCAAGTCTTGGGTATCAGCGTAGATAGCAAGTTCTCACATGATAATTGGGCCAGCTCTCTGGGGGGAATTTCTTTCCCTTTACTGGCGGACTTTCACCCAAAAGGCGCGGTTGCAACCAGTTTTGGTGTTTACCATGACGACAAGGGGATAACCGACAGAGCGACGATTATTATTGATAAGGACGGTACTGTGCAGTATGCGGAATCCGCAGGTATACCCGGATTACGTAAAGCAGAGGATCTGCTCAATGAATGCAGGAAGGTAAATGGCTGATCCGCAGCTGGAACTCTACTTTTCTCAAGAATGCGGTTTTTCTAAAAGTGTGCTCAATACCATCAGAAATCTCGATATTTCTGATCGAGTCACACAAAAAGACATTCAAGAAAAAGAGTTCAAAAACGAATTGATTGCTCTCTGTGGCGATTCAATCGTACCGACTTTAACCGTTAACGGTGAGACGATGCGCGCATCAGAAGTAATCAAGAGTTTTCTCGTGGATCAATTCCTGGATTAACTTCACCCTGGGCTGGTCTGACCAGCCCATTTTTTGTCCGCCCTTGGAGAACAGGCAGTACCAATCTTGATTTCAAACCATCGCGATCCATCAAATTCGGGGGCTCAACCTAGAAGTCACTAAACCACGACAATCCTGGATCCATCGCATGCAACTGACCTTGCTGCTGAAAAACCTGATTTTTGACCATGCGACACCCGCGCATCATACTGAAAGCGTCTGAGACGATATCAACCCTGACTATCCTGTTCAGTCTGAATTTCTTGATGAAGAATTCGAGCGTCTTTTTAAATTTGATTCTGGTCTGACCTCCGTATTAAACGGATTCTCCTTCGTCACCCTGACTTTATCCATGACCGGTTTGTATGGGCTCGCTGCATTCATGGCGGTACCACGAACCAGGGAGATCGGCATTGGAAAGATCATGGGTGCAAACCTGTTGCAGATTGTTCGCATACTGATCTGACAATTCTCCAGACCGGTGATATGGGCATCAATGGTTGCGCTACCGGCTTCATATTTTACTGCCAACATCTATCTGGACTTTTTCCCCGATCGACCGGAATCGGCTGTGGGCATCGTACTCGGCGCCGGGATTCCGGGCGTCACACTCTCCTGGGCCGTTGCTGGCATCCATGCTTTGAAAATTGCCGGGTCGAATCCCGTTACTGCGTTGCGATACGAATAGCCGGGAAAAAGGTACGGGAAATTGTGGCACGCCTTTGCGATCAGGAATTATTGTTTAGTTCCATCAAACGGGGGTAGTCCTGACAGATCTTATGACTGACACATTTATAACATGAAAAATCCGAATCCACGCCACCTGAATACTGATCAAACATAGCTGCCTGGATCATCATGGATGTCCTCTCCCAACCTAGTCGTAAGTAGTACTCAGTAGGGGGCAGGTCAACATGCTCATAACGCGTACCACGAGCTTTGGTAAGCATGCCGAACATTGGCACAATCTGCTTCTCCAGCAGCGAATCATATGCTGCTCTGGCAGAATCCACTGCCTTATCCTCGGTGTAGGCAATGCGTGGATCACAGAGTTCAATACCACCGACAAAACTACTGGCGACTTCACCCACACCGAATACGTCAACTGCCTGCTTTAGTCCTTCCATCCAACGGGTTTTACCAATAGCCTTTTCTTTTCCCGGAATCACCCTGGACCAGAGTTCTTCATCCCATACTTCAAGATTTGGCTGTACGCGACTGGCGCCAGCTTCTTTCAGCGCTCTCCATCCTGCTTCATCGAATGCCTGACACACGGCAGTGATGCGTGTATCAGGACCCACTGCCTTTCGCAGCGCCGATATGGTTTTGACGTAGGACTTTACTTCCAGATCGGTATCTACAAAAGCACCACCACTAACAACTACATGATCCAACCGGAACAGCTTCGCTGCTGCCGCGCAAGCTTCGATAGTGCGATTGTGACTGGTGCCTTTTAAATGCTGCCCCGTTTCAAGAATCCTTGGTGTTTGCACATTCCCGAGAAAACAGTATGTGCACTCCATACTGTCTCTGCCATATTCACAAAATACCGTGTGTACAATAGCAGCGCAGTGCTCTGCCCTTTGGCCAAGTGCTCTCGCCACCGGAGAACCGTCTGAAAGTTCGTGGTCAAACACGGGCCGTTCAGTAAACTTAATCGGTGTAATGGGCATATCATTTCTACACAATGAATAACCAGATTCCCTGTTTCCACGAATGACATAGGGGCTGATCTGTTCAAGCTCTGTATTAATGCGCGTGTCATCCTCAAGGATCATCTGATTGGGTACACGAGCGTCGGCACCGTAACTTTCTCGATCTGGAATGGCCTCCCGGCTGAGGAAGGCGGCGCCAGGTAGCGACCAACTCCCGGCTTCGGCCATTTCTGGACTGAAGCTAATACCTTCACGAAGCACATCAGCTTTGAGAATAATTGTATCCGGGGTCTCGGGGAATAAACCTTTGAGGTTCTTAAGACGATCGTCAAATTGAATATTAGCCATGCTCTTCGACCCAAGAAGCAACAGTACATCCAAGGGTATCAGAAGCCGGGGTTTCAAGGAAAGTACAGGGAAGTGTGAGACATCCAGGATTTGGCTCCCGTCTGGACGAAGCACTGCAACTCATCACCGCGGTTTATCAATTGATGCCCTTCAGTTCTAACCTCAATGACTGGCGTGGACACATCCATTTCCAGCTCGATGATTATGACAATACAAAAATCTTTCTGATCAAGGCTTCAAACTGGGCCCAGCAGGAAGATTCAAGAAAATCACGACTGACATCGTAAGAATTGATTCAAGCTACGGTCAGGAAGACGACGAAGCGGAGTAAGCACAACTTACTTTCACACGCGCTTCGCATCCGTTGGTTCCTTGCGGCTTTCCGCCGCAATTTCACTGGTTGGTAGTCTGAGCAACCTCAGTGCTTCTTCTTCGGTCTGCTCTGCAAACTGTTCTGCATCAGTGGTGACGCAGAATTCAACCATGATGCCGTTTGGATCATTCGCGTAGATTGAGGTACACCAGCCATGGTTAATCTCAAGAATATCCTTGATACCACCGTCGTGCATCTGTTGCGTCTTGGCCGCCAGTTCTTCAAGCGTGTTGAGTTTAAAGGCGATGTGGTTTGCCCAGACAGGAAGCCCGAGGCCGGTTGAAATATCCGTTTTGAAATCAGCATCTTCGCCAACATTCTCCACAGCAAAAAAAGCCAGTGCCTCACCATTACCCATGCCAAAAAAGAAATGGCGGAAATGACCATCACCCTGCAGATGATTCTCGGTTCTAAGCAGAGGCATTCCTAATTTGTTAGAGTAGAAGTCGTAGGTTGCTTCCGGGTCACGGGTCGTATAAGCGATGTGATGAGCCCCGAGTGATTCGATGTTTGTATCTGGCATGCTGTTTTACCTTTGTCGTAGATTGCACCAGGACAAATCATAAGTTTATATGAGCAGATATCCAACTCCAGTTGCATATTAATCCAAGCGAGCAGAGGTGCCCATATCAGTCCCTCCAATAAAATCTACTACGGCTGGAAGATCGTGGTGGCGTTGTTTATTACCCTGCTTTTTTCATCGGGACTGGGTTTCTATAACCACACGGTAGTACTGCAAGCGCTCGTCCTCGAAAGAGGTTTTTCAGTCACCATGGCATCCACTGCGGTTTCTATATTCTTTCTGTGCAGTGGCCTCATTGGTCTTCAAGTAGCAGCCAGTTTGGAAAAACATGATATCCGCCTTGTAATCTGTACCGGGGCAGTCCTCGCCAGTGCGTCTTTGTTTTCCATTGGATTGGTGACACAGGAATGGCAGGTATTTCTTGCCTATGCTGTTTTCGGTGTTGGTTTTGCCGCATCGGGCCTTCTACCGGCGACGACACTGGTTACACGCTGGTTTGAAGAACGAAGGGCGATCGCACTATCCGTGGCTTCAACGGGTCTGTCAGTTGGCGGGATTGTCGTGACCCCTGCAAGTGCGTTACTTCTGGAGCAACTCGGACTGACATTTTCAACCAGGCTGTTCGCCCTGGTCTATCTACTCGGAACCGTACCGCTGACGCTTATCATTCTACGTTCGTATCCTGGTGATATCGGTTTGCAGATAGATGGCGGAATTGAGGATGCAGACAACCATTGGGTACCCTCCGGCACAGACTATCGGGATGCCATCCGCGAAAAATACTTCTGGGGTTTAAGCATCTCATATCTGTTTCTAATGCTGGCGCAGGTAGGCGGCATTGCCCATCAATTTGGGCTTCTGAGTGAAAAGCTGGAGCCGGAACTGGCTGTCGCGGCGCTTTCTGTTATTCCAGCAGCAAGCATTCTCGGACGTCTGGCAGGCGGCGTGTTTGTAGATCGTTTCGGTACCGGGATCTTTTCACTGGTGATGATGTTGTTGCAGTTTATCGCATTGCTCAGTCTGGGGCTGGCTGATTCAATTCCAGTTTTTCTGATCAGCCTGGCCCTGTTCGGTATCACTATCGGTAACCTTCTCATGCTGCAGCCACTGCTCATCGCCGAGGTTTACGGTCAGATCAGCTATAGCCGAATCTATGGACTGTCTAACCTTCTGACAACTTTCGGTGTCGCGCTTGGCCCCTTTCTGCTTGGATATATCTACTCTTCAGACAGCAGCTACGTTCATGCATATGTCATCGCCAGCCTGGCTGGACTAGCCGGGTTTATCATCTACCTTACAGTGAAGCATCTGACAGACAAATCGTCACAACAGAAAGAGTGAGGGTCTCGCCAAATTAACTTCCCCACGCTCAGAATTTTGTCGAATTAGCTCTTAGACCATCACCGCATTTTTCCAAGACGCAAAGGAACACAATCTGAAAAATCGATAAGTCTCAGCTGACACTAGATGACGACCCAAGTTGAACACAATATAGACAGCAGCATGGATGTTTAGAAATTGCTGGCTTTGTTTCATTGATTTGAAGCTCCGCATGCCCCGCTCTGTCACTCTGGTTGGTTGATGAGATAACTCAGCTCTATTGTTTACATATTGGGCATTGTCGTGAACAGATTTCGGAGTCAATTCGCGATGAGCTAACAAATCTTCGATACCACGATGACTGAGGTTGAAGCGAAAATAGAGCCACACTGCATATTGGATGATTTCCGGCGGGAACCGATATCATTTATACATTTTAGAATTATTCATTGCTGAATTGTCACTTGTAGGCAGTTAACTCGGCAATACCGTTTATTGGGCTATCACCGCGACATTCCAGAGAATAAATAGGGTCCGGTTCCTGATAGGATGGTCAAATCAGTAGCTTCCGGTCTCCCGAATTGACAAAGAAAGAGACAACGACAGAACGGATGAGACGCATTACGCAGGCTGTAGCTCTTGAAACCCCTGACAGGGTTCCAGTGGTGTTGGAATACTGCGCCTTTGCAGCACGTCTGACCGATACACCCCAGTCTGAGTTTTTACTTAGCATGGACCGTGCGGTGGCTGTGATGATCGAGGCCTTTCAGATTGTCTCGGAGAATACCCCAGCCGACGCAATCAACTACGGCAATTTCTCGCCCTATATGCTGTCCAACATCTGGCTTTCAAAAATCAAAGTGCCGGGAGTCGATCTGCCGGAAAACGTTTCGTACCAGGTGGATGAAACCGAACTGATGACGGCGGATGACTACGACACCATTTTGGATAAAGGCTGGCCAACATTCTATCGTGAATTTCAGGACACCAGGGTGCTGAATGATGTACCCACTCAGTACTGGCCCAGAAATCAGCACAAGCCAGACGTTATTGGATCCTGGCAGAAAATTGGCATTCCCGTCCTTTCTGGTGGGGATGTGGCACCTCCGTTTGAATACCTTTGTGGGGCGAGGTCCCTTGAGAACTTTTTCCTGGACCTGATGACCTGCCCGGAGAAACTGGATGAGGTAATGGCTCATATGATGCCGTATCTTTATGAATCAACCTGCAAATCCGTAAAAAGACAGGGATTTCCCTGTGTATGGGTTGGCGGTTGGCGTTCCGCACCAGAAATGCTTTCACCGGATATGTGGGAAAGATTTGTCTGGCAGTACCTTCGCGCCCTTATCGAAGAGGTTATCGAACAGGGCCTGATCCCCATTCTGCACCTTGATTCCTGCTGGGACAGGGAACTGGCACGTTTCAGAGAACTGCCAAAGGGTAAAGTGATCATGGCTCTGGATGGCAAGACCGATATCTTCAGAGCCAGGGAAATCCTTAACGATCACATCTGCCTGATGGGTGACGTGCCATCAGTGATGCTGTTTAACAGCACTCCGGACGATGTCTATGAATACTGCTCACGCCTCATCCGGCAAGTTGGCAGGGAGGGTTTTATTCTTCAATCCGGATGCGATATTCCTGAGAATGCAAAGCTTGAAAATGTGCAGGCTATGATTTCGGCCGCTTATGACAGCTGAATATTCGACAAATTTCAGTAACGAACAGGTTCTTGAGATTCCTTTACTCTGCCTTTTTCTGTTTAAGCAGTATACTCAGGCACTTAATTACCTGAATGGGACCAAGCGGGCATGACTGATATCGTCATCAGTGGAACTGGACTTTTTACACCAGCACAATCGATTGACAATGAAGAGTTGGTGCAGGCATTCAATAGTTTTGTAGACCTGCACAATGCTGAACATCGAAGTGCCATCGAATCAGGCGAGATGGAAGCCCTCGAACACTCTTCCTCTGAATTTATCGAGAACGCATCTGGTATTAAAAGCAGATACGTAATGGACAAAGAGGGAATACTCGATCCAACGCGAATGTGCCCAAATATTAATGAACGTTCCAACGAAGACCCTTCGATCCAGTGTGATATCAGTGTTGATGCAGCGCGCCAGGCCATGGCCATGGCCGTCAAGGACGCTGCCGATATCGATGCAGTTATCGTTGCATGCTCGAACCTGCAGCGTGCCTATCCCGCCGTTGCTATCGAGGTCCAGCAGGCACTTGGGATTGATGGTTTTGGCTTCGATATGAATGTTGCCTGCTCGTCTGCCACATTCGGTATCCAACAGGCACGAGACAGCATCGCTAACGGGAGCGCCAACTGCATCCTGGTTGTCAATCCAGAAATATGCTCCGGTCATCTCAATTTTCGCGACCGGGATGCTCATTTCATATTTGGTGACGTTTGTACCGCTGTCATTGTGGAAAGGGCTGATCAGGCAACAGGAAACGACCAGTACAAAATCCTTGGCAGTCGCCTTCAAACCTCATATTCGAATAACATCCGAAACAACTTTGGATTCCTGAATCGAGGCGACCAGAGCGGTATCGGTCAACCTGACAAACTGTTCAAACAGAACGGCCGAAAAGTTTTTAAGGAAGTTTGCCCAATGGTCGCAACTCACATCAGCAATCATCTGGCGGATCTGGGTCTTGAAGCAGAATCGCTCAGGCGCATGTGGCTGCACCAGGCGAACCTAAGCATGAATCTGCTCATCAGCCGTCGAGTGCTGGGCAGAGCAGCCACGCCGGAAGAAGCACCTACCATTCTCGACGAATATGCCAACACCAGTTCGGCAGGTTCCGTGATCGCATTCCACAAACACCGGGCGGATCTGGTAACCGCTGACCTTGGCGTTCTTTGTTCTTTTGGCGCTGGTTACAGCATCGGCAGTATCGTGCTGGAAAAAATCTAGGCCATCATCGCTGCACCCGTGATTTCCAGGCGAACAGGATTGAAAATTGCCAGTATTGCTGGGGTCGCGTAACTGTTTTTGCTATTCAGATCAGAATGGCACTTACAAACGTAGTCTTAGGCCGTTCCGATCCCAGGTTTCTCTTTTCTTAAAAGAAAGGATGTCCTCCAACAGATGCACACCAGCACGCTCAATCTGACAGATTGCACCGAGTCCACCATTTGCTACCCTTTTCCCGTTACCCGCAAACATCTGATCAATTCCTGAAAATTTCATGGGAACAATTCAAGCAAAATAACCAAAAAAAATCTGCCGGAACAATACCTTTACCTAGATCTGTATACCGCACAACCTCAGAAAACTTTTCTTCCGATCATCCGTCATCTGTGAGAAAACCGGCACACCCAGTTGAGTTGTCGGTAGGTCAGCGAACTCAGGTGAAGGTATCTGCAAACTCGCCGCAATATTGTGCAGTCCACCACCTTCCTCAGATCCTTTACCCAGTGCTTCACCAATCTCCTTTGGCCATATAGCCTTTGGACCACCACCAAGCCCCAGTGGATTAGATCTGCCGAGAAATTCGGCTATCTCCTGGAACAGGCTCCTCTCTTCTTCGGATCGTTGTTTCTGACCTTTGCGACCATATTTAGATTGTGACTGATTGCAAATAGCTGCCCACTGAATCTTGACATGGAAACCGGGTAGGGCACGACACTCATCCGGGGCACCATCACCCCCGGTTACTTCACCATCCTTGACCATAAAGTAGTAGGCTGATATCTCTCGATCGCCTGCTAACAACCTTTCTGGTGCATGAGTGTAAATTTCGCTAAATCCCCACTCGAGCCCCGAGGGAAGATCCGCATCCTTAAGTATTTTGACGCCTTCCCCGGCACACGCCACACACCATTCTTTCGAACCAAATTCACCTACCGGTCTTATCTCAGACATTTCTCTCCCCATCATATGGTAGCCCCTGATGCGATCTGATTCCGCTACCCTCAAAGTTACAGGCTAATCACGTCTCTATAAAACCTGGCAATCTTCTCCAATGCATCGGCAGATTCCGGTAGCTGCGGCATGGCCTGAAACACATGAAACGCCTCTTCCCATACCTGGTACTGAACTGATACCCCTGCCGCCATGGCATTGTCCGCGAGCCGGGATGCATCATCGAGCAGTACCTCTGCATCACCGACCTGTATAAGTAAGGGCGGTAATCCACTTAAGTCTGCAAACACAGGCGAAATCAACGGATCCTTCGGATTTGAATCTGCATAATAAGTTTTTGCAATTTCAAGCAAAGCCGACATGGTAATCATCGGATCCGCCTCAGCCCGGGACGTGGCACTTTCACCGGACGCAGTCAGATCCGTCCACGGTGACAGTAAAATACCACCGGCAGGCATATGGCCACCCTTTTCTTTCAATGCAAGCAAGGTCGCAAGTGTCAGGCCGCCACCTGCTGAATCCCCCGCCAGCATCACACTCGCTGGATCCGCATCCTGGGCGAGTAACCATTCATAACTTTTAACGCCATCTTCCACCGCGGCAGGGTATACATGTTCGGGCGCCAGTCGATAATCTACCCCGAGCACCCTGGCCTCGCATGAGCGGGATATGCGACCCATCAGTTCCTTGTGAGTTGAAAGTGACCCCATCACATACCCGCCACCGTGGTAATAGATAACATAGGCACTGTCTCGAGCACCCGGCGCCTCTACCCACAAACCTGGTCCCCATCAATATCAACTTCTTTAGTCACAATGTCCTCAGGCACCGGTATGGCGGCTTGCATCTCTTCCATGCCATCACGCCGTTCCTGCAGGCTGATACCTTCTGCTGCAATACCCTCCTGACTCCGCATCATCTCAATCACGGCTTTCATCTCGTCGCTTGCCATTACTAATTCCTCTTATTCTGACGGGTCAATTGATCTTGGCTTGCTTTAAATAAGATTTCAAACATTTTGAGGCAACCCCAATATGCGCCCTTACAGAAACAGAACGCGGGTCAGCCAGGGGATCAGGATATGCTAATCTTCAGAATCTGTTCTCAGATTCAAAGTACGCGAGGTTGGCATATGCCGTCACGAGGCAGGATAAATCGAAACATGTGCCTGGTTGGTCCGGACAATCAGGAGATTCTTAGTGAACTGGCAGTGATTAACCGTATGCTGCCTCTGGCGGACGCGAGTGTTCTTGAACTAGGCTGTGGCGGCGCTGAAAAAACCAGAGCAATCGCCGAACGAACCGATGTGGCAAGCATCACCGCAGTTGAAATAGACAAAACTCAGCACCAGAAGAACCTTGAGATAACTGACCTACCCAAAGTCCGCTTTCAGTCTTTTGGGGCGGAAGACATCCAGGCGGAAAACAACAGTTATGACATTGTAATGATGTTCAAGTCACTCCATCACGTACCTGCAAATGATCTTGATGCAGCCTTGAAAGAGATTTACCGGGTCCTCAAGCCTGGCGGATACAGCTATATCTCGGAACCGGTTTTCGCGGGAGCCTACAATGAGATTATGCGATTGTTTCACGATGAAGAGATTGTCAGAAAGCAGGCATTTGAAGCCGTGAAGAAAATCGTGGATTCAGGTGTTTTTAAACTCGCGGAAGAGTTCTTTTTCAAAAACAAACTGAGACTTCGTTCTTTCGAGCAATATGAAACTGGTATTCTCGGCGTGACTCATACCAACCACCAGATAAACGATGAAACAATGAACTCAATCAAAAAATTATTCTTAAGCAATGAGTCAGACGAGGGTTTTGTATTTGAAATCCCAAACCGGATTGACCTCTTAAGAAAACCGAGTTGACTCTTCGGTTAGCGGCTTGTTCTATGCATCATCAGTCGGCACCATCAATGAATGACTAAAAGCAAAGTAATCATCCCAGCGCCTTCAGGTACTTAACATGATTGAACGTTTGGGCAAACCCAGTATTGCCACTCTGTTCGGAAACTGCCTTCCTCTTTCCAAGATAGCAATCGCCAGTCAGGTTCGATGCGCACCAAGAAGAATGACAACCATCCGGCATGGTTCGGTTCCCTTGTTCCGCCAGGCATGCCTTGTACCATTTTGTACGACGGTATCCCCTGGCTTGAGATGCACTTCCTCTCCATCATCCAGCTCAAGCCAGACTTCTCCTGAAATTACGTACTCAAAATCGATGCTGTCAGTGGTATGCATGCCGGGATTTTCTGACTCCATATTTGCCTGGGAGACCATTCCGGGTAAGGTTTCTTCGAGTTCAGCAACCGCCGTTTCACGATCAAAATCCTCCGGTAATGCTGTTGTCTGCGGCGCGACGGAAAACATCGCAAATCGAAAACCACCAACGGGTGGAAACCACAATCTGGCTGGATTCTCCAGGCCATCATCCGGGAATGTCGGCGCCTGATCCGCACTCCAGAGATAGTGATACTCCGGACCTGGCAGCATGTTGAGCCTTGTACCATCTACCAGCGAATCACTCACTACCGTTGCCTTACCATCGCTGGTATGCCCTGTTACAACTCGTCTCACTTTCATCATATCTCTCCCTGACTGATCATGGCGATGTTTAAGTGAGGATTTCCCTAGCAAATCCCCGCCTCTACATGGACTCGATGATGGTGTTGAAGGTTTTACTCGGTCTCATCTGACTTTCAACCTTGTCACTATCCGGCAGATAGTAGCCACCTATATCGACAGGGTCTCCCTGAACGGCGATCAGTTCTTCCACGATTTTCGACTCACTCTCTTCAAGTTTTCTGGCTAGCTGACCAAACCGTGTCCGCATCTCCTCGTCTTCATCCTGTTCGGCCAGCGTCTGAGCCCAGTAGAGGGTGAGATAGAACGAACTTCCCCTATTGTCTATTTCATTTACCTTTCGGGACGGCAGCCTGCCATATTCAAGATATCTGGCAATTGCCTGATCGAGGCTTCGGGCCAGAAGCGCGATCCGCGCATTTCCAGTACTTTCTGCAGCCTGCTCGAGAGAAGGAACAAGCGCACAGTACTCGCCGAGTGAATCCCATCTTAAATGACCTTCTTTGATAAACTGCTGAACATGCTTTGGCGCTGATCCACCAGCCCCGGTTTCAAACAGCCCGCCTCCCTCCATGAGTGGCACGATTGAGAGCATTCGAGCACTGGTGCCCAGTTCAAGAATTGGAAACAGGTCCGTCAGGTAGTCACGAAGGACATTACCCGTGACAGCAATCGTATCTTCACCCTTCCTGATTCTTTCGAGAGACAATGTCATCGCATCCTCCGGTCTCATGATGCGGATATCGAGATCTGCCATGTCGAACTCTGGCAGGTAGGAATTCACTTTCTTGATGATTTCAATATCATGTCCCCGACGATCATCAAGCCAGAAGATCGCTGGGGATCCGGATGCCCTCGCGCGGGCCACGGCCAGCTTCACCCAATCCCGGATGGGCGCATCTTTGGTCTGGCTCATTCTGAAGATATCCCCGGTCTCAACCGCCTGTTCGAGAAGGACCGTGCCGGTTGAATCGACGACCCGAATCGAACCATCGGCTGGGGCTTCAAATGTCTTGTCGTGAGATCCGTACTCTTCGGCCTTCTGGGCCATAAGACCTACATTGGAGACGCTTCCCATGGTTGCCGGATCAAATTGTCCATTCTTCTTGGCATCTTCGAGAATTACGTCGTAAGTGGTTGCGTAACAGCGGTCCGGCACCACGGCAATACAGTCCTGAAGCTCATCGTCATTGTTCCACATCCTGCCACCATCACGAATGACATTGGGCATCGAGGCATCAACGATTATGTTATTGGGTACATGCAGGTTTGTGATTCCCTTCCGGGAGTCCACCATTGCCAGCGCCGGATGACTGTCGTAGACCGCCGCGATGTCTGCTTCAATCTCAGCCTTTTTCTCAGCAGGTAACCTGTCCAGTTTTTCAAGGACGTCAGCCAGTCCGTTATTAACATTTGCTCCTATTTCACTCAAGACATCAGCATGCTTGTCGAGAGCATCCTTATAGTAAACCGAGACGCAGTGACCGAACATGATTGGGTCAGAGACCTTCATCATGGTGGCCTTAAGATGGAGAGACAACAGTACATCGTTCTTCTTCGCTTCTTCTATCTGTTCCGCAAAGAATTCGCGCAACGCTTTCACATTCATTGATGATGAGTCGACAACCTCACCTTCCAAAAGTCCAAGGCCCTCTTTCAACGGTGTTACCGTGCCATCATCAGCGACGAATTCAATTCTTACCTCAACAGCATTTTCAACCGTTGTGGATGTCTCGCTTCCGAAGAAGTCGTTACCATCCATGTGAACAACCTGTGCTTTTGAGCCTGATGCAGGCCAGGGCAACATCATTTTATGCGGATTTTTCTGGGCAAACTCCTTGACTGAGATCGCGGCTCTGCGATCAGAGTTTCCTTCACGAAGCACCGGGTTAACAGCCGAACCAAGACACCTGGCGAATCTCCCCTGAAGCCCTTTTTCTTCATCGGTTTTTGGCTCTTCAGGATAATCAGGTATGTCATATCCTTTTTGCTGAAGCTCAGCGATCGCTTCCTGAAGCTGCGGGATTGATGCACTGATATTCGGCAGTTTGATAATGTTGGCATCTGGTGACTGTGTCAGCTCACCGAGTTGGGCCAGGCAATCCGAAATTCTCTGATCTTCGGATAGATTTTCAGGAAAATTTGCAATAATCCTTCCTGCGAGCGAAATGTCACTCAGCTCAATGTCAAGGTCACTCCCGACTGCAAACTTCTGAACAATTGGAAGCAAAGCATAGGTCGCTAGTGCGGGTGCTTCGTCAATTTTTGTCCAAATAATCCTGGATCTCGACATCTCTTATCTACCTCTGCCTGGCAAGCACGAGTACCGGCACCTCGGCCAGCACCTAATGAATATGGTGGGCCGGCAGGGTAGCCTTTTTTCCACTCTCTGTCAGCTAGCTGGGCGGGAATATTCAGTAAAGGCATGCGCTATGTCATGTGTTGACTCAAAATTGAGTTTCCTCATCCCTTGGCATCTTCTATTGGATCCTAACGGCTTCTGCCTTTACGTTCTGCCTTATTGAGGCCCTTATACAGTGCCCGGATCAGGATCTGCTATTTTAGATATGAATAAGGGACTGACCCATTATTTTAATAGATTTGATTAATACCACGACCTGGATCAAACATTGAGATATTTCAAATGTTGTCTAGAAGGCGAGACAACGATAGCATTGGTGCGCCGTTTAATAAGTACCCGAACATGGGCTCAGAAGCGGATCACCTGGTTAAGCAGATGGGAATGAGAGACACATGCAGATAATTAAATCCAAGCTGGATACTCGCTCAGAGGAGTATCAGAAAAATCGAGAGGAAATGCTCGATGAACTTGAATACATTGAGGGTTTGCACACCGAGGCTGCCCAGGGCGGTGGCGAGGAGGCGATGGAGCGACTGCGCTCACGCAATAAGCTACCACTTCGAAAACGGATTTCGCTGGTATTGGACCGGGATTCACCTTTCTTTGAGGTCAGCCCACTCGCAGCTTACAACTCGAACGTCAAGATCGGTTCCGGTTTTATCGTTGGCATCGGCATTATTGCCGACACCGAATGTGTCATCCTCGGTCACGATCCCTCAGTGCGAGCTGGTGCCTTTAATGCCTGGAACAGCAAGAAGCTTATGCGTGGTTTGGAGATTGCCCGGGTAAACCGGCTCCCTTACGTCCAGTTCGTGGAATCGGCCGGTGCTGACCTTCGAGGCAACGCTGGCGGTGGTGGTGGTGGTGGTGGTGGTCAAAAAGAAGCGGGACCACCTCCCAAGATCAAGACCCGTGCCGGTATATCCCACTTTGGTGAATCCGGTCGATTGTTCTACGAAATCACCGAGCTTTCCCAGATGCGTATCCCAACCATCTCGGTTGTATTCGGTGCATCTGCAGCAGGCGGTGCCTATCAACCGGGGATGAGTGACTACAACATCTTTATCAAGAAACAATCCAAGGTATTCCTCGGGAGCCCGCCCCTTGTGAAGATGGCGACCGGAGAAGACGCTGATCCAGAGGATCTGGGTGGTGCCGAAATGCACACACAAATCTCAGGGCTGGGAGACTATCTGGCTGAGGATGAACATGATGGCATTCGAATGTGTCGCGAGGTGGTTGCGCACCTCAACTGGCGGAAGCTCGGTCCTGGTCCAACCCTCCCGTCTGATCCACCGATTCACGACCCTGACGAATTACTGGGTATCGTCTCCCGTGACCTCAAAGCACCTTTCGATATGAGGGAAGTAATTGCACGCATCGTCGACGGATCCAGATTCGAGGATTTCAAACCTCTTTACGGCCCGACAATAGTATGCGGCTGGGCATCCATTGACGGCTATCCCGTCGGAATTCTGGGCAACAACGGCCCACTGATGTCCGAATCTTCTGAGAAAGCGACCCAGTTCATCCAGCTCTGCAATCAGATAGATATTCCTCTCCTGTTCCTGCACAACATTACAGGCTACATCGTGGGTACAGACTTCGAGCAGGGTGGCATCACCAAGAACGGTTCGAAAATGATCAACGCGGTGGCAAATTCAACCGTACCGCATATTTCTGTTATTCCGGCAGCATCGTATGGCGCAGGTAACTACGGAATGAGTGGTCGAGCATACGGCACCCGTTTCACCTTTATCTGGCCCACTGCCAAGATCGCTGTAATGGGACCAAAGCAGATGGCTGGCGTCATGACAATCGTCGGACGAGAAGCTGCAGAACGGCGTGGCCTGGTCTTCGATGAAGAAGCTGATGCGAAACGCGTCGCGGCCGTTGAAGCTTCTGCAGAAGAGGGCTCGCTGGCACTGCTGTCTACTGCCGCAATTTCCGATGATGGCCTGATCGATCCTCGAGATACTCGGGAGCATATCGCTATTGCTCTGTCAGTCTGTCACAACAACAAAATTGAAGGCGCCAAGGGTTTCGGCGTTTGGCGGATGTAATCATGTCAAAACATATCGAACGTATTTTAGTCGTCAACCGCGGCGAGATTGCTCGCCGTATCATGAGAACTGCTCACAACATGGGCATCAGTACCGTGGCTATCTACGCCGACGGGGATGCCAGTGAGCCCTTTGTCAAAGAAGCCGATCAGGCGGTCGCTCTTGGTGGAACCAGTTCACTGGAAACCTATCTTGACCAGGCCAAGGTTCTGGCAGCGGCGAAACGCACAGGTGCTGACGCCATCCATCCCGGCTATGGATTCCTATCTGAGAACACGACCTTTGCAGCGACAGTAAAGGATGCAGGACTCATCTGGATCGGGCCGAACGCCGATGCCATTTCCCAGATGGGAGATAAGCTCTCATCCAAGAAACTGATGACCGATGCAGGCGTGCCAACGCTGCCTTCTGCCGAGGTCGCGGCAGGTGCTGACGCAAAGGCACTTGCGAAGGACATTGGCTATCCATTGCTGGTCAAAGCCTCAGCCGGTGGTGGAGGGAAAGGCATGCGGGTGGTCGAGTCCGATGATGAACTCGACGAAGCCGTGGATGGCGCACGTCGGGAAGCCGCTGCTGCCTTTGGCGATGACACCATCTTCCTGGAACGCTGGCTGTCTTCTTCACGTCACGTGGAGATACAGGTGATGGGGGATGAACACGGAAACGCCGTGCACTGCTTCGAGCGGGAATGTTCCATACAGCGTCGACACCAGAAGATTATTGAAGAAGCACCTTCCTCTGCAGTGTCTCCTGAACTGCGAGAAAAAATGGGGGCTGCTGCGGTAGCTGCTGCCAGGGCAATTAGCTATACCTCGGCAGGAACCGTGGAATTCCTGCTGGACGGTGAAGATTTCTGGTTCCTGGAGATGAATACACGCCTGCAGGTTGAACACCCTGTAACCGAAGAAATCACAGGCCTTGATCTGGTACGCGAACAGATACTCGTCGCCCAGGGTGACCAACTCAGCTTTACCCAGGACGATCTGGTCATTAACGGTCATGCCATTGAGGCACGGATCTATGGCGAGGATCCGGTAAAGGATTTCCTGCCAACCGCCGGCCCCGTATTGCTGTTTGAACCCTCGAAGGTGGCCGATGCCCGATTTGATAGCGGGATTGAGACCGGAAGCAGGGTTGGTATTGAGTTTGATCCCATGCTGAGCAAGGTTATCGTACACGCACCCACCCGTGCTGAAGCTGCATTGCGACTGGCACGCGTACTGGAGACAACTCGTATCCAGGGACTGGTCACTAACCGGGATTTTCTGGTTTCAGTGCTGCGAACCGAGGCGTTTCTTGATGGTGACACGACCACCGACTTCATCTCACGGATCGATCCTCCACGAGGTAAAACGCCCGGTCGCGGTGAGTTGATCGAAGCTGCGATTGCAGCCGCCATGATTGCCCAGGGAGACCGACGGGCTGCTTCAAAAACACTGCATCGAATTCCCAGCGGTTGGCGAAACTCAGTGATGCCACCAGAATTGATTGAATACTCAATCGGTGATGAAGAACTGGCACTGGAATATCAAAGTCAGCGAAACGGCAGTTTTCTAGCCATGGCTGACGATCTCGAACTGGTCGTATTCATCAAATCCAGAGACGGGAAGCAAATATCACTGGAAATTGAGGGTCGCCTGCTGGCATTTACGGTCACTGCTGATGGTGATCGATGGCTCACCCACGGTCCATCCGGTCAAATTGAGCTGGTCGAGTTACCTAGATTTCCGGATCTTGACCATCTCGGACTGGCAGGCGGTCTTACCGCCCCGATGCCAGGAAATGTTGTCGAAACCTACGTCTCTGTCGGCGACGAGGTAGAGGAAGGACAACTGCTGCTGATCCTTGAAGGTATGAAGATGGAACATCGAATCACCGCGCCACGGGCAGGTCGTGTGAGTGAACTCGAGGTGGCGAAAGGCGATCAGGTAGATAACGGTCAGATACTGGTTGTCCTGGCGGAACAAGAAAAGGTGGAATAGTCTATCTCGGTTTGATCGGGAACCTGCCAGGGGTTCCCGAATCCGGGTCATAAACTGAGTCCGGTATACACTTAGCATCAATGCTGTAAGACGAATTCGAGCAGCATTCAGCCACTTCTTTGCCCTCTCCGGCAACAAGGGATGAAATGCCACAACCTGTGGTGTAACTGTCTCTTAACACAATCATCACCACAGCTTATACCCAGGCGCATATGGATGTGACAGCAGAAAGTGTGATTCGTGTAATGCAGAATACAGGCAACGTCAAAGGATTACGATTTGTCTATGAGCCTGAAATGCTGAATTTTTTCCAGGGTCGATTTGAGGAAATCGAATAGCCGCGATTCGTTCTGAGGTAAACTGAGGCCTGCATCACTGTTCAATGGCATCCAACCATCAAGGAGAACCCAAGTGCCTGACCTGAAAGATAGTGATCTCAAAGAAAAAGTTGCCATTGTTACAGGTGGCGCAGGTGGAATAGGCAGTGCCATCGCCCGCGAATACGCGCGCGCTGGCGCCAGGGTCGTCATTGCCAGCCGCAATCTTGACAATCTCAAGGCGCTTGCAGGTAGGATTGTCAGTGCCGGTGGAACCGCTTTGGCAATTGCAGCCGACGTCACGGATGAAAATCAGGTCGATTCACTTGTCGAACAGACCGTATCGGAATTTGGCAGGCTGGACATCATGGTGAACAATGCAGGTGGCGCACTGCACATCAAAAAGGCACTGGATCTTTCAGCGGACGAATGGCGAGACGGAATTGCACTTAACCTGAACAGCGTCTTTTTTGGAAGTGTTGCTGCAGCCCGGGTGATGATGACGCAGTCAGGTGGTCGCATCATTAATATTTCCTCGGTTGCAGGAATAAAACACACACCGAGTATGGCCCATTACGGCGCGGCAAAGGCTGGCGTCATCAGTCTAACTCGCACACTTGCAGCATCATGGGCGAAAGACTCGATAACAGTGAACTGCATCGCGCCAGGCCTGACCGCAACACCGGGTATTCAGAAAAGTGGCATGCTACCGAAAAATACCGATAAGAATGGCGATCCTCTGCCACCACTGCAGTTTCCACCAGAACCTGAACACTGCGCCCACCTTGCTGTCTTTCTTGCCTCTGATGCTGCCGAGAGAATTACAGGTGAAACCATTCCTCTCCGGGCCCAGGTTGAGTTTGATCGTTAGCGCCAACCTCGTTAAGGTCGGATTCAAAGGGTGAGAAATACGTCAGTTGACACAAACCAGGCTGATGGAATAACTCTCACAGCCGAGATGACTGGCTGAATTTGCCGGATGGCATCTGAAGATGTTTTTCCTTAAGCTGTCAGTATGACGATTCAGGACCTGATAGATCAGCTCGGAAACTACGGCTTCTATATCGCGTTCTACTTCGTTCTGCCTCCGTTGTTTGGCTGGTCACTTGGGTTTGTCACATACAACCGTGAAGGCAGAATCATGTTTTTCGATTATGTCTACTCGGTTCTGATATATCTTGTCTGTATCCCCGGGGTGATATCTGCCGTACTAATCGGATACTCACTGTTCTTCGTACGCCAGAACCTGCTTGAGGTGAATTTTCTGATCTATTTTGTGCCGATCATCTCGATGGCCCTGTCGTTCTTTCTGATTGGTCGTCGCGTGAGTTTCAACCGTCTGCCTGGGTTTGGTCGTCTGTCAGGGTTGATGATGATGATTGGGCTTAGCTTTCTTGTAGTACTGGCACTATTCAAGTTACGACTGATTATAGGATTCTTCGGATCTCTGGAAAGCCTAGTGGTTATCGGAATTGTCGTATTCCTGATGTTTAAGTACGCATCGTCAAAGTTGTTTAAATAGTGCCGGGAGTGCTGTTTTGAGGTTTAGGTCACGACCAAATAATTCTGGTGAGACATTCCTGGGAGAATACATGACGTGTGGCCCAAAACGAGACCGGTGGTCGGTCCTTAATACCGGAATCTTTCCTGCGATTTCCCTATTTGCTGCACTTGTCTCTGCAGAGGTACAGGCAGAAGGACTCGCGTGGAAGAAATTAGCCGATATGCCAGTGGGTAAATGGGAACCGGGAACTGTGATCATAGACCGTAAACTCTATCTGGCTGGCGGATCTCTCAACGGTTACAGTGTTCACGCTGAAGTATGGGTGACTCATGCGCCCTAGTCGATACTGTTAGGTGCGCTGCTAGTCACCATGACAACTAACTACCAGCGCTCACGAGCTTTGCCCATGTTTGGTGAGGGTTACATCCCTCCAGAGCAGGATCGCAGTGTCGAAGATGATGACAGCGGTTTTAAGGATGTGGTGAAGCTTCTTGGGCGATCCTGGCCCTATATCAAACCGCAGTTTCTTGGTCGCTGGTGGACACCAGAAAACGGACTCGAAGACAGAGCCGTCGATAATCTTGAAATCACCCCTTATCATTCTCGTTATGCGCCCTTTTTGGTCGCATTCGTAGCTTTCGCAGGCCCTTTACTCGGCATCGTTCCCGCATCCCTGCAATGGCCTGTCTATCTGCTTTATGCTCCTATCGCTGTCATGGTGATGAGCATGTACTTCATGTCCTACGCAAGCAGCAAGGGGCAGGTTTTTGCAACGTTTGGGTTGCTCTTATCCGGTCTTTTCCTTTTTGCTGTCTCCGCTTTTGTCATTGATGGCGCCGAAGATGGCTACTATGCGCTTGGGATCGTACTGGCTTGTTTTTTTGGATGGTGCGTACAGTACAAAACAACGGACGGCAAACTTAAATTTCGCATTCGCGGTGCTACTCACCTGGTCTACTTCTGCGCTATCGCCATCCTCGAACGATTACTCGAGCTATCTCTTGCGCTGGTTATCGCTGATCTTCTAAACCAAAACCTGCTGCAAAACGACCCTATAGCGCCTGGACTGGCATCGGTTTTGGGACTACCCGAATTATCACAAGGCGCGGTTGATACCCTTACAAGCGAACAGCGTCATGATCTCAAATGGACATTGGGATACATAACGATGGGCATCACCCTTATCCAGGTCATTCTACGGGCAGCCATAGACTACTATGCGATGTGGATTATGCAACGGATCAATCAAGATCTGCGCATGGCATTACTGGCGCGCTGGCATCAGCTATCGATGCGGTATCACAGTGATCATCGAACCGGTGATTCAATATTCAGAATCTACCAGGACAGCGCTGTTGTGACTGCGGTCATAATGAAGCTTCTTGGAATTCTGCTGGCACTGGTTACCTACTACATCATGGTCGGCCTCGTCACCCTGTTGAGCCCCTTGATCGGCTTTATTGCAGGCGTTCTGGTCGTACCGGGCTTTATCTGGGCACACTGGGCAATGCCAAGGATGCGCGTCCGTACACTGGTTTATCGGGCCGCAACATCAAATGTCACTTCAACGATCCAGGAGACATTCGGCGCAATAAAACTGATTAAGGCATTCGGCACAGCAGAGCGTGCCGAGAAAAAGCTCGAAGAAGATTCTATCATCGCATTCAATGCGGCTTTTCGAGTGCGTGTGCTTGTCGCACTGGTCACCATCGTTATGTTCACCATCGCGGCTTCCTTTATGATCTCCGGCGAGTTCCTAATGGCGTGGTGGGCGCACAATGCAAATCCCACTTTCTCAGCGGACCTGATTGCTCTGGTGGGGGTCAGTTTTGTTGTCTGGAACCTTGCCAGTTTCAGTTGGAGCCGGGATCAGTTTCGTGAGTCCAGCAAAAACCTGCGTAGGCTGCTGCGAGATTGGTTGACAGTTCAGGATATTGCGATGGGATTGCATCGCGTCTTTGACATCCTGGATATTGAGCCGGATGTCAAAGACAGCACAGATGCTATTCCGCTTTCAGGTTTTGAGCACGAAATTCGATTTAATGATGTGAGTTTCGCCTACGAGAAAAGCCGCCCGGTTCTGAATGGAATCAATTTCTCAACCAAACCCGGTTCTGTTACTGCGATCATTGGTCCCACCGGCTCAGGCAAGACCACTGCGATGTCACTATTGTTGCGCCTTTTTGATGTTGACAAGGGTTCCATTACCATCGATGGGAAGGACATCCGGGAATATCAGGTTGATAGTTTAAGAGTAAAAATCTCGATAGCGTTGCAGGAGAATGTACTGTTCGCCATGTCGGTGCGTGACAATATTCGCTATGTCGCAAAGGATGCCGACGAGAAAGCGATTCAAGAAGCAGTAAGGATCGCTGCAATGGATGATTTTGTTTCCAGCCTGCCTTTTGGCCTCGATACGGTGTTAAGTGATCGTGGTGGGAAATTATCAACAGGACAAAGACAACGACTCTCTATCGCAAGGGCTGTCGTTCGCAATGCACCTGTTTTAATCCTGGATGAACCTACCGCTGCTCTTGATGCTGCTACCGAGCATCGCGTGATGTCAAACCTGACGACCTGGGTGCGAGAAGCACATGGTGAAAGTGGGCAGCCACAAGGCCGTGCGATATTTCTCATCACCCACCGTATTTCAACTATTCGCCGCGCCGACAACATACTTTATCTCGACAGTGGTCGTATTGTTGAAAGCGGGGATCATGAAACACTGATGCAGATTGAGAATGGCCGCTATCGCAGATTTGTTGAATCAGAATCAAATCTTACCAACCGGTCTGAATCCCATGTCTGATATCGTTCAGGAAACAGCGCCCAGGCAGGATCTCAATTCACGGTCCAGCGGTATCGATACTCATACTGATATCAACTATCGAGAAGCAGCAGCCATCATTGTTCGCAGTGCGACTTATATCAGGTTTTTCACCTGGCGCTATATTGCCAAATTCCTTCTCAAATTTGGCTCCTATGCCCTGCCTATGGCACTAATTCCCTGGCCCGTAAAAATCCTGACCGATCATGTGATTCTGGGAAATCCCATTCAAGAGGCCACCGATTATCCAGCCTACATGTGGCCACTGATCAATGCACTGCATGGCAGTACCTCACTGGAACTACTTATGTGGCTCGCACTGATCGGCGTCACCCTGGTTCTCACCATCGGGTCATACAGTACCGACTATGAAGATGAAGCAGAAGCAAGACTCGCTGAAGGTCAGGACTATGCCACCCAAGTGGAAAATCTGATCCACGGCGGTGACAGCAAAGCAGGCGGTCTTTATGGTTATCTTGAATTCAAACTAAGCACAAGACTGGTACAGGCCCTCAGCCACACGCTGCGAGCAGAAATATTCAGCCGCATTGGATCACTCTCGATGACTCAACTGGAAGACCAGCGAATCGGGGATTCCATTTATCGGGTGATGTATGACGCACCGCAAATGAATCAGATTTTTTTCGATATCACTCATACACCATTTATTTCAATTCTGCTTTACATTCAGGCGACGTTAACCGTCATGAGCGCGTATCCCGACACGCCGGAAATACTCTGGATGACCGCAGCTATATTCCCTATATGGGCTGCTACAACATCCCTCTTCTCTCGCGCGATGCGGCGCCGGGGACAGGCAGCACGTGCTGCAGGTGCAATCACCACCAGCACTATCGAAGAAGGTATGGATAATATCCTTGCGGTCCAGAGTCTCGGCGGCAATCAGGCGGAGCAGAACCGATTTGACTCGGACAGCGACGAATCATTCAGACGTTTTCGGTCGGTAAGACTGCTGTGGATAGCAATTGGCAGGCTGGGCCAAATTCTCGCAAAGCTGGTTGAGGTTCTTTTTATCATTTTTGTAGTGTCCAGGGTCATCGACGGAGAAATGTCGCCTGGTGATCTGGCTGTGCTGCTCCTTTATCTTGCCTATCTTCGCGGCCCTGCCATGTCGTTGGGTTATCTCTGGCTTACGTTACAGGATAATGTTGCAGGCATGCGACGTGTTTTCGCAATGCTGGACCTTCCAGCTGAAGGTGATCTCGGCAGTACAGATCTGTCACTAGTCCAGGATGGAATCGCATTGCGGGGCGCCGGATTCACCTATCCTGATGGTCGCCGAGCACTCGACAACATCAACCTTGACGCAAAAATCGGCGAGATCATTGCCTTCGTTGGTCCGACTGGTGCCGGTAAGACGAGTCTGGCTTATCTGATCCCACGCTTTCATGTTGCAACAGAAGGGGATGTTTTAATCGATGGCCACAATGTAAATGACCTGACGCTCGAAAGTATGCGTAGCCAGATCACCTACGTCTTTCAGGAAACTCAGCTCTTCTCTGACTCGATTCATAACAATATCTGCTATGGAAAACCGGAAGCCGGAAGAGATGAAGTAGAAGAGGTGGCGAAAATATCAGGCATACACGATTTCATCACAACATTACCCGATGGCTATGACACCAGGCTCGGTTCTGCTGCAGGAAGCAAACTTTCTGTTGGTCAAAAACAACGTATTTCCATTGCCAGGGGATTACTCAGAGATTCGAAAATACTCATTCTTGATGAACCCACATCTGCTCTTGACCCAGAAACGGAAGAATATCTGGTGAAGTCTTTGCATGAGGCTGCAAAAAACAGACTGGTGATTATTATCGCTCATCGCCTTTCAACCATAGCCCAGGCAGATAAGATCGTTTTCCTTGATAATGGCAGGATTATCGAACAGGGCAGCCATGAAGATCTGATGAACTCGACTGACGGTCACTATCGCAGTTTTGTTGAGTTGCAGACCAAACCGTTAGAGTAACGTCAGAATCAGGAGAAAAACTCATGCAGAGAAAGACTATTTTCATTACTGGCGCCGCGAGTGGCATCGGCAGGGCAACAGCGGAAAGATTCGCACAGGAAGGCTGGTGGATTGGTGCAGCTGATCTAAATACGGCTGGTCTGGAATCACTCAGATCTGAGCTTGGCACCGACAACTGCTCCACCTGGCAGCTCGATGTTACGGACAAGTCAGCCTATGACCAGGTTATTGAGGAGTTGGGTGTTCTGACTGACGGCAAGCTTGATATGTTATACAACAACGCCGGTATTGGTGCTGCTGGTTTCTTTGAAGACATTCCGCTGGAAGAGTCCATGAAGATAATAAACGTTAATCTCATCGGAGTCATCAATGGCATCTACTCTGCGCTGCCCCTCTTAAAGAACGCAAACAACAGCTTGTGTTTCAGCACATCATCTTCTGCTGCAACCTACGGGTCACCCAACCTTGCAGTTTATGCAGCAACAAAGTTTGCAGTAAAAGGATTGACCGAGGCACTTGCTGTTGAGCTTTCTCGCTGTGGTGTCCGAGCCGCTGACGTCCTGCCAGGTCTTATTGACACCCCAATCCTGACTGACTCTTTGAGGTATGTGAATGGCTCTCCAGTTACAACCAGCGAGCGCACAATTGGTGCTAACGCACCAGATGAGGGGCCTTTTCGACTGATCGCACCTTCGGAGGTTGCTGACGCAGCCTGGGCTGCCTACCATGAAAATATAATTCACTGGTACGTACCACCTGAGATCGGTGATATTGATCGGGCTAAAATGCAATCGCCGGAAGCAATGCGCGATGCCCGGATTGCGATGAACTCGCGCTAAACGAGAATGAAATCAGATCACGTATTCTGAATTCCCAGGTCGCAAACGCTATCGTCTATGCCGCGTGAACCAGAGCTTCTGTTTCTGCAAGGTCCTCTCTGAGCGTCCTCGCACCCATAAAGTAGTGAACCGTTGCCCAGATGTTAGCCAGTACAGCAAAACATAGTGCATATCGAAGCGAATCAATTTCGTAGGTTGGCGCCAGAAAATCACTGCCCGCCCCGACGAAATAGGGACCCAGGCCCATGCCGATGATATTCAGCATAAACAGCAAAATCGCAGAAGCAACCGCGCGCATACGCAAGGTGACGAGTCCCTGAGTCATGGCGAAGGAGGGACCAAGATACATCCCACCAAGTATGGACACAACGAAGAGAGCCGGAATAACTGCCCACAGGCCACCATACAGGTACGCAACAAACTGAAAAGGCACCATCAGGATGGTAGAGAATCCAGGAACCCAGAGGTACCAGCGACGGTCCCCGGTTCGATCGGATATTTTGTCAGCAAGGTATCCACCCGAAAAAACGCCTATAGCACCAATCCCCGAAATCAGCGCAAGCCAGGAACCCACTTCGGTAATCGGCATCTCATGGCTTCGAATCAGAAAAGGCGCATTCCAGGTTCCGGCGCCATAACCAACAAAGGCATGCAGCCCTGCAGCCCAGCCAATATGTCTAAAGGATTTCCGCTTCCACAGAAAGGTCAACACTTCAACGACATTAGGTGCATCGCCACCCAGATCTTTTTCTGGTTCGGATTCAACCCTGGCCTCAGACATGCCACGAGGCGGTTCCCTCAGCGTAAGCCACACCAGCAGAGCGACAAATATTCCTGGGACGCCAACCAGAAAGAATGTTGCCCGCCAACCCAGTTCATCCGCTCCCCAGCCACCGACAAAATTCCCGATCATTGATCCAAAGGGGATGCCGAGTGCATAAATCGATAATGCAGTGGCTCGGGTTTCAATCGGGAAGTAATCCGATATCAATGAATGAGATGGCGGGCTTGCACCAGCTTCTCCTACACCAACGCCTATCCTGGCAAGAAGCAGCATGATGAAGTTGGAGGCCATACCGCAAGCTGCAGTCATCGCACTCCAGATGACAATCGAGATAGACAGAATCTTGACTCTGCTCCAACGATCAGCCAGGGCGGCTATGGGTATACCCATGGTAGTATAAAAAATCGCAAAAGCCAGACCTCCCAGCAATCCAAGCTGAGTATCATTTAGTGCAAGATCATGTTTGATCGGTTCCAGCAGGATAGACAGGATAGAACGATCAATGAAATTCACGACATAGCCAAGAAAGAGAACTCCCAGGGCATAATTTCTATACTTCGATGAATATATCTGACTTACCGACATCAGTACTTCCGATGGTCCGTCTAGTTCAGTCCGGACTCTAACACAGGTCTGGCGCTGTACAAATTTGATCAATGCGTTTGTGCTCAAGTGTAGAAGGAGAATGTTCGGTGGGAGTCATTGAAGGTCTCATTCAGCCTTTGGGCAAAAAAGCCTCAACGAAGTGGTAGAAAATCAGTTGTGCAATTTCCCTATTAGAATCTAACGACTACCTTTCGCGTCACAGGACTGATTCATCAAGCTCATATTCAAATCGTGATTCCGTAAATGAAACCAGCATGTTTTATTAGGATATCATTATGATATCACCAGATAATCAAACTCTGCTATCAGAGATCCTTTAGACAGTTTGATGGTCAGCTTTGCACCCCATAGTGGGTAGAATGAACAGGTAGCTCAGATCTTAGAGACCTCTACAGTCAACCGATAGCCGACTCATACCTGTTGAAAAAATCTCCCCATAACGACCACTTACCAGTAAACGAACTGACGTAACGGCGTCTCAGTGCCATAGCCTACCTTCTCACATGGATCCAGGGCGACCTTGAGCCCACGATGCGATTGTCTTCCTGTAATGACTGTGTATAGTAAAATTGCACCTCACATTCACCTCACATTACAGGATTCAGCATTGGCGGAAACAATCAGCATGCGATATTCAGTTCGACTTGTTATCTATGGGATCACACTTCTTGTTAGCCTCACACAGATCTCGGTGGGCGCCCAAGGAACTGAGTCGGAGGCAGGATTGCTGGTTATCCGTGGCGGCTGGCTGTTTGACGGGATCAGTAACACCCGCCGCCACAATAGTGGCATCGTTATTCGAAAGGGCAAAATCGTCAGCCTTGATGTTACCGCAGAGCAACAGAGCCTCACACACGCAACACTCATAAAGTTAGCCGAGTCAGAAACGATCCTCCCCGGCCTAATCGATTTGCATGCCCATTACAACTTGGATCTCGTGGATAAAGGGCGTGTAGAAGAAGTTCATCATAACGGTATTATTTTTCTGGCTAATGGAGTGACTTCAACCTGGTCAGCAGGCGAGTTCTACCCTGAGCGTGTCATTGCCCAGCGGGACCTGATTGATAAGGGCGACGCCATCGGGCCGCGCTTATTCGTATCCGGCCCCTATTTCGGTGCCTTTCGTTGTGAGTATCAAGTCAAGGTGGCTGCCGATGAGTGCGTGGCCTGGCCAAATGACATCTCGGAAGAAGAGATTCGAAACGAAGTCGACAAATGGGCTCAACAAGGTGTTATCAGCATCAAAATAAAGCAGGCAACCCCGGCTGAGGCAAAGATCATCATTGAACAGGCACATAAGAACGGCATGACAACGGCCGGGCATCTGGCTAATTATGAAGTCGAATACGATGTGAGTTTGCGCGATGCAATCCTGATGGGGATCAACCGCATTGAACACCAGCTCACCCTTGGAAGCGGTGGACCCAGAAGTGCCGACATGCATCAGATGGTCGATCTGATGATAAAGCATCAGGTTTACTACGATGCCAACTTACAGATGTATGGTGGCATCAATCTGCGCCGGGATCATCCCTCTGAAATGATCTGGACCGAGGAAGCAAAATATTTCACACCCTACGCACAGACCCTTCTTGAGTTGCGCGGACCCCCACCTCCTGAATCGGATGAACCGGAATTTAACCAGAGAATGATTGAGCTCATGGCACTTTATGAGGCGGGTGGTGAAAACCTTCTGATTGTTGGCACCGATGAGCCTGTCTACACCAGCCTGTTACCAGGCTTTGCCTATCACCGAGAACTACTCGCCATGACCTATGCGGGTTTACCCCCGGTCGCTGTTTTAAAAGCGGCGACTATCAATGGGGCCACTGCCCTGGGCATTGCCGACAGGCTTGGCTCCCTCGAAGTCGGAAAGCTCGCCGACCTGGTGGTGGTCAGTGGAGATCCCCTGAATGACATCAAGGTCGTGCGTAATATCCGGCTCGTGGTAAAAGAGGGTGTGATTCACGATCCTAAAACCCTGCTTTTGTCTGCGGAAGGAAGGATTGGGCCTGCGGGACCCGATAATCACGCGGACTGGACGCTCGAGGTCAAACCGCTGCGCGCAGAAACAAGCGGAACTCTCAAGTAATCCAAGCGCACGCTCTCCTGAAAGTCACCTCATACTCATGCATTTACTCCTATGATGAAGACGGTTGTGACCTTCGTCGTCCGTTTCGAACGATTGATAAACAGCACGTCGGACCCGGCAATATGGCAACCAACCGCAGTTGGCCGGCAGGATGGCTGGAACATAACAACATCGTGTTGGCAACACTGGTTTCTCCCCGGTCTGCCTAATGCATCACGTAATGCGCGTGCAAGCAATGCTCTTCTTAGTGGGAGTGAAACTACTCTCTGTTTTCTCTAATTGTTTTCTCTAACTGTTCTCTCTAACAATGGTGAGTCCATCGTTTTTCCGAGAAATGGATCCCGCAGGATGCACAGTTACCTATGAGAGTTTACCTTCTTGTGAAGGATTTTCCTGATAAAGCAGGATATTGCGAATAATTGGTCGATCACACCCACACGACTGTGGCAGCCAGGATTATAACATCGCGAGAATGCAGGTTGACCCGCAAGGTCTTCCTGCCGCAAGCTAAGATTCGTTTTAATAAGGGTTTTGGTGATGGCGACGACACGACTCGAAGAATTCCGATCCGAGACACGAGCCTGGCTTGATGAGAACTGCCCGGATAGCATCAGGGGCCCCGGAAATGTTCCGGGTGGAGGAAAGAAAGTCCCAATAACAGACCCTGATGCAAGACGCTGGCTCGATCTTTGTGCGGAGAAAGGCTACACCGTCCCTATGTGGACAAAAGAACATGGTGGTGCAGGCCTGTCTAAAGATGAATACCTGATCCTGCTGGAGGAAATGCGCCGTATTAAAGCACGCTCACCTGTCCAGGGAATGGGCATCGGCCTGATAGGACCAACGCTCGTAGAATTCGGCACGGATGATCAAAAGCAGCGCCACCTGCCACGCATTGCCCGCGGCGAAGTACGCTGGTGTCAGGGCTATAGCGAACCAAATGCAGGATCAGATCTTGCCAGCCTGCAAACTCGTGCCGTTGCCGACGGCGACAACTTCATTATCAATGGACAGAAGATCTGGACTTCCGGTGCTGACCATTCGGACTGGATGTTCTGCCTGGTCAGAACAGACCCCGATGTGCCCAAACATGAGGGCATCAGCCTGCTGCTTCTAGATATGAACCAATCCGGTGTGACAACTCGCCCCATTCGACTGATCAGCGGCGACTCACCTTTCTGCGAAACTTTTTTTGATGATGCACTTGCACGCAGGGATGATCTTGTTGGGCAGCTGAATCGAGGGTGGAGCATTGGCAAAAGGCTCTTACAGCACGAACGTTCCGGGATGACGATATTAATGGGGGGAGCGGCAAAACCAGCCAGCGACGAGAATCCTTTCCTGAATCTCATTAAGATCTATGGTGCTGACGATGCACTGATTAAACAAGCAGTGGCTCACGAGATGCGAGACAGAGCATATCGACTTACCCAGCGACGTATCGTCGAAGAATCAGAGGATGGACAAACGCCTGGTCCCCAGACCTCAATCATGGAACTGGTAACTGCAGAACTCGAGAAGGAAGACGCCAACGTCAAGGCGCTAATTTGCGGATTTCAGGGGCTCGGCTGGGAAGGTAACGGCTTCACAGATGGTGAGATCGCAGCCTGCCGACACTATTTCAGCATCAAGCGACGCTCAATCGCTCGCGGCTCTAATGAAGTACAGAAGAACATCATTGCCAAACGGGTCCTGGGGCTGCCTGACTAGCTAGACTTTTGGATTCATGTTTAAGCTTCTCACTAATAGCGGGCTTCGTGTAAAATATATATCTAAATATATGGAACAACCGATAACTGCTAGTACTAAAGTAAATCGACCTGGCTCCGGGGAGGTGTGGCTATGGGTATGTTGGATGAGGAAATTACACGACTGGGAATCAGGCTAAAGGACCTGCAACATCGAATCATACCTGATTTCGAAAGTAAAACAGGGGTGCTGTTTTCACGGATTCAAGCGATGTCAAAAGACAAAAGCAAGGCAGGAGTTCGAACAAAGCTCGAACTGGAATATACGAAATTAAGCAAAGAACTCAGACAACGCAGTGACGAACAGATTCAAATTCGCCATGAGATAGAACGTCTGGAGCTGCAAAAAAAATTCAGCCGCTGACACGCCCTGGTATTCCAGGACCAATATTCCTATTGTCATCTACTTAATTAAAGCAAACCAACATTCCCACTCCACACTATTCTGGCCAGCGAGGATGATGGTCGTCTATAACAAATAGATGCGAGTGGGTGAGTGGCGTATGATGGTGGTTGTGATCTTCTGTTGCATCATCGCTATTGTGAAAATGATCGTGATGTATATCGTGAGTGTGTTGATGCCGATGGCTGACATCAGCATGGCTATGTTCAATAACTTCCGGGTCGTTTCTGGGCCACACCAGCGCCGCAACTATTGAAAACAACGTAACCAGAATACCCAGCATTAAGGCGGTTGTTTCGATCCCGATTAAGTGACCAAGCTGTCCTGCGACAGGATAGGCTAACATCCAGCACGCGTGACTTAAGGCAAACTGAGCAGAGAAATAGGATGGCCTGTCCGTTGGTGCTGATGATTGATTGACAATACGCCCTGAAGGAGTCTGAACAAGAGACAAACCCAGACCAATCATAAACCAGATTGCCAACAGGGTTACGAAGTCTGGTGAGAGCCAGATAGTCATAAGCCCCAGACTCATGATGATTGCGCCTGACAACATGACGGTGCGATCCGATATGTGGTTCAAAACCCTTGGCAGTGACAGTGCGGCAATCATGGATCCAGCGCCTGATGCAGCAAGCGCCATGGCCACATCGGAATCTGACCTTTGCAGGATCTCTCTGATATACACCACCGTATTGACGATGACCATTGCACTCGTGCAGGCAACACCAAGATAAAGGACTAACAAACCTCTGAGTCGCGGTGTTTTAAGGTACGAACGAACACCAAAACTGATCTCCTGCCACAACCCGCCGAGTCGATCCACAGACTCACCTCCGGGCAGCACCGTAACGAGGATGAGCGATGCAGAAACCAAAAAGGCGATCGAGTTCGAAATGAAAAGGAAGTCATATGTAAAGAAGAGTAGTGCCAGCCCCGCAAGTGCCGGGCTGATAAGATTTTCCAGATCATACGCCAACCGAGAAAAGGACAGCGCACGCGTATACGCCTGCTCTTCGTTGATGATGTCCGGAATCGTCGCCTGAAAGACGGGCTTGAATCCTGCCGAGAAAACATTGAGCAGGAAGATAAGAACAAAGATATGCCAGACCTCTGTGGCGAACGGCATTGCCAATACGATAATGGCACGCATAAGGTCCAGAGTGATTAATAGTGGTTTTCGATTGAAACGATGCGCAATACCACCAACAATGGGAGCAAAGACCACATAAGCCACCATCTTGATAGCGAGCGCCTGTCCCAGCAGAACACCTGCATTCCCACCAACCATATCATAGGCAAGCAAGGTCAGCGCGACTGTAGCAAGACCAGTACCGACCAATGCAATGACCTGAGCCGTGAACAGTTTTCTGAACTCGCTGTTTCTTAAAGGGTTATGTAGCTCAGTCATTTCTTCAGGAAAAGGTTCGTTGAACTCAAGCACAATCCAGTGTATCAAATATTTTCAAACACTGGATGTATACAGGAACGGGTATGATCTGAGTAATCCCGTTTACGCCCTGCGTGGGATTGGTACGGATTAATGTATGGATATAGACGCGCTTTGAGGTAACGCCGGTCATGTGCTTTAACTTTAACAGCTGGAAACAGAACTGGCTAAAAAAAACAGTCTGCTACCCTGGCTGATGATGATTCCTTTCGGTTTCACACTCGCTTTTGTTGCTGGCAATCCCCTCTGCTGACTTTTCTCAGCAGCGCATGCCGTTTAGAAAAGTATGTCAATGCCCTGCACATTTTGTGGTCCCTACCTTTCTGCTTTTTCTGTATATATCCCTTCACTGTCATCAGCGTACTGCTGATAATCAGACTCAGGTGGCAAATCAGTTGGGGGCAGAATAAAGTGCCTGAGTAAACCGCATCCTGACAATATCCAGACTCGGTTAACCAAACCAACGATGGTCCCGGATCTCAATCAATCCGCACGCCCCGATTTTTCAGGGCAGTCTGAACCTCACCGATGCTTGCAGAACCACTGGCAACATTATTTTTGATTGACAACGCGGCCGTTACACCGGCACCCTGCCCCGTCAATGCACAACACATCATGCTTCGCGTTGCGGCGTGGGCGATCTTGTCTCCTGCAACACATCGTCCTGCGACTAGCAGGTTTTCAACTTTCTGCGGCACAATAACCCCAAGTGGAACCTGAAAATAGCGACCCGTCGTCGGAAGAACAAGAACGCCATGGCCATCAATAAACTCCGGGAATATCCCGATTGATTCATCTGACCTGCCTTCCTCCCTCACGTGAGTTGCAGTCAGGTTCGTCCTCCCAACGATCTTTCTGGAGTCACGGGTGCCGAGAGTCATACCAAAGTTTTTCAATTTTGCTTTCTCAAATCCGGGAACATACGCCTTCAGCGCCTTGATGGCATACATTGCCTGTTCTCTGCCTTCAATTTCTGCCCGGGTAAGGTCGAAGACATCGGTTGAGTCAAATCCAAACATGTAGTTCATGTTCAGAGTTATACTCCCGCCAGTCTCAGAGACAGGCCCACAGGAACCAACGATGGGCATATCAGCAGGAATCAATCCTTCCTTACGGGCTCTGTCAAAGGGTTCTGCAATATAGGATGTCCGAAGGTTGTCCTCCTTGCCGCTCGTTTCAATCTCCCAGGTCTCTCCCCAGTCCCTATAGGTTGCCGGGTTTGCCTTCAGATATTCATAGAAGGCACCTTTTTCAACTCCCGCACAACTGAATAAGACCGTGACACCCATCAATTCGTTTTTGGGGAGTTTCTCGAAAGGTGCACCAGCATATGCTGCTATATCGGCGTCACCACTTGCATCTATCACCCGTTTGGCCAGAATCGCCTGCCTGCCTGATTTGCTTTCAATAACTACACCCTGAATCATGTTGCCATCCATCACGGTGTCTACTACTTTGCTATGCAATAGCGGTCTGATGTCAGCTTCCTGTACCAATTTGTCGGCCACGACTTTGAACATCTCCGTGTCCAGTAGTACCCCACCCTTTCTCGAGCTCCTGGGTCGGCCTTGAGCGGCCCCCATCTCCTGCGCCCGGGTTTCGAACTCAATCCCTATGCCCTCAGCATCGACCGTGTCGGCAGAGCGATACCATGACATACTACCAACACCTACCTGAGTGATCGTTCCACCAAAACAGCCATATCGTTCAACAAGCATCGTCTCGACACCCTCCCGTGCCGCAGATAAAGACGCCGCAAGGCCTGCAGGACCACCGCCAACTACCAGAATATCGGTCTCAGCAATTACGGGGATTTCTCTTGCCGTTTCACTAACAGTTTTCATTTACAACCTCCCTGATGTCTTCTATCCGCCGAACAGTACTAATCTTGTCGAACTCAGAAAGGTTAGGCCATGAGCATCTGCTCATCCGGAGGCGCGAACGCAGGTATTTCCTGCTCCAGATATGACATCACCGACAACACGATGTCCTCTCGCCAAGGATTAGCCGTGATCTGAACACCAATTGGCAAGCCATCTGATGTTGTTCCGCCACGTACGACACCTGAGGGCCATCCCGTCAGATCAAATGCCTCAGTATAACTCGCATCCGAGCTGGGAAAGGGAGCTTCACCTGGCGAGGGATGAAGCTGAGCTGGATGAGCATTAACAGGCGATATAAGTACATCGTATCGAGCCATGTGCTGCTGCATCCGGGCTCGATATTCTTCAAATCTTGCGAGCTGGCTGCTAAGCGCCTTTGCAGAGACTTGATCTGGAATCACCTCATCCAGTTCTTTAAACCAATTATTCGCGAAATCTTCAGGCCTTGTCCCAACCGAATCTAACAGCTGTCTAACGGATGCATGAGCACCAACCGCCCAGAAACCCCCACTCACATTGGTGGTGTCTGCGACGCCATCGAGTCGATCTTCATTTACTGTAACGCCAGCACCTGCCAGTGTCTTCGCCGTCATTTCCACAACTGCCACCGTTTCTTTGTCAGGCGTAACGATTCCATTATCAAACATCACAGCGCATTTTAAGGGTTTCAATTTGATCAAATCTGGATCTGGGAAACGAACCGCAGAAATTCGCGTATCAACTGAATCAGGCCCCCAGATGATAGGTAATATCAGTTTCAAATCTTCAACTCTTCGAGCCAGGGGTCCTACGTGACTCAATGAATCTGTTAGCATCCCCGGAGGAAGACACAACCCTGTTCTGGGAACACTCCCGCTTGTTGGTTTGATGCCAACTGTCCCACAACAATGAGAAGGGACGCGTATGCTTCCACCATAGTCAGTGCCGATGTCGAATGAAGTCAATCCGGCAGCAATCGCAGCAGCTGCACCACCACTACTTCCGCCTGGCGATCTTTTCGTGTCGTAAGGGTTGTTGGTAAAACCATGAATCTTGTTATGCGTTTCAAAAGACAGCGTGAATTCAGGCGTATTCGTTTTGCCGATGAGAATAGCACCAGCAGCTTTAAGACGTTTCACCACGGCTGCGTCTTCATCTGGAATAAAATTCCTGCGCCCCAGAGTTCCCCAGGTAGAAACTACTCCAGCTGTATCAAAACAGTCCTTGATGGTCATAGGCACACCATGCAACTGACCTTTATACTTACCCTTCGCCAGCGCATTGTCAGCAAGTCTCGCCTGCTCCATGGCATCGTCTGCTATCGCCACCACTGCATTTATTTTTGGATTAATCTGCTCGATTCGACGCAGGTAGAGTTCAACCAGTTCTTCACTGCTTAACTGTTTATTTCGGATTTGCTGAGCCTGGGAAGCAGCAGATTGAAACATAAGCCCCTCCAATCCTGGTTGTGAATTTGAACCTGAGGCGCCTTGCTGACCTGCTGCGCGATTGGTGGCAAGGCCAAGTACCGGGACGACCATGGACTTCAGGACATCACGACGTGAAACAGATCCGACAGCGTTTTCATCCTCTTTCCCCACCACGGTTACCTCCTCTTAAGAAAACCGACTTCAAAGACTCACGACAATGTTCAAATAGGCCATTGTCGTCAGCAGATACATATTACAGCTGATCACATCCTATTGTCTGGCAGAATTACCGGGCTGCACCGGAACTGCCAAATGTTTTTTTCGGTGATATTCTCCCAAAGACTATGAAGAAGGATCGAATCCATGATTAAGTTACTGCTCATGAGCCACCTGTCGAAATGTGCTGGGGCAGTTGAATCCGTGGGAAGGACTATCGAGTCCAGGCAGTTCTAATGAAACAGCTCAGGATCCTCGAATACAGTACATCAATTGCCGCGGCCTGGTGTGGACAACAATTCGCCCAATGGGGTTCTGATGTCATACTCCTCGAGGATACGACAGGATCTCCGCTCCGAGATGCAGCACCTTCAGTGAAGAAAGATGGGGGCACCTATTCCCTGCTCTGGGAAAATCTGCATCGACGAAAGCGCCTCCAAAGTCTGGAATCATTGACAAAAGATCTGTGGGAAACATCCGATGTGATTATTACCGATCAACCTTTTTCCAGACTTGGAATGGAAAAACCACCAGGCGTTATCGTCATTTCGATCACGCCTTTCGGGACAACAGGGCCCTTTAGCACGAGGCAAGCTACTGAACTTACCATTGAAGCAAGTGCCGGGTACTTATCCCTGAATGGTAAAATGGGTCACGCACCCCTTCGAGCACCCGGTCACTTGATTGGATATTACTGCGGCGTAACTGCTTTTGTCGGTGCACTCGCGGCACTACACAAAAGACAGGTTACCGGAACTGGTGAAACCGTTGATGTTTCCTGCTTCGATTCGGTTGTCACCATGGTGCCGTTTGTTCGTGCCCAGTACTCGGGTTCACCTGAAGAACGCGAAGGTGGACCGGGATCTGGCGTGAGGTTGTTTCCAATTGGCGACGGATATCTTTCCCTCAATCTTCGATCTCAGCGAGCCTTTGATCGACTCCTTGAGCTTCTGGATATTGACCCGGATTCAATCCCCGAGTCAGTGTCGACTCCCGAGAAGCGCATGAACGATGCTGCCGTTGCAGAATTCCTGAAAAGCAACTCAAAAGGCACCTCCGCGCGGGCGATATTTCGGGCATTCAATGAAACTTCCTCACAGCCTGTGGGGCTGCTGAACACGCCCGGTGAGGCGTTGACTAATGACCACCTGGTTGAGACGGGCTACTTCAGATCGCACCATCATCAGTTAGGTGATCTTAAAGTCAACGGACCGCCAGGTCGCATCTCTGGGCTTGAGGATACTGCCAGCACACCCGCACCGGTGAAGATGGAACCAAACCTTAAATGGCGTCAGCGAATCTCATTTCCCATCGAAGCCGAACCAAACGAAAACAGTTCTAATCGCCCACTTGAGAATATCCGCATCATTGATCTGACGCAGGCATGGATAGGTCCATTTGCAACCCAACTGCTTGCTGACCTGGGTGCAGATGTCATCAAAATTGAATCGCTAAGGCGTCCGGATGTCTGGCGTGGCGCTCGGTCTCCAGACGAGGTGGCTGCCGTCACCAATGCCAATGCGCATCCTCTCAACGCATGCGGCAGATTCAATGGTGCCAACCGAAACAAACGCGGACTTTGCCTCGATCTAACGACTGAAAAGGGCCGCTCCCTGATTCTTGAATTAATCAAGGACGCAGATATTATTATTGAGAATTTCACACCGCGTGTCATGGACAAATTTGGATTGCAGTACGAGGTGTTACAGGCAGTGAATCCAGAGATTATTTCCGTCTGCTGCTCAGGCTACGGAAAAGAAGGACCTTATGCCAACTACAAGGCGAATGGCACCACGATTGAAGCGCTGGCTGGCTGGGATGCGCTGTTTAGTAATCCACAGGAAGAACCGATGGTGATGGGTTTTTATCAGGCAGATGCCATCACGGGAATGCATCTTGCTGCAATGACCCTGGCTGCTCTGAATCAGAGAGATATCACCGGTGAGGGACAGTCAGTGAGCGCTTCGATGATTGAGGCCGCACTCACCTATATCGGCGAAGACATTCTGGCTGCTTCATACGGTACGGATAGTATTTCTCACGGTAATAACCACCCAGATATGGCATTACAGGGCATCTATCCCTGCAAGGGGCTGGATAAGTGGATTGCTATTTCCGTCAGAAATGAGGTCGAGTGGAATGATTTTGAATCAATTGTGGGACTAAGCGGATACGACACAGAATCGGCTCGAGAGGAGAATGCAAATCAACTTTATTCGGTGATATCAGACTGGACGCGGTCTCGGCAACCTGAACAGGTAAGCGAACAACTCCAGGCGACAGGTATTCCGGCAGAAGAAGTACTCGATATATTACGCATCCTGGATCACCCCCATCTCGCAGCAAAGCAGTGGTTCATCCCCGTGAGCCATCCGGACCTGCAAACCTGTCTGCACGGTGGATTCCCATGGCAATTCTCCAGCAGCGAACTCGTCGTGAGTCGTCCGGCACCCAGAATTGGCGAACACAGTATCGAGATCCTCTCGGAAGATCTCGGTCTGTCTGCCGGGGAAATACAGGAACTCATCAATGCGAATATTACCGGCCAGCTTCTGGAAAAGGTCCAATCAGACCCTGGGTAGAAGTTCAGCCAATTCCCCTGGTCTTACGCAGGTTTTCCTCGGCAGTTGGTATGGGGGCGACCCTTCTCCCGCCAGACGGTAGTTGTGCGCCTCGATTAGAACCTCCACCCGGCTTGGTATGCGCAGCGACGATGTGATTGGTGTAACCCTGCATGTCCTGCGCCATATTGATATTCACCTTTGTCATGCGCAGATTGAACAGGCTGTTTGTTGCTACCCTTGCCGCATAGGCAAGCGCTTCTTCTTCGGCTTCTGCCTGATTCGCAAGGACACGATTAACAAACCCCAGATCCTGGGCTTCTCTTGCCGTTATAAATCTGGGCTCGAATAACACCTCTTTGGCTTTGCGAATGCCAATGTCCCACGGCACTGAAAAGAACTGAAAATTGGAACCGAGAAACTGGGCATCTTCAGCTGCAAAGATCATGTCCATGGTTGTCGCAACCATCCACCCACCCCAGATACACTTGCCCTGAACTACAGCAATCGTGGGCTTGGGCAGATTTCGCCAGCGTAGACCATGCTCAATATATAGATACCAGCTCCGGTGAAAGGTGCCTCTCACACCATCTGGAAATGGTCTGACCTCGTCGTCGGCAACCTTCTCGGGTGTGCCGATATCATGGCCACCTGAGAAATGGTCTCCCTTCGCACAAAGAACAATCACACCAATCTCATCATCCTCTGCAGCTGCCATGAAGGCGTGATCAAGTTCTTCAATCGTGATCCGACCGATCGCATTCCTATAATGAGGTCGGTTCAGGGTTATTTTTGCTACCCGGTCCAGTTTTTCAACGAGTATTTCAGTATATTCCATAGCTATGCCTCCAGCGCATCAGTTCACTTGTTAGCAGGATACTGCTACCCAGCAGTTTATGACCAATATCTTACCACCGGCAGCAGCTGTGTATGGCGCTCACTCGACCAGCAAATTTGAGAAAGCGGGTGGTCGAAGCCTGCGAGATATATTCTAGCTGATTTTTCGAGATGTCTGTTTTGGCTCAAGAATATTGACGATCGAGATTGCGTGGACTGGTTTCAGACCCGCATTGCTATAGTCATGAGGTAAATTCCCCGGGAAGTAGATCAAGTCACCCGCTGCTACTTCAAACTTTTCATCTTGAATCACGATGGTCGCGGTTCCCTCAAGACAAAGGAAAAGTTCATGGCTACCTTCCGGGTGTGGATTGCCACGCGTATGACAATTGGGCAGCATACTCACGTCGTTGACCTGAATATAGGGTGCATTAATCGGCGAAGCCCGGGTTCCGACATATCTACCATCATCCTGACGACTAATTTGCATATCTTTGCGTTTTACCTGAGTTACGAAAGTGGCTTGCTGTTTCGCCACCAGATCCTCTACCGAGACACCTAAGGCACGGGCAACCTTTACCACCACCGATATCGATGGATTGCTGGATGCTTTCTCCATATTAGCCAGAGTCGCTCGGGGGATGCCTGCCAGATTGGCAAGTTCCGTCTGGGTCAGCTTATGAACTGAACGCAATCTTCTAATGCCATCAGATACGGGATTACTCACCATCATTTCTCCAGATCAGGTACCAGTCTAGGATCGTGTCTCAGATCCCTTCAGTTGCTGAGATAGTAGATTATCCTTGTCAGGACATCCAATATATTATCATTATAACAATATATCTCGCATTTACCCTATAGAAATGGTTATTATTAGCAATATATTGACGATTTAGTCATATGACATCGTCCTGAACAAGATTCTTTTGACAATGCTTCTTTTAATAATATAACTAATAATATAACTAATAATATAACTAATAATATAACGGAGAAATTAAACATGGCTTTTGAATTACCCGAATTACCCTATAACTATGATGCCCTGGAACCGCACTACGACGCGCAAACAGTGGAGATTCATCACAGCAAACATCACAACACCTATGTGACCAAGCTGAACGCTGCAGCGGATGCAGCCGGAGTTTCTGACAAGTCGCTGGAAGATATTCTGACTGATCTTGACAGCATTTCTGAAGACAAACGTACCCCTGTACGTAACCACGCTGGTGGTACCTGGAACCATACTTTCTTCTGGCACTCACTGTCTCCAAGTGGTGGTGAACCAACCGGCGCTATCTCCGATGCTATTCAAGCCAGGTGGGATTCTTTTGACGCCTTTAAAGAGGCATTCAGTGATAAAGCAGCCAACCACTTCGGTTCAGGCTGGGCATGGCTGATTGTGGATGGCGATGGTGAACTGCAGATTACAGACACACACGATCAGGTGTGTCCACTTTCACTAGGTCAGAAACCATTACTGACAATCGATGTATGGGAACACGCATACTATCTGAAGTACAAAAATGTGAGACCCGACTGGATTGCTGCTTTTTGGAATCTTGTTAACTGGGATGAGGTAAACAAACGCTTCGAGGCTTAGATTTCTCCAGCCCGGCAACAAGGCAATCTGCTGTCTAGATTGCCTTGAGCATGTGTTTTTCGACTATCATGTCGATATTATCTGGTGTCACCTGGAGTTTCTCGTAGACTGACTCAATACCTCGCCGCTGCACCCCAGGCTCAAGATCAGCAAGAGATTGGAAGTACCCCAGCCGGCGACCCAACTGGTAAAGTGACTGCTCATCCGGCGGTAGCTGCATGTAGTATTCCAGGATCTCCAGCATGCGCGGTTTATCATCCGGCAGTTTACCGTCAACTTCCTGCAACAGGTTGTAGAAATGGTCACTTGCTAGCGTTGAACTGATGCCGGTCAACGCTGTTACAAACTCATGTATCTCAAGGATAATCTGCAGGTCGGTGCACTTTTTGAATTCACCGGACTGATAGTCCTGATAAAGCGGAATGTTCGGCGGAATGGCGAGTGTTCTAAGCCGGATAAAATCTGCATCGATCTGATTCAACGCATCAGCCGTGTGATAGGCATGCTCAGATGAAAGATCGGCCCCGCCCAGACCAGGCATTACATACTCTGACAACTCAATACCCGCTTTCTTTACCGCCTGGCCTGCTTTGATGTGATGGGCTTTGGTAACCCCCTTATCAGTTAATTTCAGAACCTCATCACAACCAGATTCCATACCAATATGGATTCGATTCAGACCAGTCTCGGCTAGTTCCGCCAGTTTATCGTCTGATATCCTGTTGATGGTGTGCGACCGGGCATAGGATGTGATCCGGGAAATCCACGGAAATCTCATCTTCAGATGTTTGAGAATCGTAATTAAATTGTCCGGTTTGATAATCAGACTATTCGCATCCTGTAGAAAAACAGAACCCTCTCCCCGGGCAAGCCAGTTGACGGCGATACTAAAGACCTGAATATTGTCTGCGAAGTAATTCTCCGCCAGGTAGTTAACACGTTCCTGCGTCAGGTGCCCCTGCTCATTCAGCTCATCGAGTACTCGATACACCACCTCATAGATGGCTTCAATATCAGCAATGACATGCTCCACTAAACGAAGTGAGAATTGCTGTTGCTTGTAGACCGAGCAGAAAGTACAACGATTCCAGGGACAGTTTCGCGTCACCCTCAGAAGCAGCGAGTTTGCCTCACTCGGCGGCCGAATCGGCCCCTGTTCGAAGCCCATGTAGTTCTGTTCTTTTTTAATTCCCATGTACCAAGTAAACGTCAAAAAGTGTCTGAAGGACAGCAAAAAGACCAGANCTACTCATTTGTTCCGGAATCCCGGCAATGGACATTCTCATCAGGATCTTNCCCGGCTCGGCGAGTTGAATTCCCGGCAGATTCCAACGGAGTTGCTAAAGGATATGAATGATGCTTCCATGCTTCTTGCATCACAAATCAACCTATCACCATCCAGGGGAATATCATGATTGTCTGCCTTGACCACATCGGTGTCGTCGCACATACCATTGAAGAAGCCATGAGCGTATTAGATTCCCAGCTGGGGTTTCCACTTGATAGTAAGCGCTCACCTCTTCCAGATGGCGCATATTTCAAGCCTGAAGGTACTCATAACTACTTTTTCCAGGTAGGCACCGGCGAGACACAGGTTGAGGTTTTGATCCCCGTGGTGCCCGAGGCAGGAACTTACAAATATCTGCAGCGGTTTGGTGCCGGTCTCCATCACTGGGGTTACGGGTGCGACAGTGTTGATGAAGAAGCGGCACGTCTTCGCGAGCAGGGTATGCGGCAAATAGACCTTGGCGTCGAGAATCCTCCAGCAAACTCTCCCGCTTTCTTTCACCCCAAGACAGCTGGTGGAATCCTCACGGAACTTGTTCCCGTCCGACCCGATCGAAATCAGACCTGAGCGGTGCTTACTTGACGGCTCCGGCCCCTGCCTTCGCACGCTGCAGAACTACGCGAGAAGAGAAACCGCTTGCGGCCTTGTCAAGATAGGACCGTTAACTGCAAGTTGTTCCTTAAGTAAGTGCCATTCAGACCAGATCCCTTAAGTATCAAGGNCCTGCCACTTCACCCCTCAGACCAACTCATACCCTGAATTACGCAATTCTGACCCGGTCTATCAAGAATATTGACAATATACTTGTCATATTTGCTATAATGACAAGTACGTTGTCAATCAGATATTTCTCTATGAATGAACTAAACGAGCTAAACGGTGATCAGACAGCGGCTACTGAGACACTGATAGAGAAACTCATCTGGCAGAACAGAAGGCTGTTTCAGCGATTTCGTTTCGTCAGCGATACACTGTTACAGGACACCGGCATCAACACCAGTCAGAGAGCGGTCTTAGAATTTCTCTACAAACAGAAACCCAGGACCGTGCCGCAGATCGCGAAAGAGAAATCAGTCAGCCGCCAACATATCCAGATCATCGTCAACAGTCTGACTGACTCCGGACTGATTAAGATTGTGGAGAATCCGTCCCACAAACGTTCACCGCTAATCCGAATTACTCGCAAAGGAGAAGACCTGTTTGATTCTGTTCGACGTCAGGAAGTATTTCTCTTTCGCACCATTGGTGAGAGGTTTTCAGAGGAAGAACTCGCCACCGCAGGTCGAGTTCTCCGGTCGATAGATGAGTATCTGGCATCAGGAAACTGGCAAGAACCAGAAAGAGGAGGCTGGTATGGGTTTTAGACAATATATCGTCGCACAATTCAAACAACCCCATGGATTGCTGGGAAATCTGTAAGGGGATATAGCTCTCCCGCCCAACCTGTATGATCTCATCGGTGCTTGAATAGATGCCGGGATCGTATTCTAGGCCGGTCGAGAGACCCAGTGACCCTGCCTCCAGATCAGTCGATAACCTTGCAGACATCTGGGCAATTTCCACTGCTGTTGCTTCTTTTTGGTAGTCCTCTTGCATCACTGCTTTTCGCAGCGAACCATGGCCCGAGTAGGTAGCAAGATTAATCGGGACTGGCTTCACACACATTACGACCTGTACCATCCACAATCGATGTATTGACAATAACTGGGTCTGTCGGTCAAACGGCTTGTGTCACAAAACATGACGCTGAGGCAACCAGAAACATGCAGATTGCAAATTTGATCATATTTTTTCAGTCGTCTTATTGCCATCAGAGACATTGTCTCCATATTACGACATACATTAAACCTGTATGGATTCACATAGAAATATCTGCTAATTGCAGACATAAGCAATCTGCCACACCGCTGGACAAAAAACGAATGGAGCAGGATCCACAACTACCGGCTTGATCTAAATATGAACTGAGCGTACAAGTACAGGAGACTTGAGACGACAGATGGAGCATCCGCAAACAAAAGTAATCTCTGGTTCACGGGTCACCTTGCAGAGGACGCTAAAGTCGTATGAGCGGAATCAGGATTAGATTGAGACAATAACCAACAGGGGACAGTTGATGGCATTAAGACGGCATACAGGATTCTATTGTTTTCTTTTTTTTCTGCTGGTGCAATGGCAGTCCACCAGCTTTGCTCAAACAGCCAGTTATTCAAAAGCACAGGAGAAAGCAGGAAAGAAGGAGTACGCAAAATACTGTGCAAGCTGCCACGGCTCGAAACTAAAAGGTATCCATCTCGCACCGAGTCTCGTTGGTGAGCGTTTCGATCAGTCGTGGCGCGGCAAACCATTGGAATTTCTCTCTTTTCATGTTCGGAGAATGTCCAAGATGCCCGTTGCAAATCAGGATAGTTTGAGTGATGAAACCCACACCAACATTCTGGCATATATCCTGAAGTCAAATGGCTTAAAACGTGGCGATGCGCTTCCCATAAATACAACTGCGCTCGATAGTCTCGTCGTACCCCGGTTGGAGGGAGCGACATACGACCCGGACGCGCCAGTCGAGGCATCGGCGGAACAGGTCGCATTGCTCAAGAATCTACCCAACGTGACAGACGAGATGCTGAACAACCCCTCTCCTGATGACTGGTTGCGATGGGGGCGCGGTTCAGACGGGCTCAGTTTCAGCCCTCTGAAGCAGATCAACAGGGAAAACGTGACTGGTCTTAAACCAGCATGGCGGAGACCCCTGCGTCCAGGGTCGAGCATGTCCGCACCGCTGGTTCACCAGGGTGTTATGTTTCTCCATACCTTCCCTGATACCGTGCTGGCGATAGATGCAACAAACGGGAATGTGCTCTGGCGTTATCAATACAGGCAGGCAGATCGCTCGAGTTCAAAGATGGGCATCGGTCTGCATAATGACAAGATTTATGTACCCACCTCGGACAACCACGTTCTCGCGCTGAACGCCAAAACCGGCAAATTGATCTGGAACCATGAGATTGACATGAAATCAAGTGGAGCCGGTCGAGGACGCTACCAGCTCAGAACTGCCCCGCTGACCATCGGTAACAAGGTGATCCAGGGAGTTACGGCAAGTTTTATGCCTAAAGGTGGTTTTATCGTGGCCATTGACGGCGATAGCGGAGACGAACTCTGGCGTTTCAACACCATCGCCCGACCNGGTGAACCCTGGGGTAATACCTGGAATGGTCTGCCTCTTGAAAAACGTAGCGGCGGCTCCGTCTGGCATCAAGGTACTTACGATGCTGAACTGAATCTTATCTATTTTGGCGTTGCACCAACCTACGATACCGGACCACTCCTGCACGAGGTGGACAAAGCGGGTATCTCTAACTCGGCACTCTACACTAACAGCACGGTGGCGCTGGATGCAGATACCGGGAAACTCATCTGGCACTATCAACACCTGGCAAATGGCCAGTGGGATCTGGACTGGGCATTCGAACGCCAAATTGTGACCGTTGCCATCAACGGTAAAGACCGAAAGGTGGTAATGAATGTTGGCAAAATGGCAATTCTTGATGCGCTGGATGCAGCGACCGGTGAGTACCTCTTTTCAGTGGACACGGGGGTACAGAATGTAATCACTGCAATCGACCCTGAGACCGGTGCCAAGACTATTGATCCGGCAAAATTGCCCGATCCAGACAGACCCACTGTAGTTTGCCCGAGNGCTCTGGGTGCCAGAAACTGGCCGCCGACTTCCTATAGTCCGCAGACAAAACTTGCCTATATCCCGTTGACCGAAATATGCATGCTTCTCGGACCAGATGGCGCACAGATACTCACCTCTGGTGTCAGGATATCACCAGCTAAACATCCGGACAGTAGTGATGGAATGCTGGGTCGTCTGCAGGCCGTCGACATTGCTAATCAGAAACTCGCCTGGACTCACGACCAGCCCTCACCTTTTTCAACAGGCATATTGACCACCGGGGGTGGATTGCTTTTTTCCGGCGACATTGATCCGTCGCTAAAAGCGTTTGATGACTCCAACGGTAAACTCCTCTGGGAAACGAGGCTAAGTGCCGAACCTACCTCGAGCCTGATCACTTACAGCGTCAACAGCAGGCAATATGTTGCAGTTATAGTGGGTGTCGACAACATTCATGTTGGTGCACTATCACGTACTTATGAGAGCTTCAGCGCGAGTCTGGGTAAACCCCACAAAGCACCATCGAAAGGAGGGGCCGGAATTTGGGCATTTACATTAGATGAGCCTGAATCCTGAGATATTCCGAAGGATTCCAACTGAGTTCTTGAATTGATCATGAACAGGTTCTTGAGATCAAGGGAGATACAAATGGTATACCCCAAAAAGAAACAAAGCACCAGACGCAAGGCTGCACTTCTGGTCTGGGGCGGGTGGAATGGACACACTCCCAGGGAATGTGCTGACCTTTTCGGGCCCTGGCTCGAGTCAAAGGGATATCGTGTGGTGGTCTCGGACACGCTCGACGTCTATACAAACAAACGCCGGATGCGAAATTTCGATCTGATTGTACCGATATGGACCATGGGGGAAATCAGTCATCCGCAGTGGAAAGGGCTGAGGGAAGCCATTTTAAATGGCGCTCATGTGGCCGGCTGGCATGGTGGCATGTGCGACTCCTTCCGCAATAACACAGAATACCAGTTTATGACCGGTGGTCAGTGGGTTGTACATCCTGGCGGTGTCATTCGCTACAAAGTTAAGGTGACCAATCAGAAAGATCCTATCACCCGTGGTCTTAAAGACTTCTGGATGATGTCGGAGCAGTACTATATGCATACGGACCCGGGAAATGAGGTTCTAGCCACTACGATATTCAACGGTAAACATGGGAATACACCCTGGATAAAGGGTACCGAGATGCCCGTTATCTGGAAGCGACGCTACGGTGATTCGCGAATTTTCTACACATCTCTGGGTCACGTTGCGGATGACTTCAAAACACCGGAAGCCATAGAGATAGTGAAGCGAGGCATGATGTGGGCCATCGGTGACAGAGTTGTTCCGGAATTCAAATCAGCCTGAGGAGTTTTGATGAAGAAGACGGGAATCGGCATTATCGGATGCGGAAATATCAGTGCTATCTACTTCAAGAACCTCTGCACCGTTTTTGATAATGTTGAAGTGATAGCCTGCGCCGATCTTATCGTTGAACGCGCACAGGCCAAGGTGGATGAGTATCCGAATGTACAGATGTCAACGCTTAAAGAGATTCTCTCCAATCCGGCGATCGATATCATCCTCAACATCACCACGCCTCCGGGACACTTTCCAGTCGCATTACAGGCGGTTCAGGCGGGTAAGAGTGTCTACAGCGAAAAGCCATTGGTACTTACCAGGGATGAAGGCCAACAATTGCTCAAGGCTGCTGCAGAAAACGATGTGCTTGTAGGCGGTGCACCGGACACTTTCATGGGAGGTGGCATCCAAACCTGCCGAAAAGTGATTGATGCAGGTCGGATAGGTGAACCCATCGGTGCCCAGGCTTTTATGCTCTGTCACGGACACGAGAGCTGGCATCCCGACCCTGAATTTTATTACAAGATCGGTGGCGGACCGATGTTCGATATGGGCCCGTACTATCTGACCGCCCTTGTATCTTTGCTCGGGCCGGTGAAACGGGTAACCGGCTCAGCACGTATCAGTTTCCCTGAGCGAACCATTACCAGCAAAATCAAATATGGGCAGAAGGTAGATGTCGAGGTCGCAACCCACATTACCGGAATATTGGATTTCGCCTCAGGTGCAATCGGCACGATCACCACCAGCTTCGATGTCTGGGCTGCAGAAGTTCCCCGGATTGAAATATTCGGAACCGAGGGTTCTCTCAGTGTGCCTGACCCAAATACTTTTGGCGGTGCTCCGAAGATCAAACGCATGGATGATGAAACCTGGCAGGATATTCCTTTGACCCATGAATTCGCGGAGAATTCACGAGGCATTGCATTGGCGGATATGGCGGCAGCCATCGCTACCGGGCGCGCCCACCGCGCTTCAGGTGAACTCGCCTATCATATCCTCGATATTATGCACGCCATTCAGGATGCTTCCGATACGGGTCGACATGTCGAACTTGAGAGCAGCTGCGAGCGCCCCGCGCCACTATCAATATCCGAGAAGTTTAACCAGAGATAGGTTTTGGCCAGGTACTGTGAATCAACGACCTGAGTAGATCGCCTGCCGCCTTTCTCGAAATGCGGTAATGCCTTCCTTTAAATCCTCACTCTTTATCAATTCATCCTGAACGTCTGCTTCCCGGTCGAGCGCCTCAGCCAGGGTGATTTCCTTGGCTTCTCTGATTTGCCTTTTCTGCGCGGCAAAAGCATGAGTCGGACCTGTGGCAAGCTGATTGGCAAGTTTCATCGTTTCTGGCATGAGGTCTTTATCCGCGGTCGCAGACCAGGCCAATCCCCATTGCTCCGCTTTGCTGGCGTCAATCGGTTCCACCAGCATTGATATTGCAGTAGCCCTGCGCATCCCCAATTGCCGGGACAGGAACCATGAAGTCCCGGCATCAAGCCCCATGCCAATGCGGGAGAACGTCAGCAGCAACTGCATGGATTCTGAGGCAATCATGAAATCTGCAGCAAGGGCAATCCCAACGCCAGCACCCGCGGCCGGACCGTTAACCGCAGCGATCACCGGGAATGGTGCCTCGACGATTCCCTGAATCAGAGGATTGATGCCTTGTCTCATACCATCACCAAGATGACCTGCACTATCTTCCAAACGACTGTCTCCCTGACCACCTGCAAGGTCAGCACCAGAGCAAAACCCTCGCCCTGCACCCGTGATCACAAGAGCCCGGGCACTACCTTCAGCGGCTATCTTATTGAGGGTCTGCAAGGCACCCACGACCATATCGCCCGAGAGGGCATTCAGGCGCTCCGGACGATTGAGGGTCAGAACCCCCACATCACCGGTTTGCTCGTACAGAATATCTTCCTGTTTCATTGTCAGATCTCCTTGTTCATGCTGCTGATCCGACGGCCTGAAATTCACCGTCCGGTATAAGCTGATAGCACATATGGCTACTCATATTTCGAGCACCGGTTGCTCTTGTGCATGTTTCTTACGAGTGACGAGTATAGTACGAATGTACGATCTAATGCTGTGCAGATTTGGCTGTCCCGAAATAACCATCCCTTCAATTTGTCAATCCGTGCTTTGCTGGTCTTCCAATAAATTAATCGCAAATTCTTCTTCCGGTGAATAAACCAGCGTCTTGCGCCCGTAGAGCCCAAAGTACAAGAGCCCGCATACAAACCAGGCCGCGACACCAATGACACCAAGCCTGAAATCCGGATTCTGAAAGAGTAATATCAGGGTGATTACAGAGATGACAAACGAGATTCCCGCACCCACATTCCCTACGGGACTTACGTATGGCCGCCTTATCTGTGGATATCTTATATTAAGAATAATATAAGCCACCATCTGCATGGCGTAGGCAATCACAGCCCCGAAGACTGCCATGTTGAGTATGATCCCGCCAAAGGTGCCGCTGCCGTTCGGATCGACGAAATACAATGCCATCAGCACACTAAAACCCAGGACTGCACCAGCAATCAATGCTACAAACGGGGTCTTGCGCTGCGAATGGGTGATCGATAACCAGTGCGGGAAGTACCCTGCTCTGCCTAACGAGTAAATATTTCGCCCGAAGGCATAGATAATGGCGTGGAAGCTGGCAATCAATCCGGCAACGGCAACAAGCCCCAGTATCTTCGCACTTGACAATCCCACCGTGAGTTTGAGTCCGTCCAGTAAGGGCTCTTCAGTCTCAGAGCCGAAATAAGCGGCACCACCGCCAATCCCGATGTTCAGGAATGTAACCAGCAAACCGGTAATCATCAGTGTCACCAGGCCCCAGATCAGACCACGAGGCATATCCCGTGAGATATCCGTTGATTCCTCGGCAGCCAGCGGCAGCTGTTCGATTGCCAGGTACAACCATATTGCAAAGGGGAGCGCGGTGCCGACACCTGCCCAGCCTTTCGGCAGCCAAATTGAATTCCCTGGTTCGGGTTCGATATTCCACAACAAATCCCAACTGAAGTGCGTAACGGCACTGACAAAAAAGGTAAGTAAAATCAGCAACGCCAGCACAGTAATGAAGACAATGAACTTAAACGATGCTTCAACACCCAGTATGTTGAGACCAACAAAAACCACATACAGACCCAACCACCAGACCGGTTGGATGGCAGAGTCGGTTTCAAAAATATTCTGCAGGTAGGCAGCCGCAAAGTAACAGACAACAGCTGTTGTGATGACGTATTCCATATTTTCGGCAAGACCAGTGACATAACCACCCCACGGTCCCATTGCAGTTCGACCAAAAGAGTATGCGCCACCTGTATGCGGCAGTGCAGTCGACATTTCTGCGATGGAGTAACAAAGGCCGATATACATAATTGTGATCAGCGCGAGTGCGATTAAGAACCCACCGAAGCCAGCCTGCCCTACCCCCAAATTCCAGCCGGAAAAATCACCTGATATCACAGCGCCCACCCCCAGAGCCCAGAGTGACCAGACACCGGCATATTTCTTCAGATGTCGTTTTTCAAAATATTGCTGGTCAGCAATATGGTATTCAACGCCGCCTGCGATTTTCTTGTTTTCTTGTTCAGCCATTGAGTTGTTGCCTGCGCATTGACAGTGCCCTTAACTATGGGCACTAAAAAAGGACTATCTACAGTTTTCCTTACCTTATAAGCATACCCCAGCGGCAAAAGCTCTTTAATATGCGTTCACGCTAACAGGTTCGGCAAAAAACAGCCAATGACGAATCTCGGGGGTTCATGCAACCCCCAAGTCTCCTCTCCCGTTAATGCTGTATGATCCCAGCGCAATATAACAATCAATCGAAACCTGGTAACCATGGTGAAAACCGAAGCCTCCGTTCAGCTACAAAATCAAGCAAGTGCTTCTTCCATTCTGCACAAAATTCTTTCGGTTGCCATCGACTCATTCCCTGCTGAACTTAACATCGACGCGTGGCCAGACGAGACGGCTGAGTTTCGAAAACGATACGTTACGCTCATTCCAAGGTTTGAAGCAGTCAGGCTTGCAAGTCCGAAGAGGTTAGAAATCGCCAGGCAGATGACACGCGCCACACAACAGACGCTGGTCTGGCAGGATGGAGAAGAAACTAGCCCGTTCGATGATGTCTTGAACTCAACCGCCAAACCCCTCGAACTGAAACGAGTCCAGGGTGAGGGCGTCGGCGGATGGCAACCTGTTTTCGATGACTACAATATTGCGCGGTCTGATCTAATTAATCTGGGTGAAACACTCATGACCAGAAACTGCATCACTGAGGACGCAGCGAAGGCGCTCTCCTGGCTTCAAAACAACGCCCTTGATAACGGCGAAATAAACCTTTCCGGCAGAAAGATCGCGATTCTGGGAGCGGCGGCTGAAATGGCGTCAACGCAACACTTTCTCAAAGCAGGTGCGGATGTGCTATGGCTTGATCTCTCGCCGCCGCCTGCAGATTGGCTTCACACAAAGGATTTTTCCGGCATCCTGTTTTACCCTGAACAGAATGCCAATTTACTCACCCAACCCCGGGAGATCCTCGCTACCTTACTAACCTTTGCGAACGGCGGGACAATGGATATCTGTCTATACGCCTATGCCCAGAGGCAAGCAAGGGAGTTACGTTTAAGCGCTGTGATGAATACCCTGGTCGACAAGTTGCCTCAAGACCTGATTGCCAGTGTAACCATGCTGATATCACCTGCGGCGACCACTGCACTCAACGAGAACGATTTACATGCCATGAACGCCCGCAGAAATGGACGTCCTGCCTGGGAAGCGTTACTCGACAACATTGGCCTATTAGGTCGTGGTTACACTGACGGTACTTCGCATGCAGGTGTCACCCGGACAATTGTTGGCATACAAGGGACCAGTTATCAGGCAGCCCAATATCTGGGGAAAATCGTGGTAGCAGAATGCTGGGCCAACCATGGGCAACCTGGCGTTGTTAACCCAAGGCCACTGCGAGTCTCTGCCAATACGGCTGCGATAACACGCACTCGCTCGCTCGAACACCCGATATTCGAGGCGGCATTTGGTGGGGCTGAGGCATTCCAAGTAGAGACATTTGCGCCTGAACAATCACAGTGTCTGAACGGTCTGCTGACGATTCATGACTGGTTGCACCCGGAGCTGCCCGTTCCCGGCCGTGTGCGCGTACATGGTGGCATTCATACTTTGCCATATCCTTTGGAAGACGCCTTGAAAATAGCTGCAGCTATCGGGTTCACTCGATCACCAACATTGCTTGGTCGTCTGCTCAGCAACCGATAGCTGCGCTAGACGCGATGCATCATAAAGCCGCCATTGGAATACCCAGACATGTCGTGGCAAGCTGTCAGGGTCTTCAGGCAGTAGATTGACAAAATGATTCTAATCACCGGGGCTACCGGTCGAATTGGCAGGAGAGTGGTCAACAGGCTTGTGGCCGCGAATCAGCCCGTGAGAGTGCTGGTTCGAGACGATGAGAAAGCCAGAAACCTGCTGCCATCTGAAAAAATCGACACTGTCGTCGGCGATCTGGCCGATCACGACCTGCTTCATTCTGCGGTGGATGGCACCCAGGCCGTAATGTTGCTTTCACCAGTCGATCCGGAGCAAGTGGAGCTGCAGGGCAAGGTTGTTACCGCGGCACTCGCTACATCACAACCCTATATAGTTAAGATCTCCGGTCTGGGTACTTCACTCGACTCCTATATCGACAGTGGCAGATGGCATGCCGAGACAGAACAACAGATTCAGTCATCGGGTTTGAGACATACCTTTCTTCGGCCACTGTTTTTTATGCAGAATCTGGTATTCCTTCTCGGCTCCGCCGGTTCAGAAGGTGTCATTCGTGCGGGTGTTGCTGATTCGAAGATTGCCATGGTGGATGCTGACGATATTGCAGATGTCACGACCAGACTCCTGATTGAAAAAAACATAGCAGTCAATGAGAACATGACACTCACGAGTCACGAAAGTGTCACTTACCACCAGGTAGCAGAGGCAATGACACAGGTACTTAGACGTGAGGTGAAGTACCAGCAACAAACACTGGAAGAAGTGAACCAGGCGCTGTTGAAAAGCAGGCAACCCGAATGGCATATCAAAATTCTGCTCCAGTTTAACCGGGCATTTCTCGAAGGTATGGGTGACGTCGTCAGTGACGCGGTTGCAGATATCCTGGGCAGACCCGCTGTTACGTTGCAGGAATACCTTGAACGGGAAGTGAGAGAGTCAACAGGAGATCACAGCAGCAACCCATTTCCCAGTTGACGAACAAGCTGACTACATGCGCCAGGTTCCGAACTCCTTGGTACCCTGAACCTCGTTAGTGTGACAGGCGGACAATGAAATCGCGATCACATCGCGAGTATCACGAGGATCAATCATACCGTCGTCCGACACCCGCGAGGTGGCGAAGAGTCCTTTCGAGCGTTCTTCTGCCCAGAACTCGGCTGTGTCCCGTCGTTTAGCATCCTCTTCCTCGTCAAACTCCAGACCCCGACGTTCAGCGGCTGCGCGCCCAACGATCGTCATGACACCGGCCATCTGCGCCGGACCCATTACGGCGATCTTGGCAGTTGGCCAGATATAGGTGAACTTGGTACCAAAAGCCCGGCCACTCATTCCATAGTTTCCCGCGCCATAGGAAGCACCAATGATGACGCTGATATGCGGGACCGTCGAATTCGAAACTGCATTAATCATCTTGGATCCATTCTTGGTGATCCCGCCCTGCTCGAAGTCGGTACCAACGATGTAACCCGTGATGTTATGCAGGAATACAAGTGGCACATCTACCTGATTGCAGAGCTGAATAAACTGTGCTGCTTTCTCGGACGGCTCTGATAACAACGGACCGTTATTACCAAGGATGCCGACCGGGAATCCATGGATCGAAGCCCATCCCGTCACCAGCGTTGGACCATACAGGGGTTTGAATTCCTCGAATCGTGAACCATCAACTATTCGCGCGATAACATCCCGCATGTCAAAGGGTATGCGCAGATCTTCACCCACGATACCAAGCAGTTCTTCTTTGTCATAGAGGGGTTCTTCCGTCGGTTTGGAAGCTCCCGGTCCCTTCTTTCGCCAATTAAGATGTGCAACGACTTCACGACACATGCGGATGCCATCCATCTCATCAAGCGCCAGGTAGTCACCAAGACCAGAAATGCTGGTGTGCATATCGGCACCCGCAAGCGCCTCATAATCGGCGTCTTCGCCGGTTGCCATCTTAACTAGTGCGGGCCCGCCGAGCGCCACCTGGGATTGTCCTCTGATAAATATGTTGTAGTCGCTCATACCCGGCTGGTACGCACCTCCCGCAGTCGATGCACCGAACACTACCGAAATTGTTGGGATTCGCATCTTGGAGAGTTCCGTGATTTCATAAAACAGTCGTCCTGATTCGGCAAAGTGACCACCTTCCCGCCGGATAGCCTCCTCAGGATCACCACCACTCCCTTGCCCGCGCAGATCGGCACCGGCCGATTCAACAAACTGCACATATGGCATACCGTTTTCTCGCGAGATTTCCAGACCTCGCATCAATTTCTTGCCGTTAAACATGTTACCGGCACCGGCGCGAACAGAGGGATCGTGGCCCATGATGACGCATTCAACGCCTTCAATAACCCCGATTCCAAGAACGACACCGGAACCGACGACGAAATTCGAGCGCCAGGCGGCAAGCGGACTGATCTCCAGAAACGGAGAATCGCGATCGAGTACGTTACAGATTCGTTCCCGCAGCGGTAGCTTGTCGCGAGAACGCAGACGTGCCATTGCTTCCTCACCCCCGCCTTCAGCAGCCTCGACGTAGAGCTCATCCAAGTGCGCAAGCTTTTCCAGCATTTCTGTACGGTTCTTCTCGTACTGTTCTGATCGGGTATCAAGTTTCGATTCGAGTACTGCCATGTCATGTTCCCTGAGGTCAGCGTGGTCACTGATGAATAAACCACCTATTTTATTCTCAGTCAATATGCCTCGTTCCGGACAGGAGCATGTCACCGCTTAATGTCTTGCGGACTGAGAGGACTGGGATACTCACTTGAGTGCTTTTACACCGTTCCGATCCCAGGTTTCTACACTCGCGACCCTGACAAGATAGGACCGTTATCCAACCATAAACAAGACTACCGACATTCGCCGCACCGTATCGTCAAACCAGTCGCATAAAAATTCCGGTAGCGTGGTAAATGCACCAGCGAGATAACGAGGAAGAAAAATAAACGCCATGCAGATAGTGGCAACGGCAGCCGTCACCTCCCAGGCCATGCTACTCAGATTAAAGCCATAGGCTGATCCATTGAGTCCAATCATCTGCTCTGCCGACAGATTAGTCAGCAACAGCGAACCAGCGATGAAACTGCGGTCAGTCCGCGTTCAGCAAGAAAATTCTCATCCCGGGCGCTGACTTCGCCGCGTGCTTTAAGGAAGGATATAACCGCCACCAGAGCCATAAAAAAACCACAGCTAAGTAACGTCGGCGCGATATCGTAGGAATTCAATGTCGACTGGTATGTCTAGTAATTAGCGTACGAACATCCATCATGGCTAAACTCAGTTTGCACTGTTCCTAATTGGTTTAATGCTCTTAAGCTCTGCGTTCATCAACACGCCAGTTAACTCAATCATGGTCATTGCCTGACTTCGGAACAATTCCTTGTTCCATCTGCTGATATTTGCATCGACACTCCAGTAATGTCCGAGATATCCACCAATTCCAAAACCCGGTACGTCCAGACAATGCCAGACTTCACAGTTGTGCAGTGGTTTCCCAGCTGCATCAAAACCAGGATTACCCAAAGCTCCCACACCCCACCAGACCTGTTGGATGCCGCCTTTGATACCGGGGCGCTCAGGAACGGATACCTGCGCCCTGTACCAGCCGTACTTTTTGACCGCGGAGATCGCAGCATCAATAAGCACCTGGTTATTCCTACTCCACAGATAGGACTGTTCCGGAAGCCCAACGGCTTCAATCCGACCATCAATCTCCCTGTAATCCATTTCGCCCAGGTGCTCTGCCTGGATCATGCCAATGATCTTGTCTTTCGCTTCGGGAATCTGTTTTAGCCAGGTAACATCAGTATGAGCTCGTTCCATTCCCGGCATATAGTGTCGGCAGTCAAGGTAAACAGTCAGCGTTCTCCGTCGTTGATCCTGAGGGATGTTCGAAAAGTACTTTACAATCGCCAGGAGCCCCAGTGCACCATTATCCTGTGTAATAGAAGGACCGTCTGTATGATTCACCAGCACGATTTGTTCATCTCTGTCCGTGCCATAGTCTTTACCGGGTAAATAGGTGACCAGCTGGTATGCCTCAGCTGGCTCAAGCGTGGCCTCAAGTCTAATAGTCGCGGTATTTCCAGCCTTAGCATCCTCAATCACTTTCGCACCGTCTTCTCGTGACAGGATCAGGGTCGGCGAGTCGTAAAGTGTAGGTACCGGAAATGTATAGATTCCCTTCGTTCTCTCGTAGGCCATGTCATAAACAATGACCGCGCCTGCCGCACCACCTTCTTTTGGAATATAGTCAAGACCCTGGGCAAGCTGCCACCATATATCGAACGTAAAACTAAACGACGGATCAACGAATTCAAAAGGCGCTGACAGTGTATCTGCACCCGTCGCATATTCGTAATCGTTGAATGTGTAGTTGATCAGGTAATCGTCGTCGAACGGTTTGTCGGGATGAGGTCGGGTTGGGATAACAACGATCTTGCCCTCAATTGATTCCGGTAGGTAATCATGATCGTAGAATATCAGCTCAGCAGTAACACCCTCTGCTGACGTTGAACCCGAATAAGCACCGTAGTGGGCAACACGAACAGAGGTGCCATCTGAAACCAAAGACCAGTCACTGTCATCGTCAGACGTATCCCAGCGTTCAAATTTCCATTTGTTTTTGTAATGATCGACCGTGCCATATTCCGTCAGCTTGCTTTCCAGAAACGACATATAGTTTTGCCACTCTGGGCTGCCGGTTAGCGTTGGCAGGTTATCGTTCTTGACTGATGCCCACTGATACGCCTCGTCGGCGGTGACGACCCAGTCAGGATTTAACTCTGTGGACGGATTCGGCTCCTGCTTGTCTGTTGTGGAACAGGATGCCAGGACCAGGAACGGTATCGCTGGAAACAATCGGCGAATCACATGTCAGGTCCTTCGAATACAGACTCACGGTGAGACATATCGGTGCTAGGCTGCCTGAATCAACTTAATCATCGTGTTGCCGACTTCGCGCGTATCAAAACAGGCAAATTCATCACCCGTTTCGCTCTTCGCACTGAGAACAACATTGACACCTCTATCCACCAGCTTGCCGGTTTCACCGGCAAGATCATCTACGCTAAACGCCAAACTGTTGATACCCTCACCTCTTTTACCCAGCGATTCAGTGTAGGCGGACTCTCCTTCAAGCGGTTCCACAAACTCATACTGCAACGGGCCGACTTCAACCAGTCTTGATCTTAATCTGGTGGTGGTATCCGGCACCTGACCGTTGACGGTAAAGTTGCTGGACTGACCACTGTCCAGAACGATCTCGGGCTGAACATTCTGGAAACCAAGGGACTGATAGTACTCAACGGTCTTGTCGAGATCATTCACGGCAATGTCGATACCACGGAACTTCCAGTCACTGACCAGAGGGTAGGCCAGGTTGTTCTCCTGCCAGGTTTTCTCCCAGGTGCCCGTTGGAGGGCGAAAAGAGATGATGACGTCGCCATATTCACGCGTGTCGAGGTAGTTTTCGACGATCTGACCCCCGGTAATTGCACTGAACACCAGATCACATCCTTTCTCAATCAGTTTATCTGTCTCAAGTTGAACATCCGGTACGTTGAAGCATAGATGGTTAATGCCTTCACCCTTGGCTTCGAGATATTCAAAAATAAAGGATCCCGGGCCCGGCGCAATACATTCAAGCTGACAAGTGCCGATCTGACTTTCCCCATCGTAGAAAGTATGTGCACCCGGTATTTCCGGAGTAAAGGTATTAGTCACCGGATCGCCGTGGAGTTTCCGGTACATCAACAGGCTGGTTTCACCTTCAATATAAGGTAGAAGGGGCTGAGGACCGACACTTATACCAACACCAATTGATTGCAGATAACGCAGGATTTTGTTCTTGCTCCTGGTGACCATTCCGACATGATTGATTTCCCAGTTGTTGCCCATGATTACCCCGCTAAATTTGTATTCTTGTGATTAATGACTCATTACGCCAGGTCTCCGCCATCGACGCAAAGTATTGCACCACTGACATAACTGGCCGCATCGGAAGCCAGAAAAACTGCGGCATTGGACATCTCTTCCGGTTCGGCCATTCGACCAAGTGGAATTCCCGCGGGCCCCTGAAGCCAGGCGTAAGCCACTTCCGGATCCTCCAGGTTGTCTGGCGTACTGTGGTCGAATACTCTTGGTGGATCGGGTCGAACCAGAGAGGGAGCGATTGCATTGACACGTATGTTATCTGGACCCAGCAATCGCGACAGTTGCCTCGTCATCATGGCAATACCCGATTTGGTTACGCAGTAGTTTCCCATGTGTTTCTCTCCGTGAGCTTTGAGCCCACCGCGAGAGGTCATATTGATAATGCTGCCTTTCTTGTTGCGCTGCATGATCGGAGCGACAGCCTTACAGGTCAGCCAATACCCCTTAAGATTGACATCGGTAAGTAAGTCCCAACCTTCTTCGTCCAGATCAAGCAATGAGGAGCCATGGTACATGACGGCAACATTGGCCAGAATATCCACAGTGCCGAACTCATCCATCGTTTCTTGGACCAGATTATCCACATCCGATTTCTTCGACATGTCAGCCTGTACGACGAGCGAACGTCGACCCATGTCCTTTATCTGTTCACCGGTTTTATGGAGATGACCATCGCCGTCTTTGAGGTCACTGACAACGACATCCGCCCCAGCCTCGGCAAATCCCAGGGCAAATGCCCTGCCCATACCTCTTCTCGCCCCAACGACAATGGCAACCTTTCCTTCAAGAGAAAAATCAGAAAGACTCATAGCCCTGTAACCTCATTAGTTTCGAATGAAATGAGAAATGAAGACTCCATTTCCTCCTGCTTGAGTATAGAGAGATTGATTTCGTGACGTCAACGCACCTTTTACACAAACTCATTTCTAAGATCTAACTGGCTCAGTCCGCCCACGGTAAGTCCTTAGCGCACATTCTTCGAGCATCTGTAAGCTCGTTAGATCATCACGATAGTACCCCCGTCGCCATGTTATCTGCCAGATTCAGCCTCAGGATACAGATCGCGTGTTCGCATCCTCGTTTTAGAGGACGCAAAAAAACCCCGGTCAAGCACTCTGCGTTAACCGGGGATTCTATGGTTTCTTCATTCAGTTGCTATCCCGCAAGGATTTCAATCATTTCTTCCCGGGACGGTCCTTCAACACGTGGCGGTCGATCATGCCTTTGTTCGTAGCATTCAACGCTCTTCTGCATGGTCTCCGGTCGATTCAAAATGTTTTTTGGCATATCCAGCATATGTGCGACACGAGACAATATGCGATTAATCTCAAAATCCTCCCTGGATGCCGGCCCCAATCCGTCACGAATCAAGCATCTCATGTAGGCCTTCTCGTTGGTGGTGCCATCATCATTTTCAACCTGATAAGGATCCTCCCCCTCCCGCACCAGTCTGTTCACTTCGATGGCATCAACATCCTGATTCATCTGCGCTTCAAGCCACGGCGCACAATCATTCTCAACAACCGAGTTCTGTGCCAGTGCCAGGGCACGCAGATCATCCGGGTGTTGCCGGGCAGCATCTGCAAGCGCGTAAGCGCACAACCAGGCCAGGGTACAACCGCGGCCGGTCAGAGGATTTGCATGTACTCGCGAGTCACCGATGGCAATAAGGCCAAGGGCTAATGGCTCACCATCCTTGACAGTCAGTCGATGCATGTTATTCAGATTTGCCATGCCATTTGCATCGCTAATCGGCTCAGAAACCTCAGGATCGACCCACTCCTTAACCAATGGAATCGCATTGGCACAGCGATCATACCCATCTGTACGCAGCACCGCTCTCATAGCGTCATCATCGGGGGCAGCTGCAAGTGTGATAGAGAAAGTATTACCATCAGCCGGAAAAATGCCAAATTTCACATAGCCAAGATCCCCACCGACGAAGCCATCTTCATTTGGGCGCTTCACACCCTCAAGCAGTCGGTAGAAGCGGCTGGAATAGAAAATACCACAGGGAGAACTCACTGCTTCGAGCTCACCAGCACCGATGGCTTCTAACCAATCCGCCAATTTGGTCCGGCGTCCGCTGGCATCAACCACCAGATCACCACTCAGATCTTCCGGCTCGCCGCCATGATCACTCACACGCACACCTGTCACGATGGGAACCGAATCGCCTTTTTCTGCGATCAATTCAAGCACTTCCACGCCATCACGAAAACTGACCAGACCAGTTTCGATAACATGACGTCGCAACACCCATTCGAAAGTCACTCGTGAACAGGCCAGAAGCACAATATCATCATCCGAAGGGATGAACTCCGGGTTCTCAAAATGCTGACGTGCATTATCCTGGAAGGTCAGTTCTTCAGCCCCGTATTCCAGCAACCTTTTCAGAAATTCTGGTTCGCGATCACGAATCAGATTATGCATACGTGCAAGGAAAGCGTGAGAGTGCATTACCTGAGGCGACCCATATCGTTTCCAGAGAGTGAAAGCCTCAGCCGGTGTTTCAGGCATAGGGGTAGGATCTTTCTCTAGAATCGTTACCTGATGGCCATCTCGCGCCATGGCCAGCGAGGTGATTAAGCCCGCTATTGATCCCCCAATAATTATTACTTCCATTACTTTTCCTCTTCATTTAACAAGAATAAAAATCTCGCCACTACTTGAATTATTGCACCGGTATCTCGACAAATACATTGAGGTATACCCATGCCACTCTTAGCAAATGCTCTGCGTCAATTCAATATCATAATACAGGTGACTCTTCCAACTGCACGCGAGTCGACTCCAGAAAACGACTCAGCATATTGAAGTAGCTGCAGCAGAGAATCAACTCTGTCGCCTGACGCTCTCCATATAGAGAGACAATATCTGCCAGCGCTTCATCGCTCAAACGAACATCGAGACTGATCTCGTCGGCGACCCGGCAAAGCAGATTACCTTCGTCACCCAATTCGGTGACTTTCCCGCCGCTGCCAATCAGATCAATCTCATCCTGCGTGACACCGGCTTGTTTTGCCACCTGCACATGCTGCACCCACTCATAATTTGAACGGGTGACATGGGCGACACGCAATACTGCTATCTCTCTTTTTCTGACATCAAATTCAGCACCGAGCAGAACTGACATAGCCAGATCAAGAAACTGCTCAAAGCTGGCGGGTGCCTTTGCCATCATGCGAAATACGTTGAGAGCAGGGAGTTCTGCCAGACGCTTGCGGGCATCTTCACTTAATGATTCATCTGTAGGCAAAGATAACTGTGGTTGACTGTCTGCCATGGCTTGTCGGTCTCCTTATATTCAATATGCCTGGACTGTAACTAAAGCCGATCAGCGGCAAGCAAGCCCAAAAAAGTATTTTCACCGTCTTCAATAATTGATACTGACGCATCACGAATCAGTTTCTCTATGGGATTCTCCTTTGTTATACCTGCACCACCATAAATGGCCAGAGCTTCCATGGAAACTTCAAGGGCTGTCTTGGTCGATGTGACTTTACTGGCAACTGCCAGTTCAAATCTGGGGTTGACGGCATTATGCGTCAAGACTCGCAGATTGAGCGCACGAGCAGATTCTACCTTCCGAAACATCTCGAATAATCTGGACTTAACAGCCTGATGTTCAAATATAGGAATATCACTACCCTGCTTTCGTTCCTTGGCGTAATCAACAGCATACTCCAGTGCCGCCCTTGCCAGTCCGGAAAATAGCGAACCCATGCTGCCGTTGGCACCAGTCAGTGTGGCCTGGAGAAAATCATCGTAGGTATCAGGTCCAGCCACCAGATAATCCGCCGGTATTACCACATCATCAAAGAAAATCTCACCCTGATTAAGACTTCTCTGACCAAACTTGTCCGTGGGTTTGCCACGGCTAACCCCTGGCAGGTCCAGCGGAACCACGAAGGTACCGCCCCCCTGCACACCATCCTCATCCTCATAGGTACAGTAGAGTGCTGCACTTTCGGCAAACGAACCATTGGAAACCCAGGCAGACTTCTGGCCATTGATGACAAACCCATCGCCATCCTTTCTTGCAACACAGTCGCCGCGAAATTTCTTATCCGGCCTTTCACTTCCATACATATCAATCGAATCGCTACCGTGGCCCGGTTCCGTGATTGCCCAGCAACCAAGTCTCTCTGGTGAACATCTTTCCACAAGTTCCTTGTTACCTGTCAGCATAGAAAGGCCATGGGTCATCCCACCCAGCCCAAGACTGATCGCCAATCCAACGTCTCCCCAGCCCATCATTTCTGAAGATAGAGCCCTGATTCTCGCAGCCTCAACCGGTGTGAGTGATTCATCCTGGGTGAACTGCTGCATCCCCAGCTCTTTGTATTTGCTATGAGCCTCCCAATAGATCGACTCTTTTGCGATCACTTCTTCAGGTGAAAGCGTGTCGAGCTCTTTTCCTATTGGTCTCATGACTTCGAGCGCAAAGCGTCTCAGCGTATCTCTAACGGCTCTTTCAGTGTCACTTAAAATCTCGTTGAAGATCTCCGTTGTCATTACAATTCCTCTTGTTTAACAAATACCTAACCAGATCCTATATAGGAATTCGATGAGTTCGCTTGACGCGCATCAAAAACGAGGCAAATAGGTTAATTACAATGAAGTGAAGAAAACTCACGCTCAACCAGCTTAGGCATAAGATGCAACTATCTCTATTCCACCCGCACACCGATCCTGTTTTAATGTCGTCAAACACACGTGCGACAGCACCCAACGATCACGAGATAATCTGGAGGAGAAAATGCCTGAACCTGTATTGCTCGTAGAGAAGAAGGATGGGATCGCGATACTCACTCTCAACCGACCCGATAAAATGAACGCAATGTCCTATGAACTCAGGCGAGCCCTGAACGATGAGTTGGAAGCAATTCACAACGATAAGGACATCGGCGTCGTCATCCTGACTGGCAATGGCAAAGCCTTCTGTGCGGGACTTGATCTCAAGGAAATGGGCGATCCGGAAAAACGTAAACCTCTTTTCGATCCACCTGCTCAGCTCCGTTCTCTACCGCAGCCTGTTATCGGTGCGGTTAATGGACTTGCGATCACCGGTGGTTTTGAACTGCTGACATCCTGCGATATTTTGATCGCAACGCCTGAGGCAAAGTTTGCCGATACCCATGCCCGTTTGGGCATACTTGCGGGCTGGGGACTGTCCCAGCGACTACCCAGACTTATCGGCATAAACCGCGCAAAAGAACTATCACTCACCGGTAACTATCTTTCCGCAGAACTCGCTTATGAATGGGGACTCCTCAATCGAATTGTGCCCGGCGAAGAACTGCTGCCCACCTGTATCGAACTCGCAAACGATATGCTGTCCTGTGTACCGAGTGCGATGCAGAAATGCAAACGTCTCATGGATAAGGGAAAAGATCTTTCTCTCGGTGATGCCATGGCACTTGAGATCGAGATGAATCGCACGCACCAGAGTCCACCCGCAGAGCAGATCGCCGAGCGTCGGATCAGTGTCCAGAGCCGAGGTCGAGATCAGGCTGAATCGAACGAGTAATTCTACAGGCCATAGAACATACCTTCTTGCATGGAAATGAGCCTGAAGAAATTATATCGGTGCTGGACTATCCCATTGGTTAATACTGGGAAATTTCGCTAATCCACTTATGCCAATCACCATGACCAATCACCATGACCAATCACCATGACCAATCACCATGAGATGAAGCAGGACAGCATTCGAGGCAAAGATTCTATCTGATCTATACCTGCATATTCTATCTGATCTATACCTGCATATTCTATCTGATCTATACCTGCATA
>PBRC01000029.1 GCA_002725285.1 Gammaproteobacteria bacterium | reverse complement strand
CATAGTGATTATTACTTCCAACCGTACCCGGGAAATTCATGACGCGCTGAAACGCCGTTGTCTTTATCATTGGGTGGACTATCCTAATGCAGAACGGGAACTACAGATAGTCAACGCAAAGTTGCCTGGTATCGATACCAAACTTTCGCAACAGCTGGTGGCGTTCGTTCAGCGCTTGAGAGGCCAGGATTTATTCAAGTCTCCGGGTGTGGCTGAAACTCTGGATTGGGCAGATGCGCTTACCCAGTTAGATAAAGTAGTACTCGACAGTGATGCTATTGATAACACTCTCGGAGCATTATTGAAGTACCAGGACGATATCGCCAGAATCCGCGGCAGCGAGGCCGCGCAATTGCTCGAACAGGTCAAGCTAGAACTGGCGAACGTATAGTCCAATGCAAGCCCCTCCCGACAATCAGGGTCGTATTGCAGAAAATATCATGTATTTTGCACGCTTGCTGCGTTCGGCAGGATTACCGGTCGGGCCGGGCAAACTACTGGATGCAATCAGCGCCGTAAGGCTGGTTGGCATCGGTGAGCAGGAAGATCTCTACTGGAGCCTGTTTTCCCAATTTGTAAGTCGCAAGGATCAACGCGAGCTGTTCAATCAAGCCTTCCATATATTCTGGCGTAATCCTCATATTATGGAACGGATGATGGGTGCCATGTTGCCCACAATAAAAGTGGAACAGGAGGAGGAGCTGGAGCAAATGAGTCGCCGCCTGAGCGAAGCAATGAGCAAGGGAAGCTCGGCTAATAATTCTGAGGCCACCTCCAGGAAAGTGGAATTTGATGCCAGCTTTACTTTCTCAGAAAAGGAAGTACTGCAGGAAAAAGATTTTGAGAAGATGTCAGCTGAAGAAATCGCTGTTGCCAAGCGGGCCATCGCCCAATTGCGATTGCCAATAATGAATATACCAACGCGACGGTTTAAACGTGCTGAACAAGGAACGCAAATTGATATGCGAGCGACTTTGCGCGCAGCGTTACGCTCACCAGATTTGATCCCGCTTAAGCTCAAGAAGCCAAAACGGCGTCAACCCCCTCTAGTTATGCTCTGTGATATCTCTGGTTCTATGAACCAGTATTCGCGTATGTTCCTGCACTTCATGCATGCTATGACCAATGATCACTACAGAGTACACTGTTTCGTATTTGGCACGCGACTGACCAACATCTCGAGGTACCTGAAACATCGCGATGTGGACATGGCTTTAGACAAAGCCGCAGTGGGGGTGAAAGACTGGTCAGGCGGGACCCGTATAGGCGCTTGTCTTAAAGAGTTTAACAATTATTGGTCACGGCGTGTTTTGACGCAGGGCGCCATTACTCTCATTATCTCCGATGGGCTGGACAGGGATGAAGCCGACGGCTTGAACAAAGAAATGGATCGATTAACCAAATCATCCCGCCGCCTGGTCTGGTTGAATCCGCTTTTGCGCTTTGAGGGTTTTGAACCCAAGGCCAAAGGCATTCGTGCCATGCTACCCTACGTTGATGACTTCAAGGCGGCACACAATTTAAAGAGCCTCATTGAATTGACAGACCTGTTAAGCATGCAGCCGTCAAAGCAGGCCGATATCTCTGCGGATTTTATAGCACAAGTTGCTTAAGCGAACAGCGGAGGATAGACATTCAGAAATGAATCGACGGGCACTGTGATATTGCATACCTGGCAGGACAGTCTATCTTGAACTTGAAAAAAACCTCTCCATCTTTTAGTTCTGGTTTCTCTACTGACTCAAGACTTATCTCTAGTATGCCTTCTGACGTAATTGTTAATCTTATTTCCTTTTAGTTGAGGCTGGTCATTTCATAGCTCTCTACCAGTCTTCCATATTTCTTCTTATCAAACCAATCTTGTTGTTTTTTTTGCCAATCCTCATCAGCTAATAAAGACTCATAAGATTTGCCCTGAGCTTCTTTTGAGGTGGATAACATTACAAATTGAAAGAAATTTTGACTTCCCAGTCCATGTTGCCACAAGTCAACTAAAAATCCGTGCTTTTCAATAATTTCTTTAGCATCTTGTAGAGCTTCAAGGGTTTCTTCTGACTTACCTTGTTTAGGATCCCATGTCCAAACTTGAACAATATAGTCTCCAGGATCTATTTCATCTAAGGATGTCATTTGATAACTCTTGATTGGTTCAAGAATATCCTGACTATTAAACTTTTCAATGAAAGGAGCCCATGAATCACTTGAATAAGGTTGCTTAGCTCTCTGATTGTAATCTTCAAAGAAATCTATCCAAACGAATATTTTTTCTCCACCTCTTCCAATATTTTGTTGATGTACTATTATGCTCTGTCCATTGGACAAACCAACGTCCCTTCCTTCTCTCATTAGATTTGCCGCTTCTTCGATACCTCCCGGTCTGGCTTTATAAAAATAAACATCAGCAATACCTTCAGCTTTTAATGAGGTGAATGAGACAGTTGTTAAAAGAATGGTCAAAATTATTAATAATATTTTTCATAACTAATTTCTCCTTATTAATCTGTGTTTATTAACTATTTACTCTATCAAGAGTATAGGAACCATTAACGCCCTATTTAATCTATTTAGGACAAACTTCAGTCATCGCCATCGCACGGGTATCAAATGATATCATCCNGCGCCACATCAGGAATCCTTTCGAAAAGGAGAGTGCCCTTCCATATAGTCAATTTCCTCATCTATGTATTCCCTTTCACTCTCAAGAAAGCTAAACACGGCATCACGAAAAGACTTGTTTACTATCCAATGGCAACTATAGGTATGTGTCGGGAGGTATCCACGAGCCAGTTTATGCGGTCCCTGCGCGCCCGCCTCTACCCGCTTCAGACCTCGCTCGATCGCAAACTGAATCGCCTGATAATAGCAAACCTCAAAGTGCAGGAAATTATGATATTCGATACAACCCCAGTTGCGACCAAAGAGGCATTCACTGCCAATGAAATTGATAGCGCCGGCAACATAACGGCCACCACGTTTGCACATGATGAGTAGAATATCCTCAGGCATCCGTTCACCCACCAGAGAAAAGAACTTTCGACTGAGATAAGGTGAACCCCACTTTCTACTCCCTGTGTCAACGTAGAATCTATAAAACTCATCCCAGTGGTGCTCCTTGATATCAGAGCCTGTAAGGCATTCAATTTCAATTCCATTCTCAATTGCACCTTTCCTTTCCCGGCGAATGTTCTTTCTTTTCTTCGAACTCAGCTGGGAAAGAAAATCATCAAAGTCCCGATAATCGTTATTAATCCAATGAAACTGTTTGTGAGTGCGCTGAAGAAAGCCCAGTCTTCCCATTCGTTCATACTGTGACTTCAGCGCAAAAGTGACATGAACCGATGAGACACTCATCTTCTCGGCAACCTGCATTACACCAGAGAGCAGGTATTCTTCAACTTCATTGACATCAGCATCTGCTGCCGACAAAACCCTTCGACCCATGGCCGGTGTAAAGGGCACCGAGATTTGCAGTTTTGGATAGTAGCGACCCCCTGCCCGTTCAAACGCATCTGCCCAGTTGTAATCGAAAACATACTCGCCTTGAGAATGGCTCTTCAAATACATGGGGACTACACCGCAAATGCCATTGTTGGAAAGTATAAGGTGATAAGGCGCCCAGCCGGTTTTAGCGGCCGCTGAACCACTCTCTTCCAGGGCACTCAGGAAGTGGTATGAAACAAAAGGATCATAAGCAATGCCACATTGCCTATCAGTGAGATACGGATTTGCACAGGTATCCCAGTCACTTTTGCCTATCTCCTTTATCGAACCGACGGCTTCAAGCGTATAGGTCATAAGCAAAATTCGGCGTCAGCTACAGCAGTTCACTCGCGATAAGCTCGAGTGCTTCAGGCTGACCGGCGCCAATCAACATGCTGCTGACATGACCGTCTATTCCTGCTTGCTTCCAGGCTTTGAGTCGCTCGACGATATGTTCTTTCGGGCCGACCAGATGGCAAGCATCCACGAGCTCATCAGGTACCGCAGCCATGGCTTCATCTTTCTTACCCGACAAATACAGATCCTGAATCTTAATCGCGGCGTCTTCAAAACCGAGCGCCTTAGCATAATCGTTATAAAAATTCTTAGTCCGTGCTCCCATACCACCAATGTAAAGAGCCATGGAGCCCTTTGCCATCATACGACACGCATCAATATTATCGTCCATTACGCAGGTGACAAAAGGTGCAATATCGTAGTCCATTAAAGTTTTACCGGCTTTATCCAGACCTTTCTGAATTGAACCACCAAGAACATCGTAACGTTCCGGATTCATCCATATGGGAAACACACCGTCCGCGACCTCTGCGCTTCCTTCAAGCCCTTTTGGCGTAATAGAGGCCGTGTAGATAGGAATTGAAGTGTCAGCCTGAAGGATACTCTTAAGCGACTTCCCCATACCTGTTCCATCATCACCAGAGTACGGCAGGCTATAATGAAATCCCTGATGTGTGACCGGCTCTTCTCTAGCCATGATTTTCTTCATGATTGAAACATATTCTTTTACACGCGTAATCGGCCGACCATAGGCAACACCGTGCCAACCTTCAACGACCTGAGGACCTGATGCACCAATACCTAAAATAAACCTCCCATTGGACAACTGGTTCAGCGTCATCGCCGTCATGGCCGTACAGGCCGGCGAGCGGCCTGGCATCTGCATAATGGCGGTACCCACCTTGATATTTTCGGTCTGCGCCAGAATCCAGGCTGCAGGTGTCACCGCATCCGATCCATAAGCCTCCGCTGTCCAGACAGAATCATAGCCTATACTTTCGGCACGTCTGATTGATTCAATATCGATATTGACAACCTTGCCGGAATATCCGACTAATATGCCAAGTTTCATTGCCTACCCCTTTGATACATTGTTAGTTTTTAGAACGAGAAACTGTTCCCGGTGAATGCGCTGTAGGTGTCTTGAGATTCCTCTGGTGAAACACAACTTATAATATGGGTAGTAATGCCCATATCGCCATATTCCCGAATCCTGTCATGACACTCTTCCTTACTACCCAATATGGCGATGTCGTCCACCAACTTGTCGTCCAGAGCACCCGTTGTTTTTACACGATCCTTTGCCGCCCAACCCTCCGATATAGTTCTGGCAGCATCTTCATAACCGGACCAGGCAAGAAAGTTGTTGTATACCGGTGTTGCGTAGTAGGGAGCAAACCCGGCTCGAATCATATTACGGGCATTTTCTTTATTGTCGGTGACGATGACCTGATGACGACAAACAATTTCAATATCTTCCAGCTTCTTCCCGGCACGTTCGGCTCCCGTCTTTATATGCTCCATCATGCGCGGGAGTGTGTTTTTTGGAAACAGATTCACGATTACACCATCAGCAAATTCAGCCGCAGCCTCCAGCATTTTGCCTCTTAATGCGGCCATATAAACTGGCTGTTCACCCGGTTCCAGTGGCAACTGCCGATAACCATGACTTGTGACCGTACTGCCTTGAAAATCTGTTTTCTCACCTGTGAGCATCTGCTTGACCAGCAGCGTAGTTTCTTTGACACGGGTCAGGGGCTTTTCAAATTTCTGACCATGCCAGTTTTCCATCATCGCATGACTGGATGAACCCAGACCAAGAATAAACCTGCCATTGGACAACTGATTCAGAACATAAGTCGTTGATGCTATGACGGCGGGTGTTCGGGAGAAGACCGGAATAATCGCTGTACCAATCCTGCACCGGCTGGTATTAAGCGCAACAGCAGCAGCAGTGGTCAGAGCATCAAGCCCTGAGGTGTCAGCGAACCACAGGTCATCATAACCTTCCTCTTCCCCCCATTTAGCCAGATCGAGAGTAGCTTGCACTCCACGCAGATCAGGCATTGTAAGTGCTGTTCTCTGAGGGACAGTCATACTGTTTTCCTTTTTATTTCTTCACCGATAGNTGAGTCGCTGCTAAACAGATTGCCGCCATACCTTTGGGTTCATCATTTCCGCCAAAGCAGACAACTCAATTCGCCATGGCGTTAACTTGATCACGCCCAGAGACGGATCTTTGACATCCGACCAGATTATCTTAAGGTCATATCCCAAAGGTTCCGGTGTCTCCTTGTACAGATCCCAGACCATCTGCTTATTTTCCTCCGAGTCATCCCATTCAGCCCGGCACTCAACGTGAACCTGTTCATGCCCCGGATCCCAATAGGTCAGAGACACAAAAGGATTGTTGGCAATGTGCTTTCCCTTGTGACTCTGTCTGCCGGTTGCGATCCATCCTGTNGTTCCTTCCCAAATTGGATGCAGTATTCTGGACCTGGGTCGCCCTCGTCTGTCGACTGTTGTAAACGTACACCATACAATTCTAGAAATCCGTTTTTGGAATTCTTCTTCAATAACTGAAAAATTATCTACTTCCATCATTCACTCCCTAAACTATGTCCGCACTGGATAACTTATCCCCGTCTAACCCGGGTCGATAAAGATCTTTCTTCTCCTTCTGGGCACCGCTTTCCGTCCGCTCGTATTTCTTTGCAGAAGTGTAAGTCGGCTCGGTTAAATCTGCTGCACCAAATGATTTCTCTCGCTGTAATTCACTGACATCACCATAGGTGGTTGTTCTTTGTTTGGGTTCACGACCCAGGCTGCGGATAATCATTTCCATTTCTTCAGGAGACGTTTCCTGACCGTGGCTGGCACCAGCAGCACGCGTAATCGATTCATTCATGAGGGTACCACCAAGGTCATTTACCCCTGCCTGCAGGCATGCTCGTACTCCATCATGGCCCAGTTTGGTCCAGGACGCCTGTATGTTTTTAAATACCGGATGCAATACAAGACGGGATACCGCGTGAATCAGAATAGCTTCTCTAAAGGTTGGTCCCTTTCGAGCATTGCCTTTCAGGTAGATCGGTGATTCCATATGGATGAAGGGTAAAATTACAAATTCGGTAAACCCACCTGTTTTCACCTGCAGTTGCCTGACCCTCATCAGATGCCGGGCAAGATGTTCATACTTTTCGATATGGCCATACATCACAGTCGCTGTCGTGTTGAATCCCAGGTCATGAGCGGCTTCCATCACTTCGAACCATTGTGCGGTATTGATCTTATCTGCACACAGGGTCGCTCTGACCTCGTCATCCAGTATCTCTGCTGCTGTACCAGGTAAAGTACCAAGACCCGCTTCTTTCAACCGGGCCAGATAGTCATGAATTGAAACACCCAGCGTATGCGCGCCCTGCCATACCTCCAGGGGCGAAAAGGCATGCACATGCATATCAGGCACAACCTGTTTAATACTGTGCACAATATCAATGTAAGTCTCACCGGTGTATTCAGGATGAATCCCCCCCTGCAAACACACTTCAGTTGCACCTCTCGAATAGGCCTCGCTTGTTCGACGCATGATCTCCTCGTGAGACAGATCATAGGGACGGCCTCTGAGATTTTCACTCATTTTGCCTTTTGAGAATGCACAGAACTGACATTTGAAATAACACACATTGGTATAGTTGATGTTGCGATTCACGCAGTAAGTGACTGTATCGCCTGCTACGCTCTTACGAATTTCATCCGCGACCTGGCAAACATAGTTGTAATCATCACCTCTGGCCTTGAACAGGCGAACAATTTCGGTATCAGACAGTGTCTGTTCCATTTTAACCTTATCCAGAATACCTTTTATGTCCGCGCTGGGTTGAGACTGTGCTATTGCATTAACTCTCGCCAGATCATTCGCTGGTGGATCAATAACGGCGCCTGCTGACCAATTTCCAACCCGGGCGAAACCTTGACCATCAATCGCCTGCCGGATCAGGGGTTGCACTGCCGGATCTGACCACTTCTCAACGCCCATGGCATAGTCGGGATAGATCGCCAGCCTCTCAATCAACAGTTTCCCGGCGTTCGCCGTTTCATCGGCAAGGTTGCTGAGATGAGGCCAGGGCGCTTCAGGATTCACAAAATCTGGTGTGACGGGTGATACACCACCCCAATCATTGATACCGGCGTCCACTATTTTTGGCAGTACACCGGGACTGAGATTAGGTGGTGCCTGAATGTTCATTGATTCACCAAAGATAATGCGCGCTATGGCAAGAGTCCAGAGGAGCTCATTTAAATCAGGTTCCGGCGCCTCAGCCATCAAAGTTTCTGGTTTCGCTCGAAAATTCTGAACAATGATCTCTTGTATATGACCATTGGCAATATTCAGGTCACGCAAAGCCAGCAAAGACTCAATTCGTTCAACTCTGGTCTCACCAATACCAATCAAAATGCCTGAGGTAAATGGCACTTTTGCCTCACCAGCAAGACGAATGGTTTCATATCGCTGTTCCGGCACCTTGTCCGGGGATCCATGGTGTGGCATGCCCTTCTGAAGCAGTCTCTCTGATGAAGACTCCAGCATAATGCCCATGGATACTGAGACTTTCCTTAGCTCAGCAATCTCAGCGGCATTCATCAATCCGGGATTAAGATGTGGCAACAATCCGGTCTCATCAAACACAAGTGCGGCCATGTCATTCAGGTAGGACAGGGTTGACTCCTGCCTTAATTCCTTCAGACCCTCTCTGGCGGCTGAATACCGTAGCTCAGGTTTGTCCCCAAGCGTAAACAATGCCTCCTTACAACCTGCCTTTGCACCATCTCCGGCAATCTTAAGTACTTCTTCCGGGGTGAGATAGGGTGCCTTCAGTTTTCTGGGTACCTGAGCGAAAGTACAGTAGTGGCAAACATCTCGACACAAGTGCGTCAGGGGAATGAAGACCTTTCGTGAGTAGGAAACGCAGTTCTGGTGTCCACGGTTCCGAATCTCGGCAGCCACCTGCATCAATGCACGGGTATCATCTGAGTTCGAAAGTGACCTCACCTCTTCGTCCTCAAGGGATTGCTTCAGCGCGAGTTGCATCAATACATCGGATTCAGAACGACGATTCACACAGCCCCCCCGGTACCCTCAACTTCTGCCATATCAGTGCCTTTTACCCTCTCAAGTTCATCTATGATGCCACTTTGCTGCAAGAACCTGTGTGTATTCGTCGGCAGGTTCCGTTTCTTAAGCTCTTCCACCAGTACCAATAAATCCTCCGGGGTATCTATATCCAATCCAATGCCAGGTAATTTAGCCACCCGCGGTTCGATATTTCGATCTTTCGCGATTTGTAAGTGACGACGAAAGCTATCTTCACCAAAGCCAAACACCATACAGTCAGGAGGCGAACAGAGGATGCAGTTGGACCCACCCAGGTCACTTGCCGGAACGATCATGAATTCCGGCTCGGATGCCAGGCCAAAACCTTCCAGTACTATTTCCAGTTCCTCTACTGTCACAAGTGGCACATCGCCTGGCAAAAAAACCATAACATCCACACCTTCTGCTGCAAACCGTTCAGAGGCCCTGGTTACAGCCGCAATAAGCCCCGGTATTTCAGGTTCAGGCATGATTCTGGCTGAGTATTTCATGGCCAGCTGAGAAACAGTCTCGTCTGCAGTGACAACTACCAGCTCACCTACCTGNTCACAGGTCGCAGCGGCTTCCAGCACATCCTCCACCATCGCCTGGAACAGGTCTCTGCGTTGCTCTGCAGACAGCAGGCCACTCAGTCGCTGCTTCGCGTTTTCGAGCTGTTTTATCGGGATTACCAGCGAAATATTCATGAGCCAAACAGGGCGTTTCCAGGAGGCGTAACGTTACCATGACTGGCACACCTGGCAACAGACATCATGAATTGATATGACTAACTATCTTGCCGCTGGACTTGAGATACCTGCATCTCTTTCTATTCTCGATTAAATAACTTGCACTTTATTGGCTTTTTACCAATGACAGAAAAGGGCTTATCCGGATGACAGAACATCCTTTACTTTTCACCGGGTGAAATAACCTTTAAAGAAGGCCACTCAAGCACTAGATTCTATGTCATCAAATCGGGAGAAGTCCCGAGCAGATTCGAGCAGCACCGAAGATAAATCGTCGAGTGGTTCTTATGCTGACTCGNAATGATTTGAATCTCCGATTAATCAAGCTCTATTCGATATCCCGGTCAATTGCGAAAGGCAATTTCCGCTCACATTGCTCCGGACAACACTAACTGCGATCATGCCTGACATCAGCATTTAAGAGTGCAAAGTATGTCATTCCAGAAAATCTATGATGAAGCAGTTGCCCAAAAAGGCGAAGAAGCACTGGCTGACCTCTTACCTCAGCCAAAAACAAATGCTGAACTGCTGGCGGTACCCGATGCAGACTACCTCGCCGAGATGGCCAAGTGTATTTTTAGATCAGGTTTTGTCTGGAAGATCGTTGAACACAAGTGGCCGGACTTCGAGAGAGTCTTTGTGTCTTTCAATCCAAAGGCGATAGCCAATTTCAGCGACGAACGTATTGAAACGATCGCTCAGGACAAGTCCATCATCCGACACCTGGCGAAAATTAACGCAACTAGAGAAAATGCAAAATTTGTTTTAGACATAGCAGAGCAACATAAGTCATTCGGCTGTTTCATCAGTGAATGGCCTGAGGATGACCTGGTGGGTCTGTTACTTTATCTCAAGAAAGCGGGAAGCCGGCTGGGTGGACACACTGGTCAGTACTTCCTGCGGTTTTCAGGCAAAGATACATTCATTTTCAGCAGAGACGTTATCCGGGTTCTGGTTGCTGAAGGTGTTGTAGCAAAGGAACCAACCAGCAAGTCAGGGATGCTGGCCGTCCAAAGTGCTTTCAACGAGTGGCGAGATGAAACCGGTCTGCCCTACTGCCAGCTTAGTCGCATCATGGCAGCCTCAATACCGGGTTAGACCAANGTCAAACAACAAAGATACTCAATCTCCTCCCTCTTCCGAACGCCGGGAAACTTCTTCGTTCTCCAATATTCTGGCACCCCTTAGAATATTTCCCATCGCATAATTACCTTCATGACAGGCGTACTCAAAAACCTGCTCTTTGCTTCTCTTCCAAACGTATTCGCCACTCCAGGGCGCAGTCCACGCAGTCGGGTCGTCGACTGTGAAACTATAGAGCAGATTGCCATTTTCCATTAATGTAAAGCGTTCCACGAGATGCAGGTTCTCGTCCCCACCGTAAAGCCCTGTTTGTGCCCGGAAGTTCGTCGTATCCACCACCAGTGTGTCTCTGTCCCAGTGCCCCACCGAATCACCCAGCCACAACCGCATATCGGGAGATGCATGTTCCGAGTTCAACCTGATTACGCGAGCGTCATGAACCATCTCAAGCAGGATAATCACATGATCCTCTGTCTGGGAGATGCTTTTAAAGTTGTTGTACAGACCCGGAAGCATAGGAGGACCGGCACTGAATCCCAGCAGACAACGCTCCGCCAGCGCGAGGCTTTCAGGTCCGTCGAAGGGACCGGAACCCTCATTATCCAGCCATGAGGCCGAACCATCATTCACGTAGCTGAAGGAAGTGAAGTTGGTCTCCATTTTTCGCTGACCTTTTGCAGTCATTGGTGGTCGTCTGCCATTTTTCGGGTNATTAACGATGGATGTACGAAACTTCCCATCAATTTCCACGACATCGCTGCCGTTATCAATCCAGAAGAAGTTGTATCCACCGGTTCCACCGCCACCCCCTGTTTTGGGGCCATCCTGACCACCTAACTGAGGGGCAGGTCGATTCGGGTCACTTGCGTCAAGTGCTCTTTCTCTGCGCTCAGCCCCTCTGGTGGCAATCTCATTAGCGCGTTCACGGGTCATGAACTGCTCATCACCATATTCTTGAGGACGATCTACCGGAGTCAGTGTACCGCTGTCATAGAATCCGGTTAACAACGGTTTGCCGCTCGAAGTTCTCGGAATACCATCCCCAAAAATGTGCCATGATGCAGCTAGTGCGGCAATGAATATCAACGTCTGTTTCATACTCATTTCCTCGAATGGATATCGATATCTGGTCAAGTATATCGCACCGGATACAGCACACGAATACCTAATTTTCTTTCACGCGCGACAACCCAGGCAGGAATTATTCTGACAGTAATTTCTGGGCAAANCCCAGGCATGATGCTGCCAGGTCGATACGATCCTGCAACGACATCATTACAGTTGAGGTGACAAGCACTTTGATGCCCAGAGCTTCTATTTCTGACTTCATCTCTGCATCAACATCATCAATCACAAAACCATCAATTCGATCTTGATAATGTTCTGCAACGGCCAGGGCTGTCTGTGGCATGCCAAGTTCCTTCATCATTTTGGCTGCTGGTCCCTTTATCGCCAGCCCAGCCACAATTGGACTGACAGCAATCACCGGNGCNCTGACAGCAGNCATGGTCTGCATGACGCCAGGAATACTCANCACCGGATCAACGCTGACAAAAGGATTGGAGGGGCAAATGAGAATGCAGGCAAGATTTTCATCTTTCATCGCACGTCTGAAAGCCTGACTCGGGATGGCAGAATCAATGCCATGAAAGTCAAATCCAGTAACCACCGGTTCACACCGGTCTCTGACAAAATAATGCTGGAACGACAGGATCTCGCCATTTTCAATCTGCACTTGTGTTGATACAGGTGAATCTGACATCGGGATTATCGGGTGTCTGATACCGAGTGACAGACACAGTGATTCTGTGACCTCAGACAACGACTTCCCCTCTCTCAACAATCCTGTTCGTATCATGTGCGTGGCCATATCACGATCACCCAGACGAAACCATGATTCACCACCGAAACTCTCTAATGCTGCCAGAAAATTCCAGCTCTCCCCCGCCTGTCCCCAACCCGTTTCCTTGTTACCAAGATCAGCNAAGGTGTACATCACTGTATCCAGGTCAGGACAAATATTGAGCCCCAGGTGCTCAAAGTCGTCACCCGTATTGGCGACGATATTAAGTTGATTGGGTTTAAGTATATGTGAGAGACCGAGTGCCAGTTTTGCTCCGCCGACACCACCTGAAATGGCTAAACAGGTTTTTGAATCGGGCAACGATTTAGACATTAGCGAAACAGATCCATCTCTTTTGGACGAATCAGTGGCTTCACACCGGCAAGTTCCGGTTCATCAGGTTCATTAGGCTTGTATCCACGCACCAATACAACCGGCGTCTTCTCACTGGTTTGCCCCATGACCAGAGAAGCACCTGCTGCCAGTTCATCTGCAGCCGCGACTTGTGTCACTACAAGTTCGCGACCATAAATATCTGTTTGACCAATATAGTCTTCAAGAGCAGTAAAGCCCGCCACACCGATGGCCAGACCAAGCGAGCCATTTCGCCAGGCCCGACCAATACTGTCGTTGATAATCACCCCAACAGTTACACCCAGTCTCTCCTGAATAGAATCTCGTATATTTGCGGCACTGAGATCAGGGTCGACTGGCAACAGCAAACAGGTATAGTCGTCATCCTCTCCATCCTGAGTAATGTTAGATTGATCTATCCCTGCATTTGCCTGGACAAATCCCAGTTTCTGTTCAACGATCAGGACTCCTTCTCTTTTTCTTACAACTTCATTTGATTCATTCAGAATGGCCTGCACCTTACGTGGGTCTTTATCCACTTCGACAGCGAGTTTCTCGGCTTCTTTGGACGGGATCACAGTTCTGAGATCGAGATAACGATTCTCTGCTTTTGAAATAATTTTCTGTGCAATAACAATGACGTCATCGTTCTGCAGATTCTCTCCCATTGCTTCTACAGCAGAAACAATAAGTGCAGCCACATCATCACCAGGTTCAACCATGGGCATTCCACTCACCGCATTCAATCGAAGTTCCACTTCCTACTCCTTCGCTGGTTCGCCTGTAATGACGATCCCGGATCCTTCAATACCGTGATGTCGATTGATGGAGATAAGAATTGAAGTAAGTGCCTCGGCTGCCGAGGCATTTGCCAATGGACCCGCATGCCAGCCTCGCAACCCAACAGCATGAACCAGCTCGATCACTGTTTCTCTGGCCGTTTTCTTGTTGCCTGTAACCAAAACATCACACTCGATATCATGATCCTCCTGCAAATGCACCGCACCAACATTCTGAAACGCAGAAACAACCTGCACATCATCACCCAAAAGTTCCTGTGCCATAACTGCTGCTGATCCTTTCTCCGGTAACTGAACAGTGCCAACCCTGGGCGGTACCAGTGGCACCGTTACGTCAATCAGAATTTTATTGGTTAGACCCGGTTTAACGGTTTCCAGTGTACTCAGCTGATGAGCAAATGGCACAGTGAGTACGACCAGATCAGCTTCAGTGGCTGCATCAAGATTCTCGTGTCCGGTTACATTCAGGTCAGGAAATTCATTTAACAACTTTTCTGCTGCAGCTTTTCCTTTCTCAAGTGTTCTCGAACCAATCAGAATTCTGTATCCTGCGCGAGACCACTGCCGCGCCAATCCACCTCCCAGATCACCCGTACCGCCGAGGATTGCAATCGACTCAATTTTGTCTGTCATACCACTTTTCCAATACCTGAAACAGCGTGTGATTATTCCTTAATCCAGAAGGGCAAACAACCAACGCGCCTGATGCTATCTAGCGATATCAGCACCGATGATTGTGCTCATACTATGTCGATCAATTTCGTTCTGAATAAGCACTATGCACTGGGAAGCGTGCAACATCACAGGTCCAAGGCTCAGTTTTTGCACACCTTGACGTTGCATCGATTTGAAAGTCTTCTTTGGCATCGGGATGTGATCCGTGAGAAGAAATACCGCATCATTGCTGACCTCTGCAGATCTGATGTCCTGGCCTTTCTTGTCCAGAATGTAGACCGATCGCTGTTCCGCTCGATCCCTTACCAGATGTTCAAAACTGACAGCCTGGATCTGTATGCCATTATCCAGCTGTTTCGTTTCTTCCTTCTTTAGTGATGCACCGGCTCTTAGGCAATCTGCCAGTAGTTTCAGGAAACCCATTTCCGTAACATCCTCAACAGATCCAAGTGTCGCACCAGCCAGACTGATTGCTCGCGAGAAGTCTGATGAATCTTCAAGAACCAGCGTCAGAGTCGTATCGTTACGATGGCCCTTCGAGATAAACAAGCTGTTGACAATAATCTGCGATAGGTACTCAACATGTGCATCTTCGCCAACAGCCGTCAAAAAACGATCGGCATCCACAGGCGCTTTCCGGGCACGAACAATGAACTCAGGCATTTGCTATCTCACTCAATTCTCTCAACTGGCACAGTCAACAGGATTCATACAACCAACCACACACCACATCAACGACTTTTTTATCATCGGATTACAAAATTTATCACAATTTCAAGTGCCAAGGGGCACCTTCAGTGACCGACCATGTACGCCACCTGAGCGGGCGTGTATGCTGCTCTGCAGCCTTATTCAAAAAAAGTGAATCAGCAGTGACAAAAGACCAGACACAGCTGGCCTGGTACACCGGCGGCAATGCCCTGTGGATGGCAGCCTACAGCATGCAGCAGCTGCTGGTTACCTGGATTCTGGTCGGCATACTGCAACAGACCCCTGAGCGGGTTGGAATAGCGCAAATGTTGATCGGAATTCCGGGCCTGCTATTCATGCTCTGGGGTGGGGTTATCGGCGATCGGGTCGAAGGTCGCATGCTTCTGGTGAGAGTTCACTATCTAAGCGCCATACCTCCTCTGATACTGGCAATAGCCTCCTACCTGGGGCTACTGGGGTATTGGATTCTGATTTTCACAGCTTTGGTCACAAGCTTGCTGGGCTCATCTTCAGATCCAGTTCGGAACACCATACTAAACGCTGTCGCGGGTAAGAAACTGCAATTTGCCATCAGTTTATCTACAGGGGTCGGTTCCATCGCCGCGATAGCGGGCACCAAACTTGGCGGTGAACTGGATAATCTGGGTCTGAACGTTGTACTCGTCATTCAGGCTGCTGTTTTTGTTGTCGGCGGTTTCATCACATCGCAGCTACTGCCCACCAAACCCAACGCCCCTGCTTCGAAACAATCTGCGATCAATACGATAATTGAGGGACTCCATCACACCTGGCATTTAAAGTTGTGCAGAGACCTGATTGGACTGAATTTCATTTCGAGCTTATTCAACGCCGGCGGCTGGATTGTGGTCATTCCGTTTATTATCAACCGTGTCTATGACGGTGGTGCGCCTTTTCTTGCAAATATGATTATTTTATTTACCTTCGGTTCTGTCGTGGCCAATTTCAGTCTTCTCAGATTCATGCCGCTCAAACGGCCAGGGCGCTTATACCTGGCCATGCAGCTGTCCAGGATCATTATTCAGCTGCTTATCTGGATTCAGCCAACTGAGGTACTCCTCTGGCTGGCGGCTGTTCTGTGGGGATTTAACATGGGTGTGACAACGACCACTTCGCGGCTGATGATCCAGGAAATGGCTACGGCTCAGTTTCGAGCTCGTGTCATGTCCATTTTCACCCTTTCCATGATGACCGCCGCCCCCATTGGATCACTGGTTCTGGGTTACATCATCGCCATCTGGGGTCCACTGAATGCCCTGGTGCCAGGAATGTTCGCTTCCCTCATTATCTTTACCCTGGGACTCACATTTACCGAAATATGGCGATACGAGTCACCCCATCCGGACCAGGAACACCTTTAAACCACGAGTTACCCACCGAATCTGTGGATAACTTTGGTGATAACTCACTCTGGCAATTTGCTCATGCTGTTTTTGACAAATAGCCACAAATTGATCTGCGATTGCACCTTTGAGACATTATTTTTTTAAATCATACACTTAGCAGCATAATTCATTATCAACGAATGTGAATTCGAAGGATCTGGCCCGATTTCTGCACTGAATTATCAGATGTGTATAAGTCAGGTCTTGAATCTCACTATTTGCCCTAAAACACAGTGGAAACAGCTCTGCTGGCGTCGGTTTCTCGACATCTGACCCCTTAAGAAAGCTCAAATCTCCCCTATATATAGGGATTTCCATGCCAACGGGAAATAGAAAGTGAAACCTTATGAATTTCAGAAATTAGCAAAAAAATTCCGGGATCAGTGCCATGTGTTGAATAAGCCATCAGGCAAACTTGTAATCGTCGAACCACCTAACGACCCTTACCTGTTTTCTTAATATGCCTCAACAAAACCGCTGACAGATCACTTCTGCAATAGTTATTCAGACTTGCATGGATTGCTTGATGCTTGCTAACAATTCATCAAAGTCTTGGTGCACGCAAGCAGACCTGATGGAGTATTTTAGCTGTCTGACATTGCCGCCATTGAATCCGGCGAACCTGCCTGCGATTTCTCGAGCAGCACCCAGCACCTCTGACTCGGGTACACACCGGTCTGCAATTCCCAAATTTAGAAGCGATTCTCCGTAATGCCTCTCTCCCAGCAATGCCATTTTCAATGCCCGATGATAGGAATGCCTGAGCTGAAGCCAGAAAATATTGATAGGCGCCATCATATTTCGCTCTACCTCAGATACGTGCATAAATGAGCCTTCACCGACCACAAGAAAGTCACAGGCCAGCGCCAGAGCGGACCCCCCCGCAATCGCAAATCCCTGTAACGCACCAACTATGGGTTTATTGGATATAAAAATCGTTTTATGGAATTTCGCCCAGTCATCCTGAAACCTGCTTCGCCAGTCAGGGGGCGGGTCTTGAGAAAATGCCTTGAGATCAAGACCGGCGCAGAAATACCCTTGCTCTCCTCGAATCACGATTGAGTTGCAGCCTTCGTCTTTTTCCAGCTTCTCAAGTCCGGATTGCATCTCCCAAACCAGTGGACCAATCAACGAGTTGCGTTGCTGAGGTCGATTTAAAACCAACTCACCAATTCCATTTTCAACAATTACTCTGACAAGCTCCGTCATCTCCCTTCCACCTTATTCTCTCTGCGACTGAAAACATGTTTAGAACTCACAGCCTAAATATTTGCCACTTAGATAACAAACGCTATTCTTCATATAACCCTGTGAATGATCCCCTGTGCAAGCTGGTTTTCACAGGTTATCATTTCAACAACTGACACTGACTGCTGAACTAGAATCTTGGAGGTAGCTATGGGTGTTGCTAATTTCCTGGGCGATCTGAAGGTCCTCTATACGGCTGCAACCACGAAGCCGCCCTCTTCGGACACGGTCGGTTCCCTGCCACTCCTGGTTCAACAACACGCCACCAGGTCACCTGATGGTATGGCACTTTTGTACGAGGATGAAAAAGTGACCTGGCAGCAGCTCAATGATCGAGCGAACCGTGTTGCTGCTGCACTGACCGAAGGGGGGGTAGAAAAAGGTGACTGCGTGAGTTTGCTCATGCAGAACCGTATCGAATTCGTTGCCTGTATGCTGGGCATCCACAAGGTTGGTGCGATTGCTGGGATGATCAACACGAACTTAACGAAAAAAACCCTGGTCCACTGTATTAACCTGATTGAATCAAAGAAATGTATCTTTGGCGAAGAACTGGTAGAACCACTCAAGGAAGTAACTGATCAACTCGATCTCAAGGATGGCGAGGATTATCTATTTGTATCGGATGGCACCAGCAATACCCCGCCAAACTGGGCTATCAACCTCAACGTCAATGACACCTCAAATCAAACTGAGAATCCACCGGCCGTTGATTCACTCACCATGGGAGATATTGCGCTCTACATCTTCACTTCCGGCACCACTGGTCTGCCCAAGGCTGCGATTGTGTCAAACAAACGAATTCTCCCAACCAGCGGCATGTCTGCAGACATGCTGTTACGAATTGATTCTTCTGACCGTATGTACAATTGCTTGCCTTTGTATCATGGGACAGGATTGATGGTAGGCCTGGGCGCCGCGTTTCATGTGGGTGCCTCAACGGTGATTCGGCGCAGACTTTCGGTCAGTGCATTCTGGGAAGACATCAGAAAATACAACTGCACGAGCTTCGTGTATATCGGAGAATTTGTAAGGTATCTCATGAGTCGCCCACCCCAGAAGAACGATGCACATAACCCTGTTCGCACCATCGTTGGCAACGGTTTGCGGCCCGATATCTGGCTGGCATTCAAGCAGCGATTCGATATTGAAAGAATTGGTGAATTCTACGGTGCCAGTGAAGGCAACGGTGGATTTGCCAATGTATTCAATAAAGATTGTACGGTTGGTCTTGGTATTGCACCGGTGAAGCTTGCCAGATATGACGTCGCTCGTGACGAACTGATAAAGGACTCCGAGGGTTTCTGCAGTGAGGTCGAAGACGGAGACCCGGGTCTCTTGCTCATACAGATTACTGAAACATCAAAGTTCGAAGGATACACCAGCGATGACGCATCACAGAAAAAAATAATCAAGGACGCATTTGAGCCCGGCGATATGTATTTTGACAGCGGTGATCTGATGAAAACTGTGGATGTCGGCTTCGCCTTCTATCGAAAGCACTATCAGTTTGTAGATCGGGTTGGCGATACATTTCGCTGGAAGAGCGAAAACGTATCGACTAACGAGGTCGGTGAACTCATTAACAGTTTCAGCGATGTCGTATTCACCAACGTCTATGGTGTTGAGATTCCAGGGACTGACGGTCGTGCAGGCATGGCAGCTATTGTACTCAGAGAAGGCCTTAATCTCAGTAATCTGGACCTGCAATCACTCACGGACCATATCGTCGATTGTATTCCTCCTTACGCAAGACCGATATTTATCCGCGTCCTCAACGAGTTACCGACAACAACAACACACAAACTGCGAAAAAATGACCTGAGGGATCATGCTTTTCATCTGGATCATGTCCAGGATGATTTACTGGTGATGAAACCTGGTGCAAGTTGCTATACACGTTTAGATAGCGATTTCTACGATCAAATCATGCAGAGGTCCGTGGCATTCTGATAACCATGATATGAATGATATTCGAAAAGCAAGTCCTACTTCTCACAGTTATTTCTCGCAACGACTGCGTTTACATTATCTCGATTGGGGTAATCCATCAGCCCCACATGTNTTGCTGATACACGGCGTCCAGGANCACTGTCACAGTTGGGATTGGGTGAGCCACGAATTATGTACTGATTACCACCTGATAGTTCCAGATCTGCGTGGTCATGGTGATTCAGAATGGGTCAAGGGTAGCGCATATTCTCACCTGGACTATATCTATGATCTCGTTCAGCTCATCCATCAGGAAGGGCTTGAACCAGTTAACATCATCGCCCACAGCATGGGTGGCACCATTGCCTGCCTGTTGGCAGGTATCTATCCAGAAAAAGTTTCTAGCCTTATCTCGGTAGAAGGTATTGGCGGCATTCCAGGCTGGTACTACGAGAACCGTCATCCACAGGACGTGATTCGGAGCTGGATCAACAACACAAGGGCACTGGCTGGCAGAACGCCCAAACGCTATGACTCTCAAAGCGATGCATTTAAGAGAATGCAGAAATCCAATCCGCACCTCAGTGAAGATCAGGCGCGCCATCTCTCAATTCACGGCAGCAATCGAAATGAAGATGGAACATACAGCTGGAAATTCGACAACTANACCCACTCTTGGGGACCCTACGGCCTGTCCTTCAAAGATATGACCCGGCTTTGGGAAAAGATCGACTGCCCAACTTTGTTGATTAATGCCAGGCAGGGATTCGACCATCGTACCGGTCAGAACGATACACAAAAATACTTCAAACACTCCGAACTGATCGACATAGACAATGCAGGGCATTGGCTACATCACGATCAGTTTGACGAGTTCATTACGGCAACCCGGAATTTCTTAAGTCAGAACGCCCGTTAGCAAGTTATTTCCTGAAGCGCAAAACACTCCGATCAGTTTTTCGCTTGTTTTCTGGCGTAAATACAGATGTTGTCAAAACATCATTCTCGTTGCGCAGCACATCAGAGCTGGCTTCGAGCGTAAATCCGACTGCTTCCAGATCACGGATGATCACTGCCGGGTCAATCCGGTGTAACTCCTTACTAATTTTCTCAGAGTCAGCACCCTGCGCACCATTGTGATCGATAATACCCAGGACCCCACCGGATTTGACCAACCCATAGATGCCTTTTAAGAACTTTTCCCTGTCAATAGCGAGCCATCCGTTTCCAGGATCTGCATAATAGATATCATGCATACCCAGAACAAAGATGGCAGTGTCATATTGACTATCAAGATCGACAAGGGAGTCAGGAGTTGAAGTGTTGCGCGACACATTTGGCAATCGACCATCCGCCAGTCGTGTATCGACTGCTTTGCCCACAAAACTATTCCAGGGATTGTTGTTATACAAAACAACATGGCCTTCAGAACCAACAACATAACTCAAAAGCTCTGAGTAATAGCCACCACCAGCGAAGATATCGAAAACAGCCATACCAGGTTTAATCTGGAAAAATCTCAGGATGTCTGCGGGTTTTCTGCCTGCATCATCCTGGGTATCTGCTGCAGGCCTGCCTGGATTCGCTACAGCATCATCAATTGTGTCCCCATAAACGGTCAATGCAAAACCGAGTAACAGTACTATTCTTAATATCGTTTTTTTCATATTTCCTGATCTCCGTTAAATCCCATCTGCATTGTGGAAACAACTTTAGATCAATTGCAAATATTTTTTGTCAAACCGAGTTACTTTTGATGCAGAAAGATATGAAATCACAGGAACCGCCAGCAAATACAAGAAGCGGTTTTCGATACTTACCAGGGGGCAAAGTGTATGATTTACAGATAACTAAATCTTCTGAATGGCAACCATCCTAATGATTGAACTATATACTGCGGGTACACCAAATGGTCACAAAGCGTCTGTAACCCTTGAGGAACTAAGGATCCCCTATGAGGTATTCCCGATCAACCTCGGCGCCAACGATCAAAAGAAGCCTGACTTTCTGGCAATGAATCCCAACGGAAGAATCCCTGTCATCAAGGACACTGACAACGATGACTTTATCGTTTTCGAGTCTGGTGCCATTATGATATATCTCGCTGAGTTAACCGGCCAACTCTTACCAACAGATCAGAAGGGGCGCAGTAATGTGATGCAATGGTTGATGTTTCAAATGGGCGGGATCGGCCCCATGATGGGCCAGGCAAATGTATTTTTCAGGTATTTTCCTGAGAAGATCCAGCCTGCTATCGATCGGTATCAGAACGAGTGTCGCCGGTTGTTCGAGGTTCTTGACATGGGTCTCAAAGGTAAAGAGTGGTTAGCAGATGACTACTCGATAGCTGATATCGCCAATTGGTGTTGGGTCAGAACCTATCGATGGTCCGGGGTCTCTCGCGAGGGTCTCAGCAATCTTGATCGCTGGTTGGAACAAATGAAGCAAAGACTCGCTTGCCAGAAAGGCATCCAGGTACCTGAACCGCCACCCCAGAAAGAACTGGATGGTGACGCGGTCAAGAAATTCATCAAGGGTGCGAGGAATATGCTGCAGACCTGAAACGAATAGGCAGACCAGATCTCTAAAAGATAGCGAGCATTTCCTCAAAGGCCTTCATCTGCCCACCATTTGCTGAAGACGGCACCAGTATCGGTGTTTTGACTCCCGCATCAAACCAGGCTTCAACACCATCTCTGACTACACTGGCTGATCCAAATAAGGTGGTGTCAGCCAGCCATTTATCTGTAAGGAATTGCGGTACCTTCTCAAAGTCCTGAGCCTGGACAGCCTTCTCTATGCCTTCCATCTCTTCGACATAACCTGCCTCTTTCCAGTAGTTTCGATAATTAGGTAGCACTGCATAAGATGTGAGTGTTTTACGATTCACCGCTTTAGCTGCTTCGACATCATCGCTGATACAGGTCGGAATCATATTGCCAATGAAAAACTCATCATTCTGTTTCGCTTCATCGGAAAGTGTACTCAGCGAATCCTGCATATGTGATCTGGCACCATTGGCAAATACCATACCCTGACCAATTTCCTCAGATAGCGCGATCATTTTCTTGCGCAAGGCAGCCAGAACAATGGGTGGTAGTTCACCTGCCCTGGGTACAGCTTTGAGCTCTTCAACAAAATTTCTTGTGTCTGTCAACGGTTTGCCAGCCGACAATCCTCTCTGTTTGAGGGCTGGTTCATGACTAACGCCAATCCCAAATTTGAACCTCCCCCCTGAAACCTCGTGGATGAAGGAAGCAGTCTGTGCATAATCAGCAACCTGCCTGAAATAGATAGGTATAATGCTTGTGCCAAAGTGAATTTCGCTGGTTGTAAATGCCAGGGCTTCACACAACGCTAGCGAATCACCAAGGCTTGGTCCGTATATTCCCGAAAAGCCCTTCTTTTCGATTTCCAAAGCAAGTTCAATGGTTGCCTTTCGACGGCCCGGGATGGCGGCGAGACTCAGTGCTGGCATACGTGACATTCAATTCCTCCTTAATAATTTTTCAGCGAGTCTACACACTGTACAGTCAGCCTACAAACGGACACTCAGAAGCCTGACTGGGCAACAACCAGCCAATCGAGGTTATAATCCAAGGCAACCTAACAATGGATCCGATTTATGGCTGGCAAACAATCTCGATTCCTAAAACAGCAGAAAGTTGGGGTTGGCATTGGTGCCATGCTGATTGTCGGCATATTTCTATATCTGGCTACGATCCTTATTCAGGATGCGCCGATGGGCGAGTTTGTTGAAGGTGAGCATTATACCCTGCTTGAGAAGCCCCGAAGAATCAGGGGTGATCGGGTTGAAATCATGGAGTTCTTCTCATATGGATGTGTTCACTGCTATAACTTTGACGATGATATTGAAAGCTGGGTTCAGGCAAGACAGGACAGCATTAATTTCATCAGAACACCGGTATTTTCGAATGAGCAATGGCTTATATTTGGTCGCACCTACTTCACCTTAGAGGAACTGGAAATTCTTGAAGAAAACCATTACTCATTTTTTCGCGAGATTCATGATGCAAGAAAGAAGCTCGATTCTCTCGATGACATCGCTAATTTTTTCGCCACTGAAGATGTTAGTGTCGAAGCCTTCAGGCTTGCTTTCAATTCAACCTCCGTCAACCAAAAAGTGAATCGGGCTGACCAGCTCGGCCGGCGATTTAAAATAGCATCTGTGCCAAATATCATTGTTAACGGGAAATACCTGGTAAAAATAAACAATAACGTTGGCTTATCACGAATGCTTGATGTGATGGACTTTCTGATTGAGAAGGAACAGGCTAGCCCGGATAATTCATCAACAGATCGGTTTCAGGGAAAATCTCGTTAAACAAGCGGAACGACCTGCCAACTGGAGAGCTCGGCCAGCAGCAAATTACTTATTGCGCCGGGATCACGGCTTATCAGATTCTTGACTTCCTGCAGAGGAAAGAACCATCAACAACACGGATGACCTGAAAGCAAGATCTGTTTTCATCATTCACGCGCTAGTCAGAGATTTTTTTGTTCAGATGTGGCATTGAACTCGGATCATCTGAGCGCATGTACCTTTTCTCAGTACCTGAGCGAGTCATGTTTTCATAAACACCATCATCTCGCTTAACCAATTTTGTAAATCCAAGATCCTTGATGCCAACATCACCTATCGGTGTATTCGCCATGGGAGGCGTCGTAATGATTCGCGAAACTTCTGTCCCTGNCGGTACATCACCTGTCTCAATTTCAGCAAGTCCACATACTTCACCCCAGGTTTTCAGCTTCCGGGAAATGGGATGAATAACCTCAACTGTTCGTTTATTGGCTTCACAGTAATAATCATATCTTGGCATTAGACCCTCCTGCTGCTAGACAGCAGCCGGTCCTGGAAATTGTTCCCTGAGCAGGCGTTTTAGCACCTTTCCGCTGGGGTTACGAGGGATAGTACCAATAAAAGTAGCTCCTTTAGGCAACTTAAATCTCGCCAGTTTACCGTCGCAGAACTTCAGGACATCAGCTTCTGTCAGAGAATCATCTTTTCTGACAACAACCGCGAAAGGAGATTCACCCCATCTTTCACTGGGCTGACCAATGACAGCCACCTCAGCAATTTCCGGATGGGCTGATATCACATTTTCAATTTCCGCGGGATAGACGTTTTCTCCGCCGGAGATGATCATGTCCTTGATGCGATCCTGGATGTACACGAAGCCATCCTCATCCTGAGCTGCCACATCACCTGTGCGCAACCAGCCATCTACCAGCGTTTCTTCCGTTGCATCTGGCCGGTTCCAATATTCTTTCATGATATGCGGACCGGATACCCATACTTCTCCCTGTTCATTCGGCTGGCAATCCTGACCATTCTCATCAACTATACGCACAAGGGTATGGAAAAAGGCTCGCCCGGTGGATCCCTTTTTTGCAAGGGCATTTTCTGCATTGATGACGCAAGCCGGACCACAGCTTTCAGTAAGGCCATAGATCTGCTGAACCTCTATTCCGATCTTGTCGTAGGCTTCAATCAGATTAACCGGAAGCGGTGATGCACCTGATTGAATCCATCTCAGGCTGCTGTAATCAAAACGATCAAGATCGGGAACCTGTATCATGAAATTCAACATTGCTGGTACCAGCAAACCGGCCGTGATCTTTTCTTCTTGAATAAGCTCCCAGGCCCGGACAGGATCAAACTCTCGCATGACGATACTGGTCATGCCCCGATACACACACAGCGTGATAGGAGTCAGAGAGCCAACATGGAACATGGGTAAAGCCGCAAGATACCGATCACCGTCGCGCAGATCCGCACTGATGGCAATCGTCAATAAAGCCCACAACGAGGTTGAATGAGTATGAACCACCCCTTTTGGTAATCCCGTTGTTCCCGAGGTATACATGATATACAAAAGATCATCACCCGAAGCTCGAATAGGTGGCTCAATTTCAGCCCCAGCTTCACGAAGCCGTATATAGTCTTTGGAGAAATGAGATTCACCGTCTGTTGATGAGACCTGGATCCACTCAGCAATATCNGTCTTATCGCCGCGACTATACAAGTCCGTTACCATATCGATGAATTCCTCGCCAAATATCAGCGTCGTTGAACCACTGTCTTTGAGAATAAATTCCAACTCATCGGCAACCAATCGCCAGTTTAACGGAACTACAATTCCCCCAATCTTGGCAATGGCAAAGTATGCTTCCATAAATTCAGCACTGTTCATCAGCAGCAGCGCGACACGATCACCGGGCTCTATCCCAACATCAATCAACGAATTTGCTACCTGATTACAGCGTGAATTAAGCTGCCCGAAGGTTAGTCGTAAGCCAGAAGAACTGTCCAAATATGCTTCTCGATCCCGATTTAGTTCCGCTCGCTTCTGAAGCAAGAGGCCAACATTATTCTTCATGTTTTTTCCTGTTCTGTAATTCCAGAGTTTTTCTTCGAGTAAGATCGGTGTGTATTACCTAACGACCGACTAGGCTCCTTGAGATTAGTTCTTTCATTATTTCAGATGTACCACCATAAATACGCTGAATCCGAGCATCAACATATGCCCTGGATATTTTATACTCCTTCATGTATCCGTAACCACCAAAGAGCTGGACACATCGGTCTGCTACTCTACATTGCATCTCACTGGCTGCCAATTTACAGATAGAAGCCTCTGCCGTGGTCAGGTCACCATTCATGTATTTATCAACGTATTTTTCGGCAAGTGCTTTATTCAACTCAATCTCTGCTTTCATGTCAGCCATGACGTACCGGCTATTCTGAAATTTTGCTATCGATTCACCAAAGGCTTTTCGCTCCATGGTGTACTCGATTGTCCAGTCAAGCATGCCCTCTGCTGCAGCAACGCAGCCAACACCCAGAATAAGGCGTTCTCTTGGTAATTCATCCATCAGGCTAATAAAACCTTTGCCTTCCCCACCCAGAATTTCCGTTGCGGGTACACGCATATCTGAAAAGAATATCTCAGACGTATCACCGGAATGCAGACCCATTTTTTCGAGGTTGCGTCCTTTCTCGTATCCATCCAGATGACAGTCGACCACAAACAGGCTCATTCCCCGCGCACCTTGCTTGGGGTCGGTCTTGGTCGCAAGAATAATAACGTCTGCATGCTGACCGTTACTAATGAACGTTTTTTGACCATTCACGATATAGTCATCACCATCTTTGATGGCTGTCGTCTTCATACCCTGCAAATCNCTCCCCGCACTGGGTTCACTCATCCCTATGGCAGCAACAACCTCACCAGAGACCAGCTTGGGTATCCAGTATTCTTTCTGACTCTCGGTACCCAGATGCAGAATATAAGGTGCAGCGATATCGGAATGAACCGACACACCTGTGGCCAAAGCGCCATATCCGGCCCGGGATATCTCCTCAATAATGACGCAACTAAGTTCAAAAGGTGCGTCATAGCCACCGTACCTGGATGGCATATCAACACAAAGAAAACCATTCTCACCCAGTTTACTCCACAGTTCTCGCGGCCATATGCCATCGTCTTCCCACTTTTGATAGTGAGGTTCGACTTCTGCTTCAAGGAATTTCTTAACACTGTCTCTGAACAGTTCCTTCTCGGCAGCATCTAATTTGACAGATTCACTCATTCGTATCTCACAACTTTGCTTATCTCTTTAATCTTAGCGCCGGATCAACGATACGCTTTTCAGGACGCGCATTTTATGTGTTTACGCGGACAATTTCGAATTGTATCCAAATAAGAGCAATTCCACGCAATTCAATGGCTTTTCCCCATTGCAGCATGAGTCACATTGTCGGAACCTACTAAGGCAGATTCACAGACGCATCACCCTTACGAACGGAGTCGACAACCATCTGGACACTCGGCGCATTTACACACCCAGTGATCCACATTAATGCGATCGTCAGTGTGCAGATTGGCTGGGCCGTTGGACAAACCTGGGCAATTGATCGCATACCCGCCGTTTTGCCAATTGCAGAGATCATATGCATCTCTGGCGTTCCTGGATTTGTGAAACAGACTTCCACACCATTATTAATCAGCGTCTGCAGCATGCTTTCCGCACCGTTCATCCAAGGCCTCCAAATTATTAAGGCGCGAGTATATCTCAGCACAAGAGCGAAAGTATTAGCGCCTAAATTCGGCCTGAACATATTGGCGAAAAACACCAACTATAGGTGTCAAATACTACAACGCCCTCTGTTTCATTCATTAAAAAGTTATCATGAAACGTAAGNCTTTGATTATTAACATTTTTATGTAAGCAGAATAGTTGGCACGGATCGTGAAATAAAAAACGAAATAGTCAATATGACTGACACATAAATGCAGCAAGCAGATAGGTTCATCATGAACAAGGCACTCAGCAGATACCGACTAAAAACAAACTGGATGACAGCAGCTTTACTCACGATACTGGTTTTGGGGTTCGGAATGTTTGCCCGGTATCAGGCTGGGAATCAATCATCAGCCCTGGCAGAAAGTAGGTCCTACTTATGTAGCCAGGTTACTTCGGATTGGTGTGAGCCGATCACCCAGACCGAACCTCAATCCCCACAATTAGCAATCTTTGCACACTGGTCGAGGAGTCTACCATGAGCGTATTCAACAGAATCTCTGATATCATCAACGCAAATCTCAATGTGATCCTGGAACAAGCTGAGGATCCGGAAAAGATCGTCAGAATGATTACCCAGGAAATGGAAGAAACCCTCGTCGAAGTTCGATCTTCCTCGGCTCGATATCTGGCTGACCGGAAGCAGATTAATCAAAGACTGAAGAGTCTCAAAAGGGAAGTAGCGAACTGGGAATCAAAAGCCGAGATTGCTGTTAACAAGGGAAGAGATGACCTGGCAAAGGCTGCACTAAGAGAGAAGACCCGTTTTGATTCAGTGATCACGGCGTCAGAAGGTGATCTGACCCATATTGATGTTGCCATTGGCAAACTTGCAGACGATGCAACTCAGTTGGAATCAAAACTTCAAGGTGCCAGGGCGCGCCGGAAAGCACTGATTGTACGTGGTCAGACAGCCAGATCTCGAATGAAAGTTAAACGTCAGATCCATGATGTTTCATTCGACGAAGCGTTCGGCAAGTTTGAATCATACGAGAGAAAGCTGGACGAGCTGGAAGGCGAGATCGAATCCTATGATCTTGGAAATCAGACACTTTCAGAACAGATTCAAGATCTTGAGAAGGATGAATACCTGGCAGCCGAACTCGATGCTCTAAAAGCGCGTATGGGTCATTCGAACCAAACTGAACAAACCAATTCTGCAGAAACCGTCTAAACGGATATCACTATGAGAAGGCATTATTTTGACAGCTTATATACCCGGGATTTGGCTCTTGATTCCGGCCGCAAGAAACTGGGCGGGGTTTGCGCAGGAGTCTCGCGTTACCTGGACGCCCCCAGTATTTTCGTTCGAATCATCGCCATAGGTTCTCTTTGCNTCGCACCTCAGGCAACCTTGATCGCTTATGGGCTTGCTTATCTGATTCTGGACGATGATCCCGGCGACGAAACATATGAGGATCGTTAGTTACAGATTTCTATCCATCGTCGCTCGATGAGAAGACACATTGACCATTCATCCAAGTTTCCAGGACCTGGATCTGGCTGATCTCATCGGCTGCCACCTTAACAGGATCTTTACCGAGAACAACAAAATCCGCACATTTTCCAACCTCAAGACTGCCAATTTCATGGTCAGAATGACATTGCCAGGCGGCATCAATAGTCATCGCCCGAATGGCTGTCTTAACATCAATGCATTCATGGCTCGCAAGGGTTGATTCGGGTTCACGCCACAACTTTCGAGTGACCGCATTTTCTATACAACGTAAAGGTCCCATCTCGGTAACGGGTTCATCTGAATGCAGCGTCCAGCGAATCCCGTTTTCTTCACAAGCCGCTGTTCTATCAAGCAACGACGCCTTAACCTCACCAAAAATTGTATCCCGCATTGCCTTACCCCAATAGTAAACATGACCAATCAGAAAACTGGGTGACAGATTCATTTTTCTCATACGCACTATCTGTTCATCATGCAGAATGGAGCAATGCTCTATTCTCCACGGTGTGTTGGTCATCAATCCCTGATCAAAGGCAACCTCAAAAGCATCAAGAACATTGTCAATTGCCTGGTCACCATTTGCATGGACGACCATGGGCCAGCCTTTTGTTGCCCGATCCAACACCATTTCTTTGAGACTGTCGGCTTCAACATAGGCAACACCGCACTCTTCCGAGAACAGATAGGGTTCTCTCTGTAAACCTGAAAGTCCCTGATTGGATCCATCAGAGACAATTTTCCAACCTGTCGCCCTAACAAATTCATCCCCGTCGCCATACTGGACACTCTGCTGATCCCACTGATCCGCCAGGGCGTAACTCAACGAATATCTCAATCGCGTGGTCATTCTCCTGGATTCAGCCAGAGCCTGGTACATCTCCAGTTCTTTTACACCACGACTGAGACCTGTACCCTGATCGCAAAATGTCGTGATGCCAACTCGATTTGCACGATGGCAAACCTCAATACAGGCCTCCGCCAGATCATAGTCCTGCTGGGCAGGATTGTGGCGCACCACCAGCGACATAACCCTGCCACCCTGTAGTACACCATTTGGAGTGCCATCTTGTTCACGCCCAAATGATGACCCGGGTTGATCTGGCGTATGCTTGTCAATCCCGGCCACCGCCAGCGCGCGACTGTTACAGTAGGCAAAGTGCAATGATGCGTTGTAGACAAACACAGGGGCTGTGGTAGATACCGTATCCAGCATCTGCCTTGTGAGTTGACCCGGACCCTCCTGCAGGGATGGATCAAACTGCCGAGCCATAATCCACTGATCCGCATCCGCGGCTTCCGCCAGTTCCCTTAAACGGGTTAGCGCATCATCAAACGACGGATATCGAAATGGCCCGACATCCTCAAATTTCCCTATCGTCGCAATAGGCAGAAAATGCATATGAGGTTCAACAAAACCCGGCAGAATCGTTCGCCCCTGGCAGTCAATTAACTCCGCATCTTGATGCTCCTCTTTCAAAATGCTTCCGTCGCCTGTCGCCACAATCTTTCCATCCTCAATTGCAAGCGCGCTGACCACGGAAAATCCTTCATCGACTGTGAAGATTTTTGCATTAACAAAGAGCCTTTTCCTGTCGCACGGTTCAGGTGGCATCTCGCTTTTGTATTTCCAGTAACTCACATCACAAAGTTCTTCATCGGTTACATTCATCGCATTATTCAAAATACTGATGACAGGAGAACAACAAGCACAAGGATCGAGCCGGCCTGGTCTTTCTAGGCTCCGAACTGACTCCCAAAGATCTCCATTGGCAAAATTCTCATCTGGCTCAAGCACTGTATTCACCCATCGCAATTTCACATGACGTTACAACACCTGGTGCAACTGGAGCAATCATTTCCCGTGTTACCATTAGGATCATGGGAAAAACTCTTCAATCTCGAATTGGTATTGATCTGGGCGGCACAAAAATTGAAGCCATTGTTATGGCTGAAGACGGCACAATCGTGTGCCGTAGTCGTGTTGATACACCGAGAGACGGCTATGCAGAAACCTTAGATGNACTGGNGGGAATTACTGCAGATGTCGCTAACNAAGCAAGTCTGTCTGCGGATCGCCCGATTGGAATAGGAACGCCGGGTGCTGTTTCATTGAAAACAGGACTTCTTATGAACTGCAACAGTACCTGCCTAAATGGAAAGCCGCTTCGAGAAGACCTCGAATCACTGACAGGTCGACAGGTTCGAATCGCAAATGATGCTGACTGTTTTACGCTGTCTGAAGCAAGCGATGGCNCAGCTGAAGATGCTGAGTCAGTTTTCGGTGTCATTCTCGGCACCGGTGTCGGTGGGGGTCTGGTCTATCACAAACAGTTGGTTCAGGGAGTCAATGCAATCGCAGGTGAATGGGGTCACAACCCGCTTCCTCTTGCCAACTATCAGCCAGACAGTGTTTCTGATCCAATACCCCAGGGCACAAGGCCCTGTTTCTGCGGGCGCGCTAATTGCGTTGAAGCCTGGCTCGCTGGTCCGTCTTTCGAACGATCCTATGCGCAGGCATCCGGTAAAGAGACCCGTTCGATGGAGATTGTTAACCGCGCCTCGGCAGGTGAGTCACTGGCAACAGATCTGCTTGAGCAATACTGTAATCTTCTCGCGATGGCACTGGCTAATGTCATCAACATCGTTGATCCAGGCGCGATTGTCCTCGGTGGTGGTATGTCAAATACCAGTCAACTTTATGACAGATTACCCCATTACCTGCCCCGGTATATTTTCTCAGATCAGGTGAACACAGAAGTCGTACAGGCCAGATTTGGCGATTCGAGCGGTGTCCGCGGCGCAGCCTGGCTATGGTCTAAGTAGAACAACTGAAAAACCTTATATTCCTCAACATGGTGTTTTTCATCACGNTTNGTTATTCTGATTTTTCTGGATCAACAGGAGATCGACGTGAGTCGTCCGNATAGCTGGCAGGCAACTGCATTCAACCAGTCAACTGATTCGAGCAATCAGATACACTCCGATGAGGTAGCTCAAGCCTACGGTTTTAAGGGGGGACTGGTACCCGGTGTCACAGTTTCCTCCTATCTGATTCATCCTGCAGTTATTGCCTGGGGATCTGATTGGCTGAGCTGCGGGAGTGCCCATGTCGTGGTAGGAAAGCCACTGTACGACGGCTACGAGTTCTCGGTAGACCTGACAGACGTCACCGCGGACTCCTATCGTGCGACTCTAACGGATCAGCAAGACACCCAATGTGCGACAGCATACCTTCGGCTCAACACGAATCAACCCGAACCGCCAACGATGCGNGGTGATCCGATTCTTGAGCGCGGGCAGGATATTCCCNATGCCACCCGTGNAGAAATGGAAATACTGAGGGATAAGGGGATGTCTGCACTTCGCACCCGATGGAGTGCGGCAAACAACATGGCGACCTACCTGGAAGATTCATCCAAAATGCCCGAAATTCACCGTTTTAACGGTGACGGGTATGCCAATGCTGCCTTCCTGCTGGGATTGACCAACTGGGTCCTGGCGGGTAACGCCTATATGAATCCCTGGATTCATCTTCAGACTGAATCTCAGAATTATGTCATCGTCAAAAACGACACAGAACTCGCCGTTGAGTGTGACATCGAAGATCTTTTTTCCAAGAAGGGACATGAATTCGTCGATTTGAATGTCGCCGTCTATGTGGCGAATACCGGTCAACCGGCAATGACAGCCAGACTGCGAGCTATCTACAAACTTCGTGAAGTATCTGACTAACGAAGCTTCAATTCCGGCAGTACCGAACCTGACAAAATCGAGCACCCAGGATCGACCAGAGACCCCTGGCTGCCACTCGACTTTTTGCTCCATCGCAGCGTTAACGGTTGCTTTAAATGCCAAGCACAAGCTAGTCGATCCCAGATCCCCGGCCTCGGGTCATAAGAATGAATACCATGCAGAAATTGGCAATATGCTTTCTGATAGCGCTATGGTCCGGCAGCGTCTGCTTGTCCGGTGTGATGATCTGGGTGTTCAGATTTCCGGGTCGGCCCTGCAAGTCTATTCAGTAAGACGCAGTGAGATCAGATTCGGGTCTGCAGCAATTTCGGCATCTGCGAACGGGAATTTCAACCATTCGCCACGTGAATAGAGTTCCGTCTGATCTGAATAATGTGGTGAATCAGACTCCTCGGATTGTGAATAGGTAAGAATGCCGCGTGCATCCAACTGCCCGTCTTTGTCCCAGGAGATCACCTGCACGTAGCTGTTACCATGCACAATAGGCGTATATCCCTGATCTGGTTTCAAATCTGCAACAATCATACTGAACATGCCCGCCCAGCCCTGTCCACCTGGTATGGGTATGCGCTGATTATGTCGCTCTGCATACTGGATTTCGCCCCAGGGAGCATCAAGCGGGATGTTGGCTTCATTCAGCCTCGTTTGGGCGGTCACAAGAGCCCCATGAACCGCCTTAACCACATCAGGATTCGAAACATTGATTCCTCTTGGTGTGTATACAGGATCCTCCGGGTCGAAGGCACGGGTATAGAGATCTTTCGTGTTGCGTACCTCACGCCAGAACTCTGTCCAGACCTGCGCTCCTCTACTTTCGTTTGTCTGACGTCGATCCCACTTATTCAAGACCTCGCAGGACGCCGCGATTTCTTCAGCATTCTTGTTCACCTGCAAATCGCAAGCCTGAAGAACATCATCCAGAAGCACTTCGGCCGCATAGTTCCTGTGGGCGTAGAGCATATTCTGCACCTGATCCGGGGTCACCTTACCGCCAGCAATCAGATCTTCAACAAGCGTGATGCCCGCGCGCGTTCGCCAGGTTCTTGTTGTTTTTTCCGGACCAATAATTGGTGAGTAGCCCTCAAGCGGCTGGTGCGGATTCGACAGCCAATAGCTGTCATTTGAGTTCGTGACAAAATCGTCGCGTTTCGTTCTTGGCATTTCCTCAGGTGGGAGAAGGCCAGGTGATTTTGACCGCGGGTCATCTTTCCATTCACAACTGCTGTCACTGCCATTTAGGACCACAACTCGGCTAGAAACGCCTTCCGGTTTCACTCNGCATTGTCCCAGTAGTTCAGCGTCTACATTAGGTGTACGCGAAATATCAGCATAGAACGCTGAACCATGTCGGTCCGCAGCAATCGTGTTGGTGAATGCAACACCCTGTTCGCTGATGGCAGCCTCTACCTCGTCGATTGAAGACGCTTTATTGAGAAGATGATAGGTCGCAGAGGTCTGAAAATTATTTATATTCACATCTCTTACGCTGTAAGCATGTGTCCTGCTCCATGGCATATCTTTACTGGAAAAAACCGGACCATGGTGAGAGAAGTACACCGTCGCTGACTCGAGTTGTTGCTGACCCTCGATTTGCGGGAGTTGCACATGAACGGCCTCAAAGTCCCGCATTTCATTGTCGAATTTGTACTGCATGGGGTTATCGGGATTAAGTTCAAGCTGGTAGACCGTGGCACGCAGTGCAGTGGAAACAGTGTGAGACCAGGCAATATCCTTGTTGAAACCCAGCGCAATCCTTGTTGTGGTGGTGAGTCCCACACCCATAACATCAAGTTCACCAGGTATGGTGGTATGGATCATGTGAAATCGGGATGAACCTTTCCAGGGGTAGTGTGGATTGCCAAATAGAATGCCCCGACCTGATTCCGTCACCTTACCACCCAGCGCAACGGCATTACTGCCAATTCCATCACTGAATAATGTATCGACAGATTCAAGGTCAGCAACATCCTGGGCGGGACTCGCGTCGGCAATACTACCGGCATAACGGCCCACGCCGTATCGAATGCCAACACTGATCATCAGCCTGGCGACATCCTCCTCTGAAATCTGTTTAACCCAGGGCTTATCTGTGCAGGTGGCAGGTAATTTCCCTGTCTTGTCCTTCAGATAGCGGTTATACCCCTTAACATATCCGTCAGTAAACAGTTTATTGTCATTATCCACTGTTGCCTGGTATTCCGATATGACCGAGTCCGTAAGCATCGCTTTATGGAAAATATCACTCTTGCGAGCACGACCACCTGCTCCAAAGTATCGAGATAACTCACCACGAACCATGACGATGTCACGAGCAATCGTGCAAACCACATCGTTCGCAGTTGCGTAGGCAAATCCATATCCAAGACTCCCCCAGTCATCTGCCTTGACATGCGGAATCCCATAACTCGTCCAGCGAATNTTTACATCAAACTTATTGACAGGTGCAGGTTCCTCAGGTGCTTTTTTTTCAGCACAGGCGGTGACCAGCAACAGGACCATGAGAATAGCTCGATTCATACCAACCTCCTTTTCACGGTTATTCTGTATGGCTTGTGTAGTCTATGCAATATCGAAGTGAGTAACTCAATTTATTCACGATGATACCCACAACCTTCTTCACATTCGACGATTTCCAAGTCACTAAAATGCAGGTTTCTCAAATACAAGCGCGAATCGATCGGTTTTTCCCTTGATATCCGAATCAAACACGATCATTGAGTGATCGTCATCCGGATTTCTCAGAGCACTTGAGGATGTAATGTACTTAAAACCGTAACTCTCGATATCAGACTTCGCGAAAGATTCGTGGATACGGTGAAGTTCTAATGCATCAGCCATATCCATGTCTGTACCGGCAGCATGATCAATTACAACAAAACGAGCGCCAGCCTTTAGGCCTGAATAAATCTGCGTCATCAGGTGCTTTATATCGGCGGGCGGCCCAATGGGTACGTATTTTTCGCCATTGTATCGAGATGGAATAACATACATATCATGATATGCCATCACCATAATGGCAGCATCCAGATTATCCGTACCTAAATCCAGATCAGCTATCTCGCGATCATGCTGAGTGATGTTGCCAATATCCCTGGCTGTAAATCGATCATTGAGAATATTGATGCCCCAGGCTCTGAAGCCGCGATTGTTGTGCAGTAGTACCTCACCTTGTTCGCCAACCATACTTGCCAGCAATTCGCTGTAGTACCCGCCACTGCCGAATATATCCACTACCCGGTCACCAGGCTTCAAATTCAGGAAGGGAATAATGTCCTGCGGTCTGCTGCGCTTGTCCCGCTTTAGATCTGTCTGTATCCTGCCGGGCTTTGAAACTGCCTCTTTTACAGGGTCTGACCAAACGACAAATGAGGACAGGCAGGCACAAAAAAAGAGAGAAACGATTGGTTTACAGCGGGACATCATAAATTTTCCATCTCAACTCTTGGCCTGAAGCAAAATTGTTCTTTTTTCATGTCTCGACAATACACCTTGAATTGTCTTTGAAAAAACAGCTAACACTCTAATAGAACTAACCGGGAATCCCCGGCGTGATCCAAACTCGACTAACCCTCTTATTACTTTCATTGCCTTTGTTAATCAATGCAAGTATGTCTCAAGCGCATGAATCTGTGATTGAAAAAATCACGTATTGGGTCGAAAAAACTTCCTTGAAACCACTTTTACTCCTCGAATTTACTATCGCGAGGCAGGTGATTTTATTCAGGGTGTCCCTGCAATCAGCATGGCAGTCAATGCTNTCAGCGCCAACGACAATCTGTATCGCGTTGCANCTGCCTCACTCCNGGCAGANTTGTTGTATGAGGGAATAGACAGCTACGCTCTGACGAACCTGTTCGATGAAGACTACGTTGATCACCTGACCGGGTTCAATCGAATTATCGACAGCAACGTACCCAGCGGCAGTCGCCTTCCGGGTACCGGAAGGAATCTGTTTACCAGAATCCAGTTTCAGTGGTAATGGACCGTCTGATTACATCAGCAAACCCTCATCAATTTCGCAAAACAGACTCGCTGCATTGATGAGTGAGTTTGCTGTCAGGGAACGTACCCCATAAACCACTGGCGTCACATCGAAAGTCTTTTTGATTTTCGTGAGTAACAAATCAAAATCACCATCTCCGGACAGCAGGACGACAGTATCCACATCCCGTGCCAGTTCCAGCACGTCAATGGTGATACCAACATCCCAGTCACCCTTGGCTGAACCATCGCTGCGCTGGATATAGGGTTTGAGCTTGACCATGAATCCAATTGATTTCAGCGCATTCTGAAACTTGAGCTGCCCTTCATTACCACGATCGATCGCATAAGCATTCGCAGCAACAATTTCACCCTCACCGCTTAACCGTTTCCACAATTTACGATAGTCAAATTGACGACCGAAAGCATCACGAGTGGTGTAGTAAATGTTCTGCACATCTACAAATACAGCAATCCTGTTAGCCACCTAGGAACCAGTGAATTTGGGTTCCCTCTTCTCCTGAAAGGCTTTCACCGCTTCACGATGATCTTCCTTGGTCATGGACACTTCTTCGAGAGCCAGTGACAGGGGGAGGACCAGATTAGAAAGGGATTTGATCAGTTTATTCACGGATATCTTGGTCGATTGAATGGCATAGGGAGGTCCATCCGCCAATCGCCGGGCGAGTAACATCGCCTCATTCAATGCTTCTCCTTCATCGGTCACCTCACTCACCAGTCCAAGTTCGCCGGCTTTCTCAGCACTGATAAGATCTCCTGTCATCAGCAACTGTTTGGCACGGTTGACACCAACAAGGAGTGGCCAGATTACTGCACCACCGTCACCAGCCGTGATACCCATTTTTACATGGGTATCGCCAAACCGGGCGTTCCTTGCAGCAATCACCACATCACAAAAAAGTGCAATAGTGGCCCCAAGACCCACTGCCGCACCATTAACCGCGGCGATAATCGGCTTCTCCATGTCGAGCATACTATCCACGATACGTCGCGCTTCCTGCATCATGGTTAAACCGCTGTCGCGTTCGGCATTGGCATTTCTCCCCGGACCGAAATCACCGCCGGAGCAGAAACCTCTCCCTGCACCGGTGAGTACAGCAACACGAACATCAGGATCTGAATCTATCTCAGAAAAAATCCCGGCCAGTTCCGAGTGCATCGTACTATTAACTGCATTCAAGCGTTCGGGTCTATTCAAAGTCAGCACAGCAATACCGTCTTCCTTAGTGATCTGAATTGTTTCGTAGTCTTCCTGATTTAACATAGCCAATCTCCTTTCGATGACGTGATCAAGGATAACAAGAATCAGACGGATTTAATCCTTGAACAATCGAGACCCAGTCGGATGGAATTACATGAAGGAAATTCGCCAGACGTTTAGGCTTCAATAAACTGGACTATCCACTTCGACAGAATTTCACTGTGCATATCTTTATTGAGACTATCAACACCCTGTCGATACACTTCTTCGCCAAGGATATCCTCACGCATGTCCATCAAGGCTCTGGAATATCCTTTGCAGAATTCCGGGTGTCCCTGATAGGTCAGAATATGTTCCTGAATCTGAAACATACTGTTGGGGCAAAAGTCACTCGTTGCTAATAATTCAGCATCATCAGGCAGGTGTGTAACCTGATCCTTATGGCTGACAATAGCAGCAAGACTCGACAAGGGAGGCTGCATGTACGGTTTGCTGGTAATCAGATGACTTTCATGCACACCCACTCCCCATCCAGCATCCGCTGCTTCTGTATTTCCTCCCAGAGCCATTGCGACTATCTGATGACCGAAGCAGATGCCGACCAGTTTAATTCTGGCCTTATGTAGCGCGACGACATAGTCCCTCAGTCGATGAATCCATGGTTCGTCATCATAAACGCTCTTTCTGCTGCCGGTGATGACATATCCGTGACATTCATCGATCTGATTTGGATATTGCTCATGCTCAACATCATAGACGGCAAACTCGATGTCTCTGCTAGACGCATTTGATAGAACATCCTGAAACATCCCGGGATAGTCGCCAAACTCATGTTCAAACTGCGCCATGACGGAATCAGCCTGTAGTATTCCAACCTTCATACAATATTCTCTTTCATCAGACTTCCGGCAAATAATGAAATCTCATACTTCATATAATTTCGAAATAGCGCTTTAGCTGCCAGTCATTGACATGGCGCTCGTANTCACGAACCTCCCAGTCCCGGCTGGCAACAAAGTGATCNATAAAATCATCNCCAAATATCGATCTTGCTGCNTCTGANTCAGTAAGATCTCTTGTCGCATCCCTCAAATTACCCGGCAACTGATCTGACTCCGGCAGATCGTCCTGCACCCCATAGGCATTGCCCGTAATCGGTGTCTGCAATGGCAACTGTTCTTTTATACCCAGCAAACCTGCCCCTACCGTTGCAGCAGCGACCAGGTATGGATTTGCATCAGCAGAACCAATTCTGAATTCAACCCGCTGAGACTTCTGGCCCCCGGGAATAACCCTTAACGCTGTCGTCCTGTTCTCTACACCCCAGGTTGAAGCCGTTGGTGCCCAGGCTCCTTTTACCAGGCGCGTGTAACTGTTGATTGTTGGCGAAGTCAGGGCCAGTAGCGGTCTCAGATATTTCTGTAATCCCGCCACATAGTTCTTGTGGATTTCACTCATGCCGTTGGCGTCTGACTCATCGTAAAACACACCCTCACCAGACTCCACGTCTACGAGTGACTGATGGCAGTGACCACTCTGGCCCGGATAATCCATTGACCACTTAGCCATAAAGGTTGCGATGAGATCGCGCTTCTGAAAGAAGGTTTTACTGAAGGTTTTGAACAATGTCGCCTTATCAGCCGCCCGTAAGGCTTCGTCAACTGCGATTGCNGCCTCCCAAACACCAGGGCCTGTTTCACAGTGTAGACCTTCCAAAGCAAAATCATGGTCCAGGCAGTAGTCCATGAGGTCATTGAACAGATTAGACCAGGTGCTGGCTCGCAACATTGAATAACCAAAGTTACCGGGTGATAGCGGTATCAGATCCTGGTAATTTTTGTCTCGCACACTCTGCGCAGTCTCATTGAAAATGAAGAACTCATATTCAAATGCGAGCCTTGAGTCGAACCCCATTTCATTGGCCTCAGACAGAACCTGTTTAAGACGACTTCGCGGACAGATGGGGTGAAGACTGACGCGATCAGATGCTACAAATTCACCAATAAAGTAGGGGATACCAGCCTCATCAGATAATCGTCTCTCTGTTTCGAGGTCGAGNCGACAAAGTGCATCAGGAAACGCCGTGTGCCAACCGGTGAAAGTTGCATTGTCATACAACTGATCATCCATATCCCAACCCAGTATGCAGTCACAGAATCCTGATGTTGATCCTGCAATGGATTCGAACTTGTCCAGACTTATGTATTTGCCGCGAATAACGCCATCAATATCGGTCACTCCCAGCTTTACCCGGGTAATTTTCTCGCTTCGATACTGGTCAATCAGCTCATCTGCAACTGTCATAGATTCTATCCTTTGCTAGCGGGGCACTCGAATGTTCTCGACCATTTGCTGAACTTCCTCTGGAGGCGGGGGTGTAATGTTCATCACAACAAAAGAAACCGCAAAGTTAAGGATCATACCCAGGGTACCGATGCCTTCTGGGGATACACCGAACCACCAATGATCCGCATTATTCGTCTCGGGACTGACGAACTTGAAATAGGCAATATATGCAAACGTGAAGGTCAACCCGGTAATCATACCCGCTATGGCGGCTTCCTTATTCATCCGCCGGGAAAAGATGCCCAGCAGTATCACAGGGAAGAAGCTTGCTGCCGCCAGACCAAATGCAAATGCAACGACCTGGGCGACGAAACCTGGTGGATAGATGCCGAACAGACCGGCAATGCCGATTGCCACGGCTGCAGAAATTCTTGCATACATCAGTTCCTGTTTCTCTGAGATGTTCGGTCTGAAAGTTCGCTTCATCAAGTCATGAGATATTGCGGTGGAGATAACTAGCAACAACCCGGCGGCTGTTGACAGGGCTGCGGCCAGTCCACCGGCGGCAACCAGAGCGATTACCCAGTTTGGTAAATTCGCTATTTCCGGATGCGCCAGCACAATTATATCCCTGTCGATGTAGAGCTCGTTGTCGTTTTCTGTGGCCGTATTTTTTACCGTCCTTTGTCCATCCGCCCCCCGCGCTGACAGATAGACCGGCGCCGTGGGACTTAAAGCGCTGCCTCCTCGATACTGAATCTTGCCGTCCCTGTTTTTGTCCAGCCAGGCAATCAGTCCTGACTCTTCCCATTTAGTAAACCATTCTGGTGATTCACTGTACGNCATCTCGCTAACGCTATTAATGATATTTATGCGTGCAAAGGCGGCGACTGCTGGCGCCGTAGTGTACAGCAGCGCGATGAAGACCAGAGCATAGCCTGCGGAAATTCGAGCATCTCTCACTTTGGGTACCGTAAAGAAACGAACAATAACGTGAGGTAATCCGGCAGTACCCGCCATCAAAGCAGCTGTGATAAAAAACATATCAATGGTTGATTTATTTGTCGCAGTAAAAGCCGACATACCCAGCTCAGTCGTCAGGCCATCAAGTTTATCCAGCATNTACGTCTCTTCACCAGCCATCGTGCTGCCAAATCCGAACATGGGAAACGGATTGTTAGTCAGCATCAAAGAGATATAGATGGCAGGTACCAGATAGGCAAAAATCAANACGCAATATTGGGCGACCTGNGTATAGGTTATCCCCTTCATACCTCCCATTACTGCGTAGAAAAACACAATCGCCATTCCCACAATAACCCCGGTATTAATATCAACCTCAAGGAAACGTGAAAACACGAGTCCGACACCGCGCATCTGGCCAGCGACATAGGTAAAGGAAATAAAAATCACGCACACCACCGCAACAAATCTTGCCACNTGCGAGTAGTAGCGTTCGCCCACGAAATCAGGAACTGTATATTTTGCAAATTTCCGAAGGTAGGGTGCCAGACACAAAGCGAGCAAAACATAACCACCAGTCCAACCCATCAGATAGCGGGCACCGTCAGCACCTTCGAAGGCAATGATACCTGCCATGGATAAAAACGAGGCTGCTGACATCCAGTCAGCAGCNGTTGCNGCACCATTCGCGACAGGGTGCACATGACCACCAGCGACATAAAACTCGTTCGTTGAAGAGGAACGACTCCAGATCGCAATACCAATATATAAACCGAACGACAGGAAAACAAACAGATAAGTTAACNCAGTTGCACTCATTTCAGTTCCTATTCCTCATCCACGCCAAATTGTTTGTCCAGTCGGTTCATGCGCCAGGCATATATAAANATCAGCGCAACAAAGACAAAGATGGATCCTTGATGAGAGAACCAGAATCCCAGTTTGAAGCCGAACAGATGGAATTGATCCAGGTAGTCAACGATCAGGATACCGAAGANAAATGATACGNCGAACCAGATCGCCAGAAGGATAAACATAAGGCGCAGATTCGCTTTCCAATATCTATTGGTATTGTCAGACACTTTTGGATACTCCGAGAGTTTGTTGTTATTGATCCAACACTACTAGACTATTTTCATCCGGTCGAACAGTTTTCCTAATCCCGGATTGAGAATGCAAATCGGTCACCAGAGACGTATTTACATCTTGACGCCGATTCCGCTGCAATTTCCCAAAAAGATGTCCACAATTTCTGTGGATAACTCTGTGAACAACTTGAGCTTTTTAACAATGTATAGACGTTTTTTAAGAAAATCTGGCTGGTCAATTTTTAACCAAGTATGTTTTTTCTTTATAAATCATCAGGTTAAGTCTGATCTCAAGCACTCAAAGTCGATTCTCTGGCTCGCTTGCTGTTTCTCAACACTGGGTCAGGTTGTGAATAACTAGATGCCGAAATTCGATAGGGCCCAACTGATTATCCCTTTGTACTCAAGTACTTATCCACAAAACCGAGAAATGTCTTATTTTGAAACAGGTAACGACTTATCTCGACCTGGTATTTCAACCAGATTCTGTGGCAGTGTTTTGCTGACTTTAGCCCCCAGCTCTTTCATATTCTCAGCCCGCCCCACAAGGTTGCCCTTCCCGGATATCAATTTGTTATGGGCTCTGTCATAAGCTGTTTGCACCGACGCAAGTCGCCCACCAATATCTTCCAGATCCGCAACGAAATTCACAAATTTGTCATACAGCGCACCTGCCTTACTCGCAATCTCCTGGGCGTTCTTATTCTGCTGTTCATATCGCCAGATATTCTGGATTGTCCGCAAGGTGGCCAGTAGTGTCGATGGTGCAACCAATACGATATTCTTGTTGAACGCGTCTGAAAACAGCTCGTTGTCGTGCTGAACAGCCAGGGAAAAGGCAGCCTCCACTGGAACAAACAACAGTACAAAATCCAGGGTCCTGATTCCCGTGAGTTTCTGGTAGTCCTTGTCGCCCAGTTGCTTGATGTGCTGTCGCAATGATTGAACGTGCAGATTAAGCGCTTNATTTCGCTCNGCCAGNTCTTCTGTAGAACAGCAGCGTTCGTACGCAGTCAGCGAAACCTTGGAATCAATGATCACATCCTTGTTCTCTGGCAGATGCACCACAACATCCGGTTGTTGACGCTTGCCGTCGTCACTTTTGAGACTGACCTGTATCTCATACTCACGGTCCTTCACCAGCCCTGATTTTTCGAGTACCCGNTCCAGGATAATTTCACCCCAGGTACCTTGAGTTTTATTCTCACCTTTTAGCGCGTTNGTGAGATTGATAGCTTCCTTGCTGATCCTCGAATTCAGATCCTGCAGATTGCGAACTTCCTTGATAAGCGAAAAGCGTTCCCTGCTCTCCTGAGAATAGGACGCCTCAACTCGTTTCTCAAAATCCTTTATTTTCTCTCCCAGAGGTTTCAAGATACCATCCAGTTGAGCCTGGCTTTGCTCTTTGAAACTTCGCTGCTTTGACTCAAAGATATCGTTGGCAATGTTCTTGAATTCAAGCCCCAGTCGTTCGCGAGCCTGATCAAGCAATGCCAGTTTCTCCGCATTCTGTTTCTGCTGCTGGGTCAGTGTCGCTTTCATTTCAGCTTCAGATACCACTGCGCTTTGAAGTGCACTTTCTTTAGCGGTTAGTCTCTCCTTGATTTCCTGCATCTGACGATTGAGGTTTTCAATCTCCAACTGCTTGGAATCCAGTTTATTCTGCTGCACCAGTTCATTAGCTTCACGACTGAGACCTGCTCGTTCGAGTCGATGACGAAGTACAAGAAATATAATGAGGCCAGCCAACAATGCCCCGAATCCAAAGGCAATCAATGATGAAACAAAAACAGAAGGCATGAGGATGTCTCTTCAAGAACTGACCCCATGAGTTTACTCCGTTGCTGTAAATATATACAGGCAGTTCATTGCTTTTTTGTAAATTGGGAATATGGGAGCCACGGGCTTGAGCACTCGAGCTTTTCCTTGAAAAGTTCTGTTGCTTTTTATGGGCTGGATTATCATGTCCGTGTTTTGCCTTGCAAAACCACGGAGCTAGTGCAGGAACGTAAACATCTTGCGGCGATAGGCGGTTGCTGTTGGATCACCCTTACCCAGCAATTCAAAAATCCGAATCATGGTTTTTCTGGCCAGTTCGTCTTCGAAACTTTTGTCCTTCTTCAATACCAGCAACAACTCTTCCAGTGCTGCTTCGGCCTGATCATCGACGATAAGCCTGATGGCAAGATCACAACGCAACTGCAGATCGTCCTGATTGGCCTCCAACTGCGTCTGAAGTTCATCGAGTGACGGCAGTTCCGCAGCCATATCAATGAAGGTCAGTCGATTCTGAGGTTTGCTGATACCGGCAGTGTCCTCGGGAATACNGGCAATAATCTGTCTCGCCTCGTCTACTCGTGCCTCCATGATCAGCAGATCGGCCANCTCAACATGAAGCGCATAGTTACTTGGCTCTTCACCAATAGCCTGTTGCAGCATTCCGATAGCGCCCGTTCGATCTCCCTGAGAAAGCAAGACCTTGATCTGTTCCTGAATCCGCTCTATGGGGCTCATAGTGAGTTGATCAAGAATCTGTCGAAGCTGAGCTTCTTCCTGTGGGCCCTCAAGATCCTGGACCATTTGTCCCTGAAAGATAATCTTGATAGTGGGCAGGGTTCTGACACCCAACTGTTGTACGATCTGGGGATTCTGTTGGATATCTACACGAGCCAGCAAAAACTTACCCTGATATTCATCAGCCAGCTTTCGAAGTACTGGCGCCAGCGCCATACTCGGTTCCGCGCCATCAGCATAGAACTCCAGGAAGACTGGAATCTGCTTGGATTTCTCCAGAANTTCATCCTGAAAGTTCTGGGCAGAAACTTCAATCACATTTGAACTCGCGTTCATAACGAACCTTAAAACNACCTAAAATTAAGACGCGTAATGTACCTTTTTAGTACCGGTTTTGCATCTATCTTTAGGTTCCTTTAGATTCGAGTCGCTGATAACGCCTTGTGCTTTTCGCTTTTCGCNTTTCGACNTTCTACATCGAGTTCAGGCGACAATATGAAACAGCTTACCTTCACGACGCAGTGCAGCCGCTATAACCTTGGGAGAATGCCAGGGGCTGGTCTTACCACGGTACAAGATTTTGTTTCCTTTGCTGAGGAGCCAAACGTCAATTGATCTAATATGGGTTACTTTCATGAGATTCTTCCATTCACTTTCAATCGTGGCACTTTCTGACAGAATCTCCTCGAAACTGACAAGCCACCTGTTACTGGAAATTCATACAGTACTGTATATTTACTCAGGTTTCAAGTCCCGNNCAAGAATTTCTTGAAAGGCGACGGATNGATCCCTGAGCATCACAGCTCTAATACGATGTGACAGCTTGACCTTTGTACAAAGTGCCAGATTCCTTACAAATCAATCCAGTCAAATCCAGACTCCTGATCAGCTACTTTAAGGCTTCCTTCCCAGTCTCCCAGCGCACTCGTGACTGTCTNGNAGGCTAGATCGGGGGCGTTGTTTTTCTCACTGACGTGAGAAATTACCAGGTGTTGCAATGTACTGAGTTGTATCTTGCCTAACAGTTCAGCTGCCTGGTCATTGTTCAGGTGGCCGTGATCGCCACCGACTCTTTGCTTTAAAGGGTAAGGATAGGGGCCATCCGCCAGCATCTGTGTATCGTGATTACACTCAAGCAAGAGGACATTGCACTTTGCATATTGCTCTTCAATAAACGGCGTGACATGTCCCAGGTCAGTTAACACCCCCATCCTGAACCCATCGGAAGATATTATGTACTGGCAGGGTTCTTTTGCATCGTGGGGTACGGGTACCGGGACGATACCCAGACTGTCAATATGAAATGGTTTATGACAATTGATTCGACGCAGCTGTGGTAATGCACCCATTCTGTTTGCATCGTATGTACCAGGGGTTAGGTAGACCGGGCATTTGTATTTCCGCGCGAACAGCGCAACGCCATGAATATGATCGGCATGCTCATGAGTGACCAGAACCGCATCGACTTGATGTGGGGCCTTGCCAAGCCGTTTCAGTCGCCGTTGTGTTTCTTTGAGTGTAAAACCAAGATCGACCAGTACGCAGGTCCTGCCATCATCAATGAGCGTGCCATTACCTCGACTGCCACTACCGAGAGATGCAATGCGCATGATTTACCGGGAGTCCGTCAGAAGTCGCCGATTAAGTCGAGGATTCTTTAATAATTCTGAGTAACCGTTCAGCCAGCAGGGCCTCGGCGGGTGTTGCAGAATCTTTTAAGACGGTAACCGCAACCTGATCGTTTTGTGAATCCAGACGAACAAGAAAACGATGCTGGTCATCAACAGCCGCCACCTTGTTTCGGAAGAAAACCCGCGAGAAAAAACCAGGGTCTCGATCAGTCGCCTCGTCAAAGTANATATAATATATCTGCGAACTGCGATCCAGATCTTCAACCTGAATTCGGGCATTCTCAAGCGCATTGCCNACCGTTGCCCAGGCGCGATCAAATGCAAGTTTGTATTTCAGTANAGGTTTCAGCCGATCCGGAACAAGCTCTGCCTTCTGGCTTCTCAATGCCGTCGCACCGATCGAGAAGACAGGATCATTTATCGTTTCGCCCAAGGCGTAGGCAAGTCTGGTCAACACCTCGTTTTCCAGTTCTTCGTCATCAGAATCACCAGTCCAGTTCACTGAACCTGATTCTGCCGGAGCCCCAAGCGGAATCTGCTTATGTTGTACATAAACTTCGCTGCTGCCAAATCGAACCCCTGGTTCAATGGTCAGCAAAAGTTTGTTTCGAACCGTCGAAGTTGAATCGGCCCAGCCTGATCCGCTGACCAGACTCTCATACACGTCTTTCGTAGCCCCTGTCGGTGAAATAATCCATGTGGTTTCAAGAATCCCCATTCGAGGATCAGCACGCTCTACTTCAAGATTATTCTCTTCAAAAAAACGCCGGATCTTAGGCCATACCGATGCTGGCGGTGAATCCAGGAATATCCAGCGAGTGTCACCCAATCGCTTGATGACAATCTGTTCGACACCAAATGATGTACTGATTGTTTCAGGAAAATCCAACTCCAGTTTCTGCCCGGCAATACCTCGAGAGTCAATCACATCCGGGATATCAAGAGCATCTACAAAGGGAGGCTCATCGAGTCCTTCCGGAATCGTGACCTTGGGTTGAATTTCGGCTTCAAGATACTTCTGACGACGATCATAGTTTTCTATCCACTTGCAACTGGAAACAATCAGAATCACTGGTAGAACGAAAAGTATTTTGCGTTTTAATTTCATCTTTAGTTAATCACACCTGCTTGTCGCATCGCTTGACGAACGTCACCCTGATATTCAGGCGATAATTCAGTTAAGGGCAACCTGATTCCTCTTCCGATTTTCCCCATCTCAGCCAGAGCCCATTTGACTGGAATTGGATTTGATTCCAGAAACAGATCACGGTGCAGAGCGGTCAATCTTTCGTTCAATGAGTTCGCCAATTCAGCATCTCCCGACACCGCCGCCCGGCATACCTCGCCCATCTCTTTCGGTGCAACATTTGCCGTCACACTAATGGTTCCACTAGCACCGTTCAGCATCAGGTCAACCGCAGTTGCATCATCCCCGGAATAAATGACCATGTCCGGGCCACAAAGTTCAAGAATCTCAATAGTTCGCTGTAAATCGCCAGTTGCCTCTTTGATGGCAACTACCTGTTCAATCTCAGCACATCTGGCAACGGTCGTCGGTAACATATCGCAGGCTGTTCTGGCTGGTACGTTATACAACACCTGTGGCAGATCAACGGCTTCAGCGATAGCCTTGTAGTGCTGGAACAGGCCTTCCTGAGTGGGTTTGTTGTAGTAGGGTGTCACCAGCAGGCAGGCATCCGCACCGGCTTCCTTTGCTGCTTGCGTAAGCGCTATCGCTTCAGCAGTTGCATTACCTCCCGTCCCGGCAATAACAGGCAAACGACCATTGACGGCATTCACGACATATTTAACAATTTCGCAATGCTCCGGGATGTCCACAGTGGCTGATTCTCCGGTAGTTCCTACCGGAACCAATCCATCTGTACCCATTTCGATGTGCCACTCGATCAACTCACCCAATCGGTCCCAGTCCACGGATCCATCTAAGTTCATCGGTGTAACTAATGCAACAATGCTGCCAGAAATCATGACTCGGCCTTAAAAACAAAAGTTGTCAATGTTACTGGCCGACGCGTGGCAGGACAAGCATAGTTCTCATGTTACTTCCGCTATGTTATTCGGCCATGATTTCATCACAATCTTGATCAGCGTCGCTAAGGGTATTGCAAAGAAAACGCCCCACAGCCCCCACCAACTGCCAAAAACCAACACTGCCGTGATAATCGCAATAGGATGTAAATTGACTGCTTCTGAGAATAATAGTGGCACCAGCACGAATCCATCCAGACCCTGGATCACCGTGTACCAGCCCATGAGGAAGAAGAACTCAGAGGTCCAGCCAAACTGGAGATAGGCGATGATAACCACCGGCAGCGTCACAACAACAATGCCAAGGTAAGGCACGATCACCGACAGTCCCACAAGAAAGGCAAGCAGTGCCGCATAGTTCAGTTGAAAAATAACAAAGAATAGGTAGGTCGCCATCCCAACGATAATGATCTCAACCACCTTGCCGCGGATATAATTTGCCATCTGAATATCCATTTCGGCTGAAATCCTGCTTATCAGAGGTCGATTCGCGGGAAGGAATGATTTACACCATTCAAGAATTGAATCCTTGTCCTTAAGAATGAAGAACACGAGGATCGGGACCAAAACCATATAGACCGCAACCGCCACTAGAACCGGTAACTGAGATATCGAGAATGACAGCAACCACTGGCCGATATCCCCTGCTTCTGCGCTCAGCATCTCACCCCAGGATTTCATCTGGTTTTCTGATATCAAGGTCGGGTATTCATTCGGCAGATCTTGCAGCATTATCTGGGTCTGACTCACCATATCGGGAAGTTCGGTGAATAAGTTGCGCATCTGTCGCCAGACCCTTGGAATGACAAAAAACAAAAGGCCAACAAAGCCACCGAGGAAAAGAAGGAAAGTACTCACCACTGCCAGACCATTCGGCAGGTTGTACCGTTCCATGACCTTAATAATGCCCTGCATCACGTAGGCCAGCACAATACCCGTCAGAAGTGGCGCCAGAATGCTGCCCATAGTGAGGATGACTATTGCAAACCCTATCAGTAAGACAGCCAGTAATACGGCGTCTTCTTCAGACAAAAAGCGATGTATCCATCCTTTGATAACTTCAAACATCAGAGTCACCCGTGGCTAGCTTCGCACTATGCTTTCTTGAACCAATAATAGTATTTACCCTCCTCCTGCAACGAATCCAGCAATTGATGTCCACTTTGTTTTGAGAACACCTCAAAATCTCTTACTGATCCGGGGTCCGTACACACCATCGAGAGTACTTGCCCGGTTTCCAACCTATTCAGTGCCTGTTTCGTTTTTAACAGAGGTAGCGGGCAGGATAATCCGCAAGCATCCAGGCTCTGATTAGCTTCTATATCTATGTCCATATCCAGCATTCCGTAATGGTATTCCAAGTATATCTGTAATCTGCTGCACAGTAACTTGTCAAATTTGCTATCGATCTGAAACACCAGCTTTCTATCCATCTTTTCGCACATTGAATACAAAAAAATGAGAACTCAGTGAGTCAAAACCTGTCACATATTCAGGTCTATTAAGATCAAAGACAGGGTAGCCGGAAAATGGGCTAGTAATTATTCATTGATTGCAGTTACATTAGTGAGGCTGAGTTAAATCTATCCATGCGGTATTAATTCCATCCATGCGATAATTGTCTTTATGCTATTGAGAATACTCCTGGGACTATGCCTGCTCGGTTCAACGCAAGCGATATTCGCAGTAAACAATTTGAATCTTCCTTCTCTCGGAGATCATTCTTCAGGTATCATTTCGCTTGAGCAGGAAAGAACACTTGGGCAGCATTTTCTTCGCTCGCTCAGGGCTGGCGCACCTCTGGTCGACGATCCGATATTACAGGAGTACCTCGAACTTCTGATCTACCGACTTGCTTCACATAGCCAGTTGCAGGACAGGCGGCTGGATCTGGTCATCATCAACAACAAAACGCTGAATGCCTTTGCGGCCCCAGGTGGTATTGTCGGTGTCAATCTGGGTCTGTTTCTGACNGGNGAATCCGAAGCCGAGATATCTGCAATTCTTACTCATGAGCTGGCCCATGTCAGTCAGCGACATTTCGCCCGTCGAACTGAAGCGAGTAAAAAGGCGGGGCTGGCAAATATCGCAGGATTACTTGCAGGGCTTATCTTGATTGCCACTTCTGCCGGGGATGCTGGGATGGCCGCCATCACGACATCACAGGCAGTTACCCAGTCTGAAATGCTGCGTTACAGCCGTTCTAGGGAAGCTGAAGCAGATCGAGTCGGCATTGATACTCTAGTCGAGGCCGACCTAGATCCGAGGGCCATGGCTTATATGTTCGAGCGCCTGAATCGTTCAAACAGGATCAACGGAATTGATATACCGGAATTTCTACTCACCCACCCGGTGACAAAAGACAGGATCGCAGACTCTTACGCACAAACCGAAAAACTACCAGTAAAAATCTATCCTAAAAACCTCGACTTCCACCTAATGCGCGCCCGTGTNCANGTCATGACTGCAGATTCTCAGGTTAAGGCACTCTTGAGAATGAAAGATCTTCTGAACAGCGGTGATTCCACCATAAGAACCGCCGCACGCTACGGCCTTGCACTGGCTCAGATCGAAGCCGGACAACTGGATAACAGTCTGCAAAATATCTTGAGATTGCAAAATGAGCACCCAAACAAGATTGCATTCACACTCGCTGAAGCAGAGCTTCACATCAAGGCGGAGAGGTACGACTCCGCTATTGGTGTCCTCGAGCAGGCGCTGAAAATATCACCGAACAACTATCCTCTGGGTATGGCATATGCCGAGACACTGATGAACAATCGAGAGGCAAGCAAGTCAGTGGATGTCCTGCTGACTTTGACCCAGGCACGTCCGAATGACGCCTATGTATGGTACTTACTGGCAGAAGCCTATGGTTTAGCCCGTGATATTGTGGGCGTACACCAGGCCCGGGCGGAGTACTTTGTCCTTGTCGGAAATTTTGATCAGGCCATCAAACAGTTGGGTTTTGCAACGACCCTGGTCAGAGATAACTTTCAGGAAAATGCCAGGATTCAGCATCGGATCGAAGAGATCGCAGAATTACTTTCGGAGACCAGGAAGTCCTAGCTGTTCCCCTTTACCCGCAACTGGTTTGAATTCGCGAAGTTAACCATCCTTTCGAGAGGTATAAGAGCTCTCTTGCTGATCTCCGGATCAACGAGTATTTCGTTGTCCCCAAGTCTGAGTGTCTCCTCAAGATTCTCAAGTATGTTCATTCCCATCCAGGGACAATGGGCACAGCTTCTGCAGGTCGCACCCTTACCCGCGGTTGGTGCTTCGATAAACATTTTATCGGGTACCAATTGTCTCATTTTGTAGAAAATACCTTTGTCGGTCGCCACGATGAACTGCTCGTTAGNTAACTCCTGGCTCGCACGGATAATCTGCGTTGTCGATCCGACAACATCTGCCAGTGCCACGACAGGCTGAGGGGATTCAGGATGCACCAGAACTGCTGCGTCTGGATAGACCTGCATTAGATCCCTCAATCCNTTCGCTTTGAATTCTTCATGCACGATACATGATCCGTCCCACATTACCATGTCGGCACCGGTTTCATTCTCAATGTAGGAGCCCAGATACTTATCAGGTGCCCAGAGCATTTTCTCACCGCGATCTGTCAGATATTCAGCTACTTCCAGGGCAATGCTCGATGTCACGACCCAGTCCGACCNGGCTTTCACAGCAGCAGATGTATTAGCATAAACGACCACCGTCCTGTCCGAATGCTGNTCGCAGAATTCAGAGAACTCTTTAATCGGACAACCCAGATCAAGTGAGCAGGTTGCCTCAAGCGTCGGCATCAGAATCCGTTTCTCGGGATTGAGGATCTTGGCAGTTTCGCCCATGAATCTGACACCAGCAACAATAAGCGTACCTGCATCGACACTATTGCCAAATCGCGCCATCTCCAGAGAATCAGAGACGCAGCCGCCTGTTTCTTCAGCTAAAAACTGGATCGCATCATCTGTATAATAATGTGCGACAAGTACTGCATCCTTTTGTTTTAAAAGAGTTTTTATATGCTCCTGATAAGANAGGATTTCATCAGACGAAAGGCTGNGGCTCTGNTGCAAGGGGATGTCAAAGGCGATGGTTCCCATTGTTTATTACCGCTAAATCTGGTTTGAGGATTATACCTCAACCAGGTGGATGAATATGAAATGACAAATAAGCATGTTCTCATGTGATTTAGTCATACTGGTCGCAGTAAACAAAGATCATTGGCTGGATCACGGGTACACTTACGCTTTTCTTCAGGCAGACTTGAAATGATCCAGGTAGTACTTATGATCGCCGAAACCGATACCGTTGAAGATGGCAACTACCTGCGATTCGGTAACGAGTTATTACGCAGAGGTTATGAGGTCAATCTGTGCTTTCTCGAATCCATTGCGATGCTGGATTCAAAGGTGATTGCCAGGGGATTCAAACTCTGCAATCCCCTACTCGATGGTGAGATGTTTCCAGAATCGCACCCGATTGATCTGACACAGTCGGATTTACTCTGGGTTCTTACTCTGGGTATGCGTCACAGTTTTCTGGATAAGATGCAACTGCTCTATTGTCTGCAGGATCACTGCAGGATTATTAACGCCATTGATTCACTGATGCATTTCAAGAGTAAATATTTCCTCGCCAGCCACGAAGCAGTCTTCAAGTATCCACCCACCTTTGCCTCAAATGATCCTGATGAGTTGTTTCGTGTCGTCCAGACTGGTAACGGCAAGTGGATTGTGAAACCGCCAGCGGGATCCCTGGGCAGAGACGTCTTCCTGATCACGAAAGATGATCCGAATGTGCGAGTAATTCTTGAATCAATGACCGGTCCCGAGTCTGATCATTATTGTTTACTCCAATCCTATATCGAGGAAATCAGAGGTGGTGAAAAACGAGTACTTATCGCCGGAGGTGTACCCGTTGGTCAATACATCAGACAAGCCACGAAGGACCATCGAACAAACCAGATGCATGGGGCTGACATCGCACCCTGTGAACTGACCAAAGATGAAAGACTATATTGCGAACGAATTGGGCAATTCCTGGTCAGCCACGGTACAGAGTTCGTCGGTGTTGATCTGGCATTCCCGTATGTCATTGAATTCAACGTAGTAAATCCTGGGGGTTTGCTTACAATAGAGTCTCTCACCGGCACAGATCTGACCTCTGTTATCATCGATCGAATCATCGACCGGGACAACGATAAGAACATTGGCAAGAACATCCCTGAACCCGCTTAAACTCTTGAGTTTTGAAGATAAACCGGTATGATACCGGCCTTTCGTTAAATGGGCTGTTAGCTCAGTTGGTAGAGCAGCTGGCTTTTAACCAGTTGGTCCCGCGTTCGAGTCGCGGACGGCCCACCAAATTTATCGCCACCAATAAAGCATCTGTCCCTGTTACGAACAAACAATCACCACAACTTCAGTATCCTCACGCCATTGGTAATCAGCGCCCTTTAAAGACCGGCTTCCTTTTTTCCATAAAGGCGGCCATGCCCTCTTTCTGATCTTCAGACCCGAAGTTAATAGCCACCGAGTTAATGGAAAAGTCGATGGCCGACTGCAAGTCTGTATCCATCCATTTGTTGATAATCTCTTTTTGTACGGACATCGCCAGAGGGCTCCATCCTGACAACCTCTTGGTGAGTCTCGCCACTTCGGTATCCAACTGATCTTCGGGGACTGCGTGATTGACGAGTCCAATCTGTTCCGCTTTCAACCCATCCAAAAATTCAGCTGTAAAGCACATTTCTCGGGTGCGTTGAATGCCAATGGCCTGGGGCAGTATTGCTGCCTCGACTATAGAAGGAATCCCAATGTTCATGTGTGGCAAACCGAAGCTGGCATCTTCTGTCGAGATGAGCATGTCGCAGGAAATGGCAAGCTCCAAACCCGCGCCCAGGCAGGCACCCCTGACCTTGGCGATCACCGGTTTTGGCAACATTCGTACAGCCCGATCGGTCTCATGTATACGACGGCCGATGGCACGGGAAGCCAACATGTCATCATCCTTAACTTCATCAATATCGATCCCCGCGCAAAAGGCTCTACCGGCACCAGTGATAACGGCAACAATTATGTCGTCATCTTTTGCAATATCACTCAGCGCAAGTTCAACCTCTTCAAGCAGGCACCAAGTGACGGCATTGAGAGACTCCGGTCGATTAAGTGTTATTGTCGCAACAGGCCCGTCTTTTTCTAACAGTATTTCTTTATAGCTCATCCGAATAATTCTCCAGTTCTCATTCCTGCTTAGTCATTTGGGTTTGCGGATTCATTTCGAATAATCATCGCGACGCCAAGTCCGCCACCACCACAGATTGCTATCAGCCCATAGGTACCTCCATGAGTACGGAGCGCGTAAGAAAGAGAAACCATCAGTCTGACGCCGGTAAAACCCGTCGGATGTCCAAGTGCAATGGCTCCTCCATGGATATTTAGCCGTGACCGGTCCCAGCCGAGTTCGAGCTCATTAGCAAGTATCTGGGAAGCAAACGCCTCGTTGACTTCGATGAGGTCAATATCACCAAGAGTAAGCCCTGCTTTCTCCAGAACCATTGGAATAGCAAAGGCCGGGCCTTCCAGCATGTCTGCCGGGTCGAGGCCGATCTGAGCATAGGACACCAGGGAGGACAACGGCGAAAGACCGGCAGCAGCGGCTTTTTCACGAGAGGTGAGTACGAAAGCACCGGCACCGTCAGTTACGCCGGATGCCATCGCCGCGGTTACAGAACCACCTTCCTGAGCAGGTTTGAGTTTCGCCATTTTTTCAAGGGTAGTATCAGCTCGAAAACACTCGTCCCGTGAAAAAACAGTGGGCTCGCCACGAGCATCTTCAATTTCCACGGGAAGAACTTCCTCGTCGAACCAGCCCTCTTCCCAGGCACGCGCAGCCTTGTGATGACTCTCTAGTGCAAACTGCTCCTGCTCTTCTCTGGAGAGGCTGAATTTTCTGGCAGTATGCTCTGCGAGTTCGATCGTATTCATTCCTGACAGTGGCTCGGTCATGCCAAAAAATTCATCCTGTACTACCAGGTTTCCCGTCCGCACCGGCTTCCATCTTGCCCCGGTGAGAATATGCGGGATCGTGCTCATACTCTCCATTCCACAGACAACTGCGGATTCACATTCACCGAGCATGATCGCCTGTGCTGCTTCTATCGTAGCGCGTAAACCCGCCGGGCATGCCATATTGATGGTGTGGGCCGGTACAGAGGTCGGAATACCACCCCTGACAGCGGCCGTTCGCCCTGGATTAGGGCCATTCCCAGACTGACGGTTGTGAGCAACGAATACCTCATCAATGGTTTCCGCCTCCAGCCCCGAGCGCCTGACGGCCTCTGCGATAGCCAGCGCTCCCAGGTCATAGACTGGCAGATCCTTGAGGCTGCCACCAAACCTGCCGATGGGCAGGCGTGTCCCGGCTACCATTACAATGTCTTCCAGTGGCAGTCTGCTGATGGCAATGCTATCCGGCAAACTCACAATGCTCTCGCCAACGTGTCTGCACTCAGCGTGGCAGTACCAATGTCACCCGGGGAGATACAATCACCAACACGATGTACCTCGTCCATGCGGAGTTTGAGCTCGTGGTAGAGTCCTTCGTGCGTCTTCCTGGCCGCTGCCATCACCACAGTGTTGACCTTGAGCGTTCTTAGCTTCTCGGGTGCGTAGACATTAAAGATGTCAATTTCGCCATCTCGAAGTTCGCCGGCCCAGGTGTTGCTGAGCATCTCAACGTTTTGATCGGCCAGCCTGCCATAGACATAGGGCATGTTCATTTCGTCAACGAGCTTGTCACCAATAACCGGGGCTGCTGAAATAATAGTAACCTGATGGCCTCTTGATGCCAGCAACTCGGCGATGCCCGAAGGAGTCACATGCCCATCTGAATCTAAAACAACGACAATCGAACCTGGTTCACATTCACCCCGTAGCACACTCTCAGGCGTAACCACCATTCCCGGAATGTCTGATCCAGGCATGGGCATGGGCACCATCGCAGACATTCCACTAGACATATAGGACGCACCGGTGGCAACGATGACGGCATCTGCACCCAGGTCAGTCACTTGATCAAGCAATAATTCACAACCTAAGTTCGTCTCAACGCCGGCCTTTTCCAGTTGCTGCTTCTGCCAGCGAACAACACCACCGATTGCATCACGACCCGGCAACATTGCCGCAAGCAAGACCTGCCCGCCAAGTTCCTCCTCTTTTTCATACAAGCTGACATCATGGCCTCGCTGCGAGGCCAGCCGAGCTACTTCCATACCCGCCGGTCCGCCCCCGATGACAATCACTTTTTTCTTTTGCGTTACGCTGACAAGACTATGCGCGCCACGCGTTGCTTCCCTGCCAGTAACAGGATTCTGGATACAGCCAACGGGTAACCCCTTGTAGAGATTACCCATCGTGTACTGATTACAGAAGACACATTGACGAATCGAATCTTCTCGGCCATCCCGGGTCTTTTGCACCCATAGTGGATCCGATATAAGGGCACGACCCAGGCCAACCATATCTGCCTGCCCCTCAGCAAGAGCTCTCTCGGCTTCTCCTGGATCAACAAGCCGCCCTGGTGCACACAACACTGGTAACGGATCCACTGCATCGCGGATAGCAGCACTGTAGGGAAGGTTGTAACCCGGGGCCCCGTACATGGGGCTCATTGTTACGTGATAATTCTGGTGTGATCCCAGATCAATGTCCAGAAAGTCGAGCATACCATCATCCGCAAGCCGTTCTGATATTTCCAGGGTATCTTCCAGAGTCAGCCCGCCTGGCAGCAACTCATCTGCCACCAGTCGAACGCCGAATGCGATACCTTCTCCTGCAATCTTTCGACATCGTTCCAGCGTCTCCAGCAACATTCGCATCCGATTGTCGAGTGAACCACCGTACTCATCTGTGCGTCGGTTGTAGTAGGGCGAGAGAAACTGTTCCAGCAGATAGCCATGACTGGCATGCAGCTCAATACCATCGTAACCAGCTGCAACGGCATTCTTTGTGGTGACTTCAAATGCAGATATCACCTCCTCAATGTCATCAAGCTCCATTGATTTTGGCGTCGTCCCCGCTACCATGGACGGGACACTGGAAGGTCCCAATGATGCAGCTCCGTAGTTTCTCACGTTGCTTGCCTGGCCAACGTGAAACAATTCAATAAATATCTTTGCACCGGCGTCATGGACCATGTTCGTAATACGAGTAAACGAGGGAATTGATCCTTCCTCGTACAATCGGGAATGAGGAACCGGCCAGTACTCGGATGCCGGATGTACATCCACCGCTCCCTGAATGATCAAGCCCACGCCACCCCGGGCTCGTTCTGCATAGTAGTAAGCAAGTGCCTCCGTTGGATAACCGGTAGCCCTGTCCAGGTAATTTAGCGTAACCGGTGCATGATAGATGCGGTTTGGTAGCGTCACCGGCCCCACATCAAACTCTGTAAAAAGCATTGGGTATTTGTTTGCCATAAGAATCTCTTCTACATTTCCAGATTAGGTCTGATCTCTGATGCCAATAGATGGAGGCTATCTAAGGTGGCCTCCTGGGTCGGCATTTCTGCATTAATACGGCACAAGAGATGAAAAGCACCGGTATCCCGCACAAGTGTTTTGATGCCTCCCAGAACCTGATCCGGTGGCCCTGACAGAGCGTGGTTCGCTGAACTGATTGTTTTATCGTCAACAACATGGACATCCGCAACAATCGCAACGGTGACTTCCTCCCTTCGCCTGCCGGACCTCGTTAGTTCCTCCCAATACGCTGAAGAAAGTGAGGCCGCATCTTCAAGTCGTGAATTGAGAATCAATGAAAAGCCCATACTAGCCGCCCATCGTGAAATATCCTCGTTGTGTGCTGAAACGAACACAGGCGGGTGCGGGATCTGCAATGGTTTGGGTTGAAGTGTTAAATAATCGTAAGGCATACCTGCCCTCCGCCATGGCAGGATAAAGGGCGGTTTGGACGGTTCGGTGGTAAACGGTTGCCCCTTAATTGAAGTAACGCTCGTACGCAAGGGGATCCGATGGTACTCACCCTGGTAGGCGAAACCATCGTGGCTCCAGGATTTCGTTATGATATCCATGGCTTCCGTGAATCTCGGCCAGGCCTGTTCATCGGCGATAGCGTTTGCAGCGAGTTCCTCGGATGAAGCGGTAGAATCCACGCCAAAGAGCAGACGTCCATTGCACATCAGGTCAAGTACAGCCGCATCCTCGGCTGTTTTCAGAGGATGTATCAGAGCTGGTTTTGTCAACAAACCGATGCGAATATTTTCGGTTACCTCAGCCACTGCAGCAGTCAGAGAGAACTCGTGCCCGGCTATCCAGACCGATGCGAAACCTATATTTTCAACTTCGGTAATGAATTCCAGCATTCCGTCATAGTAATCTGCCACGAAGCCATTGCTGTTGGGTTCAATTATTACGCCTAGTTTCATGATCCATTTCCCCCGGAGAAATGAGGTATGACAGCATCAGCGAATAATTTCATCTCCGCGAGTATTCGGTCGCGACGAAAGTTGGCTTCGACAATACGAGCCATGAACATGTTGCATCCNAGCGCATGATATCGTTCCACAGCTTCCGCTACCTTTGCTGGTGTCCCAATACAAAATGTACCCAGAAGCATATCGAATATGGGATGGCCGTCGGGAATTTCCCGGACGGGAACGCCATTTTCATCTTTTAAGAAACCGAAACCCGCCAATTGCTCTGCAAACACTGGCAACACGTCCTGATTGACAATTTCCTCCGCCTGTTCCTGCGATTGGGCGATAGCAACATCCGTTGCCACACCAAAACAAAGACCATCGGGTGGATGACCAGCCTCATCCCATGCCTCGCGATAAGCATTGATCAACACTTCGACCTGTTCAACGGGAACGCCTGAACCTGGTATCCAATAGGACAGACCGAGCAAACCAGCCCTTCTGGCAGTTGCAGTGAAACTGCCTCCTGCAAGCCATATGTCAGGACATCGACCATCATAAGCGGTGTGAGGCAGGGAGGCGTTTTTGTATTGAAAGTGTTTGCCTTCAAATGAGAAGGCTGATCCGGACAACGCCAGACGCATTACATGCACTGCCTCTGAAAAACGGGGCCCCCTTGCTTTCATTTCAATACCGAAACCCTCAAATTCTTCAGGGCGGTAACCATAGCCCATCCCAAGGGTTATCCGGCCATGGCTCAGTTGGTCAACAACTGTAATTTCCCGAGCGGTAAGTAGTGGATCGCGGAGCAGCGGCAACAGTGCTCCTGTCACCAGTTCTATTTTGCTGGTCCGTCTTGCAATGGCACCTAATACCGGGAACAGAGATGGGCAGTAGCCGTCATACCAGAAGTGGTGTTCGGTTATACCGAAACCATCAAAGCCGAGTTTCTCGGCCTCAACGGCATGGCGTATTACTTCCGCATAAGTCCATGCCAGCGAGCGCGGATAAGAACGTGGACTTTGCATACCATACAGGCCCAACCAAAACTTCATTGTAAATACCTCTTCATTTAGATTACCTCAGTGCAAATAGTATCCTCTTGATTTCACGCTAGCAGATTCCTGGCAATCAGGTTTTTTTGAATCTCCGAAGTACCTTCAGCAATACGATAAAGTCTGGCGTCTCGATACAATCTTTCTACTGCAAGGTCGCAGGCATAACCCATCGCACCGTGAATTTGAACAGCGCTGTCTGCCACCCTGCCCGCAGCTTCAGAGGCATACAGTTTGGCCATAGAGGCCTCCTGGACACACTCCTCACCCTGCTGACACTTCCAGGCTGCATACCAGGTTGCAGTTCGTGCCGTGTGGATTGAGGTCGCCATCTCTGCCAGCATATGCTGGATCGCTTGGAAATCTCCAATCGGACGACCAAATTGCACCCGCTGTTTGGCGTACTCAGTTGACATCTCTAACAGTCGTTGCGCCGTACCAACGCAGAAAGCAGCGTAGGTAATCCTGCCTTCCGCCAGACACGACATGATGGTGCCAAATCCCTTGCCTTCCTCACCAATCCTGTTCTGAACGGGAATACTGCAGTCTTCAAAAAACAGTTCACTGCGAAGACACGCCCTGCTGCCCATGGTGTCCTGTATCCTGCCCACTGAAAAACCGGGCGTGCCTTTCTTAACCAAAAAAGTACTCATGCCGCCTCGGCTTCCCAGGGTTTTGTCGGTAACCGCCAGCACGGTAAAAATATCAGCGATAGGGCCGTTGGTGATGAAGTGTTTAGAACCATTGAGCAGATAACTGTCACCGTCAACCCTGGCATTTGTCTGAATTCCACTGACATCAGAACCCGCACCTGGTTCACTGACGGCGAAGGCCGCAATCAGATCACCTGATGCAAGCTTCGGCAGGTATTCTTCTCGTTGTTCATTTGACCCCGAAAGCACCAGCGCTCTGGATCCAATACCATTGTTGATACCAATCAGTGCGCGGATTGCACTGTGCGCCTTGCCAAATTCCTCTGTAATCAGCGAGTAGCCAATCGGCCCAATACCAAGACCACCGTATTCTTCCGGGATCGTCAACCCAAAAAGACCCATCTCCTTCATTTTTTCAAGGAGTTCATCAGGCACCGCGTTTNCTTCCTCGATGCGAGGCTCACTGGGGATAATTTCGTGATACACAAACTCTCGCACGGCATCGCGAAGGTCCAGCAGGTCGTCCGGTATGGAAAAATTCATGGTGTTATTCCTTAAGTTGCAGCCTGTCTATCGCCTGTTCCCTGAGTATGAACTTACGCACCTTGCCGGATGCGGTTAACGGGAATTCTTCTCCTGACACAAAAACAATATGGCGCGGTATCTTGTAATTAGCGAGCTTCTCCCTGCAGAAACTAATGATTTCCTCTTCGTTTGTTGTGCTTCCGTCCTTAAGTTCGACATAAGCACAACCAACTTCACCGAGCCGCTTTTCCTTGTCGGGTACACCAAATACCTGAGCCATTTTCACCGAAGGAAGCGTGTGCAACACCGCCTCTATCTCTGCAGGATAGACGTTGTACCCGCCTACGATAAACATGTCCCCTGTGCGACCTGTGATGCTGACATAGCCATCGACATCAATGAAGCCGAGATCCCCTGTGCGGAACCAGCCATCATCTGTAATCGCTTTACTCGTCGCATCAGGCATATTGTAGTAACCCTTCCCCACGCATGACCCGGGCTCGACATCTCTCAGCCAGATTTCTCCCTGAGTTTCCGCTGGCACGGCATCGCCGCTGGCCGGATCCGTAATTTGAAGCTCAACTGTGTCGAATTTTTTACCGACTGTATTGGCGATTTTTTCAATGTCGTCATCAATGAGTGTTGATGTAGAAAGCCCACCACATTCACTAAGCCCGTAGCAGTGAATAACAAAATCGAAACCCATGCGCCCTTTCATTGCACGAATGGTTTCCGGTGGACATGGCGCACCGCCAACAATTGCGGCCCTCAGAGAATCAAGATCGACTTTACTCAGAGACGGGTCATCCAGCATCATGATGTACATTGTCGGTGCGCCGGGGAACCAAGTGACTTTTTCTTCCTGGATGGTCTCAAGTGCACTTGCGGGATTAAAAACTTCATGAGCTATCACTGTACTACCTGCAAGCACACTGAGCTGAGAGACATAGGCGCAACCAAAGTTCGTGGCAAATGGCACTCCCAGATACACCCTGTCCCCCTGACGCAGATCACTTCGTCTGATCCACTCACCCATCGCCGCCAGGTTATTACGGTGCATGGACATACCTGCTTTCGGGAATCCAGTTGTGCCTGACGTAAAAATCAGATTACAGACATCTGTCGGATCAACAGCCTCACAGACACTCCGGGGAACTTTGGATCCGGCCGCAGATTTCTGAATTTCAGCGAAGTTGTACGCGCCTTTTGGGGTATCAACAGTTTCTCCAAGGTAAACAACGCGCTTAAGGTTCGGGAGCTTCTTACACTTCAGTTCATCCCTGTCCTGCTCAAAGACCTCCGGGATAAGAGCCTCTAAACGCTTCAGCCCACTCTCTGGCGGACCAATGAATCGCGAACCTACAATGATAGTAGCGGCATCAGACTGCCTGAGTGAATAAGCCACTTCATCAATGGTCATTCGTGTGTTGATTGGAACCAGCGGTGAACCAATTTCGTAAACAGAAAATTGAGCTATCATCCACTCAGGACAATTTGTCATCCACAGGGCAGTATTCTGCTGACGGGACACGCCGAGTTCCAGCAAGCCGCACGCAAATGATTGAACACATTCGTAGAACTGTTCGTAGGTCATCCTCTGGTCACCACAAACAATAAGTTCCTGCTCAGGATGTCGAGTCACACTCTCAAAAAGGACCTGCCCCCATGTCCTGTTGCTTGCTTCATACCAGCCCTGGGTTTTATTCAAGCTAAAACACTCCGTTCAATCAATGCCAGTGCACGCATACGGGAAATCACTACTAAAACATATGCGAATACCGTAGTATACTTTTGGACTAGGGTCAACTTAAGAAGACACCTTAACCCGCTGATATGAGAAGGAAGCACCTGCAATGAATTATAAAGACATTATTCTTGATGAGCGCAACAATGTTGCCACCATTACCATCAATCGCCCCGAAGTTTACAACGCCTTCCGGCCTCTCACCGTCGTTGAGCTCCTTGACGCCTTCGGGAAAGTCGGATGGGACAATCAAGTCAGTGTGATCGTACTGACCGGTAGTGGTGAAAAAGCATTTTGTACAGGCGGCGATCAATCAGTTCACGATGGCGGATATGGCGACGGGAAGATTCGCGGGACAGGTGGTATGCCGGTTGAAGAACTGCAGAACATGATTCGCGATGTGCCCAAGCCCGTCATAGCGAAAGTTCGTGGCTACGCTATCGGCGGCGGTAATGTGCTTGCGACAATCTGCGACTTGACGCTGGCTGGTGAAGGCGCCATCTTCGGTCAGGTAGGTCCGAAGGTGGGCTCAGTGGACCCAGGTTTCGGTACGGCTTACCTCACACGTATTGTCGGAGAAAAAAAAGCCCGGGAACTCTGGTACATGTGCCGGCAGTATTCCGCCACAGAGGCAGAAGAAATTGGGCTGGTAAACAAGGTTGTAGCAGACAACGAACTGGACGCCGAAGTAGAAGCATGGTGTGCGGAACTTACCCAGCGCAGCCCTACAGCTATCGCCATTGCCAAGCGTTCATTCAATGCCGACAGCGACAATATCAAAGGCATAGGCGGGCTTGGCATGCACGCTTTGAAACTCTACTACGAGACCGAGGAATCCAAGGAAGGTGTGCGCGCGTTCAATGAAAAGCGAGCACCAGATTTCCGCAAGCACATGATTTAAGGAGAATGCGGTTGAAACAAAAAGTCAGCGCATCAGGTGACGTCCTGCATGACAATCCCCGAGAGCCAGACCGTCGAGAACGTAAAAAGCAGGCAATGAAACAACACATCTACAACTGTGCCCTCGCATTGTTTATGAAACATGGTTACGAGAACACAACCGTTGATGATATCGCCGAGGCAGCTGACATTGGTCGTGCGACATTTTTCAATCACTATCCAGTCAAAGAGGATGTCTTGCATGAGATTGCTGCCTATACCGTCAACTACGCTCGCGGCATATTTGATCGCGAGTTTTCGGTAGCCAATCGAAGTGCACGAGAAAAAATAAAACGCAGTCTGCATGAATTCGGGCGCATTTTTGATCGAAACCCACGTCATCACCGCAGCGTGGTGCTGGACGTCATGCGCTCCCAGACAGGTTCGCCAACCGGAACAAAAGTTCCCGCTGACGAACTCATTGCCGTACTCGCCGGACACCTTTCGGCCGAGCAGCAACGAGGCGAAATTGATGCTGATCTGGATAGCTGGCAACTCGCAGAAATGCTATCCGGTATTTACTACTACACGATTCTCGGTGCCATCCGCGGCGAACACAATAAATCAATTGCCAAGCAGTGTGAAAAAGCAGGTGATATTTTTTTCTCTGGATGCATGCCAGGCAGAGTTTAGTCAGAAATGGACAGTGCCGGCCGCGAAATACTGGGAAATATTCCCGCAGCGCATCAGGTTTATTTTTTCATCATAACCTGGCTGTCACTTGCAGTTTTTTCGGCTGGTATCCTGGTCCGCGCCCGATTGTGGTTTCAGGGCCGCACCAGTCCCTTCTTGCCGACAGGACAAATCACTGCCCATACTTTTGTTGAGCATTTAAGGGTTTTCATCATTCAGACATTCGTTCAACCACGTCTTCACACATCAACCACTGGGCTCGCGCATGTTGCCATCTTCTGGGGATTTTTTGTCCTGTTTGTAGGTACTAACCTCGTATTTCTGGATCACGCAACGCCGCTTTCACTCCTGAGCGGGTTTTTCTACCTGCTATTCTCATTGTCCCTTGACCTGTTCGGCATACTGATGATCGTGGGTTTATGGATTGCTGCACATCGACGTTTTAGTGATCGTGGCAAGGTTGATTATGTGCCTGGTTATGGTCCCGGATTGACGCTACTCGCATTTATTGGTGTCACCGGGTTCTTGCTCGAGGGTTCTCGCATGTCACTACTGGGTAGCCAATGGTTTGATTTCTCTCCCGTCGGCGCGGTTTTTGCCACAGGTTTTGATTACATCATTCCTGATGAGGCAGAGAAAGTCAGCTGGCATCGACGAATCTGGTGGTTGCACGTGTTGCTGACGTTCAGTTTCATTGCTTATTTGCCATTTGGCCGCCTGCTGCATGCAGTCACCGCACCCATGCATATCCTGGCAGCCAATCGAAAACCTAGCGGCGTGCTGTCAACGCCTTATCATCTTGAGGACATCGAGTCCGGATCAGTAACAAGGGCAGCACCGAGAGTCGCTGCCGACCTGCACTGGACCCAGTTGTTATCGTTTGATGCCTGCACCGAGTGCGGCCGGTGTGACGATGCTTGCCCGTCGCTTGCGGTCGGAAGCCCGTTATCGCCCAAANANACGGTATCTGAACTGCGGCAACTGCTGCATCAGGGTAAGTCTTTCATTCAAAACAGGCCGCTTGAAGAAATTGTGACATCTGAGGCTGCGTGGTCCTGCACGACGTGCGGCGCTTGTACGCATGCCTGCCCCGTATCGATTCGCCCAATGGACCTCCTCGTTGAATCACGACGCGCGATATTAACAAGCAACCGTATCGAGCCTGGCATTAANAAAACACTTAACAATCTTCAGGAAACCGGCAATCCTTTCGGGTTTGATCCACAAAGTCGTCTTGCCTGGGCTGCGGATCTGCCAGTAGATATTCAACCAACAGTTCTCGATCCCGGAATCCAATGTGAGTTGCTGTTGTGGGTTGGCTGCTGGGGTTCCTTCGATGAACGAGGTCAGAAAGTTACCCGGGCCCTCGTCACTTTGCTGGCGCGAGCAGGTGTGGATTATGCCGTGCTTGGTCCTGAAGAGCGCTGTACAGGCGATTCAGCCAGGCGGTTGGGAGAGGAAGGTCTATTTCAGCAGATGGTAACAAGCAATATCGAAAGGTTTAACCAGCACGGCATCAGAAAGATTATAACCGCCTGCCCACACTGCCTGAATAGCCTTGGAACCGAATACAGGGAATTCGGCGCGGACCTGGAAGTGATGCATCACAGCGAATTCATCTCAACCTTATTCAATGAGGGTTCTCTGCAAACTGACTCAAGCAAAACGGCAGAGACCAATAAACGCAAAATCACCTTCCATGACCCCTGTTATCTTGGAAGACATAACGGTATCTTCGATGCACCCAGACAGGTTTTATCTTCCCTGCCTGGTTCCTCAATGGTCGAGATGGAAGCCAGCAGAGAAAAAAGCCGGTGCTGTGGCGCCGGTGGATCGAATGCCTGGTTCGACCTTGGGCATGGGCGCGGCATGAANGCCACNCGATATCAACAGGCTGCTGCAACACNAGCGGAAGTGATTGCAACAGGCTGCCCGTTCTGTCTCTCAATGATGGAAGAGGCAGCCAGCGGTGCTGATGAAACAAGCACGATTACCGTCAAAGACCTAGCGGAACTTGTTGAAGAACGGACTCATCCTTTCGTTGTCCCCGGAGATAACAACAGATGAGCAACATAATTGTCCTTACAGAACACCGCGACGGTGCGTTTGAAGAAGTTAGTTTCGAACTATTGTCTGAAGCTCGACGGATGGCCAGAACGAAAGACGGAAATGTGATGGCGGTGGTGCTGGGCAACGGGATTAGCAATATGGTTGATGAGTTGGCAGGCTATGGGGCCGACAGAATATTTGTGGCTGATGACGCTCGACTGGCGCATTACGACCCTCAAATTTGGCAGGCAACACTCAGCGCCTTGTGTCAGCAAGAGGCGCCGAGTCTGATCCTGCTGCCAGCCACAACCACTGGGGAAGATCTGGCTGCTCGCCTGGCGGTGACAAAAAACTGGCCTCTATACTCACGAAGTACGAAGATAAAATTCCATCGGGACCAGATTCAGGTAGTGCGCCCTGTTTACGCGGGCAAGCTTCAGGAAACCATCACGAGCATCAGCGGCTTGACATGCCTCGTCACAATGATCCCGGGTGTGATCGGCGTAAAACCCGCTGAAAACAACACCAACGCCACGCTGGTTCCAATAGATGTCGTCCTTCCCATCGAAAAACGGATCGAGGTCACTGGGTTTGTCCCTGCAGATCCACACAACCTGAAACTGACAGAGGTTGACGTCATCGTCGCGGCAGGTCGGGGATTAGGTCAGGCTGAGAACGTCTCCCTTGTTAAGGAATTGGCTGGACTGCTTGGAGGGGCAGTAGGCGCTACCAGGGTAGTCGTCGATTTGGGTTGGCTTGACAGAAAAACCCAGATAGGTCAGACCGGAACCACTGTAAAGCCAAGACTCTATGTAGCTTGCGGTATTTCCGGGGCAACACAGCACACCATTGGCATGAAGGATTCTTCAGTCATTGTCGCTATCAACACAGACCCGGCCGCAGCGATCTTCAATCTGGCTGACCTGTCTCTGAATTGTGACGCCGTTCAACTACTTCCTGTGCTTATCGACCAGTGCAGGATGCGAGGAAAGACGACAGATGACCGATCTTGACGCATATGTCTGCTTCAAACCGGCTGTACAGCTAAGGAGTGTAGCCCACGCGGGTAACGGGCCCGTCCCCGACCCTGACAGCAAGCGTTTTCTGGTTGATCCTGGCAATGCCAGTGCCCTTGAATCNGCACTAGTATTGCGTGAACGTGGCGAGGTTCGCCACGTGATCAGCATAAGCATTGGACCTGAGGCTTTTGACAATACCCTTGCATGGTGCAGGGCTGCCGGTGCTGACAAGGTTCTGCGCGTTGATGTCCCTGCGGGCCTCAACCTGGATGCCCGAGCAACTGCAACATTGCTGGCAGATACCATCTTCGCTCTTGGCGGAAAACTCGTGCTTACGGCGCAAAGGTCAATCGATGAAAGCAACGGACTGGTCGCGGCTGCCCTGGCCTCAAATCTTAAAGCAGCCTACCTGAGCAATGTCGTTGATATTCAGATTCTGAATGATGAAGTTAAGGTTTCACGCAAGATCGAGCGTGGCCATCGCCAACTGTGGAGCGCAGGCCTGCCAGCTGTAGTAGCAGTTGACCCGGGATCTCAAACCTCCCTCTATATACCTGTGGCTAATCTGGCGCTGGCAAAACAAGCAAGTGTCGAAACGTTAGCAACTTCAACAGAGGATTTTGCCCCCCCACCTAATCTGATGGAACAAATAAAACTTGCTCCGGGAAGAATACGCACACGACGCTCGGCTGTGCCTGCTACTGTTGGTACAGCTGCTGAGCGTCTACAGGCAGTAATGGGTACAACTTCTAAAGAAACGGACAAAAAACTTGTATTGAGTGGCGATACAGACGACCTTGCGAGACACACTCTGGCTTTCCTGGAAGACAAAGGTCTGTTGCCTAACCCGAGGGAGTAATTTGCGTTATTAGTTTTTCACCTCATCCATTCTATGATTCAGTGTTAGTTTTCGAAACGATATACCTTCCTTTGTGTACTTGTTACCCAGGATTCCGGGAGTCAGATGAAACATATCCGCGACACGCACTATGCATGGATATCCGTCATAGGTGCGCAGCAACTGACCATCGAGAAGTATCATTCAATGGCAGTACTTCATGCCGCCGCGTGCAGTTGCTTGACCAGATCACCTAGACGGATTCTATCCTCCTCGCTGGTGACTTCGATGGAGAATTCCAGACTGGTGATGACATTTTCATAACGTTCAATCAGTTTATTGCCGATCTCATCATAAGTGGCGATAGTGACAAATTCATGCAGGACCTCATCGCTGATGAGAGTTGGCATTTCCTCCCATTTCTGTTGCTTCGACAACAGGTTCAGTTCGGTAGCCAGGTCGCCCAGACCGTGTGCCTCGAAGGCCGGGCGGTAGGCCGCAGTTGATGCATAAAACGCAATACGGGCTCGAGCATCGCGAACCCGTACAGCCAGAGTTTCGGCATTACCTGCTGTCGCGATCAGCGGTTTCAGGGCAACCTCGAAGTCATCAAGAGAACGCCCTGACCTGGCCGCGCCGGTACGCACCGCCGGTAACATCACTTGCTTGATATATTTTGGCGTACAGACCGGATGCGCGCGGACACCATCTGCGATCTCACCACTGGTCTGACACATTTTCTCACCTACCGCGGCGACCATGATCGGGATTCGGGGATGCATGATCGGGCCTGGATTAAACAGCGGCACCATCAGGTTTAGATTGTAATGCTGACTTTCATAAGCCAGTCGTGTGCCATTCTGCCAGCAATCCCAGATGGCTCGAACTGCGCCAATATAATCGCGCATCCAGGGCCCCGGCGGTTGCCATTCCAGACCATAGCGGCGTTGAATATGCCCCTTTACCTGAGGTCCTAGGCCAAGGCAAAAGCGTCCCCTGGATAGTTTTTGTAAGGTCCAGGCCGACATCGCAGTCAGTGCTGGTGCCCGGGGAAAGGCGATGGCAACCGAAGTACCAAGTCCAAGTGTCGTCGTCGTCCGGGCCGCTAGTGTCATCAGGACGAACGGATCATCCTTGGTTTCCTCGACGACCAGGCGGTCATACCCCAATGCTTCAACCAAACTGGCATCAGTGCCAATGGCGTCGATATTGAGTGGCTGTTCACTGGCTCGTAATCCCGGGTCGACCTTACCCAACGGCAGCAGCGTTTCAATTTTCATTAGTCCCGCCTTCGTCCAATCCGGTTTGACCAAAACTGATGTTAGCTGAAATTTTCCGGACAACCATCAAATTCATTACCTAAAACCGCCAATTCATGCCAACACTGTCCTATCTGCCTTACATCTCACAGCCCAGGGTACATTGTATATTTCACATAAACATCCGAGATCAGGTCTTAACCAAAAGCTATGGCCGGTAATAGCCGAATACCGACATTGACAAAAACATCCGATCGAGTTAACAAAAAGGCGATCGCCTCCAAAGCTTTCGTCAAAAATGTCGCCGAGGAAATCGCCACCGAAATACGATCTATGCCCACAACAGAATGAAGCAACGGTTACCAGGTATCGACATAAGGTCGCTTTTTTCTCGTACGAGGCGGCACCGGAGGCAGGCTCTTGAGTCCACGCACCACCCATGCCCGGGTTTCTGCCGGATCAATGATGTATCTGGCGCCTGAATTGATTGCCCTGGCTGATTTATAGCCCTGTGTGACCCGCCGGTCATAAGCCGCCTTGCGCTCTGCCGGATCTTCGATGGCGGCTAATTCTCTGCGGGCTGAGAGTTTTACCGCGCCATCTATGTTCATTCCGGCAAACTCCGCTGTTGGCCAGGCAACGGTAAAGAAAGGTACCGATGCGGCTCCCCCGATCATCGCCTGTACCCCGAGGCCGTAAGCCTTACGCACCATCACACCAAACATCGGCGCTGTCAGGTTCGCACCTATGTTAAACAAGCGTACTGCATGTCGTACCAGGGCTTCACGCTCGTGGTCCGGGCCCACCATAATTCCAGGGCAGTCCATGAGGACGACTGTGGGTATATCAAATGCATCACACAACTGGAAAAAGCGCGCGCCTTTGTCCGCTCCCGGTGTATCAATCGCGCCAGCCAGGTGTGCCGGGTTGTTAGCGACTATGCCGAGTGGTCGACCCTCGATTCGAATGAAGGCAGTAATGATCCCGATGCCGAATTCCTGACGGATTTCCAAAACTGAATCTTCGTCAGCAAGTGTATCGATTATTTCTCTCATGTCATAACTGCGAACGCGATTCTCCGGAATGATATGACGCATCCGGCGCTGATCACGTGCCTTGAAGTGGGGGATTGGACCCTGGAAATAGCCGAGATATTGCCTGGCAGTCGCCACTGCGGCAGCATCATCCTTGACGAGGATATCGACATTGCCATTGGGCACCTGAATTGACATCGAGCCGATCTCCTGGGAAGTGTACGATCCCATTCCACTCGCATCAACCACAGCGGGCCCACTCACACCGAGGGTAGAATTCTCGGTGGCAATGATGACATCGCAGCAAGCCAGCAGGGTTGCGTTCCCGGCAAAGCTGTCCCCCGTATTGACCCCAACCAGCGGAACCAAACCACTGAGCCTGGCAAAGTCGGTAAACATACTTGCATCCATACCAACACGACCGATGCTGCCGTACGGTCTCCCCTCTCCCTCGGAGAAGAGCACCAATGGTACACGGAAATCATGAACCAGTTCGTGTACCGGTTCCTGTCTGTAATGACCATGGGTATAGGCAGTCATCATGTTATCGCTGTGGACAACAGCTACACGCGAGCGTTCTTCACCGATCAGGTCGGCATTGACACTCCCGATACCCATGACGGTGCCACCGGCGGCTGTACCGGCGACAGGCGGGCCAAATTCCCTGAATGAGCCTTCGTCCAAAAGGTCAGTGAGATTCTCTCGTGTGGTCCGCCGACCTAAATCGTGCCGTGCCGTCACTGCCTCTTTTTGGCTTGCGTCGAGAGTTCGATTAATACGATCGTTCACTTCCTGCAGATCACCGCGAATATGGTCCAGATCTGCACCGCCATCTGCTTCAATTGCACCAGCCTCGACCTCCATTTCCTCGATGAAGACGATGGGATATCCTTCGCGAACAACATCACCTACCGACATCGAAACAGCGCTAACGATTCCGCTCCGCTCTGCCTTGATATCGTGTTGAAGTTTCATTGCTTCGACAACCGCAACCGTCTGACCGATCCGCACCTCATCACCGACGGCAACGCTGATTTCAACAATGGTTCCCTGCATGGGTGTCACCAGCCCAACGGAACCCGCCGGAGCATCTGCATCTGGCTGTGGCTCAACAGCAGTCTTCTGTATCTTGCCACCTGCCGCAGGTCCGCCTGCCGCAGGATCGCCTGCCGCAGGATCGCCTGCCGCAGGATCGCCTGCCGGAACTACAAAGCGTCGTTGCTCATCACCAGCAGTCGCCAGTGTATTCATTTCATCGTCTACAAATCGCGTGTGTATGGTGCCTGTAGCGAAGTCCTCATGCGCGAGGATGCCCTGAAGAAATCTAATATTGGTATCTACTCCCTCGATACGGAACTCGCTCAGCGCCCTTGAAGTCCTGGCGATGGCATCTGCGAAATTGCTTGAAGGAGAATGGCCGATAACCTTGGCAAGGAGTGAATCGAACAAAAGACTGGTCTCATAACCACCGTATCCGAATCCATCGGTACGCACGCCCGGTCCACTCGGTGCCTCGTAGGCAGTTAATGTGCCACTCGACGGGTGGATTGAACCGTCCTGCCGAACTGATTCCATACACACCCGTGCCTGGATGGCATATCCACGACTGACCGGAGGACTATCCAGACCAAGTTCAGCAATCGTCGCGCCATCAGCAAGCCGAATCTGTGCCTGCACAATGTCCACACCGGTAACCTCCTCGGTCACTGTGTGCTCGACCTGAAGGCGCGCGTTCGTCTCAATGAAAGCGAACGGCTGATCCTTCTCGCTACCAGAGCCATTGCCTGAAACATCCACCAGAAACTCAAACGTACCAGCATTGCTGTAGCCAACACTGCCCGCCAGACGCAATGCATCATCAATAATCCGGGCTCTGAGATCATCATTGAGACCGGGTGCCGGTGCTACCTCGATGATTTTCTGGAAGTGCCGCTGGCAACTGCACTCTCGTTCCCCAAGATGGGCAATCGCGCCATGAACATCGCCTAATATCTGCACCTCCACATGGCGTGCAGGCTGCATGAATTCCTCAACATAAAGGTCACCAACACCGAACGCAGCCTCGGCCTCAGCGCGGCAGCGATCATAGGTGGTCACGACTTCATCCGCGCTCATTACCACACGCGAGCCTCGCCCGCCGCCACCGGCAACCGCCTTGATTATCATCCCGCGACTGTCACCGAGTTCATCAAAAAATGCGATCGCTTCATCTGCTGATACCGCATGATCGAGGCCACGGATGATCGGCACATCGACCGCGGCTGCCGCGATACGGGCGCGCGCCTTGTCACCGAATAACTCAAGTGTTTCTACCCGGGGACCGATAAATGTCAGACCTTCCTCCGAGCATCGCCGCGCAAGCTCAGCGTTCTCGGCTAAGAAACCGTAGCCCGGATGGATGGCATCGCAGCCGGACGCCCTGGCTACGGCGATAATCTGCTCTATGTCGAGGTAGGCTGCAATACCTGATCCTTCGAGGCTAACTGCCTCATCGGCCTTACCGGTATGCAGAGAACCGGCATCATCTCCGGGGGAGATTGCCACTGTGGGCACGTTGAGCTCAGCCGCAGCCCGAATAATCCGGATGGCTATCTCGCCTCGATTCGCTACAAGCAGTTGCATCTGACTTCCTGTTCTCTTTATTTCTATATCGCCTGGTCTTGATTAATCACTGCCGTGTCGTGTTTATTCATGACCCTTCAGCTGACAGTACGCCCAACATACCACAGCTGCAGACGCCAGCGCCGCGCATTTTCTGGGGTCAGAGTAAAGTACCAGAGTAATCTGGCTATCTGTACTAGTTTGGCTACATTCCCAAGCCGCAACCAGGCGCGGGAAACGGTGGCAGTGTTGATGTTACCTTTGCTGCACCCGTCTGGCTCGAATACGATTGGAGCGGTCCGGGCCTTCTTGACACATCATCCAGATCAAGCGACAGTACTGGGTTAACGATAAAAGGATAAGTCAATGCCACTTACTGAAGCTCAATTTCAAGGTCGAACTGCTCCACTACTCACCACCACCATAGGTCAACATCTTGATCAGGTAGCGAAAAAAGATCCCAATCATATGGCGCTCATCATGCCCCACCAGGATATCCGGTGGACCTATGGCACCTTTGTTGAAGAAGTGGATAAATTAGCAGCAGGGCTACTCAACCTTGGTCTTGAGCCTGGCGACAGGCTTGGTATCTGGTCACCAAACAGATATGAGTGGGTTCTGACCCAGTACGCAACCGCGAAGATCGGCGTCATTATGGTCTGCGTCAATCCTGCCTATCGACTCTATGAACTGGAATACGCACTTAACAAAGTTGAATGCAAGGCAATCATTACAGCACCCAGTTTTAAAACCAGCATGTACCTCAACATGCTGTATGAATTGGCGCCAGAGTTGAACAACTGTAAAGCCGGTGAACTGAAGTCAGCAAAGCTGCCCCATCTTGAAACTATTATACGAATGGACGAAGAGAAGTCGCCTGGCATGTTCAACTTTGGCGAGATCTGTGAAGCGGGATCCAGTGAGGATTTTGATCGATTGATTAGCCTTGGTGAATCGTTAAAAGCTTCTGATCCCATCAACATCCAGTTCACCAGTGGCACAACCGGGATGCCAAAAGGTGCGACGCTGACACATACCAATATTCTTAATAACGCCTATTTTGGTGGTCAGAGTATGAGGCTCACGCCGGACGACAGGCTCTGCATCCCCGTCCCCTTATATCATTGTTTCGGCATGGTGCTTGGCACCTTAATCTGCATTTCACAAGGGGCTACCATGGTGCTGCCAGGTGAAGTTTTTGAACCTGTACAAACCCTGGAGGTTGCAGCAGCAGAGAAGTGCACCGCACTCCATGGTGTCCCAACCATGTTCATCGCTGAACTGGATCTGCCTGACTTCAAAGAGTATGACTTAAGCGCCCTGAGAACCGGAATTATCGCTGGTTCAACTTGTCCCATCGAACTGATGCGCAGGCTGATAGATGATATGGAACTGACAGAAATTGTTATCGGCTATGGCCAGACTGAATGCAGTCCTATTAACACGATGACCTCCATTGATGATTCTCTCGAAGCAAGAGTGACAACTGTTGGCGTAGCCCATGCCAACTGGGAACTAAAAATCATCCGTGAAAATGGCGTTACTGCTGCCATCGACGAAACCGGTGAGGTATGCTCAAGAGGCTATGGGGTCATGCAAGGTTATTGGGGGGATCCGGAGCGAACCGCAGAAACCATTGACTCAGATGGTTGGTTACACTCAGGTGATCTGGGTGAAATGGATGAAAATGGATACATCAAGATTACCGGGCGAATCAAGGACATGATCATACGTGGTGGTGAGAATATCTACCCGCGCGAAATTGAAGAATACCTATACAGTCATCCTCAAATTCAGGAAGTGCAGGTTTTCGGTGTGCCTGATGACAAGTATGGTGAACAGGTCTGTGCCTGGATCCAGCCCAAGGAAGGATCCGAATTAAAGGAAGAGGAAATAAAGGAATACTGCCAGGGTCAGATAACGCACTTCAAAATCCCAAAGCACATTCAGATGGTCACTGAGTTTCCGATGACGGTGACCGGTAAGATGCAGAAGTTTGTCATGCGAGATGAAATGGCAAAGACTCTGGGACTGACATAACCTTGATGAATCGATAAGGCAACCCAACCTGGGTGAATGATTTCATCAATTCACCCGGGCTGCGTTCAGTCTTTAAGAAAACCCGCCGGACAGACTTACATTCACCAGTTGTAACGCACCGAAACTCCCCACCAGCGAGGTCTACCATAGTATTGCTCGGTCATCCCGAAAAGGGCGTCCGTGGATAGATCAAAAGTCTGCACGATGTATTCCTTATCCGCCACATTCTCGACAAAAGCTGACAGTGCCCATTTTTCACTCACCGGTCGATAGGTGAGTGCAACATTTGAAATACTGTAGCCGTCTTCAGAATTAACCGGCATTCCTGCAAGTGAAAAAGTATGTTCTGAGCGATAGTTTGTATCAGCCTGTATGGCCACACCACCGTTGTCAAGCGCCCACTCATAACGAACCAGAGCATTCACATTCCACTCAGGGGATTGAACGGAAGTTGTATGAACCCCTCCTCCCACATCAACTTCAATATCGTTATAGGCCACACCGACAAGGATATCCCATCCTTCACCTGGGCTTACCTGAAGTTCAAGCTCATATCCCTTACTGTCTGCATCAGCATTAAAAGTAAGCGTATCAACACCAACAATATTGAATGCCTGATAGTCACTGTAGTCATAAAAGTAAAGAGCACCATTGAGTCTTGCCCGGCCATCCATGAACGAATGTTTAAAACCGAATTCAAACGCATCCAGTTCCTCGGGGTCAAAACTCATCACGTCGTCAGTGTAGGCAACGGCAAGTGGAAAGATCGGCGCATTGTAACCACCACCCTTAACTCCTCGATTCCAGCTGCCATAAATCAGGGTATCATCTGACAGGGCCCAGTCGAGTTGAAGACGCAGGGATACTTCAGTGTCTGAACGGTCACCTTGGTACGCCGCAATAACACCCAGTGAATTCAGATTACTGTCCACATCAAAATTTCTTAAATCCGGATTAAGAAATTCAACCGCTTCAACCGTGAAGCTGAAATCCCGGTCATCACGAATAATCCGTGCACCGACAATAAAGTTCAGATCATCGGCCAGCGCGTACTCAATCTGTCCAAAAACTGAAAGTGATCTGAGCTCCGAATCGTAGGGATTGTTAAGACCTGCTTCAGCACCTGCCGTAGGTGCAGGCCCAATAAAGGGATCCGTTATGCCACCATTTGAATCTTCGATATCGAGATGGAGGTAATAAATGCCAGCGACCCACCTGATAGTATCTGTACTCGAATCAACACGGAGTTCCTGAGACCACTGTGTTGCATCAGTGGTCAGAAAGAAATTGAAAAAGGAGACAGGTGATGCATCAGAGTCTTCGATGTACTGACGTTCAACAGTCGAATAATCCGAGATCAGTGTCAGATCAAAATTTTCGAACTCTTTGTTGGCTGTCATTGTAAAACCGCCGGTTTCAAGATTGTTAAAGCCGGGGTCATCATAGTCACCGGCATATACATCGCCGTCATTATCAATATAGCCCAGAACAGGATTAGGCGTCGCCGGGGTATAAACACCAGGTAACATCGATGAAACATTTTCAAAAAACCCGGTATCAATGTCCTGCTCAAAGCGACGCACATTGAACAACAGACTCAAGGTATCACTGGGTTCAAACAGAAGCTGAGCCCGCACAGCGAGATCATCAGCATTGTTTAGATCTCCCCCCAGCCGATTTTCAATATAGCCGTCATTCTTGTGGTGAGAGATCGAAATCCGTCCTGAAACTTCATCTGTGATTCCACCGCCGACAGCACCCTCAAATTTAAACTGATCGTAGTCTCCGTACGTGACCTTCGCATATCCATCGGCTTCCTGAGACGGCTTAATTGTTAGAAAATGCGCAAGACCGCCTGTGGCGTTTCGCCCATAGAGAGTGCCTTGAGGACCACGCAGAATTTCGACCCGCTCCATGTCAAAAAGCATAAAACCAGTTCCCGACATCTGACTTACATAGACTTCATCCAGATAGACTGCTACCGGACTCTCTACATTCGTGGTGAAGTCACTGTTGGCAACACCACGAATGGCGATTGAATAATTCGCTTCACCATTGGGTTGTACCGTGCTTACTCCTGGCGCCATTGCCGTGACCTGCTGGGCCGTGTCAAAGCCAAGTGCTTCCATCTGGTCTCCGCTCATAGCAGTTACAGCAATACCAACATCCTGAAGCCTCTGTTCACGTTTCTGGGCAGTAACAACAACTTCTTCAAGAACAGCGGCATACAGAGTAACGGGAAGAAATATGATTAGTGCAGCAATCGCTGCGAAGACAGACTTTCTCATCTAGCATCTCCACTAGTTATTTAAGTTATTTGTTTTAATTTTCTGGTTTCATAATACTCAATACGAAACATCAGTTTTTTCGCGGATAACCGGCAGACTACGCCAGCAAATCCGCTCATATCAAGCAAGCTAGGTCAACAGTATAATACGAATGCATCTGTTTCTGAAGCTCCCGGTTGAACTGCTGCAATCTCTCACCTACTATTATGCTTGAGCACTGATCTGACAACAAGACGATGGCACAATCCAACCTGCGTCGAGAGGACCAGGATAGAAAGAGCGACCAACGTATCCGGGAGATACTGGATGCGGCTATCACGACGCGTGTTGAAGCCGGTTATTATAATTTCCCGTTTCGCAAGGTGGCCTTACGGGCCGGCATTTGAGTCTTTTTATCTGTGCATCTCTCGAAGGACATACGCTGTTTGTCGGCTACAGAAAACCTTGGACATGAGAAGCACCACATGTTATTTCAATGGCAACAGAAAGTTTTCTCTGGATGATCGAAAATGAAAAAACCCCCGACTAGAAATCTAATCAACTTCTGTCTGGCAGCCTATTTACTTGTTGGTCCTGGCGCTGCCCTGGCAACCGAAGAATTGCTAAAAGAGCAATGTGGTGCATGTCATGTTGCCGGCGAGAACGGGAAGCTCAGCCGCATCAGTGAACAGAGAAAGACTCCCGAGGGATGGGAGATGACTATTAACAGGATGCGACTTATCCATGGTCTGGAACTCAGTCGAACCGATATCGAAATCTCAACATCAACCACCCGTGCACTGGTGAAGTACCTGTCTGATGCCCAGGGACTGGCACCGCAAGAAGCCAGGGATCATCGTTATCTGATAGAGCAGCGGCTGAATACCCAGGAGTCATCTGAAGAGCATCATCCTATTATGTGTGGACGCTGCCATTCGAATGCCAGGTACGCGCTGCAACGCAGAACAAAAGAAGAATGGCATCACCTGGTACACTTTCACGCAGGGCAGTTTCCATCGATAGAGTACTCACTCTATGGACGCGATCGTGACTGGTTGAGAATTGCACTCGATGAAACAGTACCTGCACTTGCGAAAAGCTACCCCTTTGAATCAACTTCATGGGAAAAGTGGCAAGCCGCAGCAAAACCGGACCTGAGCGGTCAGTGGCTATTAAGTGGTCGAATCAGCAACCAGGGCCAGTTATTCGGAACCATGAATGTCGAGTCGACCGATACCAAAGATCTCTACAACCTGAAGTTTGATGGTAAAGACCTGAACGGGGTTAATAGGTCAGGCACAGGTAGTGCCATCGTCTACACCGGATATGAGTGGCGTGCGAGCCTGACTATCTCAGATACCAAATACCGGCTTATCATGGCTGCCAGTCCTGATGGCATGGCAATGACAGGCCGCCTTTACGAACGGGATCAGACATCGCTTGGCGGTGATATGGTGGCTGTGAGATCTGACGGTAAGCCACGACTTCTCAGTATCTCACCAACTCACCTGCAGAGGGGAGAAACAGAAAAAGTACAGATTATTGGTTCAGGTTTTAAAGGACCGGTTCAAGTGCCATCGGGCCTGAGTGCAGTGGAGCTAAATCGGGATTCAAACCTTATTGAACTTGAGATCTCAAGCACCNGCAATACAAGCCTCGGACTGAAAACAATCGTGATAGGCGATGCGGTACTTGAGCAAGGTCTTGCGTTGCATAATGGCATAGACAGTCTTGTTATTGAGCCAGATTACAGTATTGCAAGGGTGGGGGAAGTTGACGGAAATGCACCGCCACTCAATGCGATATTCACGGCTTACGGTTTCAACAATGGTGCAGACGGCCTTCCTCAAACTGATGATGATCTTGCCCTTGGGATAATGGATGATGGTGTCAGTTGGCAAGTGGAGCCCTGGGATGAGATTGCAAGACATTACCAGGATACTCGCTATGCCGGACTAATGGATTCAGACACTGGAGAATTCAAACCAGCACTCAGCGGGCCCAATAAAGATCGAATACAAAGTACCAACAACGTGGGCAATCTCAGAGTCATCGCAACGCTTGGAGACGGAGATAAGAAGCTGGAGGCTTCCAGCCATCTTATTGTCACAGTTCAACGCTGGATTGATCCACCACTCAAGTAGCGATCAGAAATATGAACCAGGAAGCCCTATATCTTGATGACAGCAGTATTCACGAAGTCAATACTCGTGAACGAGCTTTCATTTTCCATATCCCGAGCTCAGGTCTTTTTGAGCCCGATCTGGTTACCGGGGATATTCTTCGTCGCTTAAGAAATGAACCTTCAGTCACCAGAAGTCGCTTGGTCAGTGAATTAGGCACGAACTATGGTGTAGAGGAAATCGATACTGCAATTGAAGAGCTTGAGTTCCTGGGCGTGATCACAGGTTTCAAACCACACCAGGTCGCCCCTTCTCCCATTCACCTTGAGAAGGTTCCCCTGACAACAATGGTTCTCAACGTGAATACCGGCTGTAACCTGTCCTGCAGTTATTGCTATAAGGAAGATCTGCAGAAACCATCTGCTGGCAAAGAAATGACCTTTGAAACAGCCAAACAGTCGATTGATATGTTGTTGACTGAATCACCCGATATCGATCGATACAACCTCGTGTTTTTCGGTGGTGAACCGCTGACCAATTTTTCATTGATTACGAATATCATCGAATATACCGAGCGGCTATTTCAATCTGCTGGCAAGAAGATCGATTTTTCCTTGACGACCAACGCTACTCTGCTCACCGAA
>PBRC01000028.1 GCA_002725285.1 Gammaproteobacteria bacterium | reverse complement strand
TTGGAGATGCTTGAGTTACTGTCTGACAATCTGGAAGAGGTCGGTGTAACCTTGCACCTCGCTGAAGTTAAAGGTCCGGTGATGGACAAGCTAAAAGAAACAACGTTTTATAAGCGAATGAAAGGTGAGATATTTTTTACAACAGATATTGCTTTTAGGACCTTGACCAAAATGATTGATAGTTGAAACTCATGCTTAGAAAAACGGTGATAATCATTCTTGCGGTCTTATTTTTGGCGATTGCTGTTCCATTGATAAACCTGTATCACGCTCATCGACAGATTGATAGCATAAATCCGCGGTTACCAACGCTTGCTCAGATTAGGAACTCCGCTCGATTGGACGTACTTCCGGCTTCAATAGAAGTACTAAACACTGCCAGCCAGATGATGCCAGTTTCTACAGTACTTAGCGATACAGAAACAGGGGTGCTGTTCGAAATGTCCTTTCCTATTTTCGTCGTAACCTGGGCGAATGGTCACAAATTCGTGATTGATGCGGGGTTATCGGCTGAAACTGCTGATGCATTCGGACAACCCTCAGAACTGCTGGGAGCTGAACCCATGCAATTTCAGGCAGGATTAGGAGATCTGCTTGACGCGAAATTTCTAAAGGGAATTGGGTTTACTCATTTACACAGTGATCATGTCGACGGTGTCAGAGATCTCTGTAGCAGCACCACGGAGACTGCAACAGATCTGCTGATTGTGCAAAGTATAGAGCAATACACAACGACGAATTACACGACAGCAGGCGGAAATGTACAACTTGATGAGTTGACCTGTGGTCAACGGTTTCTCGTGAAGGACAATCTGCTTCTGAAGTCGATTAGTGGTTTCCCAGGTTTGTATATGGTGCACACTGGTGGGCATACGCCTGGTAGTCAGGTGTTTGTGGTTCATGTGCGTGACATGAGAGGTACTCATACCTATGTGATCGCGGGAGATCTGGTTAACCATTCTCAAGCCATAGAGAAAAATATATCCAAGCCTGGATGGTACAGCAGATTTGTCGTGCCAGAGAATCTGCGGCAGCTTGAGACAGCACGAATCTGGCTGGAAGAACTGGCGGGTCAATATAAAGTGAAGATTCTGGTTTCTCATCACAAAGAGTCTTTGAGCGACCTGATTCAGTAAGATTGAGGAGTGGATTACTCGGGTTGAGATGGCGGAGTGAATGCGTACTGTTAAGAATCAACGGTTAGTTGGTATTCGCATAAATGACCAGATTACGGTTGAATACTATCTTTTGCTGCTGGCGATAAAGAACCAGAAAATTTCTTTGCTGATTCAGGAAATCTGATACCCGGGTTTCTTCTGCCAATGTTGGGTAGACCACGCCATAGAGGGTTTGTNCGTTGACAAAATGAGCAACCATTGAACTTGGCGTGTAGGGTGTTTGAGATCTGATTTCGTCATCATCCTGCTCTGTTTCCATGTAGGTGATGTGTGCTTTGTTTATCAGGCGAAACACACCAGCGTCGCTTTGAAACGACAGGAAATCATCGTCTTTCTGATTCAGAAACTCTTCAATCAGCGGATTCCCGGCAGCTGACAGCAGGTCTTCCGTAATCCAGACGGAACCGGGAATAGATTCATCGTTGGATAGATGAACTATAACCGATACGGCGATTTTGGGAATTTTGTACATTCAGTCAATTCTCGTTCTGAGCATCAAGTTGCTTGTATGCATCATATGCAAATCATATGTAAATCGTATGTAAATCGTATGTAAATCGTATGTAAATCACGCACGTTTGCATCACTGCGTTTAGCCGGTTTTAACAGCCCGATAAGCATACACCGGCTGAGCAGGTCNTAATACCGTCGCGTCCGGGTGTTNTGATTTAAGGNCAAAAATCCNCTGNAGCAGTGAAACTTTCACGATTCTACGACCTTAACCTGATAGTCCAATAATATTTCGCCCTCGAAACTGAACCAACCTTTGATATAAACACCGGCCAGTACCTGGGGCAGCCAAAATTGATCATCATCCCACATTTCTTCAAACGGCAGCTGATTGACAGANGTCCAGATTGGGATGGCCTCGTCTGTCTCAGTAGGGGTGCCTTTGTAACCTGTCGCCGTAAAAACGTGACCGTGAATTCTGGGCATATCCTCGGCGTGGAAGAATAATTCTCCTGCGGCTTTTACGTTCAGGGGAGTGATGCAGAGCTCTTCTTCGGTTTCCCTGATAGCACACTGCATGGGTGTTTCTCCGGCTTCAATGCGACCTCCGGGACCATTGATTTTGCCAGCACCCAGGCCGCGTTTCTTCCTGATCAAAAGAACCTGATCAGACTTCACGACGAACATCAGGGTTGCAGTTTCTTCTGGCAGCCAGGTTTGCCAGTCAATTCGGGATATTTTCATATGATCTGGAATCATAAGCTCAACGGGTAAACACACGCATTTCTTCTGCCCATTCCCGCGAGACAAAGATTTTTTTGAACATGACCACTGACAGGGGATTGATTGCTGTCAAGGCGTTGGTGTTATGTGGCATTTTCTTGTTTAAACCTGATCTAATTCTTCCAGAGTTTTGGGCCAGTCTTTCTTGAGTAGACGTGACAGGCTGCGATCAGCCAGTAAAGTTCCCTGGTTTTGGCATTCAGCGCAATAGTTACATTCGTTGGTGGCATAGCGAATACGCTGTACTGGTTTGCCGCAATCTGGACAGGGTTGCCTGTACTTGCCATGCACCGACATTTCATCATGGAATGGCGTCATCTTGGAAGGAAAGCCACCGTTATACTTATCACGTAAAATGCTCACCCACTCGCATATTACTTTTTTGCTGGCAGTATGTAGTGCCTGCCATTGATCGTCTGTCAGATGTCTGGTCTGTCGTATAGGACTGATCCTGGCCCTGTGAAGTATCTCGTCAGAATAGGCGTTACCGATACCAGCGAGAAACCGTTGGTCTGTCAGGGATCGTTTCAGTGTGTGGTTTTCAATACTCAGCGCGGTCCGAAATTNATCCAGGCTTGAATCNAGNACCTCAATTCCGCCCTTGTTAAAAGATTTGAGTGATTCCTCTCCCTGAACCAGATGGACAGAGGCACGCTTTTTCGGGCTGGCTTCTGTAAGAATGGGTGTACTTGTATCAGAATCAAAAGCCATCATACCAAACTTGCCGGGTAGCTTTGCACCAGCTTTGCACCAGCGGAGTCTACCGGCAATCATTAAATGGATAACTATATAGAGGTCACTCTCACAGGTAAGTACCAGTTGTTTGCCGATTCGATGTGAAGCAAGGATCTTCTTACCTTGGATGGTCTTCACATCAGGTTTGACGGTACGCAATACAAATGGGTTGGCGATACGAATTCCAGTGATTGTGTGACCGACCAGACATTCTTCTAGAGCTTCAATGTAGATCGTTAGATCTGGTATCTCTGGCATCTCTGTGAACTTTCAATAGTTTTTGACAGGATTCATGTAAACAGGGCCTTGGGATTTCCCAGTCGACTGTTGCGGCTGTTTGCTGCCTCCATCCACCCTGATCGGGTTCCTTGTAAAATTGAAATNTTAGAACGAGGAGCCAATTGTATCTTTCAGCGGCGTTCAAGACTACCGACTCATACCAGCAATTCAGGACTTTGATCTCAAAGTAACTGTTTTATCGCAAATCACTGGCGGTTCTTCTGAAAACACATTCAAATAAGGCTTGATCAGAGCTGAGTGAAGGCAGCATATCTGGCGCTTCCCATCAGGTTGTCCTATGAGGTTGCTATTGTTGAAAGCATGCAGGTAGCGGAGAATCCATTTTGGATCCTGTTAAAAACATGAATACGCATACGGAACAGACAGTGGTTGAAAACCGTCTACCTCTGAGGGAACACTTTAGATTCATAGGCGTTACGCTAGTGGTGTGTTTCACGATTGCCCTGTTCCTTTCTGTTCTGAGTGGCTTTCCTGATAATTTTACGGGACACCTGGTGATATCTCTCGCCATTGGTACTTGCATACATGTCCCCACGGCTCTTGCTTTCCATTTCTCCCGGGGTAGATGGAATCTTCTGACTATCTATCTGCTCTGTGTTCCGACCGGGCTGATACTCGGATTGGTAATCGGTAGTACGATCCTTGGAGAGAGATTCAATGTCGATCTCGCGGAAGCATTTGGCAGCCTTATGATTACAGTTGTCGCCACCTCTTTTGTTATTTCCTACAGCTCGATTCTGGATATGAGAGAGGCACTTCGCCAGGAAGAAGTAAACCGCTTGAACAATGAGAAGCGATTGGCAGAAACACAACTGAAGCTATTGCAATCTCAGATTGAACCTCATTTCCTGTTTAATACGTTGTCAAATGTGATTAGTCTTGTGGCGACCGATCCATCCAAGGCAGAGTTAATGCTACGAAAACTGACTCAGTTTCTCAGAGCTTCGCTGCGGCGAAGTCGCAGCGAAAGTGGATCACTTCAGGATGAGATCGAATTGGCTGAAGATTATCTGGGTATCCTAAAAATTCGAATGGGTGAGAGGTTGCAGTTTTGCTTCGATGTAGATGCCGATACCAGCTCCGTTGAGTTCCCTCCGCTTATACTGCAGCCATTGGTTGAGAATGCAATAGTGCATGGTCTTGAGCCGTTGGAAGAAGGTGGAAGTGTGAATATTTCGATTACCTCATCAGATTTTCTTGATATCAAAGTGGTCGATACCGGCGTCGGACTGGCGCCACAGTCGAGTGGCTCCGGGCTTGGCTTGAGTAATGTAAGGCAGAGGCTGGAGATGTTGTTCGGTGATTCGATGAGTTTTACCTTAAAGCCAACAGAACCTCATGGATTGACTGTGTTAATCAAAATACCAAAGGTTCAGCTGACGTGAAAGAAAAAACGGCAGTGATTGCAGATGATGAGCAAAATCTTATTGTCTACCTNCGTTCACGTTTGGCGTCCCTCTGGCCTGAGCTAAAGATTGTTGGTGAAGCCAGGAACGGTCGTGAGGCACTGGCNCTGGTCAAAGAATTCACACCTGACATCGTGTTTCTTGATATTAAAATGCCCGGTATGTCTGGTATCGAGGTNGCCNCGAAGCTAACGAATCAATGCCATGTTGTATTTGTCACNGCCTANGATGANTATGCGATTGCTGCTTTTGAACAACAGGCTGTTGACTATTTGTTGAAACCTGTTGAAGACAGTCGACTTCAAAAAACTATCGATAGAATATGCACGGANACAGCAAGGGAGATAGATNCTGCTGGTATTGTTACCCTGCTGGAAAATCTTCGTCAGGGTGAAGTTGAATACCTTAACTGGATCCGGATTGGCCTGCGGGGTGAGACAAAGATAATCGATGTTGCTGAAGTTGCNTATTTTAAGGCTGATCAGAAGTATGTTTCTGTAAGGACTAAAGNTGCTGAGTACCTGATTNGGCGCTCGATAAAGGNACTGGAAACCGAGTTGGATCCNAATNACTTCTGGCGAATACACAGAGGNACTCTGGTAAACGTTCGGTTTATTGAATCTGCGAAGAAAGATTTCAGGGGTCGCTATACACTNTCACTNAAGAACATCAGNCAAACGCTGAAAGTCTCGGATAGTTACGGTCACCGCTTCCGCCAGATGTAGTCCATTATTGTTCAAGNNTANGCCNCTCGAAATCAGAATTNTTGTANNCCGGTCAGTGCTCGTAAAGACTGTTTGCCCTGTAGAGAATTCTNTAGATGGAATTCTGAAGGCGNTGNATTTTTCCGGTCAGATCGAGTGTNTCATTCATATAACTTGGAGGATCGGATGCCAGATTTCGAATTCTGAGGCTGCAATCCAGGTTACGACAGATCAGGCTTCCTATGGTTCTTCTTTCATCGCTGCCTTTTACTACCACGCTGAACATGGCTGTGCCATTGGCCTGATGGACATGGTTGCACCAGGAACACATCTCAAAGCGNGGTTGTTGCCGACGTGTGGNTGATCTGCGCAGCGTGATACCCCGAAGGTCATCCGGGCTGGCNAGAGGTGTGANGATATATCCCAGGTNCCCNGAGGGGTGAATCCAGCCAAAATAGTCGAGTACNCCCCAATCAACTGCCTCCAGATNCGGGATGTAGGGAANGTGTCGCTCCTCTGNAAATANCNTCTGAATCTCTTCTCGAGTTACTGATTCCAAGCGTTCTCTCCGANTTCATAGNNTGATGCTAACACCCNGTCGTCAANCAGTGTCANANTTCCGGAAAAGAAATATCCTGCTNTCCTGTCACAACAGCNAGAATCANATAAATCAATAAGTTAGANGAATTTCTTCAACCTAAAAAAAACTTGCTATATCGCCTTGAAAAGTGCCNAAGATGACCTTAAATAAGGAACATTNGTGNNNTTATGTTGCCTAACTAAGTAGATATNGGAAANCGAGGAGTTCAGACATGACCGCAGCAGCAATGANCAGCCAGATGCCGGTTCTNAGCACCTCCAGCCTGCAGGGATATCTCGATTCTATNCAACAGATTCCTGTTCTCACGAGAGAAGAGGAAATTGGCCTGTTTAAGCAATTTCAANAATATGATGACCCGGATGCGGCGCGTACCATTGTTCTCTCGCATTTGCGTTATGTTGCGTATGTAGCCAGAAGNTACGTNGGCTATGGGTTGCCTCTGGAGGATCTTATCCAACAGGGNAANCTNGGTCTTATGAAGTCAGTTAAGAGATTTAGTCTGGACCATGAGGTCAGGCTGATTACCTTTGCTGTTCATTGGATTAAGGCGGAAATACATGAGTANATTCTTAAGAACTGGAAAATAGTAAAAGTNGCCACAACGAAAGCACAACGAAAGTTGTTCTTTAACCTCAGAAAAACCAAAGATCGGCTTGGGTGGTTCAATAAGGAAGAAATAGAGCAGGTNNCCAGNGATCTTAAAGTAAAATCTGAAGAAGTNCTGGAGATGGAATCCAGGCTNGGAAACTTCGACAAGAGTTACGATACATTTNCTAACGATCGCGATGATGAGGGTTCAGNCAGTCCGNTTGCATTTTTGACCCACGGTGATGTCGAAGATCCTGCTCAGCTGGCTGACGAGGAAGAGACCAGCAAATTGTTGCATTCAGGCATGATCAGCGCAATTAANTCATTGGACCCGCGAGCTCGTGACATTGTTGAGAGCAGGTGGCTCGGTNGTGAAAAGANCGGGTTGAAAGAACTCAGTGAAAAATACAACGTCTCCATGGAGCGAATTCGCCAGATCGAAAAGAAAGCATTTGAGAAGATGCAACCAATGCTGCGAACATAATATAATGTTTGCCCCTGCGCCGGCTTACTGAAGGTGCCTTATTTGTAACGGTGCAATTGCACCGTTTTTTGTTACAGAAAGAAATCACCGCATTTCTCTTCTGCCTCTGGACAGTTCTCGCTCCTTTCTCGTAAGGTTGTTCGGATGATGTGCTATCTCAAAAGGCACGAAAGAATTCACATAAAAATAAACAAAGGGAGCAACACATGTCAGTCATTGCATCAGATGAAGAGATATTCGATTTTCCGTCTATTGTCGCGGACCTTAACAGGTTGCTCCGGTTGCGGGCGACACCTATTGGAATGAAGATGTTTAAGTCAGTGGCAGAAATGGAACAGATACCTAGAATCAGGCGCCCAGGTGACATTCACACCACTGATCAAATCATCGGACAGGCCTGCAGAAACGGTTGGACAGTAGGCATTACGATGGATGATCTGGTGGGAGCCCAGTGTGGTACTGTGATTGGTCTTCATCCAAGAAACAGTGAGTGGCTGTCAGGAGATCGGATGACCGGGGTCTGGTATGGCACTGCCGAGGATGCTGCCGCACATCAGGAAGCGATGGATGTTGTGGAATTCGGTCAATATGAGGCCATGGTTGTAAGCCCGTTAGCAGCTGCTCGACTTAATCCACCGGATATCTGTTTGATCTATGCCACGCCAGCTCAAATGATTCTGTTGATAAATGGCTTGCAGTGGCTGGGATACAAAAAACTGGATTTCAGTTGTGTGGGAGAGTCGGCCTGTGCCGATTCATGGGGAAGAGCTCTGAAAACCGGTGAACCAAGTTTGTCCCTTCCTTGTTTTGCTGAACGACGTTATGGTGGGGTGATGGATGACGAACTTCTTATGGCTCTACCCCCCAAATACCTGCCCAAAATCGTCATTGGTCTGGACGCATTGTCAAAAAACGGGCTGAGATATCCCATTGCGCCGTATGGGGTGAACAATGACGTCAGGGCTGGGATGGGAGTGAGTTACAAGAGCTAGCTATTCAACATCAGCAGGTTCTAGAAGCGACCAGGCTTGAATTCCCAGGTGATCGTCTCGATCCGTGATATTAATAACAGCTTGAAAATCACTGTTGGCTGAGTCAGCTATCAAAGTGATATCCATGCCGACGTTGATGCTGTGTTTGCCTGTCTGCAGAGCAACCATTGAACGGATATCTATTTCTTCACTTCCAATACTATAGTCTGTCAAGGTTGCATTTCTTGTTAGATGACCAACGCCAATTTCAAAATGCGGATAGTTCAGACATTCCCTGCAGACTGCCTCACTTTTTTTGTTGTATTGGAATACGAAAGTCGTGAGTAGATTAAATGCACGGGACTCTAATCCAGAGGTGTCGTCTTCACCGGCATAGTCACAGCCGAATCGAGATTGAATTCCCCAGTGGCCATCATTGTTTGTGACTACATACACAACTGGTGTGGTAAGTATTTTATCGCCTACCTTCGTGTAGCGACTCCATTGTCCGGCAACATGGATCTTGTCACTTGAGGTGTGAATGACTCGCTTGTAATCCCATTCCGTATGATCCCAGCCACTGTCGATAATTCTATCGTAGCTTGCTTGGTCGACATATATCTCTTTAGTCTCGGCAACATTTACGGGACCAAACGGAGACGGTCGTACATGAGGAAAGTTGAGTGAGTTGGCCCATTGGTCTGCGTTGCGGCTGTTGAAAGTGTTGATAAATTCATCGACTGCGGCGAGTCCAATATTTTCCAGATCTTGTGCCATCTTTCTTCCTTAATTAAAACTCGTATTTAGATTGACAATTTGCTGAGAGCGTAAGCTAATCTGATGTGTTTTTCTATGACTCGACACCGGTGCCATCATCACCTGTGAACGTCAATAAAGCGACCGCCTGTTTGAGGCTGAGGTTGTTGAACACATGGCCCTCAAAAATGTCTCCAACCGACACTTTGACACCAACTTGCGAACCTGATTGACCAGAAGATTTTCCGGATTTCTTTCGAAGATGACAAGTTAGTCTTTGTCTTTGCGGGATCGCAAGAATTCCCAGCTCTTACGACTTAATCCGACAATCACGATATGTGATGACATGAAACGGGTCAGATAATTCCGTATGGATATTTGAGTAGCTGAAACGAACACTAGCAGAATCGAAGTAACCGCAGCTACGGCTGCAAAGAACCTGACAGATTTCAATCTGCCATGGCACTTGTTGAATATCCAGCGTCTGATGCATTTGAATTGTCTTTTAGTTTGACGATAACTTAGGTAGATTTACTTCTTCTCATCAGGTGAGTTTAATATGACTGGCAGACTTCAGGATAAGATCGCAGTAATAACCGGGGGTACAAGTGGTATCGGCGAGGCAACCGCTGAACTCTTCGCGAATGAAGGGGCGAAGGTGGTAATTTGCGGGCGATCAGAAAAAAAGGGTGCTGTCCTGGCAGAACGGCTGGGTGATAGTGTGCAGTTTGTCTCCGCTGATGTTCTGAATGAAGAGGATATCAAGAATACCATTAATCATGCTGTTACCGAGTTTGGTGGCCTCGACATACTGTTCAATAACGCCGGTGGTCCAACCATGGGATCAATCACTGAAGTTGATGCAGCAGCCATTCAGTATGCAATGCAGTTGCTGTTTACCAGTGCAGTGCTTGGAATAAAACATGCTGTAGCGCATTTAGAAAAGCGGGGCGGTGGTGCCATCATTAATAATTCCAGTGTTGCCGCTATTCGAGACAATCAGGGAGATCTGTTGTATTCAGCAGCCAAAGCAGCATTGACTCATTACACCCGATTGGCCGGGGTAAGATTGGGACCAAAAGGTATTCGCGTGAACTGTATTTCACCAGGTGCGATTGCTACGCCGATTTTCTGGGGTGGTTCGGCAAGAGCCAATACGCTGACGGATGAAGAGAACGCTGCGAAGATGAAAAAACTACAGCGTAATCTGGCCAGAGCAACTCCCATGCAGTCAAGTGGTGTTGCAATGGATATTGCGCAGGGTGCGCTTTATCTGGCAAGCGATGCTGGTCGTTTTGTCAATAGTCACGATCTTGTGATCGACGGCGGTAGAACCAGCATGTTCCATGAGCCACCGGTCGACACTTAGAGAACTACAGAGAGTTCTTGACCTTGAGGGCCACCAGAAAATTATCGATATCAGGATCGTCACGATTTGTCAACGGAAGAGCAAAGTCGATGTGCATAATACGTCCGGCATCGGCTTTACTGGAAGCGAGGCGAATACCGAAACCGATGTCAGCAAGTAGTTTGTCCTCTAGACCATCATCAGTACCAGATTGCCATGCTCTACCGATATCAATAAAAGCTGCATAGCCGACATAAGCCAAATTGAATAAGTGGTAATCCGTGTATTGGCGTTCTTCCAATGTGAGTACCAGTCGCTTGTCACCTACCTGCATTCGTTTATCAAACCCGCGCACACCGGTTGCTCCTCCCAGGACAACCTGTTGATTTGAATTTAGATTTTCAGTCCAGATGGCATTTAACCTGGCGAAGAAGGACCTTTTTTTAGTTTGGCTTTTGAAGTACTTTATCTCATAGTCAAGGATGACATCTTCCGATAACCGATATTTCTGATTCCATATCGCGTGCCAGGTAAACACGTGTCGCAGGAGAGACTTTTTGTCGTACAGCAAAGTATTACTGTACTCACCTTCAGTGATTATTCGATTCAGGTTCGAACCGAATGCTGATGCAGCGTAGCCAAGGTTTGCTCTGATGAAATAGCCAAGTTGCAGATCCTCTGTGCGGTGAATCTGATCGTGATTGAATATCGTCGTAAAGTTATCTTCCACAGCCTCATATTGCAGAAACGGGTAAGAAAGTTCCTTCTCCAACGGATTCACGGCAGGTTGGGGCAGGTCCGTACCGGGAGAAAAAATACTTTTTCGGTAGCGATATCCAAACAACCAGCGGCGGGTCACGCCCTTGTGGAGACCCGATGAGATTCCATAGTGGACTGAATGGGATTCGAATTCATGACCAATCTCGCTAATGTCATTGCCGTGGAAATACTGAGTGTCTGTCTGATTGCCACGTTGTAGTCTGACTCCCCAGGCTCGACGTGAACTCAAGGCAACAAAAGGCAGGCCGACCTTGATGAGCTTATTTGATCCATCATCATTATTTGCATAACTAATGTTGCCACGAATCCGACTACCCCGAATATTGTTGTCTTTGTATAAGATTTCAAGAGAATCCCTGTCTGTGTCTTTGCGATTGATAATGGCTATCTGCTTGCCGGTGCCAAATAAATTGCCCTCGGAAATTCCGAGTCGGTGACTGCTCTCACCACCAGACCTATCGAGGGAAAGATCGAGGTTTAGGGACCAGACGTCACGAGTGATGACTTCCAGGTCAACTTTGTCANCACATTGATTGNCCANGCGAATNGCCGCGTCATATAGATGATCAAGTTCNCGCAGCAGCCGNGCNGATTCTTCAACAGTTCCGGGTTGAAAATGTTCCCCNGACTTAAAAAGAAGTTGTTGTGTAATNTTGGATTCTTTNGTTAAAACATGANATCGATTCGCTGCCCGGAACAGCCAGTTATTNTCTTTTGGATCTGTCTNATTGAAAATGGGCAGGCGNGTAATATGTACCTTNCCTATGACTGCGTCGATTTTCGGCAGNTTGGGCGNATCGTCCAGAAATTCGTGCCCCCCCTGGGCTGGAATAAANTCAGATTCGCAAGTCGAACTTCTGGCTTGCGACATATAGAACATCGTCAGAAAGAGTAAACAGCTTGAAAAGCGAACGATAGGAGGCATGCTGAATAGTATTTTGAGTAACGGGCTACATTAAAACATCTGCCGCAAGCCGCTGGGAAGTTGGTTTGATTGAATCCTTGATGGATTCGACCTCAACAATGGCTTAATCGTATGCTGTAAATACAAGGCGTTAACCGTAAGGATACTTACCGATGGATAACGTAGCTGGAATGGCTGAGTCGGCAGTGTGATGCCATAAACTTCACACTACCATTCCTTCCCAATACCACCTCTGTTGCCAAAGAATGCGGCTGGCCAGTTTCGGCCCGTGATCATAGCCTTGTCGACGTCCTCCGGGGTTGCGATTCCGTCCTCCACGATTTTTCTTGCCTCCCGTGCTGCTGCTGCGAATACGCGGTTTAAGATAAATCCATAAGTGCCCGGTGTGTCCTTAACAAGACTGACTGCGCGTTTACCAGCTTTTGCAAGACCAACAATGGTGTCCACGGATTCCTGGCTGGATTCCGGTGTGGTTATGACTTCACACATGCTCATGACTGGAACCGGATTGGAAAAATGCATACCGAGGAATTTTTCTTTGCGTGCGTTCGGTAATGGTGACGCAATCTCCTGGATAACCAGGCCGGAAGTATTTGAGGTAAAGATAGCTTCATCTTTGACGGTCTCATCTAACTCCTTGAAAACTTCCTGCTTGAGTTCCAGTTTTTCAGGAACTGCTTCGATGATCACATCACAACCAGCCAGATCTTGAATGCTGGTTGTGTAGGCTACCAGTTCAATGACCTGATTCGCTGTATCAAATCCCATCTTGCCTCTCTCAACTGCGCGTTTGACGCCCCATTTGCCTTCAACAATTGATTCTTTCGTGTCTTCAATAATCTGATCGGATATATCACGAATAGTAACCCGGTAACCTGCTGCACCAAGAATATGGGCGATTCCTCCCCCCATAATACCTCCGCCGACGACACCAACATGTTTAACATCCTCGAGTTTCATACCTTCCTCCAATGCAATCACTGATATTGGCAATCAACTTTAATAGAGAACCAGGCTGTTAACAATCAATGGGCGATCTGATATATAGGATCAAGGCTATTGCGGTTAATCCTCCCGCCAGCATGAAAGCAGCACCTGGGAAATAAACCGGTGCATCAGTGGTCAATAATGTGCTCAATAATGCCTTAGAAGAATTCGATTTAGTAACCGGATTAAATGCATGAAGAAGCCTCTGATTTCGCGTAGCATTGCCATTCTGTTTAATGTAGAGAGTTAAAAATGGCAGAGAGAACCTCCATTGGGGATCTTCAAATTGAAAAGGTTCTGTATGATCTTGTGGCCAATGAAATAGCACCCGGTACAGGAATTGATGCCGATTCATTCTGGGATTCAGTTGAAGATATCCTCAAGGAATTTATGCCTATTAATGCAGCACTGCTTGAGAATAGAGAGCAATTGCAGTTGCAGATTGACGATTGGCACAGACAGCAAACTGGTAAACCTCACGACTCCCGGGAGTACGAGAGATTTCTTCGTGATATTGGATATCTCATGGAGGAAGGGGACAGTTTTGAAATCGAAACTGAAAATGTAGATGAAGAAATCGCCCTACTGGCTGGTCCACAGTTAGTCGTTCCTGTCATGAATGCTCGCTTTGCACTAAACGCGGCTAATGCTCGCTGGGGTAGTCTCTATGATGCTCTGTACGGTACAGATGTAATCAGCGAGTCAGGTGGAGCAGAGGATTCCGGCGGATACAATCCGGTGCGTGGCGCAAAAGTGATCGAATACGCAGCCGAATTCCTGAACAAAGAAATTCCCCTGTCTGGTAATCGTTATCAGGCCGTGACTCATTACACCATTATCGATGGCAAGTTGCAGATGACAGTTGATGATGGTGCAAATACGGAACTAAAAGATCCAGATCAGTTCGTCGGCTATCTCGGGGAGGAGACAGAACCTACCGGAATATTGCTGGTTAATAACGGACTACATCTTGAGATTCAGATAGACCGGAACAGTGCAATTGGCAGAGATGATAAAGCTGGTGTCAAAGATATTCTGATGGAAGCAGCTGTATCAACCATACAGGATTGTGAAGATTCTGTTACTGCCGTTGATGCAGAAGACAAGTGTATTGTCTACAGCAACTGGCTGCATCTGATGAAGGGTGACCTGGTGGAAGAATTTGAGAAAGGTGGGACCATGGTTCGGCGTGAACTGAATCATGATCGAATATACAAGACGGTTTCAGGAAGTGAGCTGGTACGCCATGGTCGAAGCCTCTTGCTGGTGAGGAATGTTGGTCACCTGATGACGACCGACGCGGTGCTGATCAGTGGTCAGGAGATCCCTGAAGGGATACTAGATGGTGTGATTACAAGCTTTTGTGCAATGCATGATCTAAACAGCGAGGGGCCCATTCGGAATTCCAGAAAAAACAGCATTTATATCGTCAAGCCTAAAATGCATGGTCCGGAGGAGGTTCAGTTTACGGTTGATCTGTTCACCAGGATTGAAGAAGCACTGGGATTACCGCGGAATTGCCTAAAGGTCGGTATCATGGATGAAGAACGTCGCACGACGCTTAACCTCAAGGAGTGTATTCGCATTGCCCGGGAACGAATCATCTTTATCAATACTGGCTTTCTGGATCGAACTGGTGATGAAATTCATACCAGCATGGAAGCAGGTGCCATGGTTCGTAAGACGTTGATGAAAAAGGAAGCATGGATTAACTCTTACGAAAACTGGAATGTTGATGTGGGTCTCGAAACCGGTTTGAAAGGTAAGGCGCAGATTGGCAAAGGAATGTGGGCGATGCCTGATGAGATGGCGCAGATGATGGATGAAAAAATTGCGCATCCGCAATCAGGCGCTAATACGGCCTGGGTTCCATCACCCACAGCAGCAACTCTGCACGCGCTGCACTATCACAAGGTAAACGTTACCAGCAGACAGGAAGAACTAAGCGGCCGAGCTCGTGCGAGTCTTGATGCGTTGCTGACGCTTCCGATTCTTGGTGGAACAAATCTGTCATCTGATGATGTTCAGAAGGAACTTGATAACAATGCTCAGAGTATTCTTGGCTACGTGGTGCGCTGGATTGATCAGGGTGTTGGCTGTTCCAAGGTGCCTGATATTAACAACGTTGGTTTAATGGAAGACAGAGCAACTTTACGAATTTCAAGCCAACATATTGCCAACTGGCTTAGACACGGAATATGCACTGAAAAACAGGTAATGGAGACGTTGAAACGTATGGCGTCGGTAGTCGATAGGCAAAATGAAGGTGATGAGGGGTATCGAAACATGTCACCGGAATTTGACAAGAGTGTCGCATTCCAGGCTGCCTGTGATCTGGTGTATCAGGGTTGTGATCAGCCCAACGGATATACTGAGCCGATACTCCATGCCCGCCGGCGGGAAGCAAAACAGCTCTTCAGCCAATTGAATTAAGTGCGGGTACTACAGGCGTTCTGAATATTATGAACACTCACGGCATGTAGTGGAAAATCCATAGCTTCACTTGTAATGTCTTTCTGTGTTCTGTTAGGTTAATAAAAGAGCGATTCTTACTTTACCTTCAGATTCTACTATGTCCGAAAAGAAACAGCACAGCGTACTCATAGTTGAAGATGAGGCGTTAGTTGCACGAGAATTAAAAATCCGACTGGCACAGATGGGCTACGATGTCGTAGGGACTGCCTATGGTCGGAGTGATGGTATTAGTCTGGCGAGAGAAGCCCAACCCGACCTGTTGCTGACTGATATTCACCTGAAAAATGGTGAAGATGGGATAGAGATGGCAAACGTCATCCGACAGGAACGCGATGTCCCGGTCGTATTTCTTACTGCATATTCAGATGAAGAAACAGTGTTGCGCGCGAAGGCAGCAACGCCTTATGGCTATATCATAAAACCGGTAGAGAACCGCGAGCTACAAATTACAATTGATATTGCATTGTATAAGTTCAGCATTGAGAAAGAACTGCGAGACACTCAGCAACTCCTGCAAACTGCATTGACCTGTATCGGAAGTGGTCTCGTCTTTGTTGATGAGTCTGGTTGTATCAGTGATCTGAATGAGGATGCAGAAACGATTTTATCCATTACTCGTGATGACTCGGTTGGGCGTCCCTGGCGTGATGTGCTGGCGGCTGGTTCGTCTGTTCACAACAGAATCGACACAGCGTTATCGAGTAACGAGGTCACCAAGTTAGCGCCATTCATCGCGGATTCCCCTGTACAGAATCAGAAGCTGGTAGATGGCATTGTGGGGCCAATGGAGAAGGGCGGCGTTTTGATATTGCGTGAACTGACGGAGATCAGTGATTCCATTGAGGTTCTGCCTTCGGCCGATGATCTGTTGTCCAGGATTGGATCAGACAGATTGGCACCCAGCGAATCTTCGATGTGTCAGTTGCTCATCGCCCCCCAACTCGAAGGTGACGTTGAGCTGATTGAGGACGTCTCAAAGATGCTCAATCAACTTCTGCGCTCAACGGATCTCGTGAGTGTTTATTCGAATTCCCAGTTATCAGTCAGCATGCCCTATACATCGGTTGTCGAAGGTGAATCGATCGCTGATTCGATTTTAAGTGTCCTCAATGATCAACATTCTGAGCCGGGATTCAGCATTGGCTTGTCCTTCAGTTCGCCGGGCGATCAGCAGCCATTTGAGTTGTTTCGCCGTGCGAGCTGGGCGTTGAAAGTCGCTCAGGATTCAGGAGGCAGTCGTGTAATTACCTGGAATGATGAGCTTGAAAATCGTCCGATTATCGGCAGTGAGTCTGAAAAACGGCGTGAATACCACAATCTCGTTCTGCTATGGAATGTACTCAATGTCGTTGCCAGGACTGCTGATCTTGTAGAGGTAAGTAAAAAAGTATGTAGCCATCTGTTGCATTCATTTGATCTTGAGGAAGCTGCGGTTCTGTCGAAGCATGGCGACGGTATTGTTGCGCTTTCAGGAGCAGTTAGTGGTACGAAAGAATTTTCGGGGATAGCTGATTTATCGTTGTCAGGAGAGCAATTTGGAAAGGTCCGGGAAGCGCTTTCATCTGAATTGGGTTACTCCAGCATTGATCTTATCCATCTGTATGATCTCGGCTCAGAAAGACTTTTATACCTCAAAACTCGCTCAGTTCTGACAACTGGTGAATTTGAGTTTCTGAAAACACTGGTTTCCTATTTCGCAGCGGGTCTGGCGAGATTCGAATTGCCTTCTTCGACTGATGCAGACCATGTCGTTGAGGGCACGATGATCTTTCGGTCTGCCATTATGGCCAGTATTTATGAGAGTATTCAGCTAGTCGCCCCTACCGATGCAACCGTACTTGTCGTCGGGGAATCGGGCACTGGAAAAGAACTGATTGCCAGACGTATTCATGAAAAAAGCTCGCGTAAGGATAAACCTTTCGTCGTTGTTGATTGTGGTGCTGTCGTTGGCAGCCTCATTGAGAGTGAGTTATTTGGTCACGAGAAAGGTGCATTCACCGGTGCAGACAGCAAATTTCCCGGAAGACTAAGAGAGGCTCATGGTGGCACTGTGTTATTGGATGAAATTGGTGACCTGCCGCTCGATGTGCAGGCCAAATTGCTGCGCTTCGTGCAGGATCGAGAAATTGCGGCGGTTGGAAGTGCCAGCTATGAGCGAGTCGATACCCGGGTAATCGCGGCAACTAATCATGACCTGAGTGCGCTGGTTGCCGACGGGAATTTTCGTGAGGATCTCTACTATCGATTGAATGTATTCGCGATTGATGCACCGCCATTGAGAGATCGAAAGGAAGATGTCTTGTTGCTGGCGAATCACTATTTACGAATCTACGCAGAAAAATACAACAAGAAGATCATAGGATTTACGGATGATGCTGAGCAGGCTCTGCTTGAGCATGTCTGGCCTGGAAATATCCGTGAACTTATCAATGTGATCAATAGAGGGCTTATCCTCAGTAAGGATTCAAGGCTCAGCACTATTCATCTTGGTTTGTTTCCTGCTGATCCGACCTTGGTGAACGACTCTGACCTGAAGGATTTGCAGCCGTCACTTGAATCCTGGCTGAGAGATCTTGTGGATATCTGCGTGATGGACAATCAGGATCTGCCACCTCTGGGCAAATGGCTGGAAGAAAATTTGATAGAGAAATGTCTCGCGGTCAATTCGGGGATATTGAACCGGGCGGCGAAGGATCTTGGCATGCCCGAATCAACTTTGCGCCGAAAGGTGGCGCGTATCCGCAGCACGGGAAACGAGGCGGTTCTCAATATCCCTGCAGATCTGAGATTTCCCTCTCTCGAAGAATTCATCAAGCAGGCAGGTGAGCAGGACCAAACAGTATTAGATTTTGCTTCCCATGCTCTGGTTGGTGAGTTGGAGAGACGTAAACTCAACAGAAAAGACGCGTCAAGCCTTCTGGGCGTCTCTCTGCCAACCTACCGTCGCATGTTGAGTAGTTCGACAAGAAACATGCTGTGAGTTTCAGGCCCGGTTCGGGGCAGCCTTATGTTGCAGTGTGTCCTGCTATATTTTGACCAATCGATTGATCAAGATTTATAAATACTTCCAAAAAGCCTTTCATTTCTAACAATGCGAGTGAAATATATTGCGAATAAACGCCATTATATTCCGGCATATATTCCCTTTTCGCCAAAGTTATTCGCCATAATTTACGCTTTTGAAGTCTTCAATAATTATATCTCTTAAAAAACAGCAGGTTAGCATAGTTATCCAGAATGGCATGAAAAGTGATATCTAGTTTGAGATGATTGACAGCCCACGCTGCCTGAATGGTCGTGTGAGGTATTGTGAGAAACAGAAGCAGAATAACCAGATATGAGAACCAAAGACCATTGGAGCCAGATCATGAATACATTAACTCGTCTAGTTAGCCCGGTGCGACTTTTTAGCGGTCTAGCCATTGCTGCGATAGCGTTCTACAGCCATTTTGGCTTGAAGGATTCAAACGCAAGTGGTGCTGCATGGAAGCCAGAACAGACATTACGATTTGCAGGTTATCTCTGGGATGAGGAACAGCCCGCGCGTTATAAGCGTGAAAAGGAGGGTGACCGGATTCTGCGAGCAGAGGAAAAGAGTCAGATTCCGGATAAACAGATCGAAAAGAATCCGATCCGCGAGAACTCACTTGAAGGTAGCCCGCAAGATCGTCAACTCGCCAGGTTTCTCTGGGATGAAGAGATGCCAGGCAGCTATACCAAAGATCTGCCGTCGGAACGCTTTTTGAATGCAGAGGAGAATGTAGATCTGGAGAAACCCGAACTGCTGGAGGGGGAAGAGCAGGAAGCAAGCCCTGACAATGATGAGCAACAGCAACTAGCACGGTTTGATTGGGGGAATGAAAGAGAAAGCGTCAATGCACCGCTTCAGATGGCCCATTTTCTCTGGGGAGAGGATTCACTGTTACCTTTTCAGGTAGAGCGTCCAGAACGTGCCGGATTGAAGGAAGCGGCAGGGACTGAGCCACCACGTCAGGAGTCGGGCAAGCCTCAGGAGGATAAAGAAAGTTCACTGGAAAGTGACAAGCAGAAACAACTGGCAAGATTCTTATGGGATGAAAACGAAGACAGTGGCGCACCAACGGTGAAACTCGCCGGTTTCCTCTGGGACGAGGAAACTCCCCTACATCGATTGCCTGCGAGATTCAACGACTATCAACTCGGTATAGATATATACAGGCGGGTGGATGAACAGATCGAATTTGATCAGAAAGATCCCAACCTGGACGATGGTTCATATCAAATTGCCCGATTCCTTTGGGATAATGAAGAGGGAGAAGGTGTCAGTCCGTTGACATTGGCTGGTTTTGTCTGGGATGAGGAAGCAACTGGTTTCAACCGGGCGTCAAAATTCAATGCTCTGCCAATTGAGTCACGACTAGGCATTGATATCCATTCTTTCCCTAAGGGAAGTGAAGACGCTGATGGTGCGACTGAAAATGAACATAAAAACACCAGGGTTCTTTGGGATGCAGAGGAGCGAGACATTGAGTCGAGGCACCTGGCGAGGGTTTTGTGGGATGAGGATGAATATCAGCTACCGGAAGCAGAGGCTGTTTCGTATGTTGTAACCGGATCGAATATTGATGTCGTAAAAACCGCGCTTGCAAAAATCGACGCTGAAGTCACTCATGAACTCGGTCTGATCAATGCAGCAGGAGCCAGATTGACAGATCAGCAAGTTAGATCACTGCAGGCAGACCCGGGAATCAGACAGATCTTTAAGGACGGTGGTGTCAAAACCGCGCTTGCAAAAATCGACGCTGAAGTAACTCATGAACCCGGTCTGATCAATGCAGCAGGAGCCAGATTGACAGATCGACAAGGTAGATCACTGCGGGCAGACCCGGGAATCAGACAGGTCTTTAGGGACGGTGGTGTTAGAACCGCGCTTGCAAGAATCGACGCTGAAGTAACTCGTGAACCCGGTCTGATCAATGCGGCAGGAGCCAGATTGACAGATCGACAAGGTAGATCACTGCGGGCAGACCCGGGAATCAGACAGGTCTTTAGGGACGGTCGTGTCAAAATGGCGTTGGCTCATGGCAATGATAAAAGTGGCAGAAAGAAGAAGTCATTCGACAGTATATTCCCGTCGTTTATCGATGCTGATCTGCTCCACCAGAGTGGCGTAACTGGAAAAGGTATCGGTATCGCCGTTATCGATTCCGGCATGTGGAAACAGCAGAATCTCGTTAAAAACACCCGGGGCGAGGTCAGGCTTATCTCATATTACGATGCCATAGAAAATGAATTGCTGGATGTGGGAAAGCGAAAGAAAGATTGGCGAGAAATCAGCGACGAACACGGGCATGGAACACACATTACCAGTGTGATGGCTAACAGCAGCGAGAGTCGCAATTCAAATGGCCATAAAACCGGGGGTTATAATGGCATCGCACCCGATGCAAATCTCGTCGTTGTGAAAGCCTTGAATGAGGAAGGCAAGGGTACCTATCTTGATGTTATCAGGGGCATCGCTTACGTCGTCTCCAACAGAGAGAGGCTCAATATTCGAGTCCTGAATATATCGTTTGGTGCCACACCATTGTCACACTACTGGCAAGATCCTATGAACCAGGCCGTGATGGCTGCGTGGGATGCGGGCATCGTCGTTGTTGTTTCATCTGGAAACCGGGGGCCTGCACCAATGACGATTGCAGCACCTGGGAATGTGCCTTATGTAGTGACGGTTGGCGCCGTGACTGACAATTACACACCTCTTGATAGGAGCGATGACTACCTGGCGACGTTCTCATCGGCCGGGCCGACACTGGAAGGATTTGTAAAGCCTGAGATTGTCGCCCCTGGTGGTCATATGGCCGGGGTAATGCATAGAAAGACGGTGCTGGCAAAGGAGCACCCAGAGTTCCACTACCAGGACATCTATTTCGAAATGTCAGGAACCTCTCAGGCCGCAGCCGTGACGTCTGGTGTTGCTGCTCTGATGTTGCAGGAGAATCCTCAGCTCACGCCTGATGAGGTGAAGTGCAGATTAATGGCTTCAGCAAGCGCAGCCACCAACCATGATGGCAGTCTTGCCTATAGTGTCTTCCAGCAGGGAAGCGGTCTGATTAATGCTTATACAGCAGTCCATGGGCAGGGTGAGAATTGCCTGGGTAGCAGCCTGAATCTGAAGAAAGATCTGGCTAACGAGGAACATTACGGTGGTCCTGCTGTGCAGGATGAGGACGGAACCTACAGATTGTCCAATTCCGATGCAGAATTCACCTGGGTCGTGCTGGATAATGCAAAGGGCGGTTATGACTGGCAACTGGCGACGCTTGGTGATGAATCTGCGATATGGAATGTTGGTTATATCTGGAATCTGACCGCACTTGGAGAGAATGGTTATACCTGGAACCAGACAGACTTTGAAAGTAATGGCTATCAGTGGGACTTTAATCAGCTAACAGCAGATGGATTTGTTTGGGATAGAGGTATTGACTGGGATCAACCATTTGTCTGGGATGTTGAGAATCTCGGGTTTTTTTGGGGGTATAACGCCACAGTTTACAACTTAGGTGATTGGTGGAATTACAATGGGTCAGTTGATAATTCAGGCACTGTCTGGGATTACAACGGTTCGGTGGAGAATCTTGGCACTGTCTGGGATTACAACGGTTGGGTGGGGAATCTTGGCACTGTCTGGGATTACAACGGTTCGGTGGNGAATCTTGGCACTGTTTGGGATTACAACGGTTGGGTGGAGAATCTTGGCACTGTTTGGGATTACAACAGCTCGGTGGAGAATCTTGGAAATATTTGGGAATACAATGGGGTGGTTGAAAATCTAGGTGCAATTTGGGATTACAATGCCTACGTAGAAAACCAAAGGTGGGTCGGACAGGAGTAGCACGTGGGATTCGACTATCGCCTATACTTCTACTGGCCCTCCGGTCATAGGAAATCATGCATTCGAGAGGGCGCAGTGCAGGAGTCAAGCAACTTGACGAGATTCTTAGCTCATAGAAAAATATCATTGAGTTTGATTCTTGTTGTTGCCTGTAGTTGTCTTCTCTTTGCGCATAAAACGGAAGCTGCTGTTCGTCTCGCAGATAAGTTTGACATTGCGTTTGATCGTTTGAGTACAGAGGACGGATTATCTCAATCGGCAGTCACTACGATTGCACAAGACCAACAGGGATTTATTTGGATTGGAACCCAAGAAGGTATAAATAGATACGACGGTTACAAATTTGAGTCGTTCTACCACCTAAATGAAGACCCGACTTCCGTTTCACACAATTCTATTCGAGACATCTTGCCAGATTCTAGTGGTCGTATATGGATTGCAACCGATCATGGGGTTGATAGATTTAACGAGCTTACTGGTACTTTTGAAGCAATGCGGTCAAAGGAGGGGTTACTAGGAGAAGGAGTAGATCGAGTCAGGGTGAATGTTCTCCATGAAGACTCTTTGAAAAACCTATGGATTGGGACGGATGAAGGCCTAGTTAAGTACTCAGCTGTTGGCGATTTCACTTACTTCCGCCATGATCCAAATGTTCCTAGTAGTTTGGGTAAGGGGAGAGTTCGTGCCATATATGAGGATAGCAAAAAAAATCTGTGGGTTGGGACTGAGTACCATGGATTAAACCGATTCGATGCAAATACTGGTACATTCGAACGATATCTGCATGACAGTATCGATCCCTTAACGATTAGCGGCAGCTATATACGAGCCATCGTAGAAGATGGGTACGGTCATATTTGGGTTGCAACCTTTGATGAAGGCGTATCGATTCTTGACCCAATCACGGGGCTGTTCTCCAGAGTTGACCCAATTTTGGATGCTCCGATCTTTCGTGCTAGGACGCTGTTGAGGGACCACAACAACAGGATATGGATAGGAACCGATAGTGGTCTGTATCTGTATATGAACGGAACTTTCACTTTCTTCTCAAAGGATGTTGCGAATCCGAAGAGTTTGGGAGATAACAATATACTGGAACTGTTTCAGGACGAGGGAGGAATAATTTGGGTTGGGGCTTTTAATGGCATCAGTAAATGGAATGCAAACATCAAAACATTCCCTCATCTCAAGAGTGATCNAGGGAAAAAAGAAGGATTAGCTAGCAACGCGATTGCTGCATTTGCAGAGGGTTCCGATCACAACGTCTGGATAGGTACCTTTGAGGGGCTGAGTAAATGGGATGCTGGGCGCGCAGAGTTCATCCAGTATCCTACCGCAGAAATTGGGCTATCAGACCGGCGAGTTATGTCACTTGCCCGNAAAGACGAAACACTATGGATTGGCACTATGACAGGAGGTGTCAGCCTGATGAATCAGGAGAAGCTGGTCTCCAACTTCACACACGATAGTAATAATCCCAACTCTATTAGCTCTAATGCAATTAGCAATATATATGTCGACAAGGCAGGAGATGTGTGGCTATGCACATACGGCGGTGGTGTTAATAGGTATCTAGGGGGCGGAAAATTTCAACGCTTCCCGGATCCGCTAAATTCTAATGGTAGTTTTACGGATTTAGCAACCTTGGGAATTGTAGAAGGACCAGATGCGAAAATGTGGATTGCTACTGCAGCTGGGGGAGTTGTAGTACTTGATCCTCTGACGGGGAGTACTTATTCAATTCAATACCACGCGAGTGATCAAACAGGCTTGAGTAGTAACAACATTATGTCGTTACTTACGGTTGGCAACGCCGTTTGGATAGGAACTCGAGGAAATGGTCTAAATTACTTCAATACTTTAACTGGTGAAATAAAGCAAAAGAATAGAAACCATGGATTAGCGAGTGATGCAGTCTATGGATTGCTTGAAGACGACGAAGGCAGAATCTGGATAAGTGGTGGCAAGGGGTTAACCGTCTACAATCCAGAATCAGATTCATTTGTTCGA
>PBRC01000027.1 GCA_002725285.1 Gammaproteobacteria bacterium | reverse complement strand
CGTCATATTCGTCATATATGTACGGGAGAGGGAGCGTCGGACCGATACATTCAAAGCCTATAAACAGCAGGTTTAGAATGCCAATCGTACAGTGTACGTCGTCAGCCCATATGGGACCACTAGCACTAAATTCTAAGAGACACTTTTCTGCCCATTGTTGCTCCAGTCTATCCTGCTAATCTTATGTACGTTTGATTACTGTTGAGCCTGCGAAGCCTGCCGATAGGTTTGATCCTAATGTTAGGGGTTTCTGGTTTAAGTACTCTTGGGGGACGTTCCGGGCTGGCGTTTAGACCAACTTTGCGCCAATACTGAAAAAACGCTCTGTGGTGAATGGTTTGAGACTTTCGGGTCGCCGGCAAGATTCCGGCAGAAAATCTGACCGTTTTTGTTGTAAACTCCCAGACTGCCGGTTTGCTCCGATAGCACGAAGAGTCGGTCGCCGTTCTAACCGGTCTCATGAAGGAGACAAAGTGACTTTATCCCGACGCCTGCCAGGCAGCCCCGCCATCGCTGCCGCATCCGAAATTGCGCCGGGCCGTTATCCGGATCACGACGGCTTCGCCATGCAGGAATTGGTCATGGCGAACTTCCTCGCGCAATGGGATCTTGATCCCTCTTTGATTGATGGCTTGTTGATCAGCCCGGCCGGAATGGCCGTGGGCTCCGGCGCCAACATATTCGTCCACGAATGGATGACCGACAGTCTGGGTATCAAGCCACGCTACGCCATGACCGTGAACGCGGGCGGCGCCACATATAACCTGATGGCGATGCGTGCAGCCACTACCATCAGCTCAGGTCTTGCCGACGCTGTTCTATGCATCGGCGCGGGCAAGTTCCCGAAGGTCGGCGCGGGCGCGGGCGACACTATGGCAAAAATGGTCAGCGACCCGCAGTTCGAGTATCCCTACGGCTCATTCATCCCAGCGCTTTACGCATTGACGGCAAACCGTCATATGCATGACCGTGGCACCACACGCGAGCAATTGGCGTCGGTCGCCGTCTCGAGCCGTAAATGGGCGCTCAAACACCCGGATGCGATCATGGGACACAAGGGTCCCATTACCGTCGATGATGTTGTCAACTCGCGGCCAATCGCGTCGCCATTTAACTTACTCGACTGTTCGGTACCATGCGAAGGCGGCGCCGCGTTTCTGGTGGCTCGGGGCGACATCGCCCGGGAAATAACTGATCAGCCCGCCTACGTGCTTGGGTTCGGCGAGTATCACGATCACGGTGCCATTGCACTCTCAAGTGACTTTGCCGCCATGGGCGCGGGCAATGCGGCAAAGCCAGCATTCGCTATGGCAGGGCTACAACCGTCCGATGTCAATATGGCCCAGCTATACGACGCCTTCTCCATCAACCCGATTTTGTTACTGGAGGAGACTGGCCTGGCAAAACCTGGCGAAGGCGGACGCTTCTTCGAAGACGGCCGCGGAGCACCAGACGGCGATCTGCCGGTCAATACCTATGGCGGTCTGCTGTCGTTCGGTCACACCGGCGACGCGTCCGGCATTACCATGCTGGTCGAGGGTGCACTTCAAACCATGGGCTGCGCGGGCGACCGTCAGGTCGAAACCGATATAACGCTGGTTCACACCTATGGTGGCATGATGGCCGATCAGGCGACACTATTGCTGGGGAGAGCACCATGAAACCGGTCCCGGAAATTTCAGAGGTTACCGAACCCTATTGGCGGGCCGCAGCCGAGGGACGCTTTATGCTGCCGCGCTGCAACGCCTGCGACGGGGTCCATCACCCGCCGCGCCGCTGGTGTCCCCACTGCTGGTCACAGGATATGTCCTGGGCCGAAATGTCAGGGCGCGGACATGTGATGACCTTTTCGATCGTACACCAGCCACCATCTGAAGGCTTTGAAGTGCCGTACATTCTGGCTGTGGTTAAATTGGAAGAGGGTCCGCAGATGATGTGCAATATCCTCAAATGCACAACGGGTGATGTGACAATCGGCATGGGTGTTTCCGTTATCTTCGAAACGCGCGGCGATATTGCCCTGCCGCAGTTCAAGCCTGCGTAAACATAGGTATGCAAAAAACAAGAGGTGAGATAATGAGCACCAACTACGCTAACCCAATGACATACGTTGCCAAAGGGTCGATCGAAGAAGCCATGGAGTGGGTTGGCCGTGAGATGACCATCGAGGCCCCCTATGCGGTCAATGAGGCGCAGATCGCCTATTACGCGGCAATGCTCGAAGATCCCAACGAAAACTATTGGGATGAGGCGGCAGCCAAAAAGCGCTATGGCGCGATCATCTCGCCAAGCGGCATGTTTCAAACCTGGATTATTCCGACACCTTGGCGCCCGGGCGGTCGGCCCGAACATGGGCCCGTGTACGCGCTCGAAGTGCCACTGCCCTGTGAAACTCTCATCAACGTCACCACAGACAGCGCGTATCACGCGCCCATACTGGTTGGTGACCGGCTGACCTTCACCGACCGGATTGAATCGATTAGCCCATTAAAACGCACGGCAGTGGGTGAGGGTTATTTCGTAACAACAGACACGGTATGCCGCAATCAGGATGGCGTGAGCCTGGCAACCAACACCAATGTGATATACCGCTATGACACCGTGCCCGCGAACGACGATACAGCGGCTCCATCGTTCGAGCGGCCGGTGGTGGGTGCCGATGTGGAAAAGTTACCTGAAATCTCGCTGCCGATCACGCTGTCAAAATTGGTCATGAATGCGGCCGCTACACGTGACTACTTTCCCGGCCACCACGACCGTGAATACGCACAAGGTCAGGGTGTCGGCGACGCCTACCACAATACTATGTATTTACAGGGGTTCGTTGACCGGGCTGGTTACGAATGGGCGGGACCCGACGCGTGGTTGGTGCGCCGCCAGCTACGCATGCTCGAGCCTGCCTGCCGAGGCGACACCATGCGCACCGACGGACGCGTGGTTGAGCGGCGCGAGGAAAATGGGCGGCGCTTGGTTGACGTAGACATCGACGTGCTGACCGAACATGGGATCGCCGCTACCACCCAGCTGACCTTCGATTTGGATGGCTGGAATGGCAGTAAGTAAATCGCTCATTAACACTGCGTTAATAACAATCAGGCCAGCAATGACTAAAGCTGCCACTTTCAAACGTGATGTTTTTTTCGGTTTTGGCTGGGCTTGGCTGCACTGTTATCTTCACTTCAGACAACTGTACGTCGTCAGCCCATATGGGACCACTGGCACTAAATTCTAAGAGACACTTTTCTGCTCATTGTTGCTCCAGTCTATCCTGCTAATCTTATGTACGTTTGATTACTGTTCAGGGAGTCCAACTGGCGAGATAAGAGCTGACTGTATGAGTGCCATCTTCTCAAGAATGATCTCTGCCTGTTGTTGAGTGAGACCGTATTGAGCGCTGTTCCTCAACCTGTCAAAATCTTTTCCAAGACCTTGTTTGTATTTGCTCAGGCATGTTTTCCAGCGTTTTTCCTTCCGTTCAAACCTTGCCAGCTTGTAAGAATCGATATCGGATCTTGTAGTTGTCCCTGAAGTGTCGACGATATCGGTCTGGGCTCCCGCGAGTTTTGGCCGTTTACATTCATTCATCGGGATGTTGTAGCTGAGGGCTGCCTGGACCTTTTTGTGCACTTCGGCAGCAACAAGATTGATGGGTATGCTTAACAAAAACGCAAAGATAACGCCTGTTCTTGTCATGATGGACTCCACTTGCAGTCAGATCTGGACTCAGCGGAGTATAATCTTGCGTATCGAATTTCTCTATGATTACGTTGATATGAAAAATGAGACATTTGCGGATCAATTTGGCCAGTCGCTTAATTCTTTACCTTCAAGCTACTACAAAGTTTACACTAGGGGCTTCATAGTCTCTTTGTGATCAGTTCATGACTTCCTCGGCTGGAAATGCGTTACCGGGTGACACCTACTATAACCTGCAGATTCAGGGCATGTCCTGCGCGGGCTGTGTCGCATCTGTTGAACGAACGCTCAAAAACGTGCCAGGTGTAAGTGATGCGGTCGTCAACCTGCCCAGTGAAAGCGCCTATGTTGAAGGCAGCTGTGATCTCAAGGATCTGCTAGCAGCGGTTGACAAGGCCGGGTATAGCGCGACCGTTAGTGACCCGGACAATATCGATGAGAAGGAAACGCTGCTTAAGGCCGAGTTGTACCAGAGATTGTGGAAATCCGGCGTTGCACTGGTTGGTGGCAGCCTATTGATGGGCGGTATGGCACTGAATCTATTCCCCTCGATTGAAAATCAGCTGTTCTGGATAGTGGTTGGATTGCTGGTTCTGATTGGAATGGTGGTTGCTGGCGGACATTTCTTTCGTGGTGCATTCCATTCTGCCAGATACCTGTCCACCACGATGGACACGCTGATCGCTTTAGGAACAGGAACGGCCTGGACCTATTCAATGTTGGTTGTCTTACTGCCGTCAGTCATACCAGAGGCAAGTCAACATCTGTTCTTCGAAGCAGCGCTTTTTATTATTGGATTTGTAAATCTTGGCAAGAGCCTGGAGATGAATGCGCGAGGAAAAGTCTCAGGTGCCATTGAGAAACTGTTAACACTGACTCCTGATGAAACGACTGTTGTCGCAGATGGAGAAGAACAGTCAGTGGCAGTCTGGAAAGTCGGCATTGGCGATCTGTTGCGAATAAAACCGGGTGATCGATTGCCGGTAGATGGTGTGATAACGGAAGGATTTTCCAGCATCGATGAGTCGATGTTAACAGGAGAGCCCGTCAGCGTTGACAAAACAGCTGGAGATCNTGTTGCCGCCGGGACAATCAATCTGTTTGGCACNTTCACCATGCAAGCANAGCANATAGGTGATGAGACAACGCTGGCGCGTATGGTCTCGCTGGTTAAGGATGCACAGAATTCAAAACCGCCAATCGGTCGAATCGCTGACTCGATTGCTGCAGTGTTTGTGCCTGCAGTTCTGGTTATCGCTGCTTTGTGTATCGTTTACTGGGGTTGGCTTGCGGCTGAAAGTGAACTTAGCCTGGTAATTGTTACAGCGATGTCTGTCCTGATTGTCGCCTGCCCCTGTGCNNTGGGTCTGGCGATTCCCATGTCCNTTATGGTTGGTGTCACGCGTGCTGCGACGAATGGATTGCTGATTCGAAACAGTGATGCATTACAGGCAGCCATCGGGATAGATACGATTGTCCTGGATAAGACTGGTACACTTACCGAGGGTAAACCAAAAGTAGTTTCAGTCTCATCCGAGGAATCCAGTTTACTCAATATTGCTTACAGCCTTGAATCCTCGTCAGAACATCCATTGGCGACCGCAATTATTGACTATTGCATAACACGGGGAGTTAAAAAACTTCCCGTCACATCCTTTCAGATTTCACCAGGTGGTGGTGTCTCGGCCAATGTTTCTGGTAAGGATGCAGTGATTGGCAATGCGAAGTTCCTGAAGTCCCAGGGTGTCATCGTCGGCGGTGATGAGATTGGTACGACCATATATGTTGCTGAAGATGGCTTGCTGATAGGTAGTTTTGTACTCGCCGACACNCTGAAAGACGAAGCAGAAAATACTGTACTACAGCTGCAAAGNATGGGGATCGAGGTTTTGATTCTTTCGGGAGACAACCAATCGAGTGTTGGCGATGTCGCGAAAGACCTGGGGATCTCCAATTTTAAAGCTGGACTCTCACCTGAAGATAAATTAGCTGAAATCAGATCCCTGCAGCAAGAGGGCAAAAAAGTCGCCATGGTTGGTGATGGTATTAACGATGCCCCGGCTCTGGGAATTGCAGATGTTGGCTTTGCGATGGGTGAGGGAACCGATATAGCCATTGAAAGTGCAGATATTGCCATCGTCGGCAATCAGTTGAATAAGGTTGTCAGCGCCATCAGGATATCAAAGCGGACGATTCGCAATATCTATCAGAATCTCTTCGGAGCCTTCGTTTACAATATTATCCTGATCCCTATTGCAGCCGGTGTCTTGTATCCCATATTGATTAGTCCAACCTTTGCGGGAATGGCCATGGCCATGTCCTCCGTCACCGTTGTCGCGAATGCGAGTCGATTACGATTCATTGCGCTCTGAGTAGATAAGGACTTACCTGATGCCTTACCGGGACGACTTATTCAGCAGACTTGTAGCGCGGTCATTCCTGCCAAACCAGGGAATAAAGACCAGAACAAATCCTGTGGTCAGTCTATAGCCGTATGATTGAAGTGCTGTTTTCCGTTATTGTCAGCAGTGAATGATTGGTACATGATCAAGGTCCGGCAATATTAAGCATAAGTAGTGTGGGTCAATATGGCAGAACCCGTTCACATCGAAGTATTCACCGACTACGTCTGACCCTGGTGTTATCTCAGTACAGGTAGTATCGAAAAACTGCGCCAGGAAGAAAACGTGACCGTGTCATGGTCCTTTTTTCCGTTACATCCTGAAACACCAATGGAAGGTAAGTCCCTGGGGGATCTTTTTAAGGGAAGGGAGTCGCAGGTCCAGGCGTTTCAGAATCAGATAAAGGAAATTGCCGATAGGGAAGGTCTGCCTTATGGTGAAAGAACCATGACCTACAATAGTCGTCTCGCTCAGGAGCTTGGCAGTTGGGCAGATACCCAGGATGACGGTGAGAAGCTGCACGATTTGCTGTATCGATCCTATTTTGTAGATAATCTGAATATCTCTGATACTGAGGTTCTTGTCGAACTTACTGAAAAAGCAGGCCTCGATGGCGGTATGGCCAGATCGGTTCTGATGGCAAGAAGTTTCGGTGACAAGGTTGACGAGGATTGGCGAAGAGCAAGATCCCTCGGATTGAGCGGTGTGCCGACGTTCGTCAGTGACGATCTGTACGTCGTGGGTTGTCAGACTTATGACGTCCTGATGAAGTTCCTTAATCACCTGCGGAAGTTAAAGGCTGAAGCCGGTAGTGCGGAAGGCGGGACCTAATCGAGCAGCAGCACGTACGTGCACTATCCCAATCTGGACATGGGTCTCTGTGACGCATGCCAGTCCTTCATTCAGACACTTCTCATATTCTTTCAGGTGGCGTCGAACTGTTCGACCATGAGATTCGCATCATCGATCATTGAATCGCATACAGTGTAAGTGATGTTCGCGTGGCCGAGGATGAACTCTAATGTCAGGAATCTAATCGAGATATCTCTGATTTATTGTTTTGGTTCATAGGATTAAAAAACCATTTAGCGAGTTCTTTTTTAGGGGTCGGGATCAGCGCAGCAGATGCGAGGGTTGATGAGCTTTCAGGCGTTGGTCCACCTGGTTAACAGTTGTTGCAGGTCACTGTAGCTGTCTACCACGAGAGAAGCATTGTCCAATGCGCCATCGGCAACGTAGGGGCTGCTTATTGCGATTACCTGCATGCCTGCACTTATGGCTGCGCGCACACCATTTGGCGAGTCTTCAAATACGATGCAGCGTTCCGGGTCTACATGCAGCATCCTGGCGCACAGTAAGAAGATGTCAGGGCTTGGTTTGCCGTGCTTCAGATGAGGATTGTCACCACAGACGACCTGGTCGAAACAGTTGCCCCACGACTTGCGACTGAGTTTCAACTTATAGAGATAATGATGAGAGCTCGTGGCGAGGCCGATGGGAACGTCTGATACTGCCAGGGCTTGTATGAACTCTCCTGCACCCGGTATTTCTGCCGGATCTGTGAAAAGCTCGCGAAGGAAAACCTCTCGTTTAGCCAGAAATTCATCCGCTGAGAGGGGCAGATTATAGTGATCTATAACCAGCTGCGCGCTGCTGTGTGAATCACCACCGATGGCCCTGCGCTTCAGTTCCATGGTGAATTCGACGTTGTAGGGATCAAGAACCTGTTGAGTTGCGATCGTATATGAAGGTTCAGTATCTAAAAGTGTCCCATCCATATCAAAGATAAAGGCTGCGGGTTCTGCGAGAAGTGATTTGCTCATTCTGACTCTATGAACGGTGCCGCAATTGCTTCAATAACCTCGTGAGGAATGAGGCCGTCCTCCTGTTGCAGTCGGTTCTCAGCTTCAGAAGCGAGGTTCATCAGGGTGAAAAGGGTCGCCTGGTTCAACTCGAAACTGTGAGACCTCTCTACGACAATATGAGTCAGGATAAAAGTTAACGCCTCTTCCTTTGACAATCTGCTGGTTCGCATGGTGTAGGAGTGCCTGGAGTGGAAATGAAAGAATAATACTGAACGGATCTGTGGTTTGCCAAGAGCCCGAGATAACCATCGCGACGTAGTTCGTGAGGAGGCGCTATGAATGGAAGGCATATTGCAATCAGTTCTTAGTTCATTTCGATAGTTCTGGATTGCCCGTAACCATATTAAACTCTTAAACAGATCTCCCTCCCGTAAAAAATACGGCCGAGAAAATGAAAAAAGTGATATTTATGGAGCGACGATCTGGCGAAGACAGGAGGCAGTCTCGCAGACGTGGCTTAAAACGGACCATTGTGGAGTTCTGGAAGCCGTCGGCTTATCGAAGACGCCGAACCAGAAGGTCTCCATACTTGCGCAAGGAAACCTATACGATATACATGCCGGAAGTATGAATCTGGCGAAATCGATCCCTGGGTGAAACCTGCAGCGTCACTGTACCCCGCAGCCTGAAGCAGGGACACTGTCGCCTGCCGCAGGCATTAATGCCGTCAATACAGAGTATGTCAGCTTCCCCGACAGTGAGGTCTTAAGTTTTGACTCGTGTTGCAGATTTCTTCCCCCAAAATCATAGGATCCAATAGTTTCATTGGTACTTTCCCTGAGTAAGCGTCATTCATCATGAAGAAAATGGATCGATAAGTGGTCTAAACAGGATTCAGATAGCATCCATCGTATTCAGGGCTTGAAACAATTAGCTTTGTCTTGATGATGCGATCTGGTTTATTATTCCAAACTTTTTGTAAGAGCAAAAATGATAGAAGTCAGTCATTTAACCAGACAATTTGGCTCCTTGCGCGCGGTAGAGGATCTTTCCTTGAAACTTGAGCCGGGAGAAATACTCGGATTCCTGGGTCCCAACGGAGCCGGTAAATCTACTACCATGAAGATGTTGACCGGATTTCTTGTACCAACGAGCGGCAGGATCAGTGTCTTCGGCCATGATGTTGGCGACAACCCCATTTCTGCGCAGGAAATGATCGGCTACCTGCCGGAAGGGGCACCTTGTTATGAGGATATGACGCCGGAAACATTCCTGAATTTCATCGCTGAGATCAGGGGATTTCGAGACGACGAGAAACGTCGGCGGGTCGATGATGTCGTCAAAAAGATGTCGCTGCAACAGGTGTTGCATCAGAAAATAGAAACGCTCTCAAAAGGATTCAAGCGTCGAGTTGGATTAGCACAGGCGATCATCCATGATCCAAAAGTGCTGATACTTGACGAACCAACGGATGGACTTGATCCCAATCAGAAGAAACAGGTTCGCGATCTGATTCTGGGCTTGTCAAAAGACAAGATCGTCATTATCTCAACCCACATTCTTGAAGAGGTTGCGGCAGTCTGCAGTCGAGTTGTAATCGTTTCCGAGGGCAAACTGGTCGTTGACTGTTCAGCAGAAGAGCTTGAAAAACAGTCCAGGTTCCATGGTGCTGTCACGTTGATATTACCTGAGGATGTTGATGCAGACCTGCTTCGGTCTCAGATTGAACCACTGTCATCAGTTGACTCGCTGGAAGTGTCGGGCACGAGCATCACGGTCTTCCCTAAAGACAATAGGCAGATATTTTCGGTGTTAAGCGGTCTACTGACCCAACAGGGAATTGCACCTGAATCGATGTTCCAGGAAAAGGGTCGGCTTGAAGATGTGTTCAGGCAGATAACAACAGGTGAATCAGCATGAGTCATCTTGTTGCTATCGTAAAACGTGAACTGAACAGCTATTTCGTCACTCATCTGGCGTATGTCTTCATCCTAATATTTTTAATTCTGTCAGGGGTTTTCACCTTCTACCTTGGAAACTTCTTTGAGAGAGGCCAGGCGGATCTGGCCCCCTTTTTTACTTTCCACCCCTGGTTGTATCTGTTTCTCGTCCCCGCCATCTCAATGAGGCTTTGGTCTGAAGAACGCAAATCAGGATCGATTGAATTGTTACTGACACTGCCCATCAGGAAGTTTGATGCAGTCGCCGGGAAGTTCCTGGCCGCATGGATATTTACAGGTATTGCCTTATTGCTGACCTTTCCATTGTGGCTGACTGTCAACTATCTGGGTGAGCCGGACAACGGTGCCATCCTTGCTGGATATCTGGGCAGTTGGTTGATGGCTGGGGGATTCCTTGCCATTGGATCATGTATGTCTGCTTTGAGTAGAAGCCAGGTCATTGCGTTTATCGTCACGGGGTTGGTTTGTTTGTTGTTTGTGCTTGCGGGATTCCCGATGGTTCTGAATCTGTTTGAGGACTGGGTACCGATGATTGTTCTGGATGCGCTGGCAAGTCTGAGTTTCCTTGCGCATTTCAGTTCCATTTCCAAGGGCGTGCTGAGTCTGCAAGATGTGTTTTATTTCGTTTCGGTGATCGTAGCCTGGTTGGCTGCAACCATGATTGTCCTCGAAATTAAGCGGGCGAGTTGAGTGTAACGATGAGAAATAGCATTAATTCTGGAATAACACTTTTATTGGTGGTGATAGGCTTTCTCGTCTTCACCATGCTCAACAATCAACTTTTCTCGGGTATTCGCCTGGATCTCACCGAGAGTAATTTATACACCCTGTCTGAGGGAAGTCTGGACATTGTTTCGACTATTGATGAACCGATCAATCTCTATTTCTTCTTTTCGGATTCTGCGAGTCGTGAACTGACGGGCCTGCGAGCTTATGCGAAACAGGTTCAGGATCTGCTTGAAGAATACGAGCTGAAGGCAGATGGCGGTATTAATATGACCATCATTGATCCGGAGCCGTTTTCTGAAGAGGAGGACCGGGCCAACACTTTTGGCCTGCAAAGTGTGCCGGTCAGCAGTACGGGCAGCGAACTTTATTTCGGTCTGGCAGGGACCAATGCACTTGACGATCAACTGGTGATACCGTTTTTCCAACCGGACAAGGAAGCATTCCTGGAATATGAAATAAGTAAGATGATTCAGACCCTGCAGACACCGGAGAAACCCGTCGTTGGTTTACTTTCATCAATCAAGGTGCAGGGTGATGTCAATATGCAGACATTTCAGACGACACCTGCCTGGATTATGATTGATCAGATTGAACAGTTATTTGAAGTTGAAACCGTCGAATCGTCGATCACCAGCGTGCCTGAGAATATAGACCTGCTGCTGGTAATCCACCCAAAAGCACTGGCTGAGGAAACCCTCTATGCCCTCGATCAGTTTGCCATGGGAGGTGGTCGTCTGTTGATATTTGTGGACCCAATGGCGGAAAGGGATAGAGCTGCATCAGCCAATCCCATGATGCAAAGAGCCCCACCCGAGCCATCAGATCTGAACAGACTCACTACGGCCTGGGGGGTTACCTTAAGGCCAGGTATTGTTTTGCTGGATTCTCAGAATGCACTTTCGGTCAGCGGCGGTCCTTCTGGTCAGCCCGTTCGCCATCTTGCGATTCTGGGGATGGGGCAGGACAACTTCTCAGCAGATGACATAACTATATCCGCACTTGAGAATATCAATATGGCGTCTGTGGGCATTCTTGATATTTCCGATGATCTGGAAACAAAAATCACACCGCTAATTCAGTCCAGCACCTTTGCAAAGGCGTCAGAAGTGATGCAACTGCAATTCCTGACGAACCCTGCCGATCTGCAAAAAGGATTCGAACCGACTGGCGAAGTCTACCCCGTCGCCGTAAGAATAGAAGGCAAAGCCAATTCTGCTTTTTCAGGCCCCCTTGACTCAGAAGAGGAGCCTTCAGCTGCTCTTGGTAATGAGCCTTCAGCTGCTCTTGGTAATGAGCCTTCAGCTGCTCTTGGTAATGAGCCTTCAGCTGCTCTTGGTAATGAGCCTTCAGCTGCTCTTGG
>PBRC01000026.1 GCA_002725285.1 Gammaproteobacteria bacterium | reverse complement strand
TTGAGAATCTCGGGTTTTTTTGGGGGTATAACGCCACAGTTTACAACTTAGGTGATTGGTGGAATTACAATGGGTCAGTTGATAATTCAGGTGATTGGTGGAATTACAATGGGTCAGTTGAGAATCTGGGTGACTGGTGGAATTACAATGGGTCAGTTGAGAATCTGGGTGACTGGTGGAATTACAATGGGTCAGTTGGGAATCTGGGTGACTGGTGGAATTACAATGGATCAGTTGAGAATCTAGGTGATTGGTGGGACTACAACGGGTCGGTGGTAAATTTAGGAGACTGGTGGGATTACAACGGAGTAGTTGAGAACCTGGGCGATTGGTGGGATTACAATGCATTCGTTGAAAATCAAAGGTGGGTTGGACAGGAGTAAAAAGTGGTTTTTGACTACCTTCTACAGTTCTATTGGCCATTGGTTCGCTTAAAGAACAGGCAACGAGATATCTTAAGAAAGAAAACTGCGAATCGAGCAAAGTTCTTAATGCGTAAGAAAGTCTCCTTTGCTTTGTGTTTTCTAATCGCTGGTTGTTGTCTGGTATTCGCTCACGAAATTGGTGCCCAAGTTCACCTTGCGGATAGAATAAATATTGCCTTTGATCGACTAGGGACCGAGGACGGGCTTTCGCAGGCTGGCGTTACAGCAATTGCACAAGACCAACATGGTTTCATTTGGATTGGAACTCAAGAAGGCCTAAACCGATATGACGGTTATGATTTTGAGACTTTCTATCATCGCAATGATGACCCTCGATCAATCTCTCATAATTCAATTCGAGACGTACTATCTGATTCGCGCGGATTTGTTTGGATCGCAACCGATTTAGGAGTTAACAGGTTTGACGAACTCACAGAAACCTTCGAGACCATCCTTATTGAGGAAGATCCATCGGAGGATAGAGTTAGTCGCAACAGGGTGAATGTTCTGTTTGAAGATTCGTCCGGCAATTTGTGGTTCGGTACTGACTTTGGTTTAGTCAGGCATTCATTGGACGGGGAACTTAAATATTTTACAAATGACCCGGCAATATCAGATAGCCTAGGTGGTGGTAGGGTTAGAGCTATATATGAAGATAGTCGACAGGACCTTTGGATAGGCACTGAACTCGGTGGTCTAAACCTGCTGAAAACAGAGGATGGTACCTTTGAGCGATATCAGCATGATAGTACTAATCCGTTGACGATCAGTGGTAATTATGTCCGAGCCATCGTGGAAGACGGATATGGACATATCTGGGTTGCAACGTTCAACGATGGTGTATCGATACTAGATCCAACCACAGGTCAATTCTCCAGAATTGACCATGTATCAAATGTTCCTATCTCACGTACAAGAACACTGCTACGGGATCATAACAACAGGGTCTGGATTGGAACCGATAGTGGTTTGTATGTGTACATGAATGGTGTTTTCACTGCCTACACAAATGATGTTACTGACCCGAAGAGCCTAGGTGATAACAATATTCTGGAGCTGTTTCAGGATTTGGGGGGAATAATTTGGGTTGGGGCCTTCAATGGCATCAGCAAGTGGAATGCGAATATCAGAACCTTTCCCCACATTAAGAGTGATCCCAGAGTCAAAGGAGGATTAGCAAGTAATGCGATTACCTCATTCACTGAGGGGTTTGATAGTGATGTTTGGATCGGAACATTCGAGGGTTTGAGTAAATGGGACTCGAAAAAGGCCGAATTTACACAGTTTTCTACTAGGGAAATAGGATTGTCAGACGAGCGAGTGATGTCGCTTGCACAACAAGGGGAGATATTGTGGGTTGGCACCATGACCGGCGGTATAAACCTTTTACGCGAACAGACGGTGATTTCTACCTTGTCTCATAATAATGAGATCCCAAGCTCAGTAAGCTCGAACGCGATCTCTCGCATTTATGAGGATCATTCTGGGAATATCTGGATATGTACTTATGGCGGGGGTGTTAACAAGTACCTGGGCGATGGTAGGTTTGAGCGGTTTCCTAATATCCTTAATTCAGACGGTCAATTTCCGGTTCTTTTTACGTTGGATATCGTTGAAGGACAAAACGGACTCATGTGGATAGCTACCGATGGTGGTGGTGTAGTCGTTTTAGATCCTGAAACAGGCAGTACCCGAATGATTCAGTATGACTCTAAGAATTCGACATCCTTGGGTAGCAACAATGTAACATCATTGCTCGTTGTAGATAATGTTATCTGGATTGGCACAAGAGACAATGGACTGAATCTATATGATATTTCTAGCGGCGAGATTAGACATAAAAGTCGTGCGGACGGGCTTGCTAGTGGAGCAGTCTATGGATTGCTTGAAGACGACGAAGGCAGAATCTGGATAAGTGGTGGCAAGGGGTTAACCGTCTACAATCCAGAATCAGATTCATTTGTTCGATACGATTCGACCCATGGCCTGCAGAGCGATGACTTTAATAGTGGTGCATTTCTTAAACTGTCAGATGGGAGTCTTCTGTTCGGCGGCAATAATGGATTCAATGCATTTTATCCAAACAGAATTAAAGGCAACGACTATGTCCCGCCGGTGAGAATAACCAGATTCTCAAAGTTCAATGACGTCGTAAGATTGCCAGAGCCGATCTACAAGAGTGAGTCTATTGACGTGGATTACTTTGAGTCCGTTATTGGCTTTGAGTTTGTGGCAATGGACTTCACCGCACCCGAGAAGAATCGTTTTCGATACAAGCTGGAGGGATTCGATAAAGATTGGGTTGAAGTGAGTGATAAACACCAGGTGACCTATACGAATCTGGATGCCGGGAACTACGTATTCAAGGTTGTTGGATCCAACAACGAGGGTGTCTGGAACGAAGAAGGTACCTCAATCAAGGTAGGGGTCAGACCACCTCTATGGGCAACCTGGTGGGCTTATCTTATCTATCTGGTCATCGGTGTTGGTTTGCTCTACCGGTTTCAGAAAGCAAATCAGGCGCGTCTGCGCAGAGAGGCAGAGAAGAGATACAGCGAGCGATTACAGTTGTATATCGAATCTCTTGAGGAAGCGACAGACTGTGTTGTCATCGCAGATGCAAATAAACATCTGATGTATGCCAACAACGCAATTCAGTCGCTCCTGGGTTTGACACCCTCACAGGCTATTGGTCGATCAATATTCTCGCTACTCTTCACAGAGCCCACAGATGCGAGTCTTGCTCGAACTGAACTTTTTGAAAAAGGCAGGTGGCATGGCGAAGTGAAAGCTCGCAAAGGTGCTGGGTTTGGGACCATGGAAGTTACGATTGCTGCTGTTCGGGATGACAATGACAACGAAACAGCCTATGTGAGTATCGCCCGTGATATTACTGATCGGAAAAATACCGAGGCAGAACTCGAGAAATACAGATTGAACCTGGAACAACTGGTGGGCGACAGGACCCAGGCGCTTTCAAAATCACTTCAGGAGAAGGAATCGCTCTTGAAAGAGGTTCACCACCGCGTAAAGAACAATATGCAGGTGATTTCGAGCCTGCTGAATATTCAAGCAGAAACCATTGGTAATGACGTTTTTTCTGGATTGCTGGGGGAAAGTCAGCAGAGAATCAAATCGATGTCCCTGATCCATGAAACCTTGTATCAGTCTGAGGATCTGCTTGAAATTGATTTTAAAGACTATATCGACATGCTGGCGACCAGCCTGCATCGATTCTATGCAGTGCAGGGTGTGATTGTCAGTCTGGATATTCGTGTCGATAACGTTTCTTTGGATATTGAAACAGCTGTTCCATGCGGATTGATTATTAATGAGTTGATTTCCAACTCGTTCAAGCATGCATTCAAGGGAAGAACAGGTCGGGGCACAATTAGCGTGTCCTTCAAAAATGTAGGTTGCAGATACGTGCTTGTGATCAGCGATGACGGTGTTGGTTTGCCTGAAGGTTTCACACTCGAATCGACAGCATCAATGGGTATGGAGATCGTATCAATACTTACACAACAATTGGATGGAAAAGTGCAGTACCAGAGCGAAAACGGTGCTCGTTTCGAAATCTCTTTCTCAAGGAAAGAAAAAGATGTCAATGAAATCACTATTAGTGGTTGAAGATGAAGTTCTTGTGGCGCGGGATATCAAGTCCCGGCTGATTCGGATGGGCTATAACGTATTGTCCACCGTCAGGCGCGGGCAGGAAGCCATTGATCAGACCTTGGAGTTACAGCCGGATCTGGTTTTGATGGATATCCATCTGGCAGATGAGATGGATGGCATCGAGGCTGCGATTCAGATTCGCCAACAGTTCGATGTGCCTGTGATTTTTTGCACTGCCTTTGCCGATGAGGAAACTCTTGAACGGGCAAAAGTTTCAGAGCCCTATGGATATGTTCTTAAACCATTTGATAATCGAGAACTGGAGATCAACATTGAGATAGCGATGTACAAACATCGCGTCGAGAAGGATCTGTCAGGCACCAGACGAAGGCTTGATGCCACACTAACCAGCATCTCTGAAGGCGTGATAGTGACCGATCTGGCTGGCAAAATTTGCCTGATCAATCCGATGGCGGAAAAGATTACAGGTTGGTGTAGACACAAGGCCCGGGTTTCTCGTCTGCCGAAAATAATGCCACTAGTTGCTTTTGATAAAGATAGTGGGATATATGAAACCAGAAATATCGATCCCTATAACTCCGTTACCAACCTGAGACAGAAACTCAAATGTCACGATGGTTGTGAGGTCCCCATTGAATTGTCGAGCAATATCATTAGCAGTGAAGATGAAGAGTTGGTGGTCATTACATTTCGGGATATAAGCACACAGTTAAGGTATGAGGAAAAGATTCGTCATACAGCACTCTATGACAACCTGACAGAATTGCCTAATCGCGCGCTCTTCGTTGATCGCCTGGAGAGTTCGATCAATCGCCGCAAGAGGGGATTAAATGATCATTTTTCAGTTATTTTCCTCGATCTTGATGGCTTTGCGGCAATTAACGAGGGCCTGGGTCATGATGTGGGTGACAGGGTGCTCACGGAAGTTGCCACGCGCATAGAGATGACTGTGCGACCTGATGATACAATTTCACGTTTTAGTGGTGATATTTTTGCAGTGCTACTCGATCCTGTGGATTCACCCGCTGGTGCGATCGAGGCTGTTCAGCGAATTCAACAGGCAATCGAAAAACCAATTGAACTTGACTCATCTGATTCGTCTGAAGAGGCAACTACCCTTGATATCTCAGCGACAGCCGGAGTTCTGCTCAATCAGGATGTATATCAGCTTGCAGAAGAGATGTTGCGAGATGCCGATACCGCGTTACATAGAGCAAAAACTGATGCCAAGAGTGCTTATGTTATCTTCGATAATGCAATGTACGACGACGCTCTTAAGTTTCTCGAACGCAAAAGCAGCATGCAGCAAGCGATGACTGATGGTGCTTTTGAAGTGCACTATCAGCCGATTATAGAGATCAAAACAAAAAAGCTGATCAGTATGGAAGCACTGGTTCGCTGGTCTCATCCGGTCGAGGGATTTGTATCACCAGCCGAATTCATCCCAATTGCAGAGCGGACCGGCTTGATTTTACCTCTGGGTGAATATGTACTGCGTTCAGTATGTCAGCAGATCAAATGCTGGGAGAAGGTTGGCCTGGAGGGATTTAGAGTTGCCGTAAATCTGTCGGCAAGACAGTTTGAGATCGATATACCGGCGATGGTTGCAGACATCATACGAGAAACTGAAATCTCCCCTGATTCACTTGCACTTGAGATTACCGAAGGTATTGCGATGAGAAATGTCGATCAGAATATTCGCATGCTGGAAGATCTTCGCGCGCTTGGGTTGAGTATTAGCATTGATGATTTCGGCACGGGATATTCATCTCTTGCCTACTTGAAACGATTTCCTCTCGATACGTTAAAGATCGACAGATCATTTATTCAGGATATCACAACCAACGAGGATGACAGGGAAATTACCAAAGCGATTATCGCCATGGGTCAGAACCTTGGGCTGAAGGTACTCGCAGAAGGGGTGGAGACTGATGATCAGGTCGATATACTGCGCAACGGTGGTTGTGACTATATTCAGGGTTATTATTACAGTCGACCCTTGCCGCCCAGGGAGGTGTTCCCTCGTCTGCATCAGGTCGCGTTGATGTAGCTAAACGATTGGTTCTATTGTTTACACACGAGTAACATCGTGGTCGATCTAACCAGGTTGCTTCTATTGTTTGCAGACAGCCCATCTTTCATTACAAACGCAACAAACTCCCTTTGCTTAATATCGGTTAGAGGATCGCCAGTAAAACTGCACCGCCCATTGCTGTTGATTGAATCGCTTCGATTGCAGGCGTTGTCGGTGCATATGATGCCTTTCTATCTGCCGGGACTGATTATGATGGGGCTTTGTCTGATTCCATATACCTACTTCAACAGTAGAATGCGTACTGCGAAGTCAATTGAGTTAAGCCGCATTGGACGCGCTCTTATTGGTGACAGGACACATTTGGCGTCCTCACTAATTAGCGAGGATACAGACAGACTGACTCTGGTGGATCTGATGCACTAAGAAGACAGGATTCGAAATATCCAGGAGTAGCCGTTTCCTGACAAAATCAGGAGTCCGCTGCTTTTGGGTGTACTGCCACCAGTCACCTGGGTGTTAGCGGCACTTATTGAGATATTTATTGATGGGATTCTTTAACCAGCGGCTCCTTAACCAGAAACCACATGACAGCTGCACCAAGCAACCCCAGAGAGGAAACAACTGCAAAGGTACTGGCGAGAGCGATACTACTGGCAATATAACCAAGGAGCATGGGCCCCGCAAAGGAGCCTGAATCAGAAATCAGTCGCCACAGCCCCAGGAATTCTCCACGAGATTCGGGTGGAGCAAAATCTGCTCCCAACGTCATAACAATGCCACTACCTAAACCATTTCCTGCGCCGGCTAATATTGCAACAGCCACGAGCTCGACGAAGTTTGAGGTGAGAGGAATCAGAAAGATGCCAAGAGCCAGCGTCAGCTGACAGGAAATTGCTGCGTACCGTCTGCCCAGGTTGTCCATCATGTACCCGGCCAGAGGGAACATGACCATATCTACCGACGCAGAGGCGCTCACCACGAGGCCTATGCTGGCAGTATCGAGTCCAATACTCTCACCCCAGAGTGGAATCAGGAGCTGGCGACTTGATCTTAAGATAGTCAGACACAAAACCGCGAATCCAGCTGTGGCGAATATCTGCATATGCCTGCGCAGAAGATCGGGAACCACGGTCATAAGACCGGGGCTTTTTTCATCCAGCGCCGATTTTTGATTCTTTTTCACTGCAATCAGAACAAGGACCAGCGCGGTACATGCAATGCAAGCGATACCAAAAAATACATACTCAAATCCATATTGATGGGCGATAAACCCTGAAGTAACTGGACCTAGTAGATTGCCAAAACGCTGAATACCAGCCATGGTTGAAATTGCTTTACCTCTCTGAAACGAAGGCACTTTCTCGCTGATATGGGCCAGTCTTGCGAGCAGCCAGGTAGCCATGGCACCGCCAAAAATGAAAGCGGCTATGGCGAGTTGCAAGGGAGAACTGGCCTGGCTAGTGAAAATACCGGCAACCGCCATCATGGATACACCGATTATCATGACGGTGCGGTCACCGAGCCGGCCGGTAGCATATCCTGCTGGGACATCAAACATCATATTGCCCAGTCCGCGCAGGGAAAAGACCAGCGCGGTGATACCGACATCAGCGCCCAGATCAAGGGCGAAAAGTGGAATCACAAGAAGTACACTGCCTTGACAGATGGACATCAGGAAACTTGGCAGGTATACCGAAAACAGAAGTGATCGGTACATATCTCGTGTGGCCTGACGGGGGTTAGGTGAAGTCGTTGACATGTGCGAGGGTTATATCGTTTGTGGCGGGTAAAGGAAAGTGCCGGCACTATTGAATAGTGCTATTCCGATTACAAAAATGCTGGAAATTGGGTTAATGTTTCGTCTGGTCGGGTCTAGTTGGAGTAACAGTCATGCAGTGTCCGAAATGTTTTGCCGAAATGGAAACCATCAGTACAGACAACGAAGGTGCTATCCGTATTGAGCGGTGTGGCGAGTGCCATGGTCTTTATTTTGATCAGCTAACCAAAGCCGATCTTTCTCTGATTGAGAACAATACAGAACTTGATACCGGCGATGCAGAAGTTGGCGCTGAATACAACGATACGGTCTATGTCGAGTGCCCGAAGTGTGACAGGATTATGGATCAGCTTAAGATCGAAGAGCCAGTCTGGATCAGATTTGAGCTCTGCCGGTCCTGCCATTCAACTTTCCTGGATGCAGGGGAATTCAAGCAATACCTGGACGATGAACACCGCACAGAATTTGAGGCCCTGTTGCCGGATTGATCTGATACAGAGGCTAAATTGTTTCCAGGATGTTCTTCAAAGCATCGCAATGTTTGACTCGTTCAGCCGTCGTCGTACCCAGAAAACTCACGTTCAGCGAAGTAACGCCAGCCTCTTTGTGTATCTGAAGTTGATCTTTGATAAAACTCTCGCTCCCGATCAGGGATGTCGCATCCAGATAACTCTGGGGAATTGCTGCTTCTGCTTCAGATTTTCTCCCTGACAGATAGAGGTTCTGTATTTCCTCGGCCTCATTCTCATAACCGTATTTTCGGAATATCTGGTTGTAAAAGTTTTTCTCTTTTGCGCCCATACCACCAACATAGAGTGCGATGCCTGGCCGTGACATCTCCCGGTATGATTCCAGGCCTTGTCCCACTGCGACTGCGCCGCCAGCGTAGATATCCAATGGTTCGCGTCCAGGATCACGTTTCGCGTTGCCACGTCGGAGAGCGTCTCCCCAAACTGCGTCAGCACCCTCTGCCATGAAGAACGCTGGAAGCCAGGCGTCAGCGATCTCTGCTGTCATCTCGACGCTTTTGTCACCAAGCGTGGCCAGGGCGATGGGTATTTCTTCTCGATAAGGATGGTTGATAATTTTAAGTGGCTTACCCAGTCCCGTGCCCTGATCAGCCGGTAAGGGTATCTGGTATTTCTTGCCGCTAAAGGACAATTTTTCCTCTCGTAGCCAGACTGCGCGGCAGATCTCGACGACTTCACGCAGGCGAGTCATCGGGGCATCAAAAGGAATTCCGTGGAATCCTTCAATCACCTGTGGACCAGATGCGCCCAGTCCCAGCATGCAACGACCTTCAGATAAGGCATCAATACCAGCAGCGGTCATTGCCATGAGAGTTGGTGTGCGGCTGTAGATGTTGAGAATGCCTGAAGCGATAGTGACATTCTGGGTAAGGGCGGCTATGTATCCCATGGCACTTACACCGTCAAACGAATAAGCCTCGGGAACCCAAACAACATCCAGACCTGCTTTCTCCATCTCCACGATTTCTTTCGTGGCGCCGACATAACCCTGGGCATAACTCATTAGAGTGGATATTTTCATTGTCTCTCTCTGAGGAAGGTGATTTGTTTAATGATGTCAGTGTAATGGGAATTGATTTCGTTATGCAATCTATTGAGACTGGTCGATTGCTATCCAAGAAACCGATGTCGAAGTGCCGGTTTTCTGATAGCGCCCTGATTTCTAGACCAACTTTCTTAATTTGTTCCATGCTCACTTCTCGAAGCACGAGATCTGATTCGGAACCTAGTCAGTCATTCTCCGTAAACGGGGCAAGTAGAAAGCCAGCGAAGCAGCCCTGGCAAGGAAATAAAGCTGAAATGCCAGCCAGAGACCGTGATTGCCGAAAGTTCCATGCAGGAAGTACCAGCCCGTCAGGAAGGTCGCAAGTGAGAATATCATCGCATTTCTCATCTCTGCAGTACGCGTTGCGCCGATAAATATGCCATCAAGCAGATAACACCAGACTGATAACAATGGGGTGACGATCGCCCAGATGAGGTACTGGGTGCCAACCGAGCGCACGGCTTCAGCATTGGTCAGCAGATGGATCATCGGTGTTCCTAATAACCAAAAAAAGAATGTCAGAAGCAGTGCTGTGGATACGCCGAGTTCGGTTGAAAATCGAATCGATCGATTCAGACCAGTTTTGTCTCTGGCCCCGATTGCACTCCCGACCAATGTCTCTGCTGCCAGGGCGAAGCCATCAAGGAAAAATGCTGAGAAGCTGACGAATTGCATCAAAATTGCATTGGCAGAAAGAATCACGTCACCGGATTGAGCCCCCTGATTGGTGAACCAGGCGAAACAGAAGATAAGACACAGCGTCCTTATCATGATGTCCATGTTAATAACGAACATTCGTTTCAGTGCCCTTGTTCGTAAAAGGACATGTTTTGGTATCAGGAGAGAAGTGCCCGAAGCGCGAATTCGCCTGGTTACGATAAACAGACCCAGTATGATCGCGATTACTTCTGATATTACCGTCGCGGCAGCGACACCCATAACGGCCCATCCAAATCCCACCACAAAAACAAAATCAAGGACAATATTTGTCCCGTTGAGTACAATTTGAAGAAGCAACAGAGATCGTGTGTCCTGTAGTCCAAGCAAAAATCCCATGATCGCCAGGTGAGCCAGACTTATTGGGGCTCCCCAGATCCTCACCTGAAAGTAAGACAGCGCTTCTGCCTCAACATACTCACTGCCGCCAATTATGTGTAACGCACCGGTAATGATTGGATATTGCAGCATCAACATCAGGCTGCCGATGAGTAAACCGATCAGAAAGGCCCGATAGAAAGAGGCTTTGGTCTCAGTTAGATTTCTGGCACCTCTCGCCTGAGCAACCAGTCCTGTCGTTCCCATGCGCAGAAAGCCGAATCCCCAGTAGAGAAAGCTGAATATCATTCCACCAATGGCTATTGCGCCAATGAGTGCAGGGTCGCCCAAATTTCCGATAACAGCTGTATCGACCAACCCCAGTAGAGGTGTTGAAAGGTTTGAGAGAATAATTGGCCATGCAATGTGAAATACCTGGCGACGGCTAACTGATTGCAAAAAGTTTGACCCCGGAAACACTCACGCGATCATACCATTGACTGACTCCGGTAAAGTACGGAACTTATCTCCCGTTAATGCTTTCAAAACCTGGGAAAGAGACTAGAATGACTAAAGTGGCGTTTTGCTGTCAGGGAACTGGCATTGACGTAATATCAGATACATGTGGATGACTAGTGTAAGTCTTTTTTTTAACAGTGTGTTGTAAACCCACTTATATATAATAGATGAATAGAAATTTCAAAATCCCTAACTCATTGGAGAACTAATATGGCTGAAGCAGAACAGGTGAAATTTGTCCTACGCCTTCCTCCCCGCTTGCACAGGAAGATCAAAAGAAGTGCCCGGTTAAACAATACTTCCATGAACAAGGAAATTACCAACATCCTTACCGATTTTTTCAGCAAATCATCAACCGATAAGACACTGAATGAGTTGGTCAGACGTCTTGAGAAGAAAAAAGTTATCTAGCCCATCTCTTGTGAGGGCGTCAGCCGTCACTGGCAAAGCGCCATAAGTTATTGTTATTAAAAGAATAATTATCACTTGTTGTCAGATAGTTGCTTAACACTGGCCAATATTCTCATGATCGCAGAAAGCCAGCAGATGCTGGCAAAACATAGTGCCGTTAACCAGAACCAGGTTGGAAAGAGACACATTACAATCAACACAGTTATTGTTTCGAATCCCTCGGTCAGTCCTGCAAGATAGTAAAATGATTTCTTACCCTGAAGCTGTGTACTAAGATTCAATCGCTCTGCGAAAATTGCAAATGCTAAAAAGGTGGTGCCGGTGCCGATGAAACTAAAAATCAGGAAAGCACTGTAAATGGCATTTTCAGGTTGCGCTAATGCGAAGGCAAAAATGATGGCAGAGTAGAAGATGAAATCGAGAACGATATCAAGATAGCCGCCCACGTTGCTGATTGTCGTTTGCCTCGCCAGTGCGCCATCAAGACCATCACACAGTCTGTTAAGAAGAATTGGAATTATTGCCAGTTGATAGAATTGAAAAGCGACCAGTGGTACGGCTAGCAAGCCAATGAGAAAGCCAAAAGTTGTAACAGAATTCGCTTTAACGCGGATCTTTACTAAGAAAGCAGCCAGATAGTTGAGACCTGGATCTAATAGAGGTCTTATTTTTGCATCAAACATTTATGATTAGGATTTACCACGCCGGATTACCATTGATGACAGCCTATGTTTATGAGAGCGGCACAACGTGCCTACGCAGGAATTTCTCAAGATTGATCTTATTGGTCTGATGATTCTCGAGCATCGATATAATTTCTCGATGGGCGCGATTTGACGAAACGACGATCTTGAATCCATTAACACGCAGAAACGTATCGACGGCTACCTGCAAAAAAAGCAGATAGCCCCCGACTGTTTGATAGTCGATTTTCCTTCGAGGCATACTCGAAGAAGTGACCTCAGCCCGGTTTCTACTTCGCCTGGCGTCGTCTAAACGCGCTACCTTCTACAGCAGCGCTCATGTCAATGATCTGATCTTTGCTCTCAATGAAACTTTCAAAGCTCGCGTCTACCCCAAGACTGACACCATCGTTGCTGAACATTGATGCCACTGAGAAATTTCCACTGGAAGCCTGAATAACGGTGCCGGTAGGTGCCTCTTCGCTGGTCATGAATAATACTGCGGGTGTCACCAGACCGGGTGCTCTTTCGGGTGGAGGATTGTCTATATCAACTTCTGGGCGCCCGGGTACGGTCGCTGTCATTCGTGTCGCGGCGCCGGGTGCCAGACAATTGACATGAATATTGTGAGATCGACCCTCAAGTGCCAGCACATTCATAAATCCCAGCATGGCCATTTTTGCTGCCCCATAGTTGGACTGACCGAAATTACCCCAGATACCGGATCCGGATGACGTACAGACAATTCGACCGTAGTTCTTCTCGTACATGATCGGCCAGGCCGCATGTGTCACATAGGCAGTGCCGTTCATATGTACGTCCATGACGAGATCCCATTCTTCCAAAGTCATATTCTTAAATGACTTATCTCGTAAAATCCCCGCATTGTTGACCAGGATATCAATCGTGCCGAAAGCATCGACCGCGTCAGTCACAATGCTCTTGGCACCTTCTTTATCTGAGACTGAAGCCTTATTGGCAATAGCGACGCCGCCAGCTTCTGTAATCTCCGCTACAACAGCATCCGCAAAATCGCTGGCGCCTTCACCATTGACCGAACCACCCAGGTCATTGACGACAACTTTTGCCCCTCTTCTCGCGAATTCCAGTGCGTGGGCTTTACCCAGACCTCCCCCCGCACCTGTTATCGCGACAACCTTTCCTTCAAATTCACTCATTTCAGATCCCTCATCACTGTAGTAGAGCCAGACTGTTGTTGATTAGATATCAAGTAGAAGGGAAGTTATAACATCACAGGAAGATAACCGCAAAAGCAGTTTTCCTGTTTCGAATTATTCCCCGGGGCTTGTCGAAACATCCTGAAATTGAAGCTGGTTGAGTGTGTAGTAGACACCTTTTAGCGCCATCAGTTCGTCATGGCTACCGAGTTCTTTAAGCGCACCGTGCTTGAGAACCAGAATTCGATCTGCCTCTGCAATAGTTTGCAGTCGGTGCGCGATGAGGATAGAGGTGCGGTGCTGCATGATCTGTTTGAGTGCATCCTGGATCAGTTGCTCCGTTTCGGTATCGATACTTGCAGTAGCCTCATCCAGAACTAAAATCTCTGGGTCTGCGGCAAGTACCCTGGCGAAGGCAAGCAATTGTCGTTCACCCTGGGAAAGGTTCTGTCCGCGCTCGACCAGGGGTTCGTCATATCCCATGGGTAAGGCTTCAATAAACCTGTTTGCATGGACGATCTTGGCTGCATCAATCGCCTTTTGCCTGGTTATGCCAGGGTTACCCAACATAATGTTGTCGAGAATTGAGCCCGAAAAAATATGAAAGTCTTGTAAAACCACACCTATGCGACTTCGTACTTCATGAGAAGGAATTGTATTCAGATCGATATCATCTAGAAATATGGTCTCATCATTGAAATCGTAAAAACGGCCTAACAGTCGAATTAAGGTGCTCTTTCCAGATCCGGTTGGACCCACAACGGCTAGTTTCTCGCCAGGCTGAACGGTGAATGATACGTCATTCAGCACCTGTTGACTGTCATAGCCAAATGACAGATTGCGGAATTCCAGTTTTCCTTTGATCCGCTCTGGCAATATTGCCGGATGTTTCGGTTCTTTGATTTGTTCATGCCAGTCAAGCGCCTGGAATATGCGCTCGGCACTCGCCATAGCTCTAAACAGAACATTGTATTGCATGCCCAGTACTCGTATCGGGCGAATGAACATGTCGACAAATTGCGTGAAGAGGATCACGCTGCCTAAAGAGATGGCATCCTGCAGCGCAGAACCACCACCAAACCAGATGATGACTGCCAAAGCCATATTGACCATGTTGTCCATAAAGGCACCATATCCGGTCTCTAGATAGATAGCATGGATCTCATGGGCCTGATTGTCCTTATTGATATCTCTATAGACCGACAGGTTCTTGTCTTCTCTATTACTCAACTGCACGACCTGCATGCCACTCAGGTTTTCCTGAAGATTCTGGTTCAACTGTGAAACAGTGTTACGAATCTGCCGATAGACGCGTCGAGTCGTCATACGAAAAAAATAAGTGATGACAGCAAAAATGGGAATCGCCATTAACAGGTACAGGGTGAGCTTTACATCTATCGCCAGCATGAAGACAAGTGCAATAAAGAACGGCACAAACTCGCCGATTAACATGCCGAGGCCCATCAGGAGTTCAAACAGAGCCTGCACATCATTGGTAATACGGGTCATGATCCGACCGACTGCAACCCTGTCATAAAATGACGAAGGACGATGTTCCATATGCGAAAACAGATCGAGGCGCATATCTCGCAGAGAGTGCAACACCGTTCTGGCGAAAGTGATTCGATGCAGGTGATAAAATGTGTGACAGCAGATAATAAAAACACCAAATATGGTGCAGGCCGAGAAAATACTCTGCCAGCCTGTGAGCCCAGCCAACCAGTCATTCAGCGCGTTCATACCAAAATCAGGCAATAGCAGGTCAGGTTCACCCACAATTATCCCGTCAATAACGACTCTGCTGATGACGACCGGAAGTAGTACAGCCAGTATTGATGCCGATATCACGAGTGAGATGCTGAACAGTGCCAGCTTCTTGTGTGGTCCGATCCAATTGAATATACGCACGAGGTAAACCATATTCATGGACTGCCCATGAATATCAGCGTCGAAGATGGAGTGATCCAGTTTTTTAGAGTTGCCTTCGGTGATCGAATCACTCATCGAGGACCGCCAAGGTTTCTTTTGCCCTTATGGCTGCAATTCTGGTGTTCCTACTCTGTGTCTGTGCTTTTTCTAAATCCGCATAGAACCCACCCTGATCAAGTAGTTCTTCGTGGGTGCCCAATTCAATGATTCGCCCTTCTTCCAGCACGATAATTCGATCTGCATGACGGGCGGTGGAAACCCTGTGTGAAACCAGCATCGTCGTCAAGCCCTGGCGCACCTTCTTTAGACCTGAAAGAATGTGCTCTTCGGTTTCTGTGTCTACCGCTGAGAAACAATCGTCAAGAATAAGTAAAGGACTCATGCGTATTAAGCCCCGCGCCAGGGCAGTGCGTTGTTTCTGACCACCAGACAATGTCACACCACGTTCACCGAGGATGGTTTCCAGGCCTTCTGGAAAGTTCTCAATTGTCTCACGTAGTGCAGCAGCATCTGCTGACTCCCAGATTTCCTCAATTTCTCTGTCTGGTTTGTCATAAGCAATGTTGTCACCCAGGCTGTCGGCAAAGAGAAAGGGGTCTTGCAGAACGAGACAGACCTGCTCACGGAGTTGCGGCAATGGAAAGCCATCTATTTGATGTCCGTCCAGATAGATATTACCGCTGCTGGGATCGAGTAGTCTTACAAACAGTCGTAACAGGGTCGATTTGCCAGAGCCGACTCGGCCCAGTATTGCGATGGTCTCACCTGGTACGACTTCGAAATTGATATCCGCAAGCGCATACTTATTCTTGTTTTCATATTGATAGTACAGATGTTTAACCTTGATCTTGCCGGTAAGATCGGGAAACGCAGTGTCGGGGGTGTTCTGAATTTCCGGTCGAAAATCAAGAATCTCGAATAGCCGGGCTGTACCTGAGGCACCTCGTTGCCACTGTGTTACCAGTGGCCCAACTTCACGGACAGGCCATAACAGTAGACCAAGATAGGTAAAGAAAGCGACGAATGTGCCGAGAGTAATCTCACCTGAACTTACTAAAAAACTGCCATAGCCAATAATAATCAAGGTACCGCTCGCGGCCAGAATTGGCATCAGGGCACTCAGAAGGGATGTGGTTGTGAAAAGGACAAGATTGTAGTTGGCGTAATCCTGATTCACGTTGGCAAACCGATTGACTTCCTGGTGTTCCTGCGCCATGGCTTGCACGGTACGAATGCCATTCAAGTTCTCCTGCACGAAGGTGGAGAGATCAGAAAACCCCTGCTGGACCCGATAAGACTGCTGATAGATACGCTTGGAAAAGTGGTAGGCAACAAAGCTGATAATCGGCATGGGTAACAACACGGCAAGCGACAACTTCACAGAAAGTGAGAACATGAAAATGAGACCAACACTTGCGGTGAAAATAAGCACCATAGTCATACGAATTGAACCGGCTATCACTTGTCGAACCAGCGCGATATCGTTGATCGCTCTGGCCATCAGATCACCAATGCTGTACTGGGAAAAGAAGCCGGATCCCTGCAGTTGAAGGTGCTGGTAGATTCTGTTTCGCAGATCAAATGAAGCGTATATACCGATTCGACGAATCAGAATACGGCTGATTATGGTAACAACCATCTGCCCGATGACGCAGAAAACAATAGCGATAGCGGGGTAGCTGAGTGTTGACTGTACATCCGCATATTGCAGGCTGTTGGATGCCAGCTGCGTTTTACCTTCAGCAATGTTGTCTATCCCCATCTTTACGTACATGGGAATCATTGCTTCGAAGATTCTTGCTATCAGCAGTCCAAATATGCCAAACGAAAAAGCCAGGACATGTGACTGAACGTAAGGCACCAAGCGGAGTAGTACTTTCATTTTTGGATCAAACTTCGCGTCTCGATGACATTAATATTGTGGTAAAAAATATTGTGGTAAAAAATATTGTTGTAAAAATATTGTTGTAAAAATATTGTTGTAAAAATATTGTTGTAAAAATATTGTTGTAAAAATATTGTTGTAAA
>PBRC01000025.1 GCA_002725285.1 Gammaproteobacteria bacterium | reverse complement strand
CACAGTTAGGCCAACATGAGTTGGAGCAACATGAGTTGGAGCAACATGAGTTGGAGCAACATGAGTTGGAGCAACATGAGTTGGAGCAACAGACGATGAATTCTTAGTCGGACCAAAGAGGGAAATATGGACAAAGAGCAAGCAAACAAATTGATTCTGGAAGGTGAGAAATCACAGGCAGTCAGAAAGAAACTGGTCGAAAGGACCGCAAAATCAGCCGACGTCCGTTTTCACGGCGAGCAGACCCTTGCCCAGGAGATTGTTGGTACAGTCCAACTACCCCATCCCATTTATATTGAAAGCGCTGAAGGCCCTCATCTAACCGATGTTGACGGTAACGAGTATATTGATCTTACCGGGGGATTCGGTCCCATGGTCCTCGGTAACAAGCCTTCGGTCGTCGAGGAAGCCCTACACGGACAGATTAAGAAAGGCTGGCACTTCGGTATCCCGAGTGCTCCTCAGCAACTCCTTGCAGATATCGTCAAGGAAGCAGGTGCCTGCGTGGACAATGTGGTTTTTTGCAATTCCGGTACCGAAGCCACCATGTTTGCAATACGTGCCGCAAGAGCATTCACCGGCAAGCAAAAAGTAGGCTTATTTGATGGTTCCTATCACGGCGTCCATGACTATGCCCTGGTTAAAGTAGATGCGGCAAGTGATCGATCACACCCCACCGCGAATTTCCTCGGCGCCGGTGTACCNCCAGCTATTGCGGAGGATCTTTCGGTTACCCTGCCTTATCGGGATGAAATGGCGTATGAGATTATCCGNGAACAAAAGGACGAGTTGGCGATTGTAATGGTAGAGCCTGTACAAAGCTCCAACCCAAGACTGGACACGGGTGATTTTCTGCACGGCTTGAAAGAGGTATGCGAACAATGCGGTGTATTGTTCCTGCTGGATGAAGTCATCACAGGATTTCGAATCGACTATGGTGGCTGTCAAGCTCATTATGATATCAAACCAGATCTGGCAACCTATGGTAAAGCNTGNGGNGGTGGTCTGCCTATTGGCGCANTTGGCGGGCGTGAGGACATCATGAACACNTTTTCCGGCAAAGGTAACGCGCCGTATATATTCACCGGGGGAACCTTCAGTGGTAATCCTCTTACCATGACAGCAGGTGTTGCTGCTACGACTTATATGCGGGATCACCAGGAGGAAATCTATCCATATCTGATGGCGCAGGGCAATCGTATGGCCTCAGAGGTGAACTCATTCTGTGAACTACATCAGATCCCAGCCCAGATAATGAATGCCGGATCCATGTTTCACCTGGTCTTTACCGGCGGAGAAATTAATTCATCGCGTGACATCACCGAGGACTGGAAGATTGCGGAGCGTGAATTCTATCTTCACCTGCTGGGACACGATGTAATCATTCCGGGTATTCATCTGGCGTTCCTGTCGCATGCACACAGACCAGAGCACGTGGATGCGGTCATAGATGCATTTAAAAATTCATTTGAAGATTTAAGAGCGGATGGCATCATCTAATCAGTTCATGAACTACTGCCAGCGGGTCGGCGGACAAAACAGCAAGGACCAGATTCCTTAATAACCTGATATTATTTGCTTGACCTGGGTCTTACACCAACGTTTAAGGTTCAAATTGATCGCGAGGAGCACCAGATGCCGAAAATAGCCTTTCTTACATGCTTGCGCATTATAACAGAGGCGACAAGTAGCCTATGAGCAGTTGCTGTGAAGACGCGGGCTGTGAGATTGATAAGCTTCGTGACCGACAGTCCAGGACACTGAAGATTGTATTGGCAATTAACTGCCTTATGTTTGCTGTGGAATTTAGTGCGGGGTATATCGCATCCTCTGCGGCGTTAATGGCCGACTCACTGGATATGCTTGGTGATTCACTGGTCTATGGTTTCAGCCTGTATGTGGTTTCAAGAGACGACCGCTGGAAGGCGCGTGCAGCTTATGCCAAGAGCGCTGTGATGCTCGCGTTTGGGCTTTTTGTCCTGGTGCAGGTCGGCATAAAGCTACTCTCTTCAGAAGCACCACAATATGAAATCATGGGAGCAATAGGTCTTCTCGCTCTGATCGCAAACGCTTTTTGTCTTCTGCTGCTGACGCTGCATCGTGAAGAGGACGTCAACATGCGGTCCGTTTGGCTATGTTCAAGAAATGATATTGTCGCGAACGTATCGGTGTTGATTGCCGGTGTTGGCGTAATGCTGACCTCAAGCCATTGGCCTGACGTTATAGTAGGACTCGGTATTGCGGTGTTATTTATTCGATCCTCCTTGTTGGTATTTAAAGATGCCCAGGTAACGATGGTCAACTATCAGGTTACCGAATAAGGCAGCAAATTCTCGAACTAGACCAGCCTGTGTCACACGCGACGACACAGACTGTGCCGTTGGGTTTGCTCAAATGAACCCGTGAACAACAGAATCATCAGAAACACGCGACAATTTTCAAAGGGGCCTACCAGGCCGTTTGAGGGGTCTCTTGGGTGCTGACCTTCAAAAGGACACCTCACTCTTAATATTTCAAATTCGCGCTCATAAGCCCCAGTATGTAAATTCCTATCCCGGAGANGGCGCAACGCCGGATATTTCTCTTTCTCCCATATAAGNTGTACATTCTCCTCAACTCTGCGAGAACAACAACCGTAACTAGCTGGAGCTGAGGTATTCGCGGTCAGACAATAAAAGCCACTAAAGAGGAGAACCATCAATGGAAAAAGAAGAACTCTGGAAACGCTTCCAGGCCCATATGAACTACACTGATGAAGAGATGGTGCTATTCAAATCAGATCCGGCCAAAGTCAAAATGGTAACCGAGACAAAGAGCTTCGTGAAATGCAAAATTGTTGCGGAAGTTATTGAGGCTCAGGGTTGCCATGCCGGGCACAGGGTCGGTGATAGAATTGTCATGGACGGTAATGGCCAGTTGTTAACCAGGGAATGCCCCAACAAGGTCTGCATATTCGCCGCCTCCGCCCTGCACCCGTCTGTAAATGTGATTTTTGAACGATTCACGTCCGGCTCAGATCCGAAACACGAGAAATCTGGGGTGGTTCAATGCTCAGATATTGGCCTTGAAAATGGCGGCTGGGGCAAGATCCTGATGAAGGTTTTTGTAGAGGAAGAAGATCAGGCGAAGACAGCATAGGAGAGAGTGATGCCAACACAAGAATCCCCTGCAGCGGCAGAGCTACCAGCCCCAGACCTGTGCGTGGTGCGCAATCTGTTGGAACGACATGCTCGCGAAACTCCTGAGGCACCTTTCGCTGTCTTTTCGGCTAACAGCAGATGGACCTATGCTGAGACCTTAACAAAAGTTCGCCAAACCGCCGCAGGTCTGCAGCAACTAGGAGTAAAACAGGGTGATCACGTATTCTGCTGGTTACCCAATGGTGCTGATTGTCTGCGAGTCTGGTTTGCGACGAATTATCTGGGCGCCATCTATGTACCAGCCAATCTCGCCTACAAGGGAAGTTTGCTCGAACATGTCGTTAACCTGTCCGACGCGAAAGTGGGTGTGGTTCACGCCGATCTCGCACCTCGCCTAAAGGATGTGGCACTGCACCTTCTATCCGATGTCGTCATTGTCGAAGGTGATGCACCAGATGATGATCGTCTGACTTTCCATGACATTGGGATACTGAATGAGAATAGANAGCCGGGGGATTTGGCACATTCCATTGAACCCTGGGACACCGCCTATATTATTTTCACTTCCGGTACGACCGGACCGTCAAAGGGTGTTGTGAGTTCTTATACGCAGGTGTGGACGCAGAACGTGGAGTCTTTACCGGTTGTCAGCAGGGATGACCGATTCATGATGACCCTGCCTCTATTTCATGTTGGCGGTACAGGGCCAATCTACGCGATGCTGGCAAGAGGTGGGTCAGTTGCCGTGGTTGAATCTTTCAGTACCGAGAATTTCTGGCAGACGATCGACGAAACCGAGTCGACCTACTGTGTCCTCCTGGGCGTCATGACTCCCTTTCTACTGGCGCAACCACCTTCTGATCAGGACAAACTGCACTCTCTGCGGACTGGTCTTATGGTACCCTGGGGAGAAGACGCGTTGCAGTTTGCGGAGCGGTTTGACGTACAGCTCTACACCCTGTTTAACATGTCCGAGATTTCTTCACCCATCGTATCGAAACCTAATCCAACACAAACCGGCCTCGCGGGAACACTAAGAGAAGGTTTTGACGCACGTGTTGTAGATGAAAACGACCGCGAAATGTCAACGGGCCAGGTTGGTGAGTTGATACTGCGCTCGGAACGACCCTGGTCCATGAACTCCGGTTACTACAAGAATCCGGAAGCTACCGCCGAGGCCTGGCGAAACGGCTGGTTTCATACCGGGGACGCATTCCGCGTTGATGAGCAGGGAGACTATTACTTTGTCGATCGGATCAAGGATGCCATCAGACGACGCGGTGAGAATATCTCGAGTTTTGAAGTTGAAGCCGAAGTCCAGATGTTCCCCGCAATTCAGGAAGCTGCTGCCATTGCTGTAAGAAGCGAACTGTCTGAAGATGAGGTGATGGTGTGCATTTCACTTGTGTCAGATAGCGAGTTTGATCCGGTCGAACTGCTGGATTTCCTTAAACCCAGAATGGCACATTTTATGATTCCGCGTTATATACGTGTTATGGATGATTTGCCAAAGACCCCTACAGCCAAGGTGCAAAAGCACCTGCTCAAGGATGCCGGGGTAACACCGGATACCTGGGATCGGGAAGCAGCAGGGATTAAAATCAAACGGGACCAGATCGGTAGTGGCTCATAGGGGCCATCGTTTATTTCGCGCTGTTAAACCTGGTTCGACCGCTTTACGGTATGGTGGTAATGTATCCATATCGGCCCTACACCGATCAAATTGTTACACTGACTCAAGCTAATGGAGGTTATGATGAAATACGCGCTATTTCTTCTTATTTTAATCTGTTCTGCGATGTCATATGCCGCAGATGATGTAGATCCGAACATTGCGAAGCAGTTGATCTATCTTGATAATGACCAAGTTGTCGAATTCAACAAGATGTTGCGTGGATTGAACCGCGATATCAACAAGGTAACCACCAAAGCAGCCCGGCGAAACAACCAATTGCCCCCTCGCGACATCAAGCGTCGCATGCGCAAACAGGTTAAATCGCTCTATAAGAAACTGGACAAGACTGCACGGGGCTTCTTACGTGATGGGCAGTGGGACGCGTACCTTGCTTTCAAAGAAGCTCACTATGAAGACGCCAAAAAAAGTGCGTTCAACCAGCAATGGTGAGGTTCAGGTCTGTTCCGTATTGATCGGCATCAAGGCAAATTCGTACGGGTTTCTCTAACATTGTGAATCAGGGTGAGTGGTGACCTGTTGTGAGCAATCGGTTCAAAGCTCATTTGGATAGATATTTCGAACTTGTCTGGATTCGATAACCGAACTGATCGGAATCAGATGAAGTCGATCAACCACAAAATAAGCTTGCGAGCATGTCAAATCCAGTCATAAAGCAGATCCCAAATACCCTGACAACGTTGCGGCTCCTATCTGCAGCGCCTATCAGCCTGATGATATTGAGTGAAAATTACCAGGCTGTTCTGTGGATCGCGTTTTTTGCCGGTATTACCGACGCTCTGGACGGGTGGCTCGCCCGCAAACTAGACTGCATGAGTCGTTATGGCGCAGTCGTTGATCCACTTTCTGATAAAGCGCTGCTATTCGGTGCCTATATCAGTTTCGTCGTCGTGGGTCTCATTCCCTGGTGGATAGGCCTGGTGGTCATTACGCGAGATATTATTATCGTAAGTGGAGCTCTTGCATATCATTCGCTGATAGGTCGATACGATATGGCACCAAGCATCTGGGGTAAGGTGAGTACCCAGGTCCAGATCGTCTTCGCTCTGATGCTTTTAGTCCATCAGGTTTATCCTGTGTTTCCCCAGATTTCCTTTTTAATTGGCATATTACTCCTGGTCCTGTTGGCCTTTGGCAGTTGTGGTCATTACGTCTTCATCTGGGGTAGCAAAGCGCTGGTTGCCTTTCGAGATGCTGATACCGAAGCAAACAACCTCTGAACTTCGTACCATCGACCGAAAAATCGCAACGCCAATCATGTCAACTCAGGTCACGGCTGTTAGCAGATCTCTGTTCTGAGGCTTCGCTCAACCTTCCTGCCCAGGAGATAAAGAGTCCTTTCGGATCGTACCTGTCACGAATATGATCCAGGCGGACTTATCTATGCGCTCTCGATTCCCGCGCTTTCGCAGCGTTTCAATACNATGAAAGACGCTTATACAGCCGCCCGAAAGGCACTTTAAAGTTGCTGCAGGAGAAGTTTTAGAGGCTGCACCCTGATCATTTTGTTTCTACTCAGATAGTCAGATGTGCCTCGACCTGGTAAATCTCTCCCGGAATTGGATTTACCCAAAAAACGGGTTTATGCTGCTTGATAGACAAGAGAGGAAATCCGCATGTTTAAGAAAGAGATGAGCAAAGAGGATCTTACCCAACTGGCCGTTACCTATCTTAAGGAACAGGGAGCATGTGAAGTTGGTGTCGTAACCAAAGAAACCCTGGCTGGTGGCCCGCCGTCAACTGATCTTGAGTATGTTCTGCAAGACGCTGAATCTGCCATAAGCTTCGCAATACCTCTTGATGAGCAGAAAATTTACAAATTTCTGGCCAAGGAAGATCATGCTGCACACCAGGATGACAATGTCCACACAGGATTCTTTGTCACTGGTCTTGCGGTTGGCCTGGCATCATACCTGGATCAGATTGGTTATCCATCACATGGCGTTGATTCCAACGTGGTGTACCGCAAGGATACGCCTGGCGGTGCAAGAGCTTTTATGCCAGATATATCTCACCGCTACCTGGCAGTTCGCTCTGGAGTGGGATGGCTTGGTTTTTCCGGCAATGTCATGACACCTTCTCATGGCGCCTCAGTCCTGCTTGGCTCCGTCGTCACCACCGCAGAACTGATGCCAACCGATCCCCTGCCTGAAGAAAAGAAGTATTGCGATGAGTGTCGGCTATGTTACGCCGCTTGCACATCCCACCTGATGGATAAAGAAGAACAGAGCACCGTCACAATGGGCGGTATTGACTTCAGCTATCAAAAGAGACGCTCCTACCATCGTTGCGATCTGGTTTGCGGCGGCTTTACTGGTCTGTCTAAAAAAGGCAGGTGGTCAACCTGGTCCCCGGGAAGATTTCCTATCCCTGAAGATGATCATGAGTTTCGAGGTGCATTGATAGAAGCGGTCCAGGCCTGGCTGACACGACCTTCTATTGATGATGGTGGATTCCGTCATCCTCAGGCACCGGGGATGCGACGCCTTAATTTCACCTGCGGAAACTGTCAGCTGATTTGTCATCCTGATAAGAATGAACGAAACCGACGCTTCAAACTTCTATCGAGCGGAGGTGTCGTTATTCAACACCCTGACGGGAGCATTGAAGCGGTGAAACCGGACAAGGCTAGAGAACATCTTGAGGCTCTTGATGATGAACAACGTTCGATGTATGAGCGAATCATTTAGGTTCACTCTGACCCCAATTCTTAATCCCTGGCTTTTGTTACCAGCAGGGTGCCAAACCCAATGATGAAGAGCGACAAATAGGGTTCTAAAGGCCAATAGGGCAGCCAAAGCACGAGATCTGCTGACCATTTCGGTGAGGTCAAAAAAGCGGTAACAGGTTTTTGCCAATACAGCCCAGTAACCGATACAACAAGACCGAAGAGGATCAGGGTGTACCCCGGNATCTTCAATNCGAATGGCACAGCGTTATCAATGCCGCCCTTCGCCAACGCCGCGTGTCGTTTCTTTCCCCAGGCGGCAATTCTTAACGCAAACGCAAGAAATCCACTGGCGTAGAATATGTAGTCAATCGGTTCCGGATTTTTGTAATAGAAGAGGTTCCACCAATATACGCTAAAGGGATAGGCCCACAGGAAATAGAGGCCGCTCTTGTGTATCAGCTTCCACTGCTTCAAGTTCAAGTGCTTGCGGAATATATTGAAAGATGTAAGGACCATGGCGACCAGGAAAATGTAGCCGACACTTCCTTCCAACTCATCGCGTAGTAAATAGACATCGGCAAAGTAATAGTCACGATAAACGTTCGACATGATAAAAATAAACAGAGCCTGCCAGAACATCGCGACTGCAAAGCACAACCCGATGTATTTCCTGTTGCGCAGCCACCACATTGGAAATGGTCCAGGAAACAGTATCTGTACTGATGAGGCTGCCACTACCATGAATATGAAAGGCACGGCACAGCGCACAGAAAATCCAATCATTTTCGACACGCCTGCCCCGCCAGACAAATCTGCCCCTGCCGAAGCGATAATCATAACCATGCACATCGGAATAGAGACGAGACAGAACAAACCCCACCCGTTGATCGCTTTGTGCTGCAACACTTCTTTCAGGTCAGTGGTCATATCGCTTAATAGTTTCCATTAAACACTGGCTGTTATTATTATCTTCTCGTTCCACGCCTATACGAACGACCTTCCCGATAGGTAAAGAATGGTCACTCGTTAAATGTAAAGCAGATGTGCAACATGGTACTATCCTGGCATGTCCCGTTCTTTGAAATCACATGCGCGTTACGCAGTTGAAGTCGCCGTTGCCTTTATGCCCTGGCTGATATCTATGTACGTACTTTACTGGCTTGAGTATGGTGAAATCTGGACGGTTGAAACCCCGCATCGCGACAAGATTGCCGTTGTGATTTTGGCTGCCGGAATGGCCCTGTCATTTCTGGTCCAGTCGTATTTTATCAAGAGAAAGCAGCAATAATCAGACACACTGCCTGGTGCTGACAATTTAACCTGTCAGTAACCTTGTGGGAAAAGAAAAAGGGCGCTTGCGCGCCCTTTGTTAAGTTTAAGTATCAATCCGCAGGTTGATTGCGTAGATGGGAGTTTAGTTCCTCAAAGCATAGGTCAACTCGACGCCGTACATTCGAGGTGCTGTCGTTCCCGCACTGTGACGGAACATTTCAGACTGACCGTGTCGCAGCACTTGAAGCACTCCAATATCATCAAATATGTTATTTACAAAACCCGAGACGATCCAGTTACCAGTGGCAGATATCCAGGTAGCACGGAGATCAACCCTGTCGTAAGAATCCGCCATCTCGGCCTTAGTCATGAAAGGTGAGTAGTAAACATCGTCTATCCAGCTATAAACACCAAAGAACTCCAGATTTGATCCATCAGACAGATTCATGGAGTAGCTCGCCCAACCGGTATATTTTAGCTCGGGAACCTGGAGAAGATCGTTGCCTTTAATATTTAGCACCTGCCCCGTGAAATCTGGGAATAAGGATCCAGGGTTCTGTATCCTTGCCGAGTCCTTCATCCATAGGTCTTCAGTATATTCACTGGGTGTATAGCTAAAGTTGGCTCCAAGAGTCACATTATCAGTAACCAGCCACATTGCTTCGGCTTCCAGACCCCAGATTTCTGCTCCCGGTGCAGCTAGTACTGTGGTCGATGTACCAGCAGTCCCACCAAAGTCAGTCAGTGGGGGCGCGACCTCAGTTGCGAACGTATGAATAGATTCATAGTCGTAAAAGTAGGCAGAAGCAAAAATTTGAAACGTATCGTCAAAGAACTGTGACTTATATCCCACCTCGTAGGCTAAGAGCTCTTCTGGTTCATAGCTTGGAGTCTGGCTGAAGTACACCAGCGAGTAACCACCAGCACGTGTGCCGGTAGTCGCCGAAAAGTAGATCAGTGTGGCGTCAGAGACTTTCCAGTCCAGATTGACTCGCCAGGTGATCTCGTCATCCTTACGCTCGAATGGTCTGTACACGCTCACAGCGACTGGAATGCCACCATTGACCGCCAGGGGTGTAGGTGCGAATCCACCAACATGACTGGCATCTGGCACAAGGCCACCATTAAGGAGATTGTAGGTAGCCAGATCCAATCCGAGTGCGCCAGAAGAAAAATAAGCACCTGCAACCTCAGTGTATCTGAACAGATTCTCTTCTGCTGTAATCTCATCTTCAGCGTAACGAACACCCGCTGTTAGTGTGAACAACTCATTGATATCCCAGACCGCCTGGGTATAGACGGCGAAAGCTTCTTTTTCAGTTTGAGTATGGTACAGGAGATCGCTGCCGACACTTTGAATACCATGCATGANATTCAGGTCCTGAATGCTGCCATCGTCACCACCCCACTGAGTGAGGTGCAGATTATTGTTGGAAACACCATTGGTCAGGGGATTGTTTGTGACAGCAAAATTACTGGAACAGGATGGCGCAGGATCGGCAGCGCTTGTACAGATATCCCGGGCGGAGTGAAGTGTAGCCATTGTTGTTGCGTCAAACCCTAAAGCACCCGCTAGGCCAACATTGTCGACATAGGGGTTATTGTAACGGGCTTCTCCTCCCGGTATTGAAGAGTAAAAATCACCACGCTGGTCAATAAGGGAGTCATAGAAATAGATGCCAGATGTGATCGAGAAGCTATCTGTGAAATCATAGAACGCCTGGAGTTCGTGAGATTCATAGACCGCCTCATGGTTGACATAGAACTGCCTGTCATGGAACAGACTTGCTGTATTGTCATCGTCGGTGGTTCGTTCATAAGACAATTTGTTGTAACCGTAGATATACTTGAGCTGCAAATCCTCTAAAGCATCCCATGTTACGCTGAGCTGCACACCTTGTTGATTAAATTCTTCACGATTCAATCCATTGGTTGCNGCACAAAGATCATCACCATCGATTTCGCCTGGAAATACACAGGAATTGTAGAGATCAGCGCTCGCTTGTGATGTCTGATTGAATCCATCCAGGGACGCTGCTGCATTCTGGGCACCACTCTGGCCGATGACATCAATACCTGCACGAGCATGTTGTGCCTGAACCACCTCACCGGTAACCGGATCGGTAAAATTGAGGATATCCCGACTGGTGTCGTACCAGTCATTGGAGAAGTAGTTTGCAACGTCAGTATTGGCTGTATCGATGCGACGATAACCACCTATCAAATCCGTTGTGTTTCTCGTGGGTCCGGCTTCTTCATTGAGTATAACGAGACCACCACCATTGGCGCCACCAAAGGGTCGATCAATTTCCATTATGTTGTTTCTGAGATTAAATTCTAATGTTTCGGTTGGTGTCCATTTAAATTGATAAGCCGCATTCTTTGTGCCCAGGCCATCCAGGTCGCTGCCAGGGCCGATTTCGTCAATTACGCCATCACGGTCTCGATAACTGAAGTTAAAACGACCTGACAAGACATCATCGATAAGAGAACCATTAACCATTCCATAGAATTCATTGGTACCGAAGTTACCGGCAATGGTCTTAAAAGAATAGTCAAATTCCTGGGCTGGTTCCTCATAGAGAATATTGATTGCTCCACCAATGGCGTTCCGCCCATAGAGCGTTCCCTGCGGACCACGAAGAACCTCAACACGTTCAACATCCCAGAAGGTTGCCGCGGTCGCGGTCAACAGGTCTTCCGAGTAAACGCCATTCATGTAAGTTGATACTCCTGGGTCACCACCGAGTGCCCGGAAGTTTCGCCCAACACCTCTTACTGTTGCGTCGTATGGTTGAATGGTTGTTGCCGGCACGAAGTTCTGCAGGTCTTCCTGGTTCCTGATACCGAAGTCATCAAGCATTTCTCCAGTGAAAGCCGTAATTGAAATAGACGTATCCTGAACTGAGGCTTCCTGCCTTTCTGCTGTGACAATAACTTCCTCAATTTGCCTTCCTGATGTCTCAGCATTCAGGGAGATTGGTACGCTTAGAGCAATTCCAACTGTCGTAACAAGTACTAGTTTATTTAGTAGTTTATTGAATTGGCTAGACCGGATTCCTTCCATTATTGAAAGTCTGGTGGCCATTGCGTTCCCCTATTTGTTTTTGTATTTGTATTTGTATTTGTATTTGTTTTTGTTTTTGTATTTGTTTTCGTATTTCTATTTGTTGAGTATAACAATCTTCCTATTGGAAAGTAATGGCAAGGTTTACATCTCCCATGGCTAAAATGTGGCTAAAATACGAATCTTTCCTTCGGCGGAATAGCCTTTAAGAGTGGCTCGGTGTATATCTCGCTGGCGGTTGAGTTCTGGGGGTAAGATTAATTAATCCTTGAACTCGAAAACTTTTCACCAAAATCAAACACTGCTTGGCTGACTTAATCATGCAGATTACTTTTAGAGTCTAACGACCTAAGGAGAGTAAAATGAAGATGTTTAACGTTATTGCAGTACTTGTGGTATTGGGTTGGGTACTACAGAGCCAAGCCGATCACCATGAAACCACTGCGGCGGATAGTAACCAATATGTACTACATTCTGTTTATGAGATTGCTCATGGCCAGAATCCTGATGATCTTGAAACTGAACTGGTTGCCTATCAGAAGAATCAGGAATCGCTTGGATTCAATAACTGTGGTCTGTACAAGCACCAATACGGTTCTCAGCGGGCTTTTTATAGTTTCTGTTACTTCAACGACTTTGATCAATTCGAGATTATTATGAAAAAGGCAGATGCTGCTGAAACAGGTTCCGTTATTCAGAATTTTGCCTCTCATACCGACAATATTCTTCATGTGCAGCAAAGAAACATGAAGGCTTCTCCTGCACATGCGGTCTATATGACTTGGCGGTTCGGCCCTTACCTGAGCTTAACGGAACAGCAGGCGAGAGCAGATCAACTGTTCGATATGTTTACCCGCGGTTTTGGCGACTGCAATCTGTATTATCATAACTGGGGGTCAGATTTAGCGCATTACATGTCATGTGGCTTTAAGGACTATGCGGATTTTGGAAAGAAAGATGGGGCTGTCAATAAAATTATTGAGGCTGAACTGATGGAAGCGAAACTCGACATCCTCGAGCATTCCGATGAGCTTCTGATTAAAATCATGGATTAACCGGGATAATTTATGACCAAGATTTCATCAAATCTGGGGTAATCTCCGTTCTTATTCCTGAAAGTGCTGTAGGAGATGGCCTGTAACCATTAAATCTCACTTGCAGATTTCTCAAAATAGGGCATTAATGGTTTCTTTACTCTTCCTCAAATTTTTTGTAGCAGAAGCTATATGACAAAAAAAAAGAAACTCGCTAACGAAACCGCCCTTTTGAAAGAGGCGATTCGGCTAGGTATGGAATACGGGGAGAAGCGGGGCGTGGTTGAATTCGAGCCGACAGATTCAGCGCACGAGAAGATCGAATACATCTATCGCCTCTTGGTCCATGACAAGCTAATACAGCCTTTGGCTAAACTCGATGTCTCACAGAAGGCCATGGCTCATAAGCTCGCGCTCTGGGTATCGAAACAGCTGCCAGGGGATCACCCGCTGCTGAAATGAGGCACTAATCATCGGGATGTATTTCAGCTTGTCTCGATACTTGTCTCGATACTTGTCTCGATAAAAGGAGCGCTATACTAGNCTCCTCCCTGAATTTGCAGGTCGGCCCTTGGAGCTTTCGTTCTATACAGCAATATTAATTGGGTTGCTTGGCTCAACCCATTGTGCGGGTATGTGCGGCGGCATCGTGGCAGCGTTGAATATGGGTGTGNAAAGACCAGCNCCACAAACATCNCTGATGCGAATCACGCACCACNTCAATTACAACACCGGCCGNGTTCTCAGTTACACGGTCGCGGGCGCTATCGCAGGACTGCTGGGTTCTCAGGCGGAAAGATTCTCCCCCGCTGTAACCTTGCCCCTTGGAAGTCTGATCGCAGGTTTATTCATGATCGCATTGGGGCTCTATTTGGCTGACTGGTGGAAAGCGATCAGCGGCATAGAAAAACTTGGTCTGTATTTGTGGCGATATCTGGAACCCATGGGGCGACAATTCATACCGGCCCGGCACCCTCTGCAAGTCTTCGGTCTTGGGCTGGTCTGGGGTTGGCTTCCCTGCGGATTAGTCTACATGGCCTTGGCTTTAGCCATTGTATCCGCATCACCACTACGGGGCGCTTTGCTTATGCTTGGATTCGGAATCGGTACTTTACCCATGTTGATGGCAATGGGCAGCCTTGCAGCGTATCTGCAAACTCTCGCACAACACAGCTTGGTTCGCCGATTTACAGGAGCGCTGATCATTTCCTTTGGCTTTTACACTTGCGTGTCAGCGTTGTTCGAGAACAGGCATGAGCATAGGGGTATAGCAGAAACTGAAATTCACCATACAACAATGCCTGTCGCGAGAAAGTAGATTNAGGCAGTGTGCAGTCTCGACCAGGTCCGGTACTTTGTTTGCGCTGTTTCGAATGATGCGTGCATTTCTGCGCCGCTCATTGGTCGGGTGGAGTTCCACACCACGAGCAAGCTGCTGGCAGACATGGCGAGAGCGGCAAAGAGAGGATTGAGTAACCCTGTCACTGCCAAGGGAATAGCAGTCGCATTATATATCAACGCCCACGCCAGATTTTGGCGAACCCGGCGCCGTGTCGTGCCGATCAAGGTGAAAACATCTGCCAGCCGATCCAGCCGCTGACCAAGAATGACGACGTCTGCTGCATCCGCGGCCAGAGCTGACGGAGAACCAAATGCGATCCCCAGGTCAGCTGCAGCCAGTGCCGGGGCATCATTGCTGCTATCACCAACCATAACCACCGAACCTTCGGACTTCAGTCCTCGAATAACAGCCGCTTTAGCCTCTGGCGGAACTCCCGTGTGTACCTCATCCATCTGATCCTCATAGCCACTTGCATGTTCTGCTCCTGTTATCAGAACGAGCCGGCCATGCAGCCGTAACCTGTCAATAACACCTTTCCATTCAGGACGGGAATCATCTTCTGTGATGACTGCGCCCTCAACATGGCCATTCCAGCCAACATAAGAAACAATACCCTGTCTGCTTGCTGCCTGCGAAGTCATGGTCGCCAGTTTCTGCGGGATTTCCCACCCTAACCAGGTAAACAATGATTGGCTGCCGACTGCCACTCGTTTGTCGTCGACGGTAGCCATTGCCCCTTTCCCCGGCTGGATTGACAGATCGCTGGCAGAGTACCCCGACTCAAGTCGGGCAATCGCTATTGCAATTGGGTGAAGTGAAAGCCGTTCTACTGCGGCGGCATAACATGCTACCAGTGGCAATCCGATCACCTCGACCACTCTCATCTCTCCAGTCGAAAGAATTCCCGTCTTATCTAATGCAACAATATCAGCTTGAGGCGCCTTTTCAAAAGTGTCAGTACTGGTAATGATAATGCCACGACGTAGTGCCGCACTAAGACCCACAGCCGTGGCAAGGGGTACGGCAAGTCCGAACGTGCAGGGGCACGACACAATCAGTGTGGTCAGACCAGCCAGCAGAACAGCCTCNACAGAATGCCCACGAAACAATAGCCATCCGCTCACAAATACCGACAGCGTAATGACTGCCGGCACAAAAAACCTCGCTATTTGATCCGCAAATCCCTGGATCCCTGCTGAGGAACTCTGGATATTCCATAGAATGCGGGCCAGCATATCGGCACGGCTGTCCGCAGCTGAGCCGACCTCTACCTCGAGAGAGCCTTCTACAAGAACCGCGCCACCCGGCACTTCATCATCCGGTCCCCGCTCCACTGGAACAGACTCACCTGTCAAAAGCGATTCATCAACTGCCGCCAGTCCCTTAACGACTGTTCCATCCAATGGAACGGATTCGCCTTCACTGATCAGCACGTGGTCACCTGGTCTGAGTTCACCCACAGGGCTTGTACCCAGCCCATCTTTTTTTATTATCCGTGCCGTCGGTGTCCAGACTTCCAATATTCTCACTAATTCTCTGGTAGCCCTTGNTCTGGCACTCTGCTCAAGATCCCGCCCGACGGTTACAACAGCGACGATCACTGCCGCCACATCAAAATACAAATCAAGTGAGCCGTCCAGATACTGTCCAAAGCTATATCCATAGGCAGCAACAATAGCGATCACTAGAAGATTATCCATGTTCAAGACGCCGGTTTTAAGGCCAATCCATGCTCCCCGGAAAATCGGTGCGCCAACATAGAAAATGAGTATGCTAGTTGATACAAGAATCGCGGAAGGCACAGCGCGAAAAGCCAGCCAGCCAATTGGCTGAAAATCCTTGATATCCACCAGACCAAGGTGCATGGGGTAGAAGAATGCCACATAGAGCATCATCACCAGGCCTGCAAGCCCAACACCAACGACGAGGCGCAGCAGTGATGGGCGTTCGTCATACTCCGCAACATTATCAGAGCGAAGCCGTGCCCTGTATCCAGTCATATTGAGCAGGTCCACAACGTCAGCTTCGCTTATAACCGCTGGGTCGTACACAATCTTCACGGTCGACGTCGCATAGTTCGACGACACTGCCTGGATTCCGTCCACTTTAAGGGCGGTTCGTTCAATAAGTAGTTCACACGACGAGCAGTGCATTCCATCAACCCGAAGAAACACCTCGAGTCCAGTTTCGGCGGATACGGCGGACTGAGCTAAGTCGTCGGCCTCTCCCGCAAGAATCTCAGAACCAAAATGTAAGTACACCTCCCTGCACCCGATACAACAAAAGGCATGATCATTTGCTTTTATCGGTGGTGTGGGCGTCGCTAAACCGCAGAGAATACATTCCATGAAACTTGTGGACCGCTGGCTGGTTGAATGGATATCGTTTATCAAAGATGATTTTAAATTGCTATCCCTGATGATCGATATTACAGTGTAAGCTCATCCAGGTTAGTGAAAAACAAAATATACCGGCGAACGTAAACTGGGTGGTACCGTCATCTGCGATAGCATGAGAACCTACTTAAGCGTTAAGCGGATAGACTAGCCTCACCCTGGGACACTCTTTCGAGTGATCTGAAATGTTGTACTCGATATTCTTTGTCCGGACCTTCGCTGCTGTCATCAATCGAGGGCGCAGAAGATGTTTGATTTTCTATACCAGAGTGGTTGGGGAGCATTTGTTGCGATGCTCTTTTTTCAACTCCCATTCCTTGTTGTTTTCCTGTACGTCGTCTATCGCAAAGCCTTTACGGATCCGAGCCCCAGCGACATAGATGACAAGCGGATATCACGCCTCGATGTTCTATGGTTAACCGTCACCATTGTGCTCTTTACCGGTGTTAACCTCGCCAGTGTCGGATACATGCCAACCATTCTGACAGCCGAAGCTACTAGCAGCGAAATAGACATTCAGGATATTGATGTGACGGCTCAGTCCTGGTCCTATGCCATATCAGAACGACAACTACTAGTTGGGCGGCCGGTGCGTTTCCTGGTGAAGAGCGCAGATACGGTACATGGTTTTGCAGTCTATCATCCCGATGGGCGGATATTGTTCACTTTAATGATGATACCAGGCATGCAGGAATCTTCGATCATCCATACATTCACAGAACCGGGGGAATACAAGGTCCGCTGCCTGGAATATTGTGGCGTGGCCCATCACCTCATGCAGGACAAATTGATCGTTGCTACCAGTGACGACTAAGCACGACCGAAAGAGAGAATTACCATGTCAAACATAGCAACATACATACAACGAACACCCCTATTCGGGTCGATGTTCCGCATCGATAAAAGTACCGGTCTGGAGGACATCAACGCCTGGCCGAGCCTGATGATCATGACATCCTTTATATGGTTGGCCGTTGCCGGATGGCTTGGCATGGTGATGCCTGTCACCCAGATTCTGGGCATGCAAAGCAACTGGTTTTACATGGCCCTCACCGCGCACGGCGCAGCCCTTGCCTTTCCCTTCCTATTCCAGCTGATGGTAGGCATCAGTCTGCATCGGGCTGGCAGCTGCCTGGGAAAACCAGTAACAGGAATAATCAGCGCACTTATTTATTGCTTCATGAACCTTGGTGCGCTGCTGCTCACTGTTGCTATCCTGGGGGGGCTTAACATCAGCTACGCCGTTATGTATCCGCTGCCTGTCGTTGGCGTGGAACTTGGTCAATGGAGTATGGACGTCGTCATACTCGGCTTCACCGGCCTGGCACTTGTTCTGGTCTCGGTGATCCTGTTGTACCCCATACAGGTTATCAGGATGCTCTTCTTCGGCAGTGCCCAGGAAGAACTGTTGCTCATGCCGCGCACACTCCGTGACCCCAGCATGCTGGGTATGGCAATGGCAGCATTTGTGTTGCTGGTGATGGGAACGCCGATTCTTACAGTCGCCGGAACTGTGTTGCTCGGATTGTATGGAATCGTTCCAATGGCCGCCATTTCCTGGGCCACGGAACCCGCTGTGTTCCAGTTTGCATTCTGGATGTTTGCGCACAATCTCATGGAGGCGATGGCGATAATGGTAGTCAGTGCCCTTTATGGAACGCTGCCGCTATATCTGGCCGATGGAACGAAAAAACTTTATAGCGATCGCCTCGCCAATCTTGCGCTGTGGATCTTACTCATCACCTCTGTCACCTCTTTTTTTCACCACTTCTTTACGATGTTCCCCGCATTACCTTCCACACTTGCATATCACGGTAACATCATGAGCTTCGGCACAGGCCTTGGTGCAGCTGTTACGATTTTCACCGTACTGGCAACGATCTGGAAACATGGCATTAGGCCTGGTGCGGCGCTGATGGCGGTTTTGATGGGTTTNGTGCTNTATATTCTCGATGGTGTCAGTGCAATCATCACCTCAAATGTAGCCTGGTCTTTTCAACTGCATGGCACCATGTGGGCAGGCGGACACACCATGGCGGTTTTAGCTGCGATGAGTCTGATGTGGATAGGCGTGCTATGTCACCACTACCCTGTAATGACTGGCCGAAAGCTAAGCGATAAATTGGGATACTACTTTGTTGCACTCTATACCGTTGGCGCGATGGGTTCAGCCTTCGCAATGCTCGCTGGTGGGGCTGCCGGAATGCCCCGTCGTTTCGCCGACTGGAATCAGGAGGGCTGGATGATTTACGGTGTGCTTATTCTGATCTTTGGACTCATTATCACTGCCTCCCTGCTGGTCTTTGCATATCAACTACTGAAATCTGAAGACATCCCTGATGCAGTGGATACCGTTACCTAGGCAAATTCATAGCTGCCAGGATCGAATTTACTTATAGATTAATTAACTTTTCTTAATTTGGAGGAGTCGTGGCATGGTTATAGTAAATTTACAGTTGAAGGTCATACCAGACAAAAGGCAGGCTTTTTTGGAATGGTTTCACGGATTGCTTCCGGACACTAGAAATTATGATGGGTGTAGCGAAGTTAATGCTTGCTCTACTGCAGCNGAACCAGAAGCGGTAGACGTCATAAGCAAATGGAAATCCCAAGAAAAATATGATGCTTATTTAGCCTGGCGTGAAGAAGAAGGTACTCTTGCCGCCTTGGATGAATTCTTGACTGAAGAGCCGAAATTTCGGTTTTTAACAGTCGACCAGCAGTTTTAAGTATTGGGGTGGCGATGTGTGTCTGATTGTAAAACCAGAGTCCTGCGGCAAGAGTCCTATGGCATATTGAATACTTCTGGGGCTAATCCTGCCTAAACCTCTAATCAATCCCCACAGCACTAGCCGGGTGAAAGTATGCATCGTATTTCATTACCTGCGAAATTGAAAAGTGATACTCAGAATAAGTGGCGAAGGTATTTTCGTTATTCTTTATCACAGAATCCTTATAGTGCCATTCATAGGCAGGCGACGCGTCCAGTACTTTTTTTGGATACACTCGCTGCTTATAAAAACGATATTGATTGAAATATGAGAGAGTCACGGCTGGATTGATAAACATCTGAGCGAAAAATGGATCGAGCTCTGTACCGCTTTCAGTTGCGGTCTGCTCGAAGCCGGCATCGATGATGCCAGGAATCACCCAGGATCTTGATGTGGCTGTTTCTACAACTTGCATCGAAGGCCGGAATTGCTTACGCAAACCGAAGTACATACCGCCAAGAACACCTAAGAGATATTCCAGATACATAAGTTGCACAAACAAACAGTGTTGCTGCTCTCCTCCCTCATGGGTATAAGTGGCTGGAAAACAGGCCTGGATCTCCTCATAGGGGCGCAGTTCATATTCACTCATCAGATCATGAACATTATGACAGTTGGCAAATTGCAGCATGAACGGGTGCATACCATCCACTTGCATCACGGTAGGGTACTTCTCGGCCATCACCGTATCGGAGGGTATGGATATCGCTTGCGGGAGAAACTTCTCAAGTGCTTCTTTGGGGTAATAACCTACCGCCAGGTAAGACCGGTTATTGCCAGTGAGAAACGGCAGATGCGGATGTTGAGCGATGTATTTTTTAGAGTGTTCCATACGGATTATCCATTCTTATTCTCAACTGCATCTGATAGATCCAGACACAATTGATCAATCTCCATCTCTTTTTCCCGGGTTTGAAAGCCAAGTTCTAACCCTACTTTCATGCGGGTCTGTGCTTCCTCTGTTGCCATGGTCTGTCCGAACAGAAAAGTCTCCTTCAATAGTCCTTCCTGTAATGGCAATTCTGCGTTGTTAACAGATTCTTTGGCCAGGGCTACTGCAGTGGTAGGAAACGTGGCGATCCGCTTGGCCAGCTTGTCGACAAAGTCATCAATATCGCCCGCATCAAAGACACGATTCAGGTAACCCCAGTCAGCCAGGGTTTCAGCATCGATGCTGGCACTACCAAGTATTATCTCCATTGCTCTACCTGTACCCACTAGCCTGGGCAACCGCTGGGTACCGGAACCACCTGGCAAGATTCCAAGGGCTACCTCCATCTGACACACCTGGGTTTTACCGATTACGCCGTAACGCATATCGAATGAGGAGGCAAACTCAGATCCGCCACCCCCTATACGTCCGGCAATTTTCGCTATTGTCGCCTTTGGCATGGTGCGCATTCGCTCACACATCACATGATAGGGATGCAGCTCTGTTTCGAGTTTTGGTTCTTCGGTAATATCCACCTCCAGAAGAGTATGCAGATCGTAGTGCGCAATAAAGAAATCAGGATTGGCACTTTGTACTACTACCACCTTAACATCACTGTCGACTTCTACTTCTTCGGTAAACTGGTTCAGATCGACAAACATATCAGGGTTCATGATATTGATCGGTGGCGCACTGATAGTGGCATAAGCCACCCCTTGATCAATGGATACCTCCAGCGTTTTGTAGTCATATGCCATAGTTTTATTCCTTGACGTGTTTGATTCCGGCAATTCTTGATTAGCGATATTCTCACGGAAGTGAAGTGATCGTCATCTTAAATTTCTACTATTCTGTAACCAGAAATTATTCATTTGCTTGCATTATGAAAACAACATATCTCTTGGGTATAACCCCAGAGCGCCATTCTCGCGATGAGATCAGCCACATGTCCCAGGATGTCGTCCTTCGCTATGTTTCACTGCGCAATCCAATAACAACCTCTTCTCGGTGACCGTTTCGAGACATTCGTTGGCAGATGCACATGCTCACAGGATTTCATCACCGAAGGCCCTGACTTTCTGCTCAACAACTTCAGAAACATATCAACATTCAGCTGAACTACAATTGGGCTTGATAAAAAGCTCCAGGCTCACAGGATCAAAGACCCATCCGACCTAAGGATCGAACCCTATTCCAGAACTCCTATTCCAGAACTAAGAGTAGTGATATGCAGATATGATGAGCGAGCTGTGTTGGCAAACCGGCATCATTGCAGAATTGTGCGGTGAAATGGCTGCTATCAGTTGACTGATTTCAGCTTTTGAAAATATGCAGGGCCATGGCGGCGGCATCAAGCCCGAGTATTCCACCACCGTTGTGGGTCATGCCGGTTTTGGCATTTTTTACCTGCCGCTTACCTGCAGTGCCGCGCAGCTGGTTCACAATTTCGTATATCTGGCCACAACCGGTGGCGCCAATCGGATGTCCTTTGCTGGCAAGACCGCCGGAAGGGTTGCATGGCATTTTCCCGTCGATCTCCATATAACCCTCATCTATCCACTTTGCGGCATCTTCTCCCTTGCAGATCTTCAGATCGATAAGATCAATGATTTCCGATGGCGAGGTGGCATCATGTACTTCAATAACGTCGATCTCATCCGGCTCGATACCGGCAGCTTCGAACGCCCTGGGGCCCGTTCGTGCGGTGATTGTATCCTCTGGATCAGCGATGGTTCGTCTCCCACTTCCCACAATTGAACTCGCAACCCATACCGGTTTGGTGGTGAATTTCGCTGCAACCTCTCTTGAGCAGACGATGGCTGCCGCACCACCGTCACCAACCGGGGAGCACATCATACGGGTCAGGGGAAAGGAAACATCGCCGGAATTGAGCACCTGCTCGAGTGTTACTTCTTTCTGATGCTGGGCATGAGGATTGAGGGCGCCGTTTTTGTGGCTCTTTACGGCGATTTTTGCATAGTGCTCCTGGGTTAGACCGTACTTGTCCATAATATGTCTGGCAAAACCGGCATACATGTCCATAAAGACGCTGCGATTTTCACCGCTGCCTTCGCCGAACATCTTCGCAGCCCCCTCTGGCATATGGTCGGCGAGGCTGTCGGGGTTGTTCATGATTGCCTCGAGCATATCGACGTCCACCGCGGCGCCCAGGGCTCTGAACGATTTCAGCTTGTCCTCGGAGAACAGCTTTTCGAAACCGACCACAAGCGCACAGTCATAAATACCTGCCCCAACCGCCATCTGGGCAAGATGAAACGCAGTCGAAGAACTGGCGCAGGCGTTTTCGACGTTGTACATGGGAATCGTTTCGATCCCCATCGCACTGAGGGTCACCTGTGCCCTGATCATCTCCTGGCCGGTCATTAAGCCGGTCGCAGCACTACCGACATAGGCAGCATTGATGTCACTTTTTGAAATCCCGGCATCTTTGATGGCATTCTCAGCCGCCTCGCGCACAAACTCCTTAATGCCCTTGTCGGGATATTTCCCAAAGCGTGTCATACCAACGCCAATTACAGCTACGTCCCTCATTTGAATTACACCTCGTGTTTAAACCGGCCTCCACATAACCATTCTGTAGAATAACCCCGGCATAGATAAATACATATAGGGTATTTATGATAGATACTCTCGAAATCAGGATAACAATACAGGAGCAGGCATGGCTGCGGGGAAAAAACTGGAAAGACCCTACTGGGGAATCGTGCCGCCACTGGCCGCCCCCCTGATCGCAATGTTTGCAAAACAGGCCGAGGAACAGGGGCTTGAGGGCCTCTTTACCCCCCAGGTTATCGGGCCTCCCTGGTCGGCGCTGGCGGTGGTGGCCTCGCACTCAGAACAACTGAAGATCGGTAGTGGCATCGCTATTGCGGCAGCCCGCAGCCCGTTTGAAACAGCACTGGCGGCTATCGACATGGATCGCATCAGCCAGGGTCGGTTTGTACTCGGATTAGGCGCAAGTGTTCAGGAATGGACCTGTAACCTGTTCGGTGCACCGCCACACAAACCGCTTACACACCTGCGTGAAACGGTGGCTGCAGTGCGACATATTGTTGGTGGTGCGCACAAGGAAGAGGGACTGGCACCTTTTGAAGGTGAGTACTATAAGGGTAACTACGCAACCATGCAGCCTCAGGAACCGCCGGTTCGCGAGCAGATCCCGATCTGGCTGGCAGCATTACGTGGCCCGGCGGTGCGCCTGGCGGCAGAGGTTGGCGACGGTATTATGGGTCACCCGATCTGGTCTATTGACTGGGCTATTGAGAAAATCCAGCCGGAAATCGCCAAGGGACTGGCCCGCGGCGGGCGCAAACGTGAAGATGTAGAACTGAACCTGTGGTTCTGGTGCGCACCCAATGAAAACGAAGCGGAAGCCATTGAGGATGCACGCACGACCGTTGGGTTTTACGCCTCCTTCGCTCAGTATGAGTCATTCTTCGCTGCTCACGGCTTTCGCGATGAAGCCCGTCGCGCGCAGGAAGCTGGCCGTCAGCGAGACGTGTTCACCCGCCCCGACCTGGTCTCCGATGAGATGGTTCGAACTTTTGTGCTTTGCGGCAAGCCCGACTCGGTACGCAAACGCCTCGAGAAAGCCTGGGAAATCGCCGATTCACTGGTGGTGGTAGCCCCCCCCTATGGACTCGATCCGATGAAAATTATGTTCTACCAGGAAGAGATCTCGAAACTGCGGTACTGACGGCCAGGGCAGAACAAAATAAACGTGAGGAATAGCAATGCGCGAGCGTAATGAGTTTATTCTGGCAGACATGATCCAGGCCAAGGCTGAAAAGCAACCGGATCTCGATGTGTTGACCTTTGAACACCTTAGTCTGGATGACGGCGCCAGCGAGGACGAGATCCGCACCTATGCCGATCTTCAGACCAATGGCAACCGCCTTGCGGCCGATCTTATTGCCAGGGGTATGGCACCTGGTGATCGATTTGGTCTGATGATGCGGAATCATCCGGAATATGTGGAAAGCATGATCGCCGCTTCGATCTCGGGTTGTGTATTAGTGCCCATCGATCCGCGAACGCGAGGCGAGAAACTGGTCTACATGTTGCGAAACGCCGGTTGCCAGGGGGTGATTTGCGCAGACTACTGCCTTGCAGAAGTGGCGCGTGCCCGTCTGGATGTCAGTGATATCAAATGGATACTGGGATTAGAAACCGGAGAGACAGCTCAGGCGGTAGCCCTTGATAGCGAGGATGCGGTAGAGTCTCTGCGTGACGCGTTGAACAGGCCTGCCGACACGCTGGAGCCGCGTCTTAAGGATGCAAGTGATCCGCTGCAAATTATCTATACCTCGGGCACTACCGGAGATCCCAAGGGCCTGGTATTTCAAAATTTCCGATTTGGCTTCAGCTCCATGCTCGGTGTCATATTCGGTTATCAGGAGAATGAGCGCCCATACACGGGCTTGTCTTTGACCCACGGCAATGCCCAGGCCGTAACGCTTGCACCTGCACTTGGCGCGGGACTGCGGGCTATATTCAGCCGCCGTTTCACCAAATCGAAATTATTCGACGTGTGCCGTGCTTATGGCGGGACCACATTTTCACAGTTAGGTGGTATGGCAACGGCGATTTATTCTGAACCGGAGCGGGCAGATGATGCCGACAACCCGGTGCGACTGTTAGTTAGTGCAGGCATGCCCCCGGCGATCTGGTCAGCCTTCGAAAAACGCTTTGGCCTGGACATCTACGAGTGGTACGGTGCTGTGGAAGGAGGTTTCGCCTTCAAACCCGTGGGTGAGGGGCCGGTGGGTTCTTTCGGTAAGCCCGGCGCCGATCTGGAGATGAAGATTCTTGATGAAAACGATGTGGAGTGCCCACCCGGGGTGACAGGCGAAATCAGTTCACGTCCGGTGGATCGCAAGCAGAAGGCCGAAGTTGAGTACTACGACAACCCCGAGGCATCAGAAAAGAAAACCCACGGTGGCTGGCTACGCAGCGGTGACATGGGGCATCGTGATGAAGACGGCTGGTTCTACTTTGATTTTCGCGCTGGCGGTGGTCTGCGTCACAATGGTGACTTTGTTAGTCCAAGCTTTGTCGAGAAAGTAATAGCCGAACATCCCCAGGTCAGCGACGTTTTTGTTTACGGTGTTGAGGCAGCGTCCGGGGCACCGGGAGAAAAGGACGTGGTAGCGGCCGTAGTCGCCCAACAGCCAGAAGAATTTACACCTTCATCGGTATTTGCTGCGTGTCGTGTGGGTCTGGAGTCTAATTTTGTCCCCACCTACTTACAGGTCGTGGATGAAATCCCCAAGACAGCGTCCGAAAAACCCCAGATAAGATTTTTGCTCGATGCCTTCACCGCAAATCCCGATACGGTATTTACCGAACAATCAGCTGCCAGTAGCGCGAGGGAATAAGCATGAGTGATATTGCCAAAGATAGAGTCGATGCCAACGACGCAGAAGAGACCGAACAGCAACCACGACGCGCAGTGAAGACGACGGAAATTGAGGAGGGGGACCCGTGGAATACCATCGAGGCAGCCTTCCTTAAACGTCGCAGCATTCGCCGCTTCAAGAAAAAGCAGGTGCCGGCACATATGATTCGCCGGATATTGGAGATTGGGCGATTCGCTCCCTCGCAGGGGAACTGCCAACCATGGAAGTATGTGGTAGTTCGCGACCGTGAAACGATTACAGAGATGGAGAATTTCTGCGCCGACATGTGCCGGAAGATCAGCGGTGCGCTTGACTACACCGCCTACAAGAAAGGCACCTTTGCACGCTGGCGGAGCGAGACCTTCCTCAAGTTATTTGCGAAATGGCGGCCCAGCAACATGCATCCCGTGCCCTTCGGTGCGGTGAATCTGATCGCTAACGATCGCTTCAAGGTGTTTCATCACCCGCCAACTATCATTATTCCGCTGATGGATACCCGTGGCATTGGCCATCCGGAAATTGACCTGGGCATTGTCGGTACCAATATTGTCATGGCCGCGCACAGTCTCGGCCTGGGTACCTGTTGGGTCGGCCTCGCCTCATTTTTGAACGACAGTGCCGAATGGCGGGAAAGGCTGGGCGTAGAGGAACCATACCAGCTCATTGAGGCGATCAGCGTCGGTTACGTGCTGGGCAAACCGATGCAAAATACTGTTGCGAGGGAAACCCATGAGACTCTGTGGATCGAAGATGGAGAGAAGAATCTCATCTACTGAGAAATACCAGACTGTTTTCAAATAGGCGTGTGGACGCAGGAGATATAAATGGCACTGCTGTCGAAGAAAGAAATGAAGCGTATCCCGATTGTGGACGATGCCAACGATTCTCAATTCGGGGTTGTGGCAATCGATCTGGAAAACTGCAATGGCTGCAAGATGTGTACGATTATCTGTCCCTGCGATGTGCTGGAGTTATACGGCCCAAGGCATGATAAAAAGGTTCGAATCAAGGAGGGCCTTTCAATGTGCCTGTCCTGTGACAATTGCCATGCGATCTGTGAATACGATGCCATATCGATCGAGCAAACCTATAACTTTGTGGGTCGCTATAAACAATTGAACAGGGGCGCAGCAATTCAACCCAGGCTCAAGTACTGATCTGAGTATAGCCGGCGGCCAGAACCACAATGCGAAAAACACGCGAGGGGCATCGGCATTGTTGTGCCACACGCCCGGCCCGCCAGGCCAATTGTCTAAAATCCTGAAAAAGCTACAAAAAAGCGGTCAAAACAGGTGCCCAAAAAAGGTACCGGGCCGGGGGCTTTTGCCAATGTACCTTTTCGCTTATTGCGAGCCGGCGTTGCCGGGCCGGGGATTGCCGGGATCGATTGCCTGCCACCTGAACCTGCAGCGGGCATGGCCAAGCGCCAGGGTTTCGGTTCGTTCAAGATGTACCTTCAGGGCATCACCGATCCAGTAGTCCGCCGCGCAGAAAGCCCCGCTGCAAAGATCCAGCGCTTTTTGCTCGCGGCAGGTCGCGGCGATGGGACAGCTGCTGTAGTCGAAGCCGAAACCATCGGGCCCGGCCGCCACATCGACCCGTTTCCAGGCGGGCGGGGCGAACGGAAAAAATTTATTCAGGCCGGCCCAGATGCGCCGTGACCGGCTGATTGCTCGTCGTCCCAGCAGGTAGGCGAATAGCGCAGCAACGCAGAGCAGCGGTTTGAGCAGGCGCTGATTGCTGCGGGCAATGATGTGAACGGCTTCTGCTCGGTCGACTCCGGCAGCTTCGATGGCGTGAAAAAAGGCGATCCCCGGGGCTACAAATTTGATCACCAGTCGGGCGCCAAAGGTCTGTTCCCGCGGCAGCGAAGACAGCAACTCCCGATGTCTTCGGGCCGCTTGCATGGCCAGCCGGCGGAACTGCTGCGCCTCGATCCGAGCTGACAATTCTGCGCGGCAGAGCTTCACGAAGCATTGTCTTAACAGCCAGCTCAGCACCTGATTCTCCACCTTTCCCGGTTACCTGTGTATCATGATCTGATAATGCGTGAAAAGTAAACTGTGTATCTTTGCTGATGAAAACCCGCACCTTCCGGTTCGCCGAATATGGTCAGCCCACTGCAGTCCTAATTAACCGAGCAGGATCTCCCCAGCAAAGCTTGGCAAGGGCAGTGCAAAGAAAAGCTCCTCGACCAATAGTCAAAAATCATCGGCTGAGAGCCATAAATCGCTCACGTGGGCAGAAAGGCTCAAGCGAGCCTTCAAAATTGATGTTTCTATCTGTAGCCGATGTCTGTAGCTGATGTGTCCCTCCTAATTTCTATGTTGCTGCAGAAAACGGCCTGTGCGATCAAACCTTACTTGATGATTTCTCTGAAAAGGGCGTTAATGGTGCCTATACCCTACGTCGATTCAGTGCAGAAAGTACCGACCAGAGTACCGACCAGGATGGTAGAGTTTAGGAGGGTCGCTTTCGACCCAGAATGAGGTCTGACTTCACGGATTGGGAGAAAACGCAGATGCGCATTACAGGATTGATCGTTGGGCTTTTTACGGTCACGACCGGATCCGCTCAACAGGAGTATCCGAACATCGAGGGTGAAACCCTGCTCGAAGACGATCGTGTCGTCGTGCAGCGATTCGTTCTGGAGTCAGGTGAATGGGAAGGGATACATGAGCATCCGGAGAATCAACTTGTCATCGTCTTGAACTCCACCAACGAACTTGTTTATCGCTATCGCGGTTCAGAACGCGTGTTTGAACGACCGGAAAACGACACTGTTCGTGCATTTTGGCGACCTGGGCCGGTTTACCTCAGCGACGAACATGATTCCGGCAATACAGGATCTCGGCCTTTGGAGTGGATTGCTATTACGTTCAAGAAAGATTCGGTGACGACCGACGATCCGCCAGCACAATTCGTCGAATCGGAGAACGAGTGAAATGAACATACGCGAGCGGCGCAGTAACGATTTATTGAAGCTACCCAAAAACGTCACTCGAAGAGATTTTATTGGCGGTACGCTACTTGGTGTCGGTAGTGGCCTATTGACCGTAACCGCACCAGGGCTCCTTCGTACTGCGGAGGCCCAATCCCGCCCTTCCTATGAGCTCGTTGGGGCGGACTGGACGGGACCAGGTGGAGTTGGGGACTACTCGAGCTCCAATGGTAACACTCATAAAGTCATTAATGCTGCTCACTCGTTGAGAGATGGGCACTGGACGAGCTTGCCAGACTCAATTGAAGATACCGGCGAAGACTACGATCTGGTCGTAGTCGGTGGGGGTTTTGCAGGTTTGATGTCGGCTTACCATTTTCTGAAGGAAAGTGATGACAATGCTCGGGTATTGCTTCTCGACAACCATTCTGTGTTTGGCGGAGAGGCGAAACAGAACGAGGTTGAAGTGGATGGCTATCGCTTGCAAGCGCCGCAAGGTTCGAACATGTGTTTGTGGCCGGCTCGTGTCATGTCAGAACTCGGTTTTTTCTATCACCCCGTTTGGGAGGAAGTTGGGCTTCCGATGGGTGATGAACCTGATGCGCCGACCTGGCTAGAGACTGCTGCGGGCAGCGACAAAGATCTTGCGTATGCAAAAGAACACTACGCACACATGATGATCTACCGAGATGAGGCGCAGCAAGGATACTTTTTTGAGGATCCGGACGATTCGGAAAAGCTGAGAATGGCCAGGAACCCATGGCTATCCGGCTACGAAGAGTTGAATTGGCCCGACGAAGTCAAGGAGGAGCTTTCGTATCTGGATCAATTCCTAATTGAGGATCATCCGGATGATCTCAATAGGTGGCTAGATGGCATGACGTACGCGGACTTTCTCACCAGCCATGTCGGAATTACGCGGCAGGAAGTATTCGAGTACTTGAGTACGATGATCTCAGCGTATGGAACAGGGCTCGGCTGTGATGCGGTTTCTGCACTTGCGGCAAAACACTTTTTCGCACCGGGTACTACAACGGTCGATGAAGCCGCAGCGGAGGAATTATCGGAAGAGTCATACTATCCAGTCAGCTTCCCGGGCGGAAATACCTGCATCGTAAGGCACATGGTCAAAAAGATGCTACCTGACGCGATTGAAGGCAAAGCCACCTTCGGTGACATACTCAATGGACAAATCAATTTCGATGCGCTCGACCAACCTAAGAGAGATTTGAGGATTCGCCTTGATTCGACTGTGGTTGACGTTCGCCACGATGGAGGACCGGAAAGTGCAAAGAGAGTCCAGGTGTCTTATCTGGACAACAAGAGTGGTGACGTAAGGGTCGTCTCGGGAAAAACCATCATCATGGCGGGCGGGCAGTGGATGAATAAACACGTTGTCCGCGATGCCCCGAGCGCATTACTGGATGCCATGGAAACTTTCCAACATGGCCCAATGCTCGTGGCCAACGTTGCTGTCAGGCACTGGCGATTCATGGAAAAACTCGGCATTACGTCGGCACGCTGGCTTGGTGAGCGGGGCTGGTTTACGAACATTCGTGCACCGCTGTCGCTCGATGGTGACCACATGCCCTTAGATCCTGATAAGCCGACCGTGCTGACTTTTTACATACCATTTACAGATGGTGTGTCCGACCAGGGTCTTCCATACGACACGCAAAGTCTTGTGGCGCGAACTCAGCTTTTTGCAATGCCGTTTCGGGAGATCGAGACAACACTCCGAAATCAGCTCCAGACCACATTTGGGGATCACGGTTTTGATCACGAACGGGATATTAGTGCGATCATCACAAATCGGTGGGGCCATGCGTATGTCATCCCGCAGAAGGGTTTCTTTTATGGACTGGACGGCAAACCGCCTGCCCGCGACATCGTGCGTAAAGGATACGGCAGGATTCGTTTCGCGCATTCTGAATTGACCGGCGATCAGCTGTGGTCAACAGCTTGTGAGGAGGGAGAGCGAGCTGCAAGACAGGTACTTCAGATTGCCTAAGCGGCGAGAATAGGCAATATAAACTGCATTTCCTGAAGAACGGTCAACTACGGTAATTGCTGATTTCTTTTCAAATTAAAGACGCCCTGACTTGGCAACCGGTGGGGTCAGATGCCTTAAGATGTAAATGTAGTAACGCCCTATTCCTCCCTTGTGGCAGCCCTTTTGTGCAACCAGTGGTGCCATTGAATCATACTTATATATTTCACAGTGCAGGTCATATGACGGACGCGAAAGGTGTTGAATTCTCATACCGTTAAAAAATTTAATTTTAGATGTCAAACAATAAATTTACATACTTTAATATATGTCTTAACGTACAAATATCGCTTTAGAGCATTATAGTCCTACATAAATATAGGGGAAGTTAATGAAATCGAAATTATTCGAGCACTTGACGTTTATAAGTTTATCGTACGCACTGGCGCTAATCTTTTCCGGTGCTGTGATGTTGTTGCCGCAACAAGCGTTATCGGAAGAATCGGCGCAGGGAATCGAAGAGGTCGTCGTGACCGCGCGAAGACGAGAGGAAATTTCACAGGAAGTGCCCATTCCGATCAGTGCGTTATCTGCAGCTTATCTCGAAGACAGGGGTATTACTGAGATTCAACGAATCGAACAGGTCACTCCTAACTTATCCTTCACCAACAGTTCAGTATCTCGAAACACAGCTCAAGTGTTTCTGAGAGGAATTGGCCAGGTAAACTGGGGACCAACACAAGATCCTAAGGTTGGAACGTACATCGATGGGGTCTATCTTGGACGTCCTCAGGGTGGTGTATTTGACCTTTTTGATATTGAGCGGGTTGAGGTGTTGAGGGGACCACAAGGCACGCTGTTTGGTCGAAATACGACGGCCGGACTCGTACAAGTGATCACTCGAAATCCCAGCGATGAGCTTGAAGCTAAGGTCAGGGTTGGCACCGGCAATGCTGGCCAGGTGACTACCGACGCGCTATTGAATATTCCTCTAATTGAAGGTGTCTTGGCTGGTCGGGTTTCGATGCAGACACGGCGCGACGATGGCTTCATGAAAGATCGTTCGGGTCGTAAGTGGAATGAGACAGATTCCAAGTCAGCCAGAGCTAAACTTTTGTGGACGCCAACGGACACCTTCGAGGCGATGCTAACTGCAGAATACTATGGGGCTCGTGAGACCGCGGGTTTGGGCAAGTGTATTGGCGCAACCGGCAGCGGGACCGGTTTAGATTTTATTGCTTCGATCGCAGGTCGGCAGGACGACCTGGTTAGAGCTTGTACCCCTGTCAACGATTATTATTTGTCGAATGATAATGATCCAAACCACGCGGACATCGATACTAGACAGATCACGCTTGATATGAGCTGGGATATGGGGTGGGGCACGCTCAACTCTCTTACCGCCAGCCGCACCATGGATGCGATGAGCCAGTCCTGGGGATGGGGTACCGACTTTGTCGGCGAGCCCTCCAATAGTATTGACGTGCTCGAGTATGTTCGAAATCCCTATGACCAGGTCTCTCAAGAGTTTCGAATCGAGAGCGAGGCGTTTGATGATCGGTTGACCTGGACGGTGGGCATGTATTGGTTCTATGAGAGCGCAACTCAGATTATCAGTGCGCCGATGTGGCGTGGCATAGACACCAACCCTTCCGCAGCGGATGCGCCGATGTGGGGTTGGGATTACAGTATGTTAGATCCGAGCGTCCCTCCGGGATTTATGACCGTGGGTGATCTATTTCTGGCAACACAGGCGGGAGCAAGCCGAGACCAGGAAACTCATGCGACGCAAACTTCGTATGCCGCCTTTGCCGAGGCGACTTATGAGATTAACGATGAGTGGTCGGTAACAGCCGGTTACCGTTATACCAAGGACACACGCAAATTTCGTCGGTATCAATTCACCGTGGGCGGGGGGTTTGATGCCGAAAACTTTTGCCCCGGTATGCCATTAGATGCGAATGGAGCGGCCACGATGGCGTATTGTGACCAGGAGCTTCGATACGGACAGGCGACGCCAAGGCTGATCGTCAACTATAAGTTCACTGATGACATCATGGTCTTTGCGAGTTTCGCGAGAGGCTATAGCTCGGGAGGTATGAACGGCGACATTCGCATGCGACCGTTCGAACCAGAGATCTCCGACAACTGGGAGATCGGGATGAAGAGCCAGTGGATGGATAATCAATTGCGACTGAACATGAATGTGTTCCAGACTGATTACGAGAATCAGCAGATTACCGTGAGCCGTATGCAACGAGGACAGCCCACTGCAGATTTAATTAACGCGCAGAAGGCCACCATGCAGGGTATTGAGATGGAGCTGCAGGCGACACCTATTGAAGGTCTCAGGCTGACGGCGTCCTTTGGTTACCTCGATGGTGAGTACGATAAATTTTCGACGATGGACAGCGAGTGGGATCCAGTGACATTGGAAGAGACCGAGTTTGTGAATGACTTCAGCCACATCGATTTTGTGGGTGGCGCACCATATAACTGGAGTATTCACGCAGCCTATGAAATTCCCATGGATAATGGCGGAATGGTGACGATCGGTGGCGGTTGGTCACATAGGGGACGTGAATATAATACGCTCCGGCGATTTCATACATCCCGACAGGACGCCTATGGTCTGCTGGATGCTCAGATTGTATGGGATCTGGCAAACAACAAGACCAGCGTCACGATTTGGGGTACCAACCTAAACGGAAAGGAGTACTTCCGTGGGGCCTTGGATGTGCCAAGTCAGACATTGATCGATGGCAGCCCTACAGATAAGTACGGCGAGCCAGTCGGACAAGACCTGGGGGTAACTATAATTTATCCTGCCGAGCCTAGACGGTATGGAATAACCTTAACTCACAATCTAACTAATTAATTTGATAAATTAGTTAGAAGGAAAGGGAGGCTCAGGCCTCCCTTTTTTTGTCTTGCAGGATGCCGTGTTTAATGCGTTCGATGTTGATACCCAGGCAAAGCCACCCGATAGCTAACTTGCTTAACCTATGAATTGCATTAGGATCCTTTGCGGGAGTATAGGAACCATTAACGCCCTATTCCGGGAAATCTTTAGGTAAAATTTGATGGCTACAGGCCATTTTCTACAGCACTTTCAAGAATAAGAAGGGAGATTAGCATGCCGGGGTGGCGCGAACCGCGCAAAGTAGCTGCAGACGGGCGACAAAGACATCGCCTTCATCGAGGTTCTCCCTGCCCACATGGGCGACGACATTCTTAATGCCGAAGCTTATGCTGCCCATGAACATGACTGCAGCCTTGCCCTCGGCGATGAGTTCGCCGTCCGAGGCCAGGAACAACGAGGCCTTAGATACATCCCAGGCTTCGCCAATATGATGATTCATTGGTGTCAATGGCCGCTGCCGAGACTTCACAGATGTACCCGAGCAACAATTCGTACTTCGCAAACACCGCGTTTCCGACGGTTATTCTTCCTATGCCCTTCATAGAGTCTTTTCCAACTTAATTGGGTTGGAGACCCTTTTTTAGAAAGGGTAAAAAGTCATTTCTACTGTTTCTGCCCTTAAATCAATAACGGTTTCGCAGTAATTCAAGAGACCATCAGAAACATCATCTAAAGACCAGAACTTCATGATAGATCCTTCCCTTCTAAAGACCCCTTGACGTGAGCCAGACTCTCTTTCTCCATCATCATTAATCCCTACTCCTCTTCCTGAAAAATAACCTTGATTTGGAAGTGCCGGATTAAGAGTCACATTGTAAGTAAGAAAAACTTTGCCGTATCTTCCTGCTTCAGACGAAACATTAATGACTCCGCCTGAATTATTCAGCTCAACAGAAGTGATCTTACCTGAGAGAGTAAAAGACTCTCCCTTAGGGTCGTGTGCAAAAGCTGAAATAGAAACTAAAGAAGTAATTAAAAAAATAACAATCCATTTAATAGTTTTCATATTTTCTCCAATAAATTTAATCCCGAATTTTTTTGGGGGTTCATTGTAGCAACTTCAGATGTATAAATTAGAAACAGCTAGTTAAGGTATAAATACACCAATTGATTCCACGGATACGAAAAATAAACATCAGAGCTGCCAGTGTCTGCAACATTTGATCCGGGGAAACCAGCTGCGTGAGCATATCAAGACTGACGCCATTGGGTAAACGGATCTCTAAGAGAGCAGGATTGATCGATTCTCCGGTGACATCTTCAACACGCACAAAACCAGGGACGCTCTTTCGTTCCTTCTTCTTTAAATCACGAAATGACGAGCACACAATTTCTCCACAAATACAGCGCACCGATTCCAGTTAATCTGCTCAAACCGAACTCAATAAGCCCTTCTGCTTAACCGCTACCCACTTATATTAGGTAGACTAGTAGAGTGGAAAGCCTAAACTAGTTTTATCGAAGGGGGGAAATCTATGAAGCGGCTAATGCTAAACACACTTGTGATTATCTTATTGAGCTTTCCCGTTTATGGCGGAACCGGAGAGTACACAAAGAAACTGCAGGCGGCTCTTCCCGATTTTCAGATGCCTGATGCCTGGGTAACAAACCATTCCCCATTTCGAATAGTGGGGAATTTATATGGCGTTGGAGGCCAGGATCTCAGCGTCTACCTCATTACATCGGAAGAAGGCCATGTTTTATTGAATACTGGCGCAGAGGGTTCAATGCAACACATCAGTGCCAATATCAATTCCCTCGGATATGACATCAAGGATGTCAAAATACTTCTGTCTATGCAGTCCCACTTTGATCACACTGCTGATCTCGCGATCATCAGGGAACTGACAGGCGCAAAAATGTACGCCACAAAAAAGGATGCTCCGATCTTAGAAGACGGAGGCTTCAGTGACCCTCACTTTGGCGGAATCGAGACCTTCAGACCGGTAACGGTCGACAAAATTATCGGGAATGGCGAGCTGATCGAATTGGGCAACACAAAACTGACCGTCCACTACCACCCCGGGCATACCGAAGGGAGTTCAAGCTATTCAATGGAGGTCAAGGAGAACGGCAAGCTATACAAGGTCTTAATCGCAAATATGGGAACCATCAACCCTGGGAAACAAATGATTGTCGATCCAACCTACCCCGGCGTCTCACAGGACTTTGCCTACACTTATAAAAATCAAAAGATGATGGATGTAGATATCTGGGTTGCGGCTCACAAGAGTCAATACGGCTTTTATGAAAAATATCAGGCAGAGCAAGGCTACAGTCCCGAGACCTTTGTGGATCCGGACGGTTACATTGACGCCATCGAAGAACTAGAAATCAAATACATCAAACAGCTTAACGCCGAGTTAAAACAAAAAAATGACATTTAATTAAGTGACTTGCTCGCTAATCAAGCCGATCAGCGGATCAAACAAACCGAGTCCCTAAGAGGAGGTTATGGATTTAAGAGATCGTGTTGCCATCGTCACCGGAGGTACCAGCGGAATTTATGCGTGCTGTGCAAGAGTACTCTCTGAGCAGGGGCCTGAGTATAGGAACCATTAACGCCCTATTCTGATAGCAAAGCGAGGCAAAGGTAGTTCCAAGAAGGCCTCCTCGACTACTCAGGCAAAATCATCAGCTGAGA
>PBRC01000024.1 GCA_002725285.1 Gammaproteobacteria bacterium | reverse complement strand
TAATGCAGATTTATAGTCGATTTTCGGGTAGAGTTTTATGAATTTGTAAAACCCACTAACTTCCCAAGGGTCTACTCCGCGCCTCAAGGCAGCTGCATCAGCCTTTGTGAACTGGAATTCATTCGTCACTAGTGGATCATCGCCCATAACAATATACTTCCATGTTTGCAACTTGATGGTAACAAATCACGCAAAGATGACAAGCTTCAGCTTCTGAACGAGTCTCAGTCACGACACCACTGGGAAGCTTACAGTGGTACGCGGAGGGGGGTGGTTAATTCTGCGTGTTTACTCATTTCAAGCTGAATCACCTCCCCTCCACACACTAGGGCCCAAATAGATAGGCTACCGCCTCATATCAGGCTCCATCAACGCGCTCGCCAACGCCTGGAGCTAGTGAATAACCTTTCCGTCTTGAAGCTACTCGGAAAATTTACTCTTTCGCTATAAAACCGGTCAAGTCTTTCTCAATCGCGCTAATAAGACCAGCGGCGTGCAATGGCAGTTTATTCATAGGCACCGCATTCGTCTCTTCGATAGAAAATAGTAAAATCATCCTCGATCGGTTCTGCGTAAGCGAGAAGTCCGTCAAGACTCCAGAGCGGAAGCCAAACTTCTTTATCGCTCTCATCCCGACTAAACAGGTGATGGAAACACTCGCTGTTTGACTACCCAAACACCGTGTTGAAATCGATGTTAAGTTCGTCCTCACTCCAATCTTTATCTTCCAGTATCTCGATTATTTCATCCAAATCACAGACAGATTCCTCCAGCACTTCTTTGCCTTGTAGCTGTTCTGATAGGCTGACGTCATGCACCAGCTTGTTTATACTCCCTGTACTCGGCATCAACCAAACTAAGGTCGAGCCGGGCGTTGCGCTGGCCCGGAGCGTCGAATATCTGGAGCAGGAGGGGTAAATGGGAAATTCCGCAGCTGATTTGGTCATCGTAAACGGTAAGGTAATAACCGTAAATCAAAACTTCGAGATCGCCTCAGCGGTGGCGGTCAAGGATGGCCGGATTGTCGCCGTGGGTGACAATGATGACGTCAAGACCTTGATCACACCAGCCACCGAGGTAATCGACCTGGACGGGCAAACCATGCTACCGGGGATCAACGACTCCCACATGCATGCTCCCTTTTTTGGAGCGACCCGGCCACCATTGGCCCTGGATCTGTCCTTCCCCCAGGTTCAATCCATCGGCGATATCGTCGAGGCCGTCCGGGTCAAGACGGCCGAGGTCGAGCCAGGTGAGTGGATCCGCGGCTTTGGCTGGGATCAGGGCTCGCTGGAGGAATGCAAAAACGATCCTTCGATGTTCCCCAGAGGTTCGGACATCGATCCGGTCTCGCCCGACAACCCGGTCATCCTGACCGATTTTTCGGGGCATACCATCCTGGTCAACCACAAAGCCCTGGAACTCGCCGGTATCACCAGCGATACTGAGCCCCCTTCGGGTGTTATCGAGCGGGATGCCGGGGGCAAGGCGACGGGCATTTTTCTGGAACTGGGAGCCCAGGCCCTGGTCACCCAATTCGTGCCCATCCTGACCCGGGAAGAAAAAAAAGAAGCCCTTCTGTCGGCCATCGGCCACCTGAGCGCCAACGGGATCACCAGCTTCACCGACGCAGCCATCGGACCCGGCGGCGAAGCCTACGCTTACGGGGTTATGAGTGCCGAGTTCATCGACATCTACCGGGAACTACTCGACGGCGGTCAATTGGCCGCCCGGGCAACTATCCTGATTCTGCTGGGCGATTACGGGGCCCTGAATTACGACGATTTAAAAAAGGGCCTCGAATCCTTTCCTATACCCCGGGACACCGATCCTGAATGGCTCAACTTCCCCGGCATCAAACTGTTCGCCGACGGCATCCCTCTGACCTACACCTCCTGGATGAACGAGGATTACATCAGCGGTGACTTCGGACACGGCGTCTCGGTCCTGCCCGGGGAAACGGACGAGGAACAGCGGGCCAACCTGATCAGGATGATCAAACTGGTCCACAACTATGGCCATCAGATTGCGGTTCACGCCACGGGCGACCGGGCCATCGACGCCACAGTGGACGGATACGTCGAGGCCTTGGCCGAAAAACCAGGCGGCGACCCACGCCACTATGTTGTCCACGGCGACTTTATCAGCCCTGAGGCATGTCAGAAGCTGGCTGGAATCAAGGGCGGCGTAGCCATGCAGCCAACCATCGAAGCTATGATCTCTGACTTTGATCCGGCCGTGGTCGGCGATGAGAGGGCAGCCTACGAGTGGCCGACGCGGACAGCCATCGATTCGGGTCTCAACCTGACCTCCAGTTCCGACGCGCCCATAACCGTGCCCAACTGGCGGTTAGGGGTGGAGAACGCCGTCCTTCGGGAGAGTCTGGTTTCGGGGACTGTCAGTGGCCCAGAGGAACGTATCAGCGTTGAGGAAGCCATCAGAAGCTACACCATCAACGGCGCCTGGCAGGATCACCAGGAGGATGTCAAAGGCTCTATCGAGGTGGGCAAGGTGGCCGATTTCTGCATTATCGACAAGGACATCCTGACAGTAGACCCCCACGAGATCAAAACCATCGGCGTGGTCAAGACCATCATTGGTGGCAAGGTCGTCTACGAGGCCTCGGGGGAATAATCTCCGGCCGGGGCCAAGGGAGAGCTGCCAACCCCCACGGGTATATTTTCGACGGCTTCGAGCCTTCAGTCAGAATAACGTTTTCACCGGATACAAAAGAGGCCCGAGACAAGCAGCCCAATCGAGGGTTCTTAAACCTGTATCTCCTCCTGAGTACAGGATCTGGCGTTCTTGTGGCGAAATTTCAGTCAATAGACTGACGAATTACGACATCCCAAGGCTACGGTGAACAGCTCCAGCGCATTCAGATACATTTCTGAAAGTTAGAGGATGGGTTTGTTTTTCCTAATCACGTCCATGGTATGCACCAAAAGGTCGAGTAATTAAGGTTACGTTTTGNCATACTAAANATTATTTTAACTTCTTAATTTAACTATCTCGGATTTTTTGAGTAACTTGAATGAGAGGAGTCTTAGGAATTTGAACTACAAGAACAGATATAGGGGGATAACTNTGCAAGGACTAATCAGTATANCGTTACTCGTGTTTTCGACTTTGATACCTTTCCAGGCTTTTTCTGAAGTTTTGGAAGAAATCATCGTAACCGCACAAAAGCGTGAGCAGGGCGTTAACGACGTCGGCATCACGGTTAACGCTTTCACTGGCGAGCAACTTAAGGANCGGGGATTNAAGACCGNCGAAGATATGGCGATGTTCACACCNGGACTAACTGTCAATGAAACTGCAGCTACCGGTGTTCCCCTTTATACTATCCGTGGCGTCGGTTACCAGGATTATTCTACTGCGGCATCATCCACGGTGGGCCTGTATTTCGATGGTGTAGCCATCCCTTACACTGTTATGAGCCGCGGTTTGATGTTCGATGTAGAANGAGTGGAAGTCCTTAAAGGGCCGCAAGGTGATCTTTANGGTCGTAANACGACAGCAGGTCAGATCAATTTCGTCAGCAAAAGACCGTCNGATGAATCCGAAGCNGGTATCACAGNAGGTACAGGTAGTTATGGGACTTTTGACCTGGAAGGNTATATCAATGGNTCATTGGGTGACTCANCCCGGGGAAGACTCGCTGTCAGAACCGTTCAATCCGGTGAAGGTTGGCAAAAGAGCACGACTCGGGATGATGAATTGGGCGAACTGGATACCTTTGCGCTTCGCGCTATGCTGGATATAGATCTCAGCGACAACGCGAGTTTGATGTTGAATCTNCACTATGTTGATGACCAGTCAGAAAACAGGGCAAACACNTCCTATNACGCGACTGTGATCGGCCTAAGNGAATNTTCAACTCCGTATTCTCCTTTGGGCNATTATGTCTTTGGTGCTAATGCTGGTGAGACNCCTCCCTGGTATTCTACCGGCGACAATGAAGCTGCAGACTGGACTAATAGCTATACCAGTGCCCAGACAGGAAANACATTCAAGCTCAGACCCCAGCGNGATAATCAGCTGTTTGGTGCATCGGCAACAATTACCTGGGATCTGGGNAATGTAGTGCTGACGTCNATTAGTGCTTTTGATCAGTTTGACAGGGAGGAATCCAATGACTGGGACGGTGGCTTCTATAATGACTCAAGTAATATCAACACAACGGATCTGTCCACGTTTTCACAGGAGTTACGGTTGTCGGGCGGCGATGATGATCTTAACTGGATTGCCGGTGTTTATTATTCAACAGATGAGATGGACGAGTATTACCATTATTTCATGTCTGATTCTCTGTATGGTTTCGCCTCAGCTGATTGGGGTCTGCCCACGCCATTCGCGGCAGCGCCGATTATGGAGCTAGATACAAAATACGAGCAGGAAACCGATTCCATAGCGGTATTCGGCCATGTGGAATGGCAGCTCAGCGATGCATGGCAACTGACGCTGGGGGCTCGTTATACCAGTGAAGAGCGGACCTGGGCTGGCTGTACGTTTGTTGCCGACGATGGCACCCTTGCAGGATTTATGAATTTTGCATTTGGCACATCCATGGGTGTGGGTGACTGTGCGACCATTGATGATGACCCGGATTCGGCCACCAACATCCTTTCCATGATTATCGCAGGGACGCCGGATGCGGCGTTCAGTGTATTCAGCGATACCATTGAGACAGATCGCATGATGGGTAAGGTTACGCTTGATTATTCAGTGAATGACGATGTGTTGATCTATGGTACGGTATCGAACGGCTTCAAGTCGGGCGGCTTTAACGGCGCAAATTCTAACGGTACCAGGCAGTTGCAACCAATACGGGAAGAGATTCTGACTGCCTATGAGGTTGGAATCAAGGCAACCCTGGCCGATGGTAGAATGCAGTTAAATGCAGCTACTTTTTTTTATGATTACAAAGACAAACAAGAGCAGGACGCTGCTGTGACATTTGTGGGTAACATCTCTGGTCTGGCTAATGTTGATAAGTCCGAAATCACTGGTGCCGAACTCGATATGCAGTGGGTACCTGCAGATGGCTGGATGGTTCAGCTAGGCATCGCCTTACTCGATACGGAGATCAAAGAGTGGATGGCCGTGGATCGGGATCTCAGCGCATGGCCGACTATCGTTCTACAAGATGCTTCCGGCGGTGAACTGGCGATGTCTCCTGATATGCAATTCAACACACTGATTGCCAGAGAATGGGCTGTTGGAGGCAGTAGTATAATGGATATAGCCGTCGACTACAGTTATACGGATTCAACCACGGGTGGCAGTCAGCCTTCCGATGCAACTGACGATTACGGTATTACTAATCTGAGGCTCGGTTACGGCTCTGATGATGGCAAGTGGCGGGTGCTACTCTGGGGCAGGAATATTACCGACGAGTATTATTATCCCGCTGCTTATCAGGGTGGCAATGGGCCCTATGTTCGAGCCAACGGTATGCCACGTACCTGGGGTGTTTCGCTCGACTACAAATTCGGTTCGAACTGATACGCTAATAACGACTGCTTTTTGCAGAGTTGCTGGATAGTGATTAGGCCACTATGGTGGGGTGCACCCGTATGCGTCTCATTGATTATTGTCCTAACGAGTTGCCAGCAGCCTGAGCAAACGGCTGATCTGGTTCTACGCAAAGGCATGATATACACGGTTGCGGCAGATCAGTCGATGGCTGAAGCGATTGCGGTTTCAGGCGACCAGATCATTTTTGTTGGCGATGAAGCTGCCGCTGACACTTATATCGGTTCAGATACAAAGGTTGTAGATCTTAAAGGACGTCTGGTATTACCGGGCCTGGTTGATGCGCATATTCACCCTCTGGGAGGCGCAGTCAAAGAGCTGTATCAGTGTAACTTTCCGTTTTCTGCGGATCCAGACCGAATCAGGGAAACTATCACCCGTTGTGTTGAAAATAGACCGGACGCGCAATGGATTATTGGTGGTCAGTGGGACAGTGGTTTCTTCCAGCGCTTCGAGATGTTATCGCCAAGGTCATTCCTCGATGAGGTCTCGGGTAACGCCGCCATCTTTCTAAGCGATGACAGCGGTCACAATGGCTGGGCTAATTCTAAAGCGCTCGAACTCGCTGAAGTGTCTGCCTCTACTCCAGATCCGACTGGCGGTACCATTGTGCGCGAGCAGGATGGCACCCCGAATGGGATTCTGATTGAAACAGCCCAGGGTCTGGTTCAGTCTGCTGTTCCTAAGTACTCGGATAAACAGTACATCAAGGCTGCTCGGTGGTTTTCTAACTATGCCAATGCTTATGGAATTACTGCCGCAAAAGCGGCAGCAATTGAAGAAGAGGAAATGGCCGGCTTAGTCAGCGCTGATAAGATGGGCGAACTCACTATCCACATGGCTACCAGTATTCGTACGCCCTATGGACATCGCAACACTCCGCTAGACTTTGATGAAATTGATCGAATTCGCGATCGTTATGAATCCGAACATGTTCACACAGAATTTGTGAAGATTTTCCTGGACGGCGTGCCCACTCCGGCCAGAACAGCTGCGATGCTTGACCCTTATCTGCCTGATAAGGCACATGGCAATGATTTTAACGGTGGCGACCTGCATGTCGGGCTTGACATGCTAGCCAGTGACCTCGTTGAACTTGATAAGCGGGGTTATACGGTCAAGATGCATACGGCGGGTGATAGGTCTGTCCGGGTAGGACTCGATGCCATAGAAATTGTACGCAAGACCCTTGGTAACAGCGAAAAGCGTCATGAACTCGCTCATGCAGGTTTTATCCATCCCACTGATATCGGCCGTTTTGCTCAACTCAATGCGGTAGCTGATCTCTGCCCGATTCTCTGGCATCCGTCACCCATTATTGATGCGGTTATCTCTGCAGTAGGCGAAAGAGGTAAAAACTATTGGCCTACAAGAGATCTACTGGACGCAGAAGCGCCGATACTGGCCGGTTCTGATTGGCCGTCAGCTGTACCGAACGCCAATCCCTGGCCTGGCGTCGAGGCGTTTGTCACGCGTCGTGACCCAAGGGACAATGTGAAAGGCTCCCTTTGGCCAGAGCAGGCGATTTTGCTTGAAGAAGCTATTGAGATTTATACTCTTCACGGCGCACGCGCAATGAAAATGGAAGATCGCATTGGTAGTCTGGAGGTTGGCAAACTGGCAGATTTCATAGTGTTGGAGCAAAATATTTTTGAGATTCCCGTTGATGAGGTGGCTCAAACAAAGATTCATCAGACATACTTTGAAGGGAAGCTTGTTTATGAGAAGAACTGACCTGCCGGTAAAATGGAGAACGACAAAAATAGAAATACACACGCTGCTGTTANTAGTCAGCATNGCTTTGGTGGGNTGCGATGCATCTGACGAAACATCACGATTAGTATCCGCTGANGCGGTCTATACCAATGCCANGATCTATACAGTTGATGCTGATGACAGTTGGGCCAGCGCAATGGCAGTCGGCAATGGCAAGATCATTGCTGTTGGTAACGAAGAAGATATAGCTGCACACATTGGTGATGATACGCGCGTTAATGACATGGCTGGTAGCATGATGATGCCAGGTATCCACGACACGCATATTCACNCGTACGATNGTGGTATCGGAAAGACCGTGCAATGCAGTTTNCTTACCGCAGTTCTTGATGAAGCACTCGATGCCCTAAAAGATTGTCTTGTCGACATTCCCGAAGGAGAGTGGCTCCGCGGAGGGCAGTGGAACGATGGGTTGTTCATGGGTACTACTAAGGCCCCGAAGGAAATTCTGGATGAGATAGCACCCAGTCATCCGATATTCCTGATGGATTGGTCAGTGCACAATGCCTGGGTTAACTCCAGAGGCCTTGAACTGCTTGGCATTGATAATGATACACCCGACCCTAGCGGGGGTGTTATTGTCAGGGATCTTCAGACCGGTGAGGCAACAGGAATATTACTGGATAACGCCGCCTATGAATCCCGCAGGAATCTGCCTGCTTANAGTTTGCAGCAAAGGTCCGATGCACTCGACTGGAGCATCAAGCAGATCATGAGATTTGGAATTACCACCTTTAAAGCTGCCCTTGTCACCACCGAGAGGATGGAGGCATATGTTGATCTGCNGNCGAAGGGAGCNATNCCACTGAATGTCAAAACCAGCCTNTCGTGGAAGAGTGCCTGGGCAAATTCGCATGAGGATGAACTCGCTCTCATAGCTGAGCGGGTAAACTATGCAAGTGATCGGATGGATACCAACTTTGCCAAGATAATGCTGGATGGTATTCCGCCAACTTATACAGCGGCTATGCTCGAGCCATATCTGCCCAGCGAGGCTTTCGGGGATCATTGGCGTGGTAAATTAATGATCGAACCTGAACAACTCGCTACTGATCTGACTGAATTGGACAGCAGGGGAATCACTGTCAAGATTCATGCGACCGGTGATCGCTCAGTTCGGGCAGCCCTGGATGCCATTCAAGTGGCTCGAACGAAAAATGGTGACAGTGGCCTGATTCATGAAGTTTCCCACGCAGAACTGATACACCCGGATGATATTCCCAGGTTTGTGGAGCTGAATGTAGCCGCAGAGATGTGCCCGATTCTCTGGCATCCGATTCCGGGTCTGGATTGGGAAGCATGGCTTGGACCGGAGCGAAAAGTCTGGCCTGTTAGGAGTTTGATAGAATCTGGCGCACTGGTTATTTATGGTTCTGATTGGCCTGTGGTACCAACACCTAATCCATGGCCGGGTATTGAGTCGATGGTAACCCGGGCTGATCCTTTCAGTAACGGCGAAGAGATGCTGTGGCCAGAGCAGGCTATTGATCTGGCAACCGCCATCAAGATTTTTACGATCAATAGCGCAATCGCTAACAAAGTTGGTGAGTCTTCGGGTTCACTCGAAGTGGGTAAGGATGCAGATTTTCTTGTACTCGACCGGCATATTTTTGATGTGCCGATTACCGATGTAGGTGAAACCGTAATACTCATGTCAGTCGTTGGTGGTCGGGAAATTATCAATAAGCTTTAATCCGGCGATTTATACTCTCCTCCAACCGGTATTTGGTTGATAATTGATGGCGTACATTAACATTGCTGTCTAGGCCCAGTNNCNCCTNTTTTCCTTTTTGTATTACAANCAACTTAGCTTTAACATCCTGACTTCGTTTTAATCATCTGATGTTATGGANCCTATCACTCCGCCAAGATTNAATTTGGCAAGATTGCCAACCCCTCTTGTTCCTCTGCGTCGTTTTAGTGAGAAACACNAGGTACCNACTATCTGNATGAAACGAGATGANCTTACAGACACCGCAGCTTCTGGNAACAAACTGAGAAAACTGGAATTCNGTGTAGCTCAGGCNTTGNAGGAAGGCGCTACCACTCTNATAACCTCTGGCGCAGTCCAATCCAATCACTGTCGCGCAACAGCCATTGTTGCCAGTCAGCTGGGGCTTCGCTCTCATCTAATTTTAAGGGGAAAAAGCAGTGAGCATCCTGATGGGAATCTGCTACTTGATGAACTGGTTGGCGCCAACATCAGTTTTGTCTCCGGAGCGGATTTTAAAGAACTGGATCGCGTTGTTGAAGACATTTCGAACCAGTACCGCCAGCAGGGTGAAATACCCTATGCCATCCCGATAGGTGCCAGTGATGAGATCGGCCTCTGGGGATATATAGAGGCCTGCCGAGAACTCAAGTCTGACTTTACCAGTGTCAATATCAATCCGGGATTCATCTTTTCTGCGGCAGGTTCAGGAGGAACAGCGGGTGGACTCATTCTGGGAA
>PBRC01000023.1 GCA_002725285.1 Gammaproteobacteria bacterium | reverse complement strand
TTCAGCCTCTTGGGATAATGTGGCACTATCCGCTGGAGATAGAATGGCCAGCTGGAGATAGAATGGGCTGCTGGAGATAGAATGGGGAGGTGCCCGTGAGCGTAAATTGACGGTGCCTCTGCCTACCCCCGGAACCATCACTGATGTTACATCAATTCCACTGCTGAGAATGAACTCACCTGTTCTGGCAGCGTATGCTCAATAGTCTGGGTGTATTGCCTTTGATGACGGTTATTCCGAAACATCTACATCACCCTGCTCGTTGATCAAGAGGTCCTTCATCTTCATTGGGACCGGAACCTGAATCAAATAATCTTCATGTAGTTGCCTGGTATTAAGTCCCGTTCATAACCCCGATGGAGAGAAAACATTAATCCCATCATTTTGTACGACATTACCCTGCGCACCGATAAAGTCTCTACGGGTCATTGATTCCAGCAAATCAGCGTCTGGGGGTGTATTGGCAAAGAAGCGCAGTGCATCCGGATTACTGCCATCACCGAGCCGACAGATAACCAAGCCTTTCTCCGGTGTATTATTTCGCCCAAAAATAACTGTATAGGTTTCAATTGTGCCCACGCCTTGCGGTGTTTCTGTAATTATTGGATGTGTCTGACTATCAATCTGCTTCTGGTAGGCAGCTGGATCTTCACGTTGCCAACGACCTTCTATGGGCCTGGTAGAGTAGATGCCAGCAGCATGTTGGCCCAGATAACCGCCATTGGCAGTGACCATGCCGGATTTACCCGGATGCTGACGTAGTTTTTCGACCATCGTCACGATGGAATTCATAACGTAGTTATTACCAGCACCGCCATGAAACGGAAGACCGCCGGTTACTGTCAGTTTTCGTGGATCATCTGTTGCAATACCGAATTCATCCCTGGCGATCTGAATTGCACTCGGGAAACAGGAATAGAGATCAAGAAAGTCGATCTCATTCATGGATATTCCCGCCATTGCTGTGACGCGTTCGCCCAGCACACGGAGTGCGAGGGAACGGTAATAATTTACTCTGTCTGACATGTACCAGATTTCGGAAGTATCGGCACAACCGTGCAGGTAAATCCATTTCGATTCATCGACGCCGAGACTTCTCGCTTTGCCAGCCGATGTCAGGAGTACTGACGCAGACTGATTAATCTGGTTCATGGCATTCATATACTTGGTGTAAGGCCAGCCAACATATCTGTTCTGTGGTGTGGCAGTGGAGATTTCCTCCGCTGATCGTTTGATTGGATACCAGGCGTGTGGTGATTCGGCAGCGACTTCTGTAAAGGGTGCGAACAGTTCACCAAGAATTTTCTGGTGCTCTTCAATACTGCGGCCGTAATGCCTGCGCAGTGCGTTTTCAAACAGGGGATAGACATGGGATGCCTGCCAGATACCGTGCGCTCTTTCATGCTTATTCCACATTTCCCGATCTGGATAGAGGTATACGGGATCAGTAGTCGATGGCACCTGCCACGCCGGTTTGCCACCTGACTTCACAATCTTGCGGCCTGTTGCCATTGCCTCGGCACCCGTCAGTAAGACGAAATCAGTTTCACCCTGGGCAATAGCCTCGCAATATCGATTGACCAGATGTTGTGGCGCGTAGCCACCGTCGGGCGTCAGCCATTGAGCTGCATTTGCTGCTCCCAGTCTGTCTGCAAGTGCCTCGGGTGAGTTTCTTGTTGGCTCGCGAAAGCTTCTGACGACAACGATGACACCAAGCTGGCCCAGTTGCAGGCGGGTTATCCCGGCATCTTCGGCAGCCAAACAGGTAGCGGATTCCATTAAATCCAGGGGAGAAGAGGCTGAATTAAGGTCAGGTTCCTTCTCAGTAACCTGACCGACCCCGATTAATACAGGCATAAGGTCATCGTTCATATTGATAGTTTCTGAACTTGAAAGGTGCCGGGATAGGGTCAGGCATTTCGTTTCCTGATCACGAGGTCACGAATTGAATTGACTATCTGGTCCTGAGACGCGGTCGCATCAAAGACATCATCAACGCCTTTCGCCAGCATACTCTCTGCATCCGCTGGCGTGATGATTGAACCCCCGATGACAACCGGACAGTCAAAGTTTCTCGTTTGAAGCAGACCTATAAGTTCAGGGACCAGCGTCAGGTATTCCCAGGAATGACAGCTAATGCCAATCACATCTGCTTCAAACTCTTCGGCATGGGCGGCCACAACCCCGGGTGTATTCAGAACACCCAGGTAACTGGTCACCATCTGGGATTCCATCAGCATCCTTTGCACGGCAATTGCGCCATTCTCGTGCTGATCCATACCGAGGGTGGCGATAACAACTCGAGGTACATTCGATGCCATTATGCCGATACCTCAATCAGGGGTTCTATCATCCCAAAAGGGTCATATGGTTGAGCTGTGGCCTGGCGCATTGTCCCTGACATTTCCCCGACCGTTACATTAGCTTCGAAACAGGCCATTACAACAGGGACAAGATTCTTACCATCCTTTACCGCCCTGGCCAGCTCAGTCAGAGATTGATTCGCCAGTGTCTGATCGCGCGTCTGTTTTAGGTCAGCAACGCGATTTATCTGTCTCTTGCAGGGTTCAATCTTGGTCTCCGCGATATCCTTGAGCATGGTATCTTCCTCACCATCAACCAGGTGCGCGTTCACACCGATGATTGAAAGATCTCCCTTCTGCACGGCAAGCTGGTTGGCTTCCATAGCTGTGTGAAAGATTTTTTTGAAGTAGCCCTGCTGTTGCAGAGTTTCCGGGTCTCCGGCCTTTTCAATCTCCTCAATTCTTGCCAGCACCCTGGCTTCTACAGCATCGGTAAGTTCTTCGACAAAGTAGGAACCCCCTAAAGGGTCTACCACCCTGGTGACCCCGCTTTCCGCTTCAATAATCTGCTGGGTCCGCAGGCCGATTAAATGCCCCTCTTTTGAAGGTGTGCGGTAGGCTTCATCGAATGTGGAGATTTCGATTGCGTGTGCGCCACCAAAAACGAGCGACAAGGCTTGCAATGTGCCGCGAACGATATTATTGACGGGTTGCTGGGCGGTTAGAGACAATCCGGAAGTATGGCTGGTGACGACGACTGTTTGTGACCTAGGATCCTGGGCGCCAAACTCATCTCGCATTATCTTTGCAAACAGGCGTCTGATTGCACGGATCTTGGCGACCTCTTCGAAAAAGTCCATGCCACAGTCCACCAGGATCGCAATCCTTGGTGCAAATGCATCAACATTGATACCACGCTCAATCAGCTTGCGAGTCAGGTGCCTTATCTCAATGATACCGAGTGCTGTTTCTTCAACTGCATCAAGGCCTGACTCACTGAAGAAATAGGTGTCTTCCACGTAGGCATGGAACTTTGGCATATGCACAGCGCAGTACTCCATGCAATCCAGTGACAATCTTACCCTCAAATCAACCGGCAGATGGTTCGCATAGGTGCAATCTTCACCATAGAGTGGCATTTGCAACACTGAACCACGCAGGGTGGATGGATCAAAGCCGTAGTGCTTTGCAGCGCAGAGCAAACCCGCAAGCGACACCAGCGAAGGCACGGAACTCGATACCGCGACCTGATCAAGGGGAATATCTTTGAAGAGATCAATGTAGTCCTGACGACAACACAAAGAGACGCCCTGAGTGCCGATGGAAGACGCGAGCAGAGGATGATCGGCATCGAACATACTCATGGTGGGTCCATCACCAATAATGTCGATGCCATTTTGTCCCAACGCCAGAAGATACTTTATTTGTTCGTTCGAACGCCTGCCATCTCCCTCGCCAGACAGTTCCCGTTGCTGCCAGCCACCAGCTTTTGTCTGCGCGAACCGGCCCCGGGTAAATGGGAATTCCCCGGGTTGTTCAGCNGANCCTGATCCGTAGAAGGATTCGAGTTCAATCCCAGCGCGGGTNCTTTGTTTACTCATGTTTTGCCTCGANCCTGGTACTTCCTGTACTACCTAAGATACAGATTGAATCAGCCTCGAACAAGAAATCACGNCCCATTTAATGAGCAATGTTCGAATGCTTTCGAGTGCTAAGGCAGGAAAGGCACGCGACTGGTTTGTCCCAACTGAGTGCTTAGAATCGGCTGCGCATCATGTACAAATTCAACCAACAGCCTTCTCGTATCCCTGGGGTCGATGATCTCCTCGACAGCGAATGCGTGAGCGGTTCGAAAGGGCGACTTTAATGCGTTGAGACGTGCTTCTATCTCGGCGCGTTTAGCCTCTGGGTCATCGGCGTTTTCAATTTCGCGGCGATAGGCTGCAAAAACACCACCTTCGATATGCATAGATCCCCAGTTGCCTGATGGCCAGGCGTAACGACGGTACAGGTTGTTGCCACCTCGATAGTGCATGCCACCCGCGACGCCGTAAACCTGCCTGATAATAAATGTCATATAGGGTGTTTGAGACAGCGACAGTATTGACGAGGCGCGGGCACCTGCCCGAATGATGCCTTTCCTTTCTTCTTCGAGACCAACCATAAATCCGGGTTCATCTGCCAGATATATCAGTGGCAGGTGGAAGGTGTCACATATCTGCACCAGGCGGATGACCTTTTCGCCAGCCTCCTTATCCATCGAGCCACCTTTTGATCTGGGATTATTGATCATGACCCCCACTGGGTAGCCGTCAACTCGGGCTAAACCAGTGATTCGGGAACGACCATAGAGTGGCTGAATCTCGAAAAAGGAATTCTCATCGAGAACGAGGTTCAAGAGTTTTCTGGCGTCGTAGACTTTCCTTGAGTCCCGTGGAATGAAATCGATCAGGCTTTCTTCCCTCCGCAAAGGATCATCGTCAGACTCGATGCGTGGCGGCATCTCCCAGACATTCTGTGGCATATACGAGAGAAACTGGCGAATCTGGTTGATCGCATCCTCTTCTGACTCGGCGAGGTTGGCGATGACGCCACTCTGCTTTACCTGGATGTCCTCATTCCCTAATGCTTCTTTTGGAATTTCAACACCCAGCGCCGCTTTTACCACCGGTGGTCCGGCTACAAAAACCTGGCTGGTGGACTTCACCATGACATTGAAATGACAGAAGCAGGCTTGTACTGCAGGCAGACCAGCAACAGAGCCAAGGACAGCCGATACGCAGGGAGAACGCTGCATGAGTTCAACTTCCTGTACCCGATCCATTGCTGGTAGATAGGTTCGGCCCATTTTTTCAAAACTCTTTACACTTCCCCCGGTTGCATCCAGCAGTCGCACATAAGGCATGCGTTCAATGTATGCTCGTTTGATGGTCGCACCTGCCTTGTCAGCAACACCACCGTCAGCGGAGCCGCCGCGAATCGTAAAATCCCCGCCATGGACGGCGACCTTGCGATTATTCACTTTGATGATACCTGCGACAGAGTTCGAAGGGGTCAGCTTGTTTATCTCATTACCGTCCCAGGTGGCGGCNCCAGCCAGTTTTCCAATTTCAGCAAATGACCCCGGATCAGACAGCAGGTCAAATCTTTCTCGAACCGTGAGTTTTCCTCGACTCTTGTGGAAATCAATGGATTCCTGGCCGCCCATTGCTTCTGCCATTTCGTTCTGACGATTGATTTCATCAACATCCGACTGCCAAGACATGACATCTCCCTCTTCTTAGGATTAGATAGAAATGATTTGCCAGAGCAGCATAAACCACGTTTCTGTTCACTGCACTATCTGAACGAGTGGAGTACAGGGAGGCGCGGAACGAGTAAACGAATAGAGAACCTGGGATCTGAACGNCATAAGAGCACNTCGTAAGAGCACTTAAGTTCGTGCCATTCGCATCAGATCCCACAATGAATTAGGGTATGGGAAAAGGAGAAATGTATGGATTTTAGAGAAACCACCGTCATTGATCTGGTAAAACAGGTTAATGCGAAGGAGATGTCAGCCAGAGACCTGACCGAAGCTGCCCTTGATAACATCCAGCGCCTGGATGGCGATATCAACAGTTTTTGTGCGGTAAACAGTGAGCAGGCACTCAAGGATGCAGNTGAGGTGGATGCGTCGGTTGCGCGAGGCGACAACCTGCCCCTGGCAGGTATCCCGATAGGTGTGAAAGATCTCGAAGATGCCCGTGGATTTGTAACATCCTTCGGCTCCGCGCTGCATGCCGATGATCCTGTTGCCGAGGCGGACTCTGAACTTGTCAGTCGAATGAAGAAAGCCGGATGTGTTGTGCTGGGAAAAACTAATACGCCGGAGTTCGGACACAAGGGAAAAACAGATAATGTGCCATTTGGTATTACCAGGAACCCCTGGAATCTGGCATACACGCCGGGCGGATCCTCGGGAGGTTCTGCTGCTGCATTAGCCGCAGGGATCATCCCCCTGGCGACAGGATCAGATGGTGGTGGGTCAATTCGTATACCCTCGGCGATATGTGGTCTGAGTGGCATCAAGACCTCCCAGGGTCGAATTCCAAATGGCGGTCTGAATCCTCCCGGAAGCGGGCTTCTGACAGTCAAAGGCCCGATGACCAGCAGGATTCTCGATACTGCCCATGTGCTGGACCAGACTGTGGGAGATTTCAAGACAGACATCTTTGGTCAGTTGAATAAAGAGGAGAGCTGGCTGGCGGGTGTACAGTCATCGTCCTTGCCAGAGACTGTGATCTGGTCGCCAACCATGGGATTTGCCACTGTCGACGAGGAAATTAAGTCACTGTGCGAAACCGCTGTGTCAAAGCTCGAAGCAGCAGGTGTCACAGTCATTGTAAATGACGCTATCTGGCAGGAAGATCCCGTTCAGCAATGGTTGGTCTTCTGGACCTGCGCGAGAGCCCGGGCACAGCAACATCTGATGGGAACTGACGATTGGGAGAAAATTGATCCTCAACTGAGAACCATGATTGAAATCGGGGCTTCTCGAATGAGCGGTCCGGCATATGCTTCCGCCATCGACGCCTGTCATCATCTGAATTATCAATTGGAGACAGCATTCGAAGCTGCGCCATTGATTCTCACACCGGCAACCTGCGGTCATACGCCGGAGATTGACAAAGATGGGGTGGTCAATGGTGAAGAAACCCCTGGCTGGGTTGCATTTACAATGGGATTAAACATGACCCGTAATCCCGCAGGTGTGGTGCCGGTTGATAAAACGGGCGCAGGGCTACCCATCGCTCTGCAGGTAATAGGAAGGCAGCGTGAGGATCTGAGTGTACTTCGAGCCGTGCATGCTCTGGAGGGTGTTTTTGGGTTCGGTGAAAAGGCAGATGTCTCCTGATCAGTTTTCCAGGTGATGCCATCCGCTATCGGCAGGCAGTATCAGCGCTGTTTTGCATATCAGCCCTGGGAACTGCGGAGCGCGATGTCATGCATTTCACACCGTCAGATTGTTCTTGTATGATCGAGATTGGTTAATTCTGGATGATATAGATGTCAGCGATCATGTCACAGGCACTTGATCTTGTATTGTACGGTATGGGAACGGTGTTTGTGTTTCTCACGATTCTGGTGGCTGTGACTATATTGATGTCATACCTGGTGAACATCAGCCAGGATCTGAGTAAAGCCCTGGTCACGGAGTCTGCGGATCCGAAGAAGCTGGCGGCAATAGCCGCAGCTGTCAGGTTGTATCGACAGAGTCACGAATGAAGATTCGCGAAATTTGCCTTTTGCGAAGAAGGACAGATCGCCAATTAGCGAGGTGCATCGGCTTCACGATCCCTGGTGAAAAAGGCGACTCACATTAAAGAACAACTGAACTAGAAAAAGGGCACCAAATCACATGAGCGAAGCAAGTCCACTCGGCATTACAGATGTGGTGCTGCGAGATGCACATCAATCCCTGTTTGCCACACGTCTACGTCTGGACGACATGCTCCCGATAACAGAAAAGCTGGATCAGGTTGGCTTCTGGTCACTCGAAAGCTGGGGTGGTGCGACCTTTGACGCCTGTATCAGGTTCCTCGGTGAAGACCCATGGGAACGTATTCGGGAACTTAAAAAAGCCATGCCAAACACGCCACAGCAGATGCTGTTCCGTGCTCAGAACATTCTTGGTTATCGTCACTACGCTGATGACATTGTTGATAAATTTGTAGAACGGGCGGCAATCAACGGCGTAGATGTGTTTCGTGTTTTCGATGCAATGAATGACGCCCGTAATCTCGAAACCGCGATCAAAGCGGTCAATAAACAGGGCAAACACGCACAGGGAACCTTGTCCTATACCGTAAGCCCGGTCCACAACATTCAATCATGGCTTGATCTGGGAAAACGGCTCGAAGCGATGGGGGCTCACTCAATTGCGATTAAGGATATGGCTGGACTGTTGTCACCCTACGTGGCATTTGAACTCATCAGTGAATTAAAAAAAGCAGTTCAGGTGCCTATCCATATGCAATGTCATGCAACCACCGGTATGTCGACGGCAACCTATCTAAAATCGATCGAGGCAGGCATCGATAATGTTGATACAGCGATTTCGTCCATGAGTATGACTTATGGTCATTCACCCACAGAAGCTTTGGTGGCTATTCTAAAAGACAGTGAACGCGATACCGGACTCGACATTGATTTACTGGAAGAAATTGCAGCCTATTTCAGGGAAGTTCGAAAGAAATATGCCAAATTTGAGGGCAGTCTCAAGGGTATTGATTCGAGAATTCTGGTAGCACAGGTTCCTGGCGGTATGTTGACTAACCTGGAAAACCAGTTGAGAGAGCAGAACGCCACTGACAGGTTGGACGAGGTGCTGCTGGAAATACCAAAAGTACGGGAAGAACTTGGGTTTATTCCGCTGGTCACACCGACCTCTCAGATTGTTGGTACTCAGGCTGTTCTGAACGTGCTTACGGGTGAACGATACAAAAACATCACAAAAGAAACCGAAGGTGTGTTGAAAGGCGAGTACGGTGCGGCACCCGCACCCGTAGACAAGGAATTGCAAGCCAGGGTTCTGGATGGTGCAGAAGCAGTTACCTGTCGACCGGCAGATCTTCTGGAACCCGAATTCGACAGACTCAAAGCAGAGCTTCTGGCATTAGAAGCGGAAAAAAACCTTCAGTTTGGGGAGTCAATTGAAGATGATGTTCTAACCTATGCATTGTTTCCCCAACCCGGTCTGAAGTTTCTCGCAAATCGAAATAATCCAGAAGCTTTTGAGCCTCATCCGAATAATGAACCAGCGAGTCCGCAGGCAACTGCAGCAAAGCATGCCGCGGGCGAGGGCGGGGCTGAGGTTTATAGCGTTGAAGTACAGGGTGAGCAGTTCGTTGTGAAAGTCAGTCCGGGTGGTGACGTTCAATCTGCAACACCTGTGGCATCACCAGCTATTTCAACCGGCGGGGTGGGCATTACAGCGCCGTTGTCAGGGAATGTATTCAAAATCCATGTCGCACCGGGTGACCAGGTTAAGAGCGGTGATGTTGTTGTGGTTCTGGAAGCCATGAAGATGGAAACCGAGATTCGTGCGACGAATGCCGGTCAGGTGGGTGAGGTGTTGGTGCGTGAAGGAGATAGCGTATCTGCAAGTGACACATTGATTACATTGGTATAGCTGATGGAATCTCTCCTCACGTTTTGGCACTCGACCGGCGTCTATCAGATGACCCCGGGGCAACTGGGCATGATCTGTGTTGGTATGTTGCTTCTTTATCTGGCTATTACCAAAGAATTTGAACCATTGTTGCTGGTACCCATTGGGTTTGGCGGAATACTCAGCAACATCCCCGGCGTNGATATTGCGGTAGGCGAGGGTATTCTGCATCAGTTTTATGCCATGGGTATTGAGACTGGTATTTTTCCCCTGGTCATTTTCATGGGCGTGGGTGCTCTGACCGATTTTGGTCCACTTCTGGCAAATCCTAAGACGCTGTTTCTGGGCGCGGCAGCTCAATTTGGGATTTTTGCGACTCTGCTTGGTGCTATCGCACTGACATCAACAGGAATTCTCGAATTTACCATTCCAGAAGCTGCTGCTATTGGGATCATCGGTGGCGCAGACGGGCCGACGGCCATCTATGTGGCCGGTCAGTTAGCACCACATTTACTCGGTGCGATTGCGGTGGCTGCNTATTCGTATATGGCGCTGGTTCCAATCATTCAACCTCCCATCATGAGAGCACTGACAACAGAGCAAGAGCGTCAGATGGAGATGACACAGTTAAGAGAAGTTTCCCAGCGTGAGAAGATATTTTTCCCGATCGTGCTGTTGGCACTAGTCGCGTTATCCGTACCAAGTGCAGTGCCCCTCCTGGGGATGCTGTGTTTTGGCAACCTGATGAGAGAGTCGGGTGTTGTCGATCGACTGTCAGATACCACTCAAAATGCCCTGATCAACATAACCACCATATTCCTGGGACTGGCTGTGGGGTCGAAGTTAAGAGCAGAACAGTTTCTGGTGATGGAGACGCTCGGAATACTGGTGCTTGGCATGCTGGCATTTTGTATTGGAACAGCCGCNGGAATACTGATGGCAAAGTTGATGAACCTGCTCTCGCACCAGAAAATAAATCCGCTTATCGGCGCCGCAGGTGTTTCTGCAGTGCCCATGGCAGCGAGGGTGGCAAACAGAGTTGGTCTGGAATCGAATCCGAATAATTTCCTTTTGATGCATGCCATGGGGCCCAATGTTGCAGGCGTTATTGGATCTGCAGTTGCCGCTGGTGTNCTGATCATGTTTGCCGGTTAATTGCGCATTTGGTACTGTGTGCCGGGTGACATCAANTTGGTTGACAAAAATAAAGAGGGAGAAAGACATGAGTGTTGATGGAGATTGGAAAGTAACNGTTAATTCACCGATGGGATCGCAGGATGCTACCTTGACCCTTGATACCAGTGGTGATGGCCTGTCCGGAAAATTCGCCTCACCACAAGGTGATCAGGAGTTTGACGGCGGTACTGCTGATGGCAATACACTGACCTGGAGCATCAAGTTAACACAACCCATGCCGATGGATCTCGAATTTACAGCAGAGGTTGATGGGGACAGTATCAGTGGTAATGTGAAGCTGGGTTCTTTTGGTGATGCGCCGTTTTCCGGATCCCGGGCTTAGAGGTAAGACTGGCAGACGCGATCAAGGTTGCCACTAGCAGGTATTANGGCATGCCAGCACATGCACAGATTTCANTGTGACAGGAAGTGCCTGGTANCAGTNGCAGAACAGTATATTCTGGTTAAACATAAAGCGCCCCTGAAGGGGCGTTTTTTGTGGAGATGAAAAGAAATGGAAAAACTGACGGAAGGATATGGATTGGTTGAAGGCCCGCTTTGGGATGATGAGCGAGGTTTGATTTTCTCTGATGTGATGAATGGTGGTGTATTTGCTGTCAATGTGGCNGGTGAGTTGTCGACAGTGTTCGAGCACCGAAGAGGAATTGGTGGNATGGCGGCACATGAAGCAGGTGGATTGATCGTTTCCGGTCGCAACATTTCGTTTAAACCCTTTGATGGTGGAGACACCGTCACGGTGCTGGACCGCAATGAAGAAGCAGGAATTGTCGGTTACAACGATCTGACGACTGACAGCGAGGGGCGGATATATGCCGGATCCCTGGGTTCCAGCCCTGTATTTGAAGATGGTCGTGAACCTCAGGCTGGTGATCTTTATCTGATTGAGCTTGACGGATCATCGAGAAAAGTAGCGGAAGATATTCAACTCACCAATGGTCTGGGTTTTTCACCGGATGGAAAGATTCTCTATCACTCTGATTCTCGACGCCAGACGGTCAATTGCTATGAAGTTTCTGCTGACGGTAATCTCGGGTCAAAGCAAACGTTTGTTACGGTGGAAAAGGGTGCGCCTGATGGACTGGTGGTGGCGACCGACGGCAGCGTGTGGGTCGCACTCGCGGGTGGGAATGGCGTTGGCGTATTCGATGCGAGCGGAACACAAACGGATCTGGTCGAAATTCCACAACCCATGTGCACCAGTGTGTGCTTCGGCGGTGAGGATCTGAAAACCCTCTATGTGGTTTCAGGATCAGATGGATCAGGCTCGGACAGGGCGGGCGCGGTTTATAAAACCTCAACCAGCGTTGCAGGTTGTGCCGTCGCAGTTTCAAGAGTCAGACTACCCGGAAATGAATAAATGTCCATTTCATACTTAAACGGCAGCTGGCAACCGATTGAAGATGCCAGAGTGTCAGTACTTGATCGGGGATTCCTGTTTGGCGATGGTGTTTATGAGGTCATTCCCGTTTATAACCAGGTGCCATTCTGTCTGTCCAGACACATAACCCGATTGTGCAACAGCCTTGACGAGATACGCATGCCAAATCCGCTGAGTAACAGCGAATGGACCTGTCTGATTGAAGAGGCTATCGAGAAGAGCGGTGAAGAGACTGCATCTTTATATCTGCAGGTCACGCGAGGAGCGGATGTGATCAGGAATCACGTCTATCCCGAGCCGATTGAACAGACAGTGTTTCTTATGGTGTCTCCTGCACCATTGTTGGCGAGAGAGGAAATTGATCCCTATTCGGTTGTCACCCTGGACGATTACAGGTGGTCCATGGGACATATAAAAACAGTCAGTTTGATTGCCGCATGTATGCTCAAGAATGAAGCAATCGCTCAGGGTGTCAACGATGCCATTCTGATTCGTGATGGGTTGGTTACTGAGTCATCATCTTCAAATGTGTTTATGGTTCTTGACGAGGTGATTGTGACAGCACCCAAGAGCCGATATTTGCTTCACGGCATAACACGCGACGTAATTGTCGAGTTGGCTGTTGCAAATGACCTGGCAATAGAAGAGCGGGATTTCACTCTGGTGGAGTTATCTGAAGCCAGTGAAATATTTATCAGCAGTTCTATTCATGAAGCCTGGCCGGTCGGGGTGTTGAACAATCAGATCGTTGGCAACGGTGAAGCAGGATTAGTCTGGCAGGAAGTGGACAGGCTGTTTCAGGCCGAGAAAAAGAGGTTGACCAGTCCCGAAGGGTGACGGGCGATAATCTCAGTATAATGCTACTCCGGTGATTCGATAAATACTGACATGACGGCTAACATTCAGCCGCGGTGATGTCGAATTTTCACCATCGGTTGTCGCGGTGATTCGTTGAACCCGGGTTGTGAGAATCCGAGGTCAATCAGGGCATGAGTTGCCTCGGTTGCGAAGCCTCTTCCCCAGGCGGTCTTTTGGAACCGAGAACCAATATTCGTTTCACTATCAGATTCGGCACTGAGTCTAAAACAGTACCAGCCAAGAAATGTAGAGGATGTTTTCTCCATTACGGCAAAGAAACCAATGNCTGATCTGCTGTTATCATACTGAATGAACAAGACCAGGATTTNCNCTCNGATTATTTNCATCGAAACGGGAGTTACACCATTGTCACACCATTAATGTAACGCATCACTTCCGTATCATTGTCCAGTTCATTCAGATGGTGAGCGTCGTTTTCATCCATGTGGCTGGGCACCAGACGTACAGTAGCAAGAAGAGTGGACATTGCTTATTGCCGTTAGAGTCGGGCAGATCACTGTTCTTTGATTTATACAGTCATTGATTGGGAATTACTAACCTGCTCATTGGCAAAATAGGCGCAAAGATAGGTAAGATGATGGAACATCAACTCAGTCAGGATAACTGACCATACCCATGAACATACGGGTGCTTGTCACGATACTCAGCGCGTCCTTAATTGCGCTGAATGCGTTGGCTGCAGAGCAGGTGCCTTTTGGCGATGCAGTGAGTGCAGAGATCAAGAACTATCATCGACACCGACCGATGATTGCAACTTCGGGAAGCCTTGGTCCGGGTGCCCTGGACGAGTTGAAGAAGTATGGTTTCAGGACCGTGTTGGATCTTAGAACCGAAGCCGAAGGCGTAAAAGAAGAAGCAAAAGCCGTTGAGCATGCCGGTCTCGTCTATCACAATATTCCGGTTGGCAGACAGTTACCGGATGACAGTGCTTTTGATCGCTTTAAGGAAATAGTGGAAGACCCTGACAACCTGCCACTTTTGATTCACTGTGGATCGGCCAATCGGGTAGGGCAGGTGTGGGCCGAATATCAGATCCGAAGGGGCATGGATTATGATACCGCAGTGATTGAGGGACGGACTATCGGGATGAGCAGCGGACGCGAAAAGCAGCTTGTTAAGAAACACGGCAAGTAGCCGGCTCCTGATTGGCGCGCAATCATGGGATAATCTCAACATTTTGTCGCGGGGATATTGATCATACCTTTGAACTAATGGAAACAGCATTGTTGGCGCGAGAACGAGATCCGGTGGNACCCGCACNATTTCTGGTGAGTAGGGATNAAGGACNAGTATCAATAAGATTATTGGCCAGGGCGCAACGGCTCACATCCTCAAAGTATCGGAGCATGCCGTACTTAAGGTTTTCAAGTTTCATATTAATAAAGCCCTGGTATCGCGAGAGTTCAGTCTGGCGATGTTCGCCTTTAACAACCGAATTCCCACCCCTCAACCTATCGACAGAGTGACCCGGGAAGATAATTTAGCAATACGCTATTCTTTCGTCCCCGGTCGGACAACTGGGCACTAAATGGCCTTAATCGGCTGCCTTATCGAGAAACTCTATGTCATGGTGACTTTGGACCAGGTAACATTATTCTCAATGTCACCGGCCAAGTGGTGATTGATTGGACAACAGGTTCGATAGATATGTACTGACCGTATCCAGCAGGAAAACTGAATGAGCAATAACAGATTTTTTAGCCCGGAACCCTGTCCACCGGGATTCAACAGCCGCGAAATTGTGTCGAGAGCCATTGAATTCAGGGATCCACCTCGTATTCCCTATAGTTTTTTCTATCACCCGACAGCAACTGACTTTGCGTCAGTTTTCATCAACCGGAGCCCTTTTGAAAAACCCTCCGAATTGGGACAGACTTACATAGACAACTGGGAAGTTACCTGGGAAGTCACCGGCAGGGGATGGGATCACGCAATAGAGCATCCATTGTCTGATTTGTCCGCACTTTCTAATTATCAGTTTCCTGATCTGGCAAAGGACGAATTGTATGTCCCTGTGGTACGTCACAGTACGAAGGCAAAAGAGGCTGGGAAATACACTGTTGCTGGCAATCCAGTCATGATGTATGAACAGGTGAGATCACTGATGGGTTTTGAAGACCATATGATGGCCCACTATGATCAACCCGACTTATTAGGGGATTTGCTTGATATTTTGGCTGATATGGAGATTGCCTGTATCAAGCAGTTTGCTGAATCCGGCAGTATCGATGCCTTTATGACCTGGGAGGATTGGGGGCTGCAATCGGGATTGCAGATGGATATGGAAATGTTCAGACAGTTCTATAAACCCCGATACCAGCGAATCATTGATGCTACACATAATGCGGGTATGCACTACATCTGGCATAACTGTGGCATGGTCAATGAAATGCTTAGCGACAAAATAGAGATGGGGGTCGATGTTGTACAGTTAGACCAACCGATGATCTATGACTATCAGAAGCTCATTGAAATTACCGGCGGTAAATTGTGTTTATGGAATACAGTAGATATTCAATGGTCAGTAAAGGATGAGGTCTCCGTAGCGGATATTGAACGGGAAGTGAAACATATGGTTGGCTATCTTGGTCCCAACGAATTTGATGGGGGGCTCATTGCCCGTCACTATCCGTCACCCTGGGATATTGGTTTATCAGAGGAAAAACAGCGAGGAATTTATAATGCATTTATGGCCAATGGGTGTGCGTTAGGCTCCTGAACCTTTAGTGCTGACGGGATATAGAATTGCTTGTATTTATAGAGATACCTATCGGGGTGATTTGGATGCATGCCTTTCTGCTGCGGCAGAGCGGATTGAGTCGAGGCAATCTGTCTGCCCAGATGACCCGACNGAATGCTGCGGCGCTGGTGGAGGTTGATCATTTGTAGATAACCGGCCGCGAACAACCTATTCACTGACATAGAAGGGACGTAATGTGCTGACGAAATACAAACAGACCATGACCGCTATTCTGGATTGCTGCCGGGTTAATTCGCAAACAGCAATTTACCAAGCGTACTCTGTGGTGCAACCGTTCCATTCATGACATATTCCAGCGCTGTTTCATTCTGCAGAGTCCACGCCATCATGGAACGACTCTGCCCGGTACCCACAAACAGGAGGCGGTCCCCCCATTCTAATGTCGTTTCTCCGGATGGCAGGATGAACGAACCATCATTGCTGTCATGAAGAAGTGCGATAGTTGAAAGCTCATTGCTTCGATCGGTGTGATCGGCAAGCAGGTACTGCAGTTTTATGGATAGCTCTCGATCCAGCGCAGTGACCAGTGCGTGTGCATCCTGCTCAATAATCGAAAGCTCCCAGATGACAGGAGGACGATCGTCCGGGGTTAAATCGTTAAGTCGATGGTTGAGTGCATCAGCCCACTCTTCCGATTGAGCGTGAGCCAGGCTCAGAAAATCATCAACCATGGGATTGACCAGCAGGGTTTTTATTTTGCTGGCAACAACAGTACTTGATGCCATGACGATATTGACTTCGGCTTTCTCGAACAGGCGCCGGTTAAAGTGGTTAGATTGCCTCACTACCGTGAAAAGATCCGGGTTAATCTCCTTGGCCGTGACGATGATGGATAAGTTGTTGGAATCGTTATCTGTTCCCGCCACAACTCCGACTGCGCCTGCGATATTGGCTTCATTGAGGGTGTGAGCTTCTGTTCCCAGACCAATCACATAGTTCGCGAGGCCACCAACACGATCTAAATAAGGTTCCACCACGGTGACATCCACACCCTTCTTGGCAAAGATCTTGTGGATGGCTTCGCCAAGGCGACCATAGCCGCAAAGTACCCACCTGCCTTCTGCCACGTTGGCGGCTTCCAGGGTTGACCAGCCTGGATTGTCACGCAGCATGGAATCCAGAAGGAATAAACAGGGGTTATCGAGTGCCAAGGAGAGTCGTTGGGCAAAAGTATCGAAGGGGTCAATAATGCAATCGGTACCAAATGAGGCCATGTTTGCCTCGATATAATGAGCTTCAGCTCTGCAGATTACTTTTGCATCCGGGTTTAATACCCTTGATGTAATCGCGATATGCAGATTGACCTGATTCTGGTCGGTCAGGGCCACGACACCGGCACAGAACGGAGATTCGATGCCAGCCAGAATAAGATTTTGAGGATCACTGGCATCACCACACAATCTCGGTATCTGCATAGTGTAGTCACCGAGAATCAGGGCGTCGATTCTTTCCTGTCTGATTTCAACCACAACCGCATGGATGTTTCTCCGTTCGAGAGAATCCACCAGGCGACCACCGCTGTCACCATACCCGCAGATTACAAAGAATGGTTCTCGCAAGCTGCGCACTGACTGCCTGAATTGATATTCGGTGCCCGCCCTTCTCAATGTCTCATTCTGCAGCAGACTTAAGACCGTTCCGATCGCATATATCCAGGTTGCCACAGTAATGTAGATAAAAACGAGTGCCCATAGTCTCTGTGCATCAGTGAATGGATAAGGAATCTCACCAAAGCCAATCGTCGTCCCCATGAAACTGACAAAGTAAAAAGCATGGAAGAAATCCATATGCCAGGGGTTACCCTGATCGTCCATACCCGGAATAATCGTTAAACCAAGCGTCGCGACTGAGTAAACGAGAGACAGTGCCAGTAGTGGTGCCCGCATGCGGCGCAGGATGAGGAACAGTACCATGTTCATCGGGAATCTCGACTAGCGCTTCAATGTGACTGTTTCAATAACCAATAAGACAACAGAGACCAGGTTGGCTAAGAGGGCTCCACCTGATAGTGAAACGATACTCGCCATGATTGAGTCCGTCATTCCTGTGTCGCTCACATACATGGCGATACCCCAGACAACGGCTGCACCCACCAGTTGAATGATAGAAACCAGGCTGGATGCGAGCAGCACGGCACCGATCTGGGTTCGATCTCCAAATTTCAGTATTGTCGCGACGATATTGACGAATATTGCCGCGTAGAGCTCATACACATGGTGATGAGAAGGTTCATTGATCTCGCCGAAGAAAAAACCAAAATTTAGTGTCATTGCAAGAACGATCGTAAATGCGTATAGGACTTTTTCTGGGTTCATAAGCTGCGCTCCGGTGAAAACATTCTTATGTTACAGGATACCATCTATGCAGGATGAGGCTAACCACCCGCCGCTTGACGGGAATTACTGACGGAATTAACCTGACGGATCTCTGCGAACACTATCAGAAGGGTAAAACATGGCTGCACTCGATGGACTAAGAATACTGGACCTGACTCAGTTTGAAGCGGGAACATCGTGCACGCAGGCACTTGCCTGGTTGGGTGCGGATGTCGTCAAAGTTGAAGAACCCGGTCAGGGTGATCCTGGTCGGTCAGTTGGTTTCGGAGAGGATACGGACAATTATTCCGCCTACTTCTGTAATTGGAACTGCAACAAGCGAAGTGTCGCTATCAACCTGCGAAAGCCTGAGGGCAAGGACCTGATACTCAAAATGCTTCCTCGCTTTGATGTCTTCATCGAGAATTACGGCCCTGATTCCATGGAGAGGATGGGGCTGGATTACGAATCGTTAAGAGCCGTTCACCCATCACTCATCGTTGCAAGAATCAAGGGATTTGGCCTGAGTGGCCCTCATGCTGGTTACAAGAGTTACGATTCAGTCGCCCAGGCTGCGGCAGGTGCTTTCTCGGTGACTGGCGAGGCGGATGGTCCGCCGATAAATCCTGGCAGCACAGTTGGTGACTCAGGCACAGGCATTCAGATGGGCATGGCAATTCTTGCTGCTTACGTGCAGCGCCTGAGAACCGGGGAAGGTCAGCAGATCGAAATCTCCATGCAGGAAGCGATGGCCTACTTTATGCGAACCCGCATCGGAGTATTCGCAGAGTGGGGTAATGTGGCAGCACCGAGAATGGGCAACAGCCAGGCTCTCCCGCCTGTTGATCTGTATCCTTGTAAACCTTTTGGCGCAAATGACTGGGCGTTCATGATGCCAATTGCGGCCCATGACTGGGATGCACTCTGTAGTGCAATCGACCGGCCTGAACTTACTCTCGATGAACGCATGCTGACACCCATATCCCGCCTTGAGAACCGCGATGAGTTGTATGAAATCATTTCCGACTGGACGAAGCAGCATACTAAGGAAGAAGCGATGACAATCCTCGGGGAAGCCGGGGTGCCTTGTTCGGCGGTCATGGACACCCATGATCTGTTTAATGACCCCCACCTGATCGCAAGAGACTTCATCAAAAAGATGCAGCTGCCCCATCATGGTGAAGTGTCCATGCTGGGATTTGCACCGCGCCTCTCGGCATCGGAGGTCGATATGCAACCAGCGCCGCTACTGGGTGAGCATACACACGCGGTACTGGCGGATGAACTTAATCTGTCAGATGCTGAGATTGTTGATCTTGAGAGCAATGGGGTTATTTGAGCAGAGCAATAGGATCGAAACAACGCTCTGATTAATCATGAAAATGCTGAGCATCATTGTGCTGCTGTTATTGATGTCAGGATGCAGCACGCCATCTCAGTTTTTGAAAGGAAACACGATGTCGACAGTGCAGACAACCAGTGGCGCTTTGAGTGGAACAACTTCTGAGTTTGATGATTCTATTCGTGTCTTCAAGGGTATTCCCTACGCTAAACCACCGGTCGGTGACCTGCGCTGGAAATCACCACAGAAGCCGGATTCATGGAAAGGTACTCGAGACGCCACGGCGTTCGGTACCTCATGTACTCAGGCACGACACACCAGTGTGTTTGTCTGGCGTCGTGAGGATTTTGAAGTCAGTGAAGATTGTCTGTATCTCAATGTCTGGTCGAAGAAGAATGCGAATAACCAGCCTGTGATGGTGTGGTTTCACGGTGGTGCGCACACCAGTGGTCAGGGACATTCAACGATATTCGATGGTACTGAACTCTCAAGCCAGGGCGTGGTACTGGTTACCATCAACTACCGCCTCGGGCCGTTCGGTTTTCTCGCGCATCCATGGCTGGCTGAAGCATCAGGCAGAGACAGCGCCGGGAACTACGGACTGATGGACAAGATCGCTGCGCTGGAATGGGTCCGTGACAACATCAAGGGGTTCGGTGGCAATCCTGACAATGTCACCGTGTTTGGCCAGTCCGCAGGGTCACAGAGTATCTGTTCATTGATGGNATCTGCCCAGACAAAAGGACTGTTTCACAAGGCTATCGGCCAATCGGCGTCCTGTGTAAATCCTGCGCCGGTTAAGGATATGAATGGTCGTGAGCGCGGTGAAAAATTCGTCGCAGCTCTACCTGTTGAAAACCTGGCAGAGTTACGTGCGATTAAGCCAGAAGATGTACTAAAAGCTTCGGTAGAATCCGGATGGGCTGCTGGCAGTCGGATTGTTATCGACGGCGCAGTTCTAACCGAACCCCAGGTTGAGACCTATCGTAAAGGAAATCAAGCACAGATACCGCTGATGTTAGGTTCATTAGCAGATGAAGGTGTTGAGCTATTTCCAAAAAATCCCCTCCTGACTGAAGAGCAGTTGACCGGCTACCTCAGTAATATGGTTGGCGATCAGGCTGCTGCACTAGAAGCGGTCTATTCAGATGTCGGCTCGCCAGGTGATATCCAGCATGCGATCGCGACTGATATGTTTATGGCTTTCGGTATGCGCCGCTGGGCGGAGTACAGCATAAGGGATGGGAACGAGACCTATCTCTATTTTATGGATCATGTACCACCCGCATTTCATATCTATATGCCCGAAGATCCAGTACTTGAGCTGGCGGACGGTCCACGTAGTGGTGGAGCCTACCATTCAGGTGATCTGGCTTTTGTGTTTGGTAACATAGACCGGGTTGGCCTTAACTGGAATGATGATGACAGAAGGCTGTCATCGATCATGGTTCGTTATTGGACGAATTTTGCCAAATCTGGAAATCCCAATGGTGAAGGAGTACCGGAGTGGCGACAGTTTAATAACAAGGATTATCCAACCCAGGTTCTGAATCCCTCAGCTCACAATAAAAACGGGGTGCGCCGAAAAGCACTGGATATTTTGGCGAAGGTGTTCCCGGAGTAGAAAGGCATTTATTCAGGGAATGACTTAAGAGCACTGGTGTTAAAGTTAGACTAATCTCAATAATTTGTGAGCTTCTCGCAACTGTTCCTGTATGGCAATACCATCGGGGCAGGCGTTGCTGCAGACTGCATTACAGGCAAGGCATGCATCGGCTCTGATATCGAGACGTGCGTAACCCAAAATAGCCTCTTTCTGAGCGCCGAAGTCCTCAAAATACATTTTATGACGCAATATGTCGTTGATTGGTACACCTTCAGGACATGCATTAAGACATTCACCACAATGTTGTCGGCAGTGATTCCCTCTTACCAGGGTCTGGTATTTTTCGAGTAGTGCGATGTCACTTTCATCCAACGATTTACCTGAGGCGTAAAGGAATTCATCCAGCTGACCGCTTTCCCAAAGTGAGATGACAAGACATGAAACACTGGTATTTGACAGTACCCACTTGAAGGAAGCCTGGGTAAATGAGTCGCGTTCGTCGCGATTCAGATCAAGCCCCTTATGCTTTGCGCCGCGAAGGGTTTTCATCGCTACGACGCCAATATCCTTCTGCGCGGCNCGATCAATGATATCGGCAAGTTGCGGCCAGGCACCATAGTGGTAAGCAAGCATCATGACATCGAACCTGTCGCTTTCAATCGCAGCATTTGCCACGGTTTNAAGATCTGGTGTATGGGTACTGACNCCNAGGAACCGCACCTTGCCTTGCTCTTTAAGCCGATCAAATGCCTCGTGTACATTCTCGTCAAGTAGCCGATCGACCGTGTCGCAAGAGTGAACGTGGACCAGATCTACCCAGTCGGTTTTCAGACGACGAAGGCTGCCGTTCACGGCCTGCATATATTCCTCAACACTGGTGCCGGGCCCAAGGTGACCTTTGGGAGTGCAGAACTTCGTTGCCAGAAAAACCTTTTCACGTTTGCCGATCATGGCTTCGCCGAAACGATTCTCAGAACCGGCTTCAGAGTAGTCTGGTGCAGTGTCAAAGTAGTTAATGCCACGGTCGATCGCCTCGCGCACAACATCAACGGTCTGGCGACCGCCGGTACTGGAACCGCTGCCGAGCGAGATGTCGGATATCATCACGTCTGTTCGTCCCAGTCTGCGGTAGTCTGTTACCGTCGAATTTTTCCACTCTCCCTTGGCGACATCAGCCTTATAAGGCGGCTGGACCATAAAGATGTGTCGACCGGTCACGTCATACCAACCAAAATTACGCACGATTGCGGCAGCACCCGTTGCGACAATACCGGCCGTAATCCCTAGCCCGCCTGTTAGAAACTTCCGTCGTGTACTGTGTGCAGGCTGGCTATCTTCAGACAATTCCTGGCTGCCTGGGGTAAATCCAAGCGCCCAGAGAACAGTGAGTATCAAACTTGCAATCAATGTGAACAGGGTGATGATAAGTGGCAAGTTTGAAAGTCCTGCTGGATCGTAGCCCTCGGCCAACCTGCTCAGATGACCACCTAGCAGAAAGTAACCGGATGAGATAGATAAGATCCAAGCTAGTAGGGTGACACGTGCCATTGGTTTTCCTCTGGGACCTTTCTGGGACCTTTCTGGGACCTTTCTGGGACCTTAATGCTTCTATATTAGAGCCCCTGTGACCAAACCAGTCAATCTCTAAACTGCTAATCCTTCTTATTCCTGATTTGAAAAAGCCGTGATGATTAGTCAGGATGTATCTACTCATGAAACGCTGGAGCCAGGATGACTGACAGACCTTTGGAAGGTATACAGGTGATTGATCTCACGCATGTTCTTGCAGGGCCCTACTGCACCTACCAGCTGGGACTTCTCGGTGCCGATATTCTCAAAATTGAATCCCCCCGCGGCGATATGGTTCGAGGGTGGGGTGGCGATACGGAGCAGCTTTCCCTTGGGATAGGGTCTGGATTTGTACCTCAGAATGCAGGGAAGAGGAGCGTAGTATTCGATATCACCACTGAACGAGGCAGCGAATTGGTGCGTGAAACGATTCGTGACGCAGATATTTTTGTGGAGAACTATCGGCCAGGGACCATGGCGGACCACGGACTGGACTTTAACGTGATGTCCGCAATAAATCCCCGCCTCATTTATGTGTCTATTTCTGCCTTTGGTCAGAATGGACCTGATGGTCACCGTCCAGGGTTTGATGACGTCGTGCAAGCCACTTCAGGCTTTATGTCCATCAACCAGCGTGGTGATGGTCCGATTCGCACTGGCGGGCCGGTACTGGATTATGCCACCGGTATGCATGCAACATCGGCTGTTCTGGCTGCAGTGTTATTGAGACAACAAAATGGCAAGGGTCAGTACATCGATATCGCCATGCAGGATGTAACCATGCTGCTGATTAACCGCAATACAAGCATTGCCGCGAGTACCGGTGAACCGCCACCGCCCGGTTCAAATCGAGATGGCCCCTTGCTTGGTCGGTATGCCGTTAAAGATGGTTACGTCATGCTTGCCGGATATCTTCCCTATCATCAGCGCAGTATCCTCAATGCACTCGGCCTTGTTGAATACGCGGCACTGACAACAACTGATTTGCGGGCACAGTTGCCAGAAATTGAGCAGGCGGTTGAAGAGACCTTAATGAATCGTAGCGCAGCAGAATGGGATGAGATATTTGCTAATGACAGCGTGGTTGCAGGAAGTGTTCGGGATTTGATGGCGGTATTTGAATCAGGTCAGCCAGAAGCGCGAGAGCTGATCACCGAAGTTGAGAGCCCGGCGGGATTGCAAAGGGTGACGACAGCAGGATATCGAATGAACAATGAAGTGTTCGGNCCGCGAGGCTCCATCCCAAAACTTGGCGAACATACCAGAGATGTACTGAGTGAACTCGGTTATTCGGAAGAGGACATAGCTGAATTATTCACGAGTAACTTCGTCGCCTGAAGCGTGCGCGCTGGTTGAACGAAGTGAAATCTACCCAACAGAAGCACTGAAGGAATCCGTCAGAAAGTATCAAAAGCCGGGGATAGCTGAGATGAATCTCGGTGCAATTGATCTGGGTTCGGAATTAGTCACTGATTAACGGGAAACCAGGCGCGCAGAACAACATAGGGAGCCATGGTCACTAGGGTAATTGCAGGGTGATTGTCTCCTGGGTTGCTACTCTCTCTCGTTCTATCTGTCTGGCAGTCTTGCACATCCGGCGTGCAATGCGGGTACCAATATTGGGCTCATGTTTGCAGGTCACCTGATCTTTGGGGCCGACTGTCTTGTTGTATTCAGCCACTATCTGATCGTATTCAGCATCAGTGTATTGGCGTTTTGGGCTGGTGCAACTGGCTGCGAGCAGGATCATTAATATCATCGTGATTCGCATGAGTATTGGTTCACCCTCAATCCTGGAATGCAGCTATTCTAACCCGTATTGAAGACATAGTGCAGGTGGTGATGGTTCGCTTTTGCCTCGAATTTCCGATTACGGACCCGTCAGGGAACAGTGGTATATTTGCAAGGTCAACCGAGGAATAATCCATGAAATTGAAATCCTGTTCCGCCGTCACGTTTATCATATTTGCTGCTGTCTTAACCTGCTCCTTCTCTGTTACTGCCAGGGAACTTAGAAGTATAAAACCAGAGAGGGCGGGAATATCCCAGGAGCGTCTGGATCGAATTACTGATCATATGAATCAGGCAGTCAAAGACGGAACGATGGTGGGTGGTCTCGGCATGATCGCCCGTAATGGTAAGGTTGTTTACACTGAAACCTACGGTCTTGCAGATCGGGAAGAAAACCAACCGATGACGGAAGATGCAATATTCCGCATCTATTCCATGTCCAAGCCGATTACCGGCGTGGCCCTGATGATTCTTTATGAGGAGGGAAAATTCTTCCTGAATGATCCGGTTGCACGATATATTCCCGAGCTGGCAAATCTTGAAGTTGCCATATCAACGGCCGATGGCAACACAAAAGTGGCGTCTGATGGAACAAACAGCAGAACAATAGGTGCGGGTGATGCCAGCAAGGCTGGTAAAACACGAAAACCAAAACGGCAGCCGACAATAAGAGATCTAATGCGCCATACCGCAGGCTTTACCTATGGCTTTTTTGGCAACACTGAAGTGGACAAAATGTACCGGGAAAAGGAGGTCATGGGACAGAAAGACCTGAAGGCATTTGTCACTGAACTTGGCCAGGTGCCGCTGCAGTATGAGCCGGGGACGAGATGGCACTATAGTGTTTCTGTTGACGTTCAGGGGCGCGTGGTTGAAGCCGTATCAGGCATGTCATTCGGCGAATTTCTGAAAAAACGTCTGTTCACGCCGCTGGGGATGAAAGATACCGGCTTCATTGTACCGAAAGACAAGCTTGACCGTTTTGCCCAGATCTATTCTCCCGAGGGGACATCTGAAGGCAGCGATCTTTTTCTACGGCGAAATACCTCGACCAAACTTGTGCGGTCACCTGAACGTATAGATGAGGGCTACATGGAAGGTGCCACCTTCGAAGGTGGTGGTGGTGGTATGGTATCGACGGCCAGAGACTATCTGCGATTCAGTCAGATGATGCTTAATGGCGGTGAACTCGATGGCGTCCGGATTCTTTCCCCCAAGACAGTAGAACTGATGACAACCAATCATCTCGGAGATCTGCCCATGGGCTTTGGCCGAACCGGAGTTGGATTTGGCCTCGGCTTTGCGGTCACCTTAAATCAGGGAGACATTGGCGAGCTGGGTTCCACGGGTGAATACAACTGGGGCGGCGCGGCCGGCACGAAGTTCTGGATTGATCCCCAGGAGAATCTCATTGGACTCTTCATGGTACAAAGCATTCCTCATCGTACCCGCCTGGGAAATGAGTTCAAACTACTAACCTACCAGTCGATCATCAAGTAATGGGCTCTGCACTCGCGAGCTTATTAAGCATAGGACTGTTATTTCCAAGTGGTTTCTTGAGCAAGTGCTCTTAGGTCNTTCCGAACCCAGGTTTCTCTTTTCGCTTACTCGTTCCGCACATCCCTGTGCTCCACTCGCTCAGACAGCTTCGCGACACCGGCTCCTGCCTCCGCTCGCTGCAGAACTACGCGAATGCGCTCAGCTCATCTCGAAAATCAGGATGAGCAATCGCAATAAGCGCTTCNGCGCGACCTTTCAGGGAAGTGTGTTTGAGATCNGCAACGCCGTATTCNGTAACAACCAGATCGACATCGGTGCGCAATGCGGTCACCATTTCTACCTTGGCGACGATACGAGAAAGAGTGCCTTTTCTTGCAGTGGCAGATAGGGCGACAATTGACCTTCCACCTTTGGAAGCCTTTGCCGCCCGCATGAAGTCAACCGAACCACCGGTTCCAGAGATCTGCTGACCATTGACGACCTCAGCGTTGACCTGCCCAGAAAAGTCGACTTCTACCGCAGAATTAATTGAGACAAAGTTATCCAGCTGCTGAATAACTCCTGCCTCATGGGTGTACTCTGCGGATCGGAATTTTACGGAGGTATCGTGCTCAAGCCAGGAATGCAGCGCTTTACTACCCAGCGCCATCCCGCAGATATGTTCTCCCGTATCGACCGCTTTACGTCGGCCATCCATGTTGCCATTTCTGATGAGACTCATTGCACCGTCATCGATGATGCCTGAATGGAGACCAAGCTCGTTCTTGTCTTCAAGACCGGTCAGTATCGCCGCCGGAACTGCGCCGATACCNGTCTGAATACAATCACCATCGTGAATNAGTGCAGCGACCNGNTGACCAATTTGCGCTGAGACCTCATCTATCTCAGCGATTGGGTATTTGGCTGCAGGAGTGTTACTCGCAAATAGGTAATTTGCTGAATCGGCAACCAGTTGAGATGCCAGTGGTGCTGTGAACGCGTCTGTGACTTCAACGATTGTTATTTTGGCACTTTCAAGGGCAGCGTCGACGTAATCGATATTGAGACCAAAGCGTAAGTCACCGTTGATGTCCCGAGCTGCCAACAACAGCGCTACGTCAATATCTCTCTTAGCCAGTTGACGATGGATAGCACGCATCTGCATGGGAATAAATCCGACTCGCCCGGCCAGCAGCCCCGTTTTTAGAAAAGGCGTCATAAAGTAGGTTTCCTGGCTGCAACCATCCCCGAGAGCAGAAAGATCACGCTGGTTTACTGCCGCTATGGGTTGCTGGATAAAATGCAAATCACTCACGAAATCAAGTTGATCAAGCAGTCCATGAGGCTCCGCAACACTCCCTCCGACATACAAGGTGTTGCCGGGTTTGATTAGTGATTGAAGATCCTCTGTCGTGATCCAATCTGTCACTTTTTACTCCTGGGGATGAAAAGATATGGGTATCCTACTATGTGTCTTTGTCTTAGGGGAGTGCGTGTGTGGACGGATCGAAATATTGAGGATAAGGGTGACGCAGGAAGCTAATAATGAAAGCGCAGATGCTTATGGTGTTGATACAACCAAAACCTGGCTGCAGGTGGTTTTGACGTTTTAGATTGAGGTTTTGGATTGAGCATGTCCCAACGACTGAGTGCAACACTTAAGTTATTCCTCCTGCCTGAAAGCCGCAAAGGTCGAAAACATTCCAATTGCATATAAGCCTGCTCCAAGGACAAACACGAAATTGGGTGTTCCGATAAGCTCATACGCTCCCCAGCCGATG
>PBRC01000022.1 GCA_002725285.1 Gammaproteobacteria bacterium | reverse complement strand
TAAATTTTGATCGTTTCATGTAGGTTCTCCTGGTTAAACTATATTGGAAAATCCTACTTTTGAGCACCACTCTTTTTCGGGGGGATTACCACTCACTGCCGCCAACTCAGGCGAGAACTGGTAAGCGACGAGGGTGGATAGATACCTGGTAATATGGTTCGACCAGAATTTAAACAGCAAATGTGGAGGCTTTAAATGCCAGACCAAATGGTCGAAGCAAATGGAGTTGTCATAAGGACTGAGTTATTTGGTGACTCACAGGGTGTTCCACTTCTCCTCATTATGGGTGCCACAGCTCCCGGAGTATATTGGCCTGAGCGTTTTATTGAGAAACTTGTTGATCGTGGTTGCTTTGTTGTTCGATACGACAACCGAGATACGGGTAAGACGACCTGTGTGGACTATACCGATCATCCGTATACCTTAGATGATATGGCCAGAGATGCGGTGGCTGTGATGGATGCGTATGGGATGGATCAGGCTCATGTTGCGGGGGCTTCCATGGGCGGGATGATTCTCCAGACTTTAATGCTACAGCATGAATCTCGTCTAAAGTCCGCGACTATTATCATGTCTTCTCCATTGTCCGCGGGTGCCACTGAAGAAGGGTTAAGTGCGGCTGATTTACCCGGTCCTGATCCAGCCTGGATGGAGAAATCGATGAGTCTTTTGACCTCTCCTCCAGCATCACGAGAGGAAATGATCGACCGTAAAATTGAGCAGTTCCGCATGCTCTCAGGTAGCGCGGAAGAATTCGATGCGGTCGCTCAAAGAGAAATCGCGACGGTTGAGGTTGACCAGGCAACTGATCTATCCGCTGCGATGAACCACACGTTGGCCATCAATAACTCGTCGCCCTCTGATCGAAGACCGATGCTTAGCGAGACTCATACACCAACTCTGGTTGTTCACGGTACGGAAGACCCGATTCTGCCGTATCCTCATGGAGTCAGTCTCGCTGAGGTCATTCCCGGGTCAGAGTTGATGGCTCTAGATAAGGCGGGGCACGAGATGCCGCGATGTTTTGAGGATGAGCTGATTGATCGAATGATCAAGCTGCAAAATCGGGAAAGTTAACTCGTAAATAAAAACAAGGAAAGGAAGCGTTATGTCTGGTTATCAAGTGGCAACGCAATTATTGAGGCTTGTGAGAAGGGCTTGGGATGAGGCTAACTGATGTGCGCTGTTTTTTGCGACTTTTCATGCGACGCACAGCGGTGAGGGAGGCCCGATTCCGCCGACAAATAAGTCAACCAATACGGATTACCTGTACGCCGTAAAAGTTAATCAAGATGACTTAATGGAGTCTATGACTAAGGTCTGGAATGCTCCGTGGGCTCACCGAAAGTTAGGATGGATGTAAACTAAAAGGTAATTAAATTAGGCTTTGCTTCGATCCCCAGGATCGCGTGCCTTTAAGGGAGAAAGAATATGGATTCACTGTGTGAAAGGACGGCAACGGAACTAGCCGAGTTGATTCGCGAAGGGCAAGTCTCGAGCAAAGAGGTGGTCGAGGCCCACCTTAATCGAATGGAGGAAGTTAACCCGTATGTTAACGCGGTTACGTTGACGCTTGGTGAGTCAGCACTTGAACAGGCGGCCCTTGCAGATAACGCTTCTCAGAACGACAGACAGCGACTTTTTCATGGGGTTCCTTTCACGGTTAAAGAGAACATCGATTTGCTGGGTACGCCCACCACTCAGGGTTTGCCAGCAATGGCCGAGGCGATGCCAGGCCAGAACGCGCCAATTGTTGATCGGATGATTGCGGCTGGTGCAATTCCCATTGGAAGGACCAACCTGCCTGAGATGGGGGTGCGTCTCGACACGGACAATCCATTACGAGGGAGAACTTTAAACCCCTGGAATCGAGATTTAACACCGGGAGGGTCGAGTGGTGGAGAGGCTGCGGCGCTCGCGACGGGAATGACACCCTTTGGACTGGGAAATGACATCGGCGGATCGTTACGTAATCCCGCATACTGTTGTGGGATTGCGGCCTTGAAACCATCCATAGGCCGAGTGCCTTGTGTATTTTCGATGGAGCCGGTTGATATGGGCGTGGCTGGTACATTTCTTACCGATGGACCGATGGCGCGATCCGTTAATGATTTAAGGGTTGGGCTTTCCGTTCTGGCAGGCCGACATATAGACGATCCACAATCAGTCGATGTTCCACTGGAGGGAATCATTCCGAAATCTCCCAAAGCGGCCCTGGTGACGGAAATGGCCGGCTACCAAATCCCTCCGGCGATCAAGAGTGAAATCGAGAGGGCGGGAGAAGTCCTGGCGAACAGAGGATGGTCGGTAGACGTGGTGGACGCACCAGAACTTGACCGTGTGTACGAGATTTGGGGGAAAATATTGATGCACGGTTCAAACCTGGAAGACATGGGCGATGTCGTAAAACCGGAGACAATGGCGTCCCTGAAACGAATGCAAGCGGTATTCAATCTTCAGTCTTTGACTCTTGACGAGGCGATGACTGAACGCAGGCGTTTGAGAAGACTGTGGTCTGCCTTCTTAACGGAATACACTGTCGCAATCGGCCCTACCTGGGCGACCTTGCCGTGGCCGATTGATACCGATCTCGACCCAGATAAAGGCATCGGCGTGTTAAAGGATAGTTGGCCGTTTATTGTGCCAGGCAACGCTTTGGGGATCCCCTCGGTAGCTCTACCGACAGGCGTTTCCGATGGTTTGCCGACCGGGATTCAAGTCTATTCCGAGCTCTATCGAGAGGATTTGTGTTTGTGGGCAGCAGAAATTATAGAGTCTGAATCTCAGTGTCCGACACCCATCGAACCGGTTCGTTGATATTTGATCTCCCCTCCCAGGATGGTTAAGTCTGTGTGACATCAGCCCATACAGGACTCGCCTATGGGTAAGCCTTTTATATGAAGCACCAGCTAACAGGAACGGCTCAGGTAATCTCGTCTGAGAGACGATAAGTTTGCGCGTATTTCAGGTCGATCCGGATATTGTAAACCCTGGTCGGGGAGGCAGAATTGCCAGGGAGGTTCATGACGATATCATGGCGGTTGGGGGCTTACCTAATAACTACAAGAACTGGGACAATGGTTACTACAAGACAAGCAGGGGCAAAAATACACCTTCATAGAACATGTGAAGAAAAATAACCGAATTGTTATCCGCGATCGACGAAATCGCGGTTCTTCACCCCATCAAAAACCAACACCTTCAAAAGCGAAACCCCCATCAGCGCCATAATCAGCGAAAACGGCAACGCCGCTACAAACATCGATGCCCTTAACGCCTCCATGCCACCGGCAAGCAGTAACATCGCAATCACCAGCGTCAATGCGACTCCCCAGATAATGATATGAAAACGCCCCTTCTGACTTTCATCGCCGCCCGAGTTGATGGTGTTAATGACAAGTACCGCTGAGTCCGCCGTCGTTACCAAATAAGTTAACAGCAGGACAACAACCATGGCGATCATCAGAGTGAGTGCTGGTCCAGAGAGGATAATCTTGAGTGTTGCAAACAACTGGGATTCCTGGGAGGTGCCAATAATGGAGCCCATGGCAGCACCGTTTAATTCGAACTCTATCGCAGTACCGCCTACAAAGGTAAACCAGATAAAGCAGAGCAGAGATGGCACAATGAGTGATCCCATTACATATTCTCTTATCGAGCGTCCCCGGGAAATACGCGCCAGAAACAGACCAACGAACGGTGCGAAGGCGATCCACCAGGCCCAGTAGAATACGCTCCAGGAGAGGGACTGCCACTGATACAGGGATTCTGCAGGTTCACCCTGCGCTGGCGCCCAGTATGTGAAAATCAGGCTGGGCAGGTTGACGATATAGTCCGTGAGTCCAAACAGGAGTGAATGAGCCGCTGCTGCAGTTGCCCCAAAAATCAGAAAGAAGGTCAGCAAGGCAAAAGATAAAACCATGTTGAGGTTTGACAGCCATTTAATCCCCTTGCCTACGCCAGACATCGCCGACAGCGTTGAAGCCAGCATGATAATAATGAGGGCAGAAATCATGCCAGCGTTTGACGGCGTACCCTCATCGGTGATCAACCAGTTTATACCGCTTACCTCATAGACACCGGCTGCAAACTGACTCACACCAAAACCAATGGTGACCGCTACACCGAGTACGGTTGCAATGACTGCCGTGATGTCAACAAAATGTCCAAGGCCACCTTTAAGATAACGACCAAACAAAGGGGTGAGGGAAGATCGTGTCGTCAGTGGCAGATCGTATTTGAAACTGAAGAAAGCCATCGCCATGCCACTCAGGCTGTAGCAGCCCCAGGCACCCAGACCCCAGTGAAGAAACGACCACTTGAAAGCATTGATCACGTTTCCCTCAGATTCGGGCTGGGAAAATCCTCTGATCGTATCCGGGTTGTTGACAAAATGACTGATGGGTTCTGCCGTGGCAAAGGTCAACATGCCGATGCCAATACCTGCGCCGAACATCATCGAAACCCAGGAAAATCGGGAGAATTCTGGAATGTCATCTGCTTTTCCCAACTTAACCGTTCCTGTTTTTGGGTAAACAGCCAGAACGATGCAGACCAGCAGATAAAAGGCGGCGACATAGATGTACCAGGCGCCAAAACTGGCAAACGACCGGATTTTAATATTCTCCAGAATTGCTCCGGCATCGGTCGAGAAGACTGCAGCCCAGATCACCAGGGTCGCAACAATCAGCTTGGATGAAATCGTGACAATCTTGTTGAAACCGTCATAAAAGCCACTGGTAGATCTGACAATTTCAAGTTCCGTCATCGACATACCATTTAGCCTATCGGTTCTAATTTGGGAGATTATAGGCTAACTGAGATTTTATTTTTCCAGTGGCCAGGATGATTATCGAGGCGGTGGCCTCAGACGACGGCCCAGTCAGGCCAGCGCTGCGACAATAGATAACACCGTTGAAAAAGAGGTGGCTGCATTGATGAGTGATTCCATTCTAGAATACTGCACAACGACAGAACATACGAGGTTAACAGGACCAAATGGCCGACATCCGAATATTCTCATACCTGCCGAACCCACGGGTATTCAAGTCAACCGTCACGGCGCGTCTGAATGGTGTTTCGATTGAGCTGGTGGGTGCAAAACCTGCAGAACTCGCTGACTGGTTATGGGACTTCGATGCCAGACCGCTGACCGATGAAGATCGATCAGACAAGGCTCAGATAAAAACAGCAAAAACCGGATTCAGCGGTCAGTTACATAAGACTAACGCCTTTCTTAAGGCTCACCCCTATGGAACGGTGCCCGCCGCCTTCAGCAGCGATGGCAGCACCGGAATATTTGAATCAAACAGCATCATGCGAGCGGTCGCCCGGCTTGGCGTGGATGACTCGAAACTCTATGGCACCAATGCCGTAGAAGCATCCCGCATCGACAGCTTTCTCGACACCGCGCTTTTGTTCGCCAGGGATTCACAGATTTACCTTCTTGCAATTGGCGACAGAAGCATCACTGAAACAGTCCAAGAAGAAATGCTGGCCGCTTCCCGTAAATATCTTGAGGGGATTGAGCAGGCACTTAAGACCAGTAGATTTATCGCAGGCGGTGACCTCACAATCGCAGATATCTGTTTCGTCTGCGAGCTCTCCTTATTCTCAAGGGAAAGGGCTGCCTTCAGGGTTCTTGAGAAGATCAGCTGCCAGCCTCTCTGGCCGGTTCTTGAAGCTGAGTACACAAATTGCTTCCAGCATTTCGCGACACTCATCGAAAACCCGGCCGTTAAGCAGGATCTTGGGCCCTACCTTGATCAGGTTGAAGAGGACGTTCAGGCACGTTTGCAGGATTAGCAACGAATCGGAACAACCTAAATAACCACCAGCCGACAACCTAGGTTGTTTCAGCCACCTTAATCAACAGCTTGCCAAAGTTCTCACCGGTAAACAGCATCCTGAATGCACTCGGTGCATTTTCAAGACCTTCGACCACGGTTTCACGATATTTGAGCTTCCCCTCCTTGATCCACTGTCCCAGAACACGGCTGGATTCTTCGAACTCTTCCAGCCATTCTGTAACGACAAAGAATCGATTGAAGGGAGGATGTTCAATTTCTGCGAATACCATTTCCGGTGTTCTGAAATCATCTGCACTGGTTGCATTGTAGGCGGATATGAAGCCACAAATGGGGACACGGGCACCCTCATTCAGAAGAGGGGCTACTGCTTCAAGTACCGGGCCACCGACATTTTCAAAGTAGATGTCGACACCATCGGGACAGGCATCGCTTAAGTGTTTCGCGAAGTCAGGCGCCTTGTAGTCGATGCATTCATCAAACCCAAACTCGTCCCTGACGCAGTCACACTTTGTCTTGCCGCCGGCGATACCGATAGCTCTGCAGCCCATGATCTTGGCAATCTGCCCAACGACCCCGCCGACCGCACCCGACGCTGCTGAGACAACGATGGTTTCGCCTGGCTGAGGATTACCCACCCGAAGCAAACCAAAGTAGGCAGTCTGCCCGGGCATACCGGTCACGCCGATCGCAGTTGATATTGGCGCCAGGTCCGGGTCGACCTTGAACAATCTGTGATCTGATGGTTTGGCAATGGCATATGACTGCCATCCATACATGCCACTGACAATAGTGCCAACGGGAAAGTCAGCAACATTGGATTCGATCACCTCACTGACCACGCCGGCAGTAATCACATCACCGATCTGGAGCGGTGCAGCATAGGATTCACGATCACTCATGCGCCCTCTCATGTATGGGTCAAGGGAGAGCCAGAGCGTTTTCAGCAGCATTTCACCATCACCCGGCGGAGTAACGGGTTCCGTCAGAATTTCAAAATCATCGTCGGTGGGCATACCGACAGGTCGCGTTTTCAGGGTGACTTTGGTGTTTTTCAGATTGCTTGTGTCTGCCATTTCGAACCTTGTTGCTGTGAGCCGATTGATTGAGATGAACTATAACGATTTTTACGCGCCGGAGACCATAGTTATTTCTCGCGTAACCAGACCGCTATTCGCGGGTATGCGTACAGGACGATTACGTGTACAGTGATCCAGATATGAGCGATTCAGATTATGGCGATTTTGAGTACATAAGCGATGCTCGTGTCGATGCGGCAAGGGATTCTCCTCTTGTTGAGGGTGCCGAACAGGATCGCCTGCATTCACTTAGATTATTCAGTGTTGCCGCACGAACCTGGCCTTACATCCGACCGGAAATCAAGCACCTGGCTGCTCTCTCGATTATCTACATTGTCCTTGCGCTGACGGGGTACATCTTTCTCGGTCTGATCACTGACATCTACTATAACCACCTGATTGGTACCGACCCACTCTCTGAGAGACTGGGTCAAATCTTGAGTCTCGAGGCAACTCAATTTCGTGATGTTGCACAACTCTCGCCAGAGTCCCGGGTTGCGGTCAGAACAGCGCTCTTTAAATTTATCATTGTCGTCGTATGCATCCTCGCCCCGGCCACCTTTGCGGTGGGATTCTATTACATGTGGGTCAGGCAGCGAATCAATCAGAATCTGCGGGTCAGAATGATGAGCCAGGTGCAAAACCTGTCACTTCGATTTCATGCCTCTACTCAAACTGGTGATGCAATTTATCGGGTGTATCAAGACAGCGCGATGGTAACAAACATCATCCAATTGTTACTTGATGCGGCAAGAGACCTGTTTCAGTACATGCTTGCCATCATCATGCTGTATCTTTTTGCACCAAACCTGGTGGGTATGCTTATCTGTGTCACCATCTCTGTGGGCTTAATGTGCCGTTTAATGAGTTCACCCATGCGTATGGGATTCAGATGGGCCAGGGAGACCAACAGCCGATTGACATCACGCATTCAGACTTCAGTGGCAAGTGCTAAAGTGGTCAAAGCCAACGTTATTGAAAAGGAAGAGTTCGAACGCTTTAAGTCGGAGCAGCAAAGAGCATTTTCTGCCGCCCACGATGCCAGATCGCGATGGTCACGTTTCGGGATCTACAACTTCACACTGTTTGCGGTTGGCCTCCTGACCGGTGAATCTTATATGGCGTTGCTTTCGTTTCTCGGCGTACCTACCTACTCTACCGCGACGATATTCTCGATCTCCATCGGTTTTACGCTGTGGAATCTCGGCGCGTTTCGTTTCGCGATCGGGCGCTTCGGGGATTCCGGCATCGAAAACCTGATCCTGCGCTGGGGCAGATTTCAGGAGATGTCCGTCGGGCTTGATCGGGCATTCGAGGTGCTGGATCTCGAGCCGGAGGTTGCTGATGCTGAAGATGCAATTGAACTTAAAGACATCGACCCTCGGGTTGTTTTTGAAAATGTAAGTTTCAGCTATCAGCCAGATCAACCTACGCTTCAAGATATCAACCTGACGGCAATGCCAGGGGCAGTCACTGCCATCGTGGGACCAACCGGTTCAGGAAAAAGTACCCTGATGATGCTTTTACTGCGACTTTTTGATCCTGATGAGGGCATTGTCCGCGTCGGCGGCAGGAACATTCAGGAATTCACCGTCAACAGTCTTCGAGCAAATGTCGCCATTGCACTTCAGGAGAACATCCTCTTCAGCACATCGATTAAAGAGAATATTCGATACGCAGTATCTGATGCCACAGATGAAGAGGTCTATGAGGCAGCAAGGATCACAGATGCTGAAGGATTTATCCTCGATCAAAAATTCGGATACAACACAGAACTAGGTGAGCGTGGCGCGAGATTAAGTACCGGTCAGCGGCAACGCCTTTCTATTGCACGGGCAGTGTTGAAAAATACACCCATTCTTATCCTGGACGAGCCAACCGCAGCGCTCGATGCCGTAACAGAAAGCAGGGTGATGCATAACCTGAGTCAATGGGGCAGCAATCGGGTGATCTTTTTAATTACACATCGGCTTTCAACGATCCGTCAGGCTGATCAGATCATCTATGTCAGGAATGGCAGAATCACTGAGGTTGGATCTCATGAAGCACTGCTGAAGAAGGAAGGAGGAGGTTACAGACGATTCGTTGAACTGGAAGAATCACTGATGACCGCCAATATTGAATAGCAGCGAGCAACCCGGACTTACCCCACTAACCTACCTGTCCACCTCGGAAGCACTTGAGGTCGTCAGGCGGTCCCTCAGATACGCATGGGACCTCCGTTATAGATATCTTGTCAAAGTGCTGATCGTGGTTGCCTCAATCTTCCCGCCACTGATTCTGGTCTGGCCATTCAAAATCATCGTCGACAGTGTTGTCCTGGGGAATCCGATCAGCGAAGGTATGACGGAATATCCTTTTTATATCCAGCCACTGGTCAACTATCTCGTTGATAAATCCCCGCTGACGATCATGCTCACGCTTGTGGTGTTTGGCTTCTTTACGATTGTTTTACTCGGCATCTTCGGTGAGACAGGCACGACCGGGTCACAACGTGATGTTGCCGACTCAGATCTGGCTGAAGGAACTGATATCGCCACCAGAACCGAGAACGAGGCCAACAGGGCCAGAACCAACCTTGGCGGCATACTGGGTTACTTTGAATTCCTCTGGACGATTCGAATCACGCACCTGATCAATTTCAAGTTGAGGTCAGTGGTATACAGGAAACTCCAGTGCCTGCCCATGTCGACGCTTGAGGACGAGCGGATAGGTGATGCTGTCTATCGCGTCATGTACGACACACCAGCCATTACCGACCTCTGTGAGAAAAGCATCGTTGTACCGATACAGACGGTGTTTCAGTTGTACATCGTACTTCTGATGCTGGACACATCCTTTCCTGAAGCGCCTGAACTCTTCTGGATTGGCACAACCGGACTGCCGCTATTCTTTATTGTCTTTCTGATTTACACGAGGAGATTGAGACGCCAATGGGAGTTAAGTCGTGACCTTGGCGCCACGACTACCGCTTCCATGGAAGAGAGCCTTGAAAATATTCTGGCGGTACAGAGTCTTGGCGGGCAACAGAAAGAACTGGATCGATTCAGTCAATCGAGCAAGGAGTCGTTTAAAGGTTATCTTATCGGTTACGGCATAACACTGCTGGTGACCCTGACCGGCATCTTTCTTTTTGGCGGGGTTGTCGCGTACGCCATGGTGGTCATGACCGACCTTGTCATCAATGAAACCATCACTCCTGGTGATATCGTAGTGCTCTATGTCTTCTATTCTCGTATCTTTACCGCTTCAAGAAGCCTCGGTGGGTTGTGGCTTGATCTGCAGGCACCCATCGCTGGAATGCGGCGTGTTTTCCTCCTGCTTGATCTCCCCGTGGAAAATCCTCTTGACGAGGGTCAGGACGAAACCACCGAAGACCTGGAAATCAGACAGGGTATCGAGTTTAAAGATGTCTGTTTCAGTTATCCCGATGGTACGAGAGTGCTCAACAATATCAACCTGACCGCGAAGCTGGGTGAGATGGTTGCGCTTGTCGGTGCAACCGGCGCAGGCAAGACCTCGTTGTCTTACCTGATTCCCAGGTTTCACAAACCGGAGTCAGGTGAGATTCTCATAGATGGTAAAGACATCAACCGGTATTCACTCAAATCACTGCGTTCCCAGATGGCGTTTGTTTTTCAGGAGACCACTCTCTCAGAGGGCACCATTGAAGAAAACATCAAAAGCTCTAATCCCAATGCGACTGACGAGGACATGAGGTTAGCTGCAACGACTGCCGGTGCCAATGATTTCATCGAGGCACAGCCGGATGGCTACCAGACACATATTGGAACCAAGGGCAGTAAGCTCTCTGTCGGGCAGAAGCAGCGAATATCGATCGCAAGAGGATTGATACGTGATGTACCGATTCTGATTCTGGATGAGCCAACCTCAGCTCTGGATCCGGAAACTGAAAACGAGCTGGTTCGAACCTTACATAAGGCGAGTAAAAGCAAGCTTGTGATCATCGTCGCTCATCGCCTCTCAACCATCCGCGCGGCTGATCAGATTCTCTTTATGGAAGATGGCGAAATTACTGAACGCGGGTCTCATGATGAGCTTATTGGTATTGAAGACGGGGCATATCGCGAATTTGTTGCACTGCAAAGCCGGGTCATTCAGCAGGAATGAGGAGCACTATCCCTCACCTATCTCGCACGACCCTCCCGCCATGCCTTAATCAGATCATCATAGGGTACGGTCTGACCCCGGGGTTTTTCATCGTTCAACCTGGGTTTCGGTGAACCAGGCTGCCCCAGCCAATAGGTTGCATCTGTTTCCTCGTTGAGCTTCGGTCCGCACTCACCCAGCACTCCGTGACGTTCCAGTCGCTCAAGCACCTTGTCCTGCTCGTTGGCCAGACTGTCCATCGCCAACTGTGGAGTCACTTCACCACTCACCGTGTTGGCAACATTTGCCCACCATAACTGCGCCAGCTTTGGATAGTCAGGAACATTGCTCCCGGTTGGTGTCCAGGCTGTCCGTACAGGGCTTCGATAAAACTCAACCAGACCACCCAGTTTAGGTGCGATTTCTGTCATGGCGCCAGAATTCAGATCAGACTCTCGAATAGGCGTCAGGCCAACCAGGGTCTTCTTTAACGAGACAGTTTTTGCTGTAACAAATTGAACATACAGCCAGGCTGCCTTTCTTAGATCGAGCGGTGTGCTCTTTATGAATGTGCTCTTTATGAATGTGCTCTTTATGAATGTCCAGGAGCCCTAAGTACAATGGACCTGTTCGCTGCTAAGAGCAGCTCAGAAATCAGGAGCCTATTAGGTAGATACAAGGCAACAGATAATTTGTTTGAAAAGCACTATAGAAAATCACTCTCGGATAACATAATTTCGAGTCTTATCGATTCATCCTCGATATCCAGTCGCAGATGTTGAATGTTTTCTTCAAGCTGTTCCTTTTCCTTCCTGAGATCTTTGGCACGCCCCAACAGAAAGGCTCTTTCATCACGCGTGGGTTCATCACTTATGACCCTCTCTTCTCGCCGAGAATCGTCCAGAATCGACACCACCTCTTCATATCTTCTTTCCAGACCGGCCAGTTTACTTTGCAAATTAGCAAGATGTCGTTCCCCATCACCGATCCTCTTCCCGTCTTTGTAACCTGCCCGGAATCCTTCTTCCAGATTCCGGGGACACACGCCACCATAAACTGCGCCGCTGCGTCCATGCAGAAAACCACGGGTTGGCTGGCAGAACATTTTCAGCCCCTCGGTCCGACCCCGCTGGTATCTTTCAAGATTCGGTACCACACTGTATCGGGCACAGGCTTCTCGATGACGCCCGATATCTCCTGCAGGGAGACCATTGCTGCCGTCTTCATAACCCACAGCCTCCCAGTTCGCCATCAGACATTCATCCTCCGACATGGACTGGCAACCGCTGATTAACACGCTGATCACTAACATGATGAAAGTGAATCTGTTCATGCCGGATACTCCTTCACTAGGTTATGTCTTGCGGCGACAGTTTACATAATTACTGATTGATGGGGTTAGCTTGGATAGCCTTTACTTAGGTGCTGTTGTATCGTTCCGATCCCGGGTTGCTCTTTTCGCTTACTTATCCCATCGATTATTAGACCCAAAGAACCCTTTGGTTGTACGATGCCGAATCTATAGCCATTGGAAATCACCAATGCTTGACGCAACGATTGAAATCCCGCTCTGGTTCGCGGTCGTATTGGCGACAGGTTGTATCTACGCGATCATGATGAGCATTCTGCTCCCGGGTGTCAGGTGGTTCTTCAGGCGACGGCTTAACCTGGCAGTGGAAAGGTTGAATGAACGTCTGCAGATTCAAATACGACCTTTTCAACGCTCTAAACGCCAGGTGCTAATTGGTCGATTGATCTATGACACCAGGATTATTGAAGAAATTGAGATGCTGGCTTCAAAGAAGGGCATCTCCCGCGAACAACTCCAGGCCCGGGTCTACAATTATGCGCGAGAAATCGTCCCTGCGTTCAATGCGCTAATCTACTTTCGGGTTGGCTACTGGATCGCAAGGAAGATTTCTCGTCTGATTTATCGCGTCAAGGTAAGTGCTGCCGACAATGACAAGCTGGATGCGGTGGACTCTGAGGCAACTGTCGTGTTCGTGATGAACCATCGCAGTAACATGGACTATCTGCTGGTAACCTACCTTGCCGCCAATCAGGTCAGTCTGTCTTACGCCGTTGGCGAATGGGCGAGAGTCTTTCCGCTTCAGACTTTGATAAAAGCACTTGGCGGTTTCTTTGTGCGTCGCGACTCAAATGATCCGTTGTACAGAAAAGTACTTGAACGATATGTCCACATGTCTACGCAGGAAGGCGTCTGCCAGGCAGTCTATCTCGAGGGTAAGATCAGTCAGGATGGGAACCTTGCCCCACCCAAGCTCGGGTTTCTCGACTATATGCTAAGGGACTGGGACGCAAAGTCAGACAGGGACATTGTCTTTGTACCCATCGGCATCAACTATGATCATGTGCTCGAAGACATGAATATGATCTCTGCAGCTAATCCCTCTGGCGACAGAAAGAGCAAATGGCAACACGCCATGGACGTTCTCAGCTTTCTTAAAATAAACCTCTTCGCATCACCCGAGGACAAGATGAGGCGATATGGCTATGCCAGCGTCAACTTCGGCATACCCATGTCGGCAAGAGACTTCACTAACAGGAATAATATCGATTTCAGACAGCTAGACAAACCAGACCGGTTTACTTACGTCGCAGAACTGGCCGATGAACTACTGACCGCGATAAAGCACGTCATGCCTGTTTTGCCGATACCATTGATCACAGCGGTATTTGAAGAGAATCCTCAAAAGAGTCTTCGTTCAATCGACATCATCGAGAAAGTAAACCAGCTGATTGAAAACATTATCGCGAGTGGATCCGCTATGAATCAGGATGAGAAACCCAAACAGAGCACGATCTCTCAGGGTCTGGCCCTTTTGTCTGATCGTGGAATTCTTGTTGAGGAAAAGGATCGTTTCCACCTTAACGAGCAGGCATTGGAATTGATTCGGTACTATTCGAATTCCATTCGTCACTTTTATCCTCGGTAACAAACTTTTATCCTCGGTAAAAAATAGTATTTACTTACAGGGATTCAAATTTGGTAACGTTAATGTGGAGGCAGAGACCCTCACAGTGTCTGGCACACTCTTTTCGTAATTGAAACGTCTGCTGTCGGATTACAATCTCAGATCCCTCACAGGCCATGGGGCCACATACTGATCTCCGTTACTGCTGTAATCACCTATCGATGTAATATGCCAATCCTGTACTGCTTCTGGATATTTGTCGTCTGATACCAGACCTGTACTGCCCTCTGCACTGACGACAACAGAAAAATCCGGGAATCCAAAGACGAATCGGATTCTCGTCAGCTCAGCTTGTTAACTACCTCTGTTAATACGTCCCATTTATGAACAAATTGCGCTAATGGGCTGAATATCGGCGGGTGCTGCCAGCGTTGCCATCAGCGGTCCAAACAGGGCACGGACTTCATCGGATGTTGCATGAGACTGCCGGGCTGCGGTGTCTTTGTATCTTTCGAGCATATAGTACTTGCTGCCTGCCCCCTTGTAGGGTGCGTACATGATTACACCCGATTCAACTTGCATAACCTTATCGGCTAGTTTTGTAATAGCAGCCTCGAATGCCGCTTCACTATCAGGCTTAACATCGAAAGTGGCAACATAACCAACTTCCTCACTGCTACATTCTGCCTGTGAGATCAATGGTACTAAACTGATGATGGCTGCAATGATCATCACCAGGAAGGGACGACTCTTGAATTTTGACTGGCTGCTCTTCAACATTTCTCACTCCTGAGGTTTTTATTTTGTGGTGTTATCTGGTTCGGAATTGTCCTTCAAACAAGCTCGTATCATCCACATTCATCGATAAGAGCATCTCTGATACTGACACCGGTATCCGGAAAGTCAGTAAAGAAACCATCAATACCCAGCTTTAGAAACAGTGTCAACTCTTCTTCACCATTGCTGAACAGTTTCTGCGGGTATGCATCTTCTCGAAAAGTCCATGCATGGACAAACAAATCCAGACTCTTCGCTCTGCTCACAAAGTCACTACTCTTGCCCTGCTGGTTCACTATAAGCCACTTTATAGCGCCAACACCATCAGCATATTGACTCAATTCAGCAAGTGGAATATTGGATTGATAGTTACCGCCTTTGTCAACCTGATCTTCCACTGCGCTAACCAGCTGAACCAGGGGCACCTTTACCCTGCCTTTCAGAGACTTCAGGATTCCAGGTTCGAACGACTGGATAAACACTTTCGCCTCTGGTTCATTCAGTCCGTTCTCATCGAGTATAGAAACAAGCATGTCATCCACATCAAATCCAAGATCTTGAAAGTGACCCGGCAGCTTGGTTTCAGGATAAAGGCCTATAGGCCTGCCCAGTCTTTCTGATTCTTGCCTGACCAGGTCAATAACCTGCTGGAATGTGGGTATCGGGTATCTGCCATCGTGTGCTTTTGATCTTCCTCTAAACGTCTGGCGAGTTCTCAGTGAGGCAATTTCAGCAACTGTGAAATCCTCCGAAAACCAGTCACTCCGATCACCGAGTTTACGTTTCCTATTTCTGAATTCAGGTTTATCGACAACATCTGTTGTCTGACTCAGGTAATGCTCATGCCGCACGATGAATTCGCCATCTTTTGTCACAACAAGATCCGGTTCAACATAATCAGCACCCATCTCGATGGCCAGTTTGAAAGCAGCCAGAGTATGCTCCGGCAGATGGCCACTGGCACCACGGTGCGCAATAACGATGGATTTATGCTGCTGGCAGTCAGCGTAAGTGACTGTACTTATGAAATACAGCCCGAGGAATTTCGCCAGAACTTTTGTGCGCTTCATTAATCACCTAAATAATGCTGTGGCGGACCCTGGCAGAAACCCATTCACTGACAACCACTGTCAACAATATTGCGATCAGGATCACGGATACCTGCTGCCAGGCGACGATGTTGATCGAAGCCTGTAACTGCAAACCAATACCACCAGCACCGACCAGTCCAAGTATGGTGGATTCACGAATATTGATGTCCCACCTGAATACAGAGACACCTGCAAAGGTTGGCAGAATCTGGGGCCATATGCCATAGGTCATTACCTGAGTCGCGCTGGCACCTGTCGCGGCGATGGCTTCCACCTGTGTTTCGTCTATCTCCTCGATGGCCTCGTAGAGCAATTTGGCTACAAATCCAATGGATCTGAATGAAATCGCGATGATCCCAGCCAACACACCTGGACCGATTATCGTCACCAGCAACAGTCCCCAGATTAAGGAGTTTATGGAACGGGATGAGACAATTATCAACAGCGCGACAGGCCGGACAAATCTGATAGAAGGCGTCGTGTTACGCGCTGCAAGAAATGCAATCGGCGTGGCCAGGGCAACTGCTAACAGAGTGCCCAGTGTGGCGATGTTCAGCGTATCCCAAAGTGGAATCCATAGTTCACGCAGATAATTCCATTTTGGTGGCACCATTCTCGAACCCAGGTCTGCTGCCACTCTCGGCGCATCCTGCACGAAGAACCACTCCGTGGCGAAAGAGATTCGCTCAAGACAGAACAGAAATAGAGCGATTGCCAGCAAATAACAGAACCACACCATAAGATCACGTTGCCGGGTTCGTCTTCGCCAGATCAATTCATCAGACATCACTGGACCTTCTCTCGCACAATACTTGATGTGTATTCGGCTATCATCACGATGGCAATAATGATCAGAAGTATGGCTGCTGCTGTTTCAAATTCGTATCGGTCAAAGGCCGTGTTAAGCGTTGCACCAATACCACCTCCTCCTACAATGCCAATCACTGCAGATTCCCGAAAATTTATGTCAAGGCGATACAACGAAAGACCGATAATGCGAGGCATTACCTGAGGCTGAATTCCATAATTGATCCACTGCAACCAGCCAGCACCAGTCGACTTGATAGCTTCTGCCTGAACGGGGTCCATTGCTTCAATATCTTCAGCCAACAGCTTTGCGAAAAATCCAATAGTTGCAACAGACAAGGTCACCAGACCCGCGAAAGGTCCGAAGCCGAACATTGCGACGAAAAAGATCGCAAGAATGATCTCCTGAAAACTTCGAGAGATGCCAATAAAGGCACGACATAGCAGATACACAGGAGCGGGTGAAATATTTCCGGCCGCTCCCAGCGCAACAGGTATCGACAGCAAGACCCCGATGACGGTTGCTGCGAGTGTCATGGTCAGGCTCTCTTCCAGCCCTAGCAGAATATCTCGTGATTGTGAGGTGAAATCAGGGCTGGTGAATGCCGCAAGAAACCAACCTCCCCGCTGCATGCCCTCGGCGAGTCTGCTCCAGTTAACATCAAGGCTGCCAACAGCAATGCTGAGATACACTGCCATCATCAGACCCAGCGTCCATCGGAGCATGGAAGATTCTATAAAGGACGGGGGTCGCCAATCAGCGGCGTTGAAGGGCGTGATCGGCTCAGACATCAGCTCAATCCCCTCATATGCTCATCGGAACTTTCGCTGATGGAACCTCCTCTGATGGAACCTGCACTGTCGTCAGCGCCGGTTTGTCTCAGGGTGGCCCAGTCTTCCTTTCCATAAATATGCGTCAACGTGTCGTCATCCAGTTCGTCAGATTTGCCATCAAATACAATCTCACCGTTTTTGAGACCAATAATTCTGTCCACAAATACCTGGGCCAATGCCACATCGTGAATATTGACCAGTGCGGTCAGATCTCTTTCCTGACAAATCTCAGACAAGAGACGCATAATCTGCCTTGAGGTTCTAGGATCAAGACTGGCCGTCGGTTCATCGACCAGCAAAAGTCTGGGGCGCTGCAGCATCGCCCTGGCGATTCCTACTCTTTGCCTCTGTCCCCCTGACAGTTCGTCCGCACGTTTGTATAAATGCTCCTGCAGATCCACACGACCTAATATCTCATATGCCTCATTGACGATCTCGGTAGGGAAGCGGCGAAAGAAGCTGTGCAGAAACCCAACATACCCTAACTGCCCCGACAGAACATTTTCCATTACCGTGAGACGTTCGATCAGTGCATATTCCTGAAATATCATCGCCATCTGACGTCTTGCCAGGCGGAGCGCTCGACCCTTTAAGCTCGTTATATTCAACTCATCCAGCACAACGGTTCCGGTAGTCGGTTCGACAAGACGGTTGATACAACGAATCAGTGTGCTCTTCCCCGCACCAGACGGACCTATTAATGCAACAATCTGACCTGCAGGAACCTCAAGGGAAATCTCTTTCAGTGCCTCATCACCCTTGTCGTATTGTTTGCTGAGGTTTTCAAGTTTTAACATAAACGACAGACCACACTAGCGGCAACCATATGAAACCTGATTAGCAGCATCAATGTCTCTGATCACCTGCCAGTGTTCCTTGTAGGTAATTGGGATAAATTGCGATTCACCTGACTTCCTGAATTCCGCCAGGAGTTTTGTGTTTTGCCAGTCAAATGAAACGAACGCTTCGCGAACCTTTGAGGCAATCACCGGATCAAGATTGTGAACAGCACCAAATGCAGTAGTAGGAAAACTCTGAGACTGATAAATCACATTGACATCATTTCGCTTGATCACCCCTCGTGCCAGCATGCGACTCTTGACCGAATTTGCCATCGCACCAGCGTCATAATCTTTGTTCACCACACCCAGCAAGGTATTGTCATGTTTCCCTGAAAATACTGAGTCATAATCTTTACCCGCGACCAATCCAAATTCCGAGGAGAGAATGGCAATGGGCGCTTTGAATCCTGAATTGGAGGTTGGAGACGAGAATGCAATGGTGCGCCCCTTCAGGTCAGCGACCGACTGAATCCCGCTGCCCGGGTATGTGACTATTTCCATCTCGTAACCATAGCTGCCATCAGCACTCGCCATGATAGTGAAAGGGACAAATCCTGAACAGTTGACAGCCAGTGGTGTCGAGCCTGTATTAAACCCGGCCACATGGAGCCGACCTGATCGCATCGCTTCAATTTGCGCCGCATTGGATTGAACAGGGAAAAAAACGACCCTTAGACCGGTTATTCCTGACAGGTGATCAAGAAATTCTGACCAGACATCACGGTACACTGCAGGATCTTCCACAGGTGTATAGGCAAATATGAGAACCCTGGGATTAAGCGATCTTTCACCCTCAGATGACGCGTCAGCCACCATGTCCCCGTTTCGATCACAGAAGCGTGGATCAAGATCACCGCGAGAACAATCTTCAGCAAACGTCTGAAATGAAACGGTGAATATTAGAAGAAAAAAAAACCGATACATCCACAATTACTCAATCAATCTTCCTTCCTTATCTCTCAGTTCCGGTCCATTTACCCGGACCCGGCCGTCCCCAAACTTAGCATCTCTCTCGCGCAAGGTCTCTTTCAATCCCTTCTCCTGAAACGACTTCATATATCCCGCCGCACCTTTGGTGTTATGACCGCGCACATCATTTTCAGCCGCCATTCTTTGCAGAGTTCGCGCACCCATCAGTTCGAGTGCAGTGTTGATAATTCTCTTGTTTGCAGACAGCAGATCCGGATCTATCATCTGCAGGCGATCTGCCAGTTGCTCAACTTCCTGTTCTAGGTATTCCATGGGTACCGATTTTAGTACCAGCCCGATCTGCTGGGCTTCAGGTCCATTGATGGTATCGCCTGTTAACGTTAACCGTTTCGCCCATTGCGGTCCGATATTGTATAGCCACATATTGTTAGGCAATGCGCCCAGATCACGTGCAGGCGGAAAACCAAACTTGGTATCGTCAGAGCAGATCACCATGTCACACAGCAGCGCGACGTCAGTACCACCTGCCAGACAGTACCCATGCACCTGGGCAATCACAGGTTTGTGCATATCAAAGATCGCCATACGATATCGCTGGGCTCGTTCCAGTTGCCAGGCGTCATCATCAATTGACCTCCCTCCCCGGTAGCTATTTTCACTTGACTGAATGCGAGAGACGGGTACCCGACCTCCACTACCGGTCAGATCATATCCCGCCGAGAAAGCCCTGCCCTCACCACGAAGAATCACGCAATGCACGTCGTTATTGTTGTCGGCCTCCCAAAGTGCTTCGTTCATTTCCGATTGAAGTTCCAGACTCAGCGCATTCAACTTCTCGGGTCTGTTCAGGGTAATCCTTGCCCGGCCGTTCTCGACTTCATAAACGATGTTCTCAAAATCTGCCACTTGTATGCTCCTGATTGTTTTCGCTTACGCGGATCATAACAGTGAGTATCACCGCAGGTCGTGTTTTAATGTCATGAAAAATCATCGCAAGGAAAACCTCGTGTCGGATCTCGAACTCAGCTTTGATCACATCCATCTCGTCAGCCAGGATCCAGGCGCTGCAGCAAAGTGGTATGTCGACGTTCTCGGGGCAAGTCTCAGAGCAGAATACGAGTTGCGGGATGCGCCACAAATTAATCTGAACCTTGGCGGTATCAACATCCTTATTCGCGGCCAGCGCCCAGGCGAGAATCCGGTTTCGACTCGCGGAATGAAAGAGTATGAAGGCTATTCCAGTCACAACGAATGGGGAACCGATCACTTCGGGTTCAGTTTTAAGGGTGATTTGCGTGCTTACTGTGAGAAGATTCGTGAGAAAGGCGCGACATTTCTGGTCGAACCCTGGGATTTCACTCCCGGCAATCCCATCTGCTACGTGTCAGCGCCGGATGGTGTCAGCATTGAAATTGTTCAGGGCAAATAGTTAACGATGCTGGCGCAGTGCTGCATCCTTTTTAGCTTGGCGGTCAGTTTTAGAGTCTACTCAAGTTTACGACTTTTCGTTGTTTCCTCCTGCTGCCTGGCCGTCTTCCATCGAGAATTCTATTGATGGCTTGTACATGGGCACTTTCGGCGGAGACGGGATGGCCTGCTTCGACCTGGATTCCGGTCAGAAATCGCGGTCACAATCGCGGTCACAATCGCGGTCACAATCGCGGTCACAATAAGGAATTCACAGCAGCCGGAAAATTGTTACTATGGCAGTCATTCAACATCAGAAGAGTGAGAACATGTCCGATTTAATCGAAACTTTTGAAGACGGCGTCTGTACGCTGACCATGAATCGACCGGAAGCGCGGAATGCCATGAGCGGTCCGATGATGTCTGCGCTGAATGAAGCAGTAACCCGCGTCGCAGATGATACTAACGTTCGTGCCATGGTCCTGACCGGTGCCGGTGGCGCTTTTTGTGCCGGTGGCGACGTTAAAGGATTCGCAGCAGATGTCAATGTTGAGGGTCAGAATGAGAAACCGGCGATTACCGTAGACGAGCGCATCGAAGGCTTGAGAGCCTCGATGAATTTGAGCCGACAACTGCATGAGATGCCAAAGCCAACATTGGCTGTGATCCCTGGACCTGCTGCCGGGGCCGGATTGTCTCTGGCACTGGCCTGTGATCTGAGGTTCGCACTGGACACAGCAAAGATTACAACCGCCTTCTCCAAAATCGGAGCTTCCGGTGATTACGGCGGATCCTTCTTCATGCCCCACCTGGTCGGCGCGGCGAAAGCACGAGAACTCTACTTCACTGCGGACGTGATTTCAGGACAAGAGGCCTTTGAAATGGGTCTGGTGAGTAAGGTCGCGAGCGCAGACACTTTTGAAGCTGAAGCAAAAGCCTATGCTGTCTATCTTGCAGGACTACCCACCACTGCCATCGGCTTTATCAAGAAGAACCTGAATGCGGCGCAGGACGCGGCGCTGAGTAACGTTTTTGATCTTGAGGCTCGCCATATGATGCTCTCTTTCCAGACCGATGATCACAAGGCTGCCGTGAAAGCTTTCGTCAACAAGGAGCCACCTGTATTTAACGGGCGTTAAACCAGGCGCCATCGACGGACACCGCTGGCCAGACTCAATGCATTATTCAGAACAGCGGGCCATTTCACCAGTTCGCGCTGCAGCCCCGGCTGACAGCCGATTGATTGAGATGCGGCAATTACTGCCTAAAACCTAGCGCAGCCCAAAGTCAAAAGTACCGCCATCGGCATACTGACGAAGTATTCGCCTGCCAGTGGTCATAACGTGCACTTCATCGGCCCCGTCATAGATGCGAGCAAACCGGGCATGCCGATACATTCGCTCCAACGGTGTGTCCTCGGTAACACCCAGGGCCCCATGAACCTGAATCGCCCGATCGATAGCGTTGTGCAGCATGCTTGCGCCGTAAACCTTGATTAACCCAATCTCAATTCGCGCCTCATCACCCTGATCAATCTTTTGAGCAGCATGCAATGTCAGTAACCGGGATGCCTGGATCTCTGCGGCTGTATCGAAAATAAATTTCTGAATCTGCTGGTGTTCTCCCAATGTTTTACCAAAGGCGACTCGGCCATTGGCCCTCTGACACATAAGATCAAATGCTCGTTGTGCCTGACCCAGCCAGCGCATGCAGTGGAAAATTCTGCCGGGACCCAGTCGATCCTGGGCAATCTTGAATCCCTGACCTCGAGGTCCTAACAGATTGTTTTTAGGGATGCGTACGTTGTCATAGACAACTTCATAATGACCATCATAGGCACCCATTACTTTGACATCTCTGATGATGTTGTAACCCTCTGTATCTGTCGGTACGACGATCATGGAGAAAGCGGAATGATCAGGTGCATCTGGTTCCGTGCGGACCATTGCAGTTGTATAAGCTGCAGTTCCGGCACCTGATGTAAACCACTTCCGACCATTGATAACCCAGTCATCACCATCGAGTACCGCTGAAGTCTGCAGTTTTGTTGGATCGGAACCGGCAACTTCAGGTTCTGTCATACCAAAACTTGGAAATACTTCGCCATCCACCAGTGGTTTTAAGTACTTTTCTCGCCATTCGTCGCTGGCATAGCGATGCAGCATGATCGAGTCTTGCAGGGAGTGGGTGCCCAGAGCAACGGTTGCGGCTTCAGATCTGCCCACAACCTCGTTGATAAAGACATAATCCATGAAAGGTAAACCACCGCCACCAATCTCCTTGGGATGGCCAAGCGCCCACAATCCCTGGTCCTTGGCTTTTTGCATTAAATCACTAAGCGTCTCACCGCGCCGTTCGTCCACCTTGTTTTCAAGCAGAATGTCTTCTACCGGGTAGACTTCGTTCTCGATGAAATCGAGGACTTGCTTGCGCAGTGGTTCGATATGGGCAGGTATGGATAGATTTAGCATGATGGGGACTCGCAGCTTGAGGGAGGTCTAGCATAACGAATGCACCGGATACAAAAAAGTGCTGATGTCACAACTGCACCGGGCGGGACAACCGGGCCAGATAAGTAAGAGTGAAGGTTTACGAACAAATCCCAGCAGTCCATATAAGCCAAGTGCCGGTGCCAGCCTGGAATTTGTTTCCAGATACAAACATTTAGATTGAAGCTCCCTGGCACGTTTTATGGTCGCGCAGGCCAGTAGCTTTCCAACACCCTTTCTCCGGGGCATTTCTGTCTACACCCCTTTTGACAAGTTCTCCNACTCCCTCAACTCGGTTGAATTGACCGAAAACCATGACCTCTTTTCATAAGGCTGCTGANCAGCATAGAATGTACGCTATAGCAATTCATCGGAGACAGTTTGAACTCGTCCGGTTTTATCAGACAGGATTTTCCGCTCTTGCGAATCCCATTTTTTATATACCAGTGGGTTGTCGTCGTGCCCTTTCTGGGACTATCAACCTTTGTTATCGGCGGCACGATTATCATATTGTCGTTTTTAGGTGCACCTGATTTCGCATCGAGAGTCCTTGCAAAAACCTGGGCGAAACTCAATGCACTCGTCTCGATGATGAAGGTAACTGTAAAAGATCGAGATCAGATCGATCCGGGTCAGTCGTATGTCATCGTCGCGAATCATCAGAGTCTGGTAGATATTTATGTGTTGTATGGATTCTCGGGACTGAACACCAAATGGGTGATGAAACAGGAACTGCGATCCATACCAGTCTTCGGACTGGCAGCGGAGTCAATGGGACATATTCTGATTGATCGAAAAAACACAGTAGCTGCTGTTGCTTCAATAGAAAATGCAAGAGAGAAGATCAGCAATGGCACAAGTGTGGTGTTCTTTGCAGAAGGAACGAGATCGCGAACGGGAGAACTGAAAAGTTTCAAGATTGGCGCCTTCCGACTTGCGCAGGAACTGGGCTTACCTGTTCTCCCCGTTGCGATACACGGTGCTCGAGATATTCTGGCACCGGATTCACTGCACCTGTCGCCTGGCAGAGTCATGCTGGAATTCTGTAAACCTATCTCAACTGAAGGAATAGGCATTGATGGCATCGGCGAACTGTCTCAACAAGCCAGGAGTGCAATACAGTCCGCACTCTCAAGCTAGCTACTTTTTCTTCTTCTTGCGTCGTTTCTTTTTCTGCTTCTTTTTCTCAGCTTCGCTTCCAAGCCGGGCTTCCCGAAAGGCATCTCTGAAGTCAGCAGCACTCTTGTCTCGTCTTCGATGAACATGAGGTTCTTTGGCATCGTCAAAGCTGATTACTTTTTTATCGGTCATTTGCCTTCCTGTTCCTCATCTTAATTTCTGGTTCATGGCTGATCGGGAAATACCCCTGGCACATCGTATATTTCATTACCACTGTGGTACAAGTCTCAGCCTCTATCAGACACGACAACTCAGGCATTGAGCTTTATGATATCTCGACTCTGCCAATATAGGAAAAGCTCGTGAGTGAAATATTCAGATCTGATGCGAATCGCTGTTTTGTCTGCGGACCTGGCAATCCCATTGGACTAAAGCTCGTATTCAGACTCGACGGCGATATCTGCCGATCGGAATTCACACCTTCAGACATCCACTGTGGTTACGATAACGTCACGCACGGGGGTATCATTTTCAGCGTGCTGGATGATGTTATGGCGAACTGGATATACCTAAAGGGTATTAAAGCATTCACCGCAAAATGTGATATTCGGTACAAGGATTCACTACCGACAGGAACAACTGTACAACTTGAGGGTCAATGCATAAAACAAAAACGTCGCCTGATCGTCATGAGAGGCAAAATGACAAGAACCGACAATGATCAACTAGTCGCCGAAACAGAGGCCAGCTTTATGATTTCCCGGGCCACGTAGGTCGGGACGCGTAGCTGGGCCGCGCACGTCAAACCACACAGATCAAATCAGCGCCCTACCTGGCGCACAATCTCGTCAGCCAGCAATCCCACTGATACCGCATATTTGTTCGCGCAGTTGTATGCAAGGATCTTGCTGAAATTTGGCCCAACCAGATATGCACTGCTTTCACCTGCATCCGGTATGACCATCGCATATTCATCAGCCTCAGCCAGCCTCTCGGTTTGCACGCCAAGTTTCTTCCATTCAGCGATAGACAACACCCGGGTGTGATGTCGATAAGCCCGGCATCCTTTGCGGACTTTTTGAGGGCGCAGGTTATCGAACTCGATTTCATCCGTTAACTTAACCGCACCTCCCCACTTTTGCTCTCGCTTCCAGCCATGCTGCTTCAGGTAGTAGGCAATGGAGGCCCAGACATCATGCCGATTACTCCAGATGTTTTTCTTGCTATCTCCATCATAGTCCTGGGCATAGCTTAAAAAGCTGGATGGCATGAACTGGTTCTGCCCCATAGCACCTGCCCAGCCCCCGACAAACTCTTCGGCGGGAACATGTCCTTCATCAAGGATCTGGAGTGCGTTGAACAATTCACGGGTAAAAAAGCCGGATCGTCTCGGATCATGGCCCAGTGTTGCTAACGAGCGAACTATGGAGTACTTACCCTGGTACTGACCAAAATTTGATTCCAGAGCCCAGAACGCAATCAGATACTGTGCATCAACACTGTAAGCCCCGGCAATTTCTTCAAGTTTGTTCCGGTTCTCCTGGAAGTACTTTCGTGCCGTATCGATTCGATACCGTGTTACTCGCGCAGTCAGATACTCTTCGAACGTCTGTACAAACTCAGGCTGTGCGCGATCAAATTTCAAGACTCTCGGATCAGGTGTCAACCCATCAAGCACCTTAAGTGTCGAAGTTTTAATACCTTTCTCGGTCGCCTGTTGCTGAATACCCTCTAACCACTCTTCGAAAGGAACATTATCAGCAAAACTAAATAACGACATACTCGTCATATACAACATAAATAGCCGACGAATCAAAACAGGACCTCACCACAAATCAGCTACCACACATCATACCAAAGTTGCTCTTTCAACCCATGATATAGTCACAGAGAAAGCCAACTACCCAGGTGTCTGCAAAACAATGAACTATCGAGCTTTCGGGGCCACAGGCCTTTCTATCTCTGAACTGGTACTCGGGGGTGGTGCGGTTGGTGGTCTTCTGATTGACAAAGATGACGACACCCGGCTGGCAACCGTCAAGTGTGCTCTGTCAGCCGGGATTAACTGGATCGATACTGCGCCTTCCTATGGTCAGGGCAGATCGGAGGAAGCATTGGGATGGATATTAAAAGAAGTTGATCAAAAACCCTACATCTCAACCAAGATCAATGTCGATACCCGCGACATGTTTGATGTCGCCGGTCAGATTGAACGCAGTCTGACAGAGAGTCTGCAGCGTCTCGATTCAGATAAGGTAACTCTGCTGCAGCTGCACAATCGCATTGGTCAGCAAACCGAGGGACGCACTATCGGTCTTGGCGATGTGCTTAAACCCTACGGTGTACTCGACGCAATGGAGGCCCTGCGGGATGCCGGGCTCACCGATCACATTGGTATTACAGCGCTCGGTGATGTCACTGCACTGACCAAAGTAATCAAAAGTAATCGTATTGCTTCTGCACAGGTTTACTACAACCTGCTCAATCCATCAGCAGGAAGATCCATGCCCGCGAACTGGCCTCATTATAATTTCACCGGCATCATCGACACTTGCATTGAGCATCAGGTTGCACCGATGAATATTCGGGTGTTCTCTGCCGGTATCATTGCCACCGACGAACGCCACGGCAGAGAACAGCCGCTTACACCCGGCGATACGGTCGAGAGTGAAACTCACAAGGCACAGGCAATGTTTCAGTCCATCAATGAAGACTACGGCACCCGGGCGCAGACCGCGCTCAGATTCGCTCTGGCCCAGAATCGCCTGTCCTGTGTTGTTATCGGACTCGCGGAACCTGAATATCTGGACGAAGCACTCGCTGCAGCTGAATTAGGCCCCTTACCCCAAGACGGCTTGAACGCAGTAAACGACGTATATTCAAGCTATGTTGTCTGAATGTCTGACATTCAGTCAGTGTGATCTGACCTGCGTGAGTCCATTCAAGGACACCAGTCGGGATTGTTACTGCCAGTATTTCCAGTTCAATCACTGCCCACTGGACGCAAAGAAAAATGTCCTCAAATTCTGATGTGATTATCATCGGTGCCGGTATTGCCGGAACCTCACTGGCGGCGCAGTTAGCCGTGCACTGCAGGGTTATTCTGCTTGAGATGGAATCTCAACCCGGCTACCACGCTACAGGCAGATCAGCCGCTGTCTTCGCACCAGCCTACGGTAACCAGATAGTCAGGGATATTACCGGCTTCAGTGAATCTTTCTACAGATCTCCCCCCNCTGGGTTCAGCAACGTCCCCTTACTGCGACAGAGAGATACTGTATTTATCGCACGGCACCACCAATCTGATTCCCTCAGGTCTTTGNTAGCTGACCNCAGACATCTATCGCNTCTCAGNACATCGNAGCTTGCCANAAGAATCCCGATCTTTGACGCAAACCAGACATGCACCGGCGCACTCGATTCAACCGGTGGTGATCTGGATGTCGATGCNATCATGCAGGGTTTCTTAAAANTGATTCGTTCCAACAAAGGTCAGGTGATAACCGGCGCCAGAGTCACTGCATTAACCAGAGATTCGAGTATATGGAAAGTAACCACCAACAATGGTGAATTCGAAGCGGATGTTGTCGTCAACGCCGCTGGCGCCTGGGCTGATGTTATTGCCAAAACTGCTGGATTGACAGGATTGGGCATCTCGCCCCTGCGCCGCACCGCCCTGCTCGTAGATCCACCTGCAGATCACGACATTTCCGGATGGCCNGTAGTCGTTGATGTTGACGAGCAGTTTTACTTTAAGCCGGAAGCGGGGCAGATATTGATATCCCCGGCAGATGAAACGCCATCAAACCCCTGTGACGCCCAGCCAGAAGAGCTGGATCTGGCGTTGGCGGTTGATCGTGTTCAACAGGTGATCCAACTCGACGTCAGGAAGATAAACCATCGCTGGGCGGGTCTGCGCAGCTTCGCGCCGGACAAAACATTCGTCACCGGTTTTGACCCCAGAATAAAGGGGTTCTTCTGGCTGGCCGGACAGGGTGGCTATGGGGTCCAGACAGCGCCTGGGCTATCAGATATTGCCTGTTACCTGATCACAGGACAGCAGAATCTCATCACTGATGCAGAGGCCAGTCTCCATATAGAAGACATTGCTCCAGATCGTTTCTTGTAGCGTTTTCTCAGTACCTGATCATGAAATCACTGAATTGCTCATCACCTGAGTATTCGACCACCGCAACNTCTGCCACNTTCGCNGCAATCGGCCCCCGGCGACTCCAATCCANTAATTCATCAACTGAACTCTGATCACCAAATACCAGATATTCCACTCTCCCATCAGCAAGATTCCTGACGTAACCAGTCAGTCCTAACCGTTCCGCCTGTTTCTCCAGAGATCCACGATAGAACACGCCCTGAACACGACCGGAAACAAAAGCATGGAGACTGACATTACTCATGGTTTTTCTCAGTGATAGGTCGGCTGGATTTTCGCATGATACTCGATATGAAATCGCTTGACTTATCCCATACACGCAATATGATGTGCGCGTTAAATGGGAGCTGTGAAATGAATCACAACTTATTACGACAAGAAATGATGATGCCTATGGTTGTTACTGTGGGCTGACTTTCTATTGTTTCCCGGAAGGTAAGTCACACCTTCCGGGCGTTCTGAGCGAAATTCCAAAACCCCAGGAAGGTATGACTTCCCGGGGTTTTTTTATGGAGCGAAGAACATGAATACTGAAATTAACGAACCACCAATATCTACTGCCGTTGCGACGAAGTCTTTCCTGACAACGCCAATCTATTATGCAAGCGGGTCCCCTCATCTAGGACATGCCTACACCACGTTTCTGGCAAGCTGCTACAAACGATACCGGCAGCTAAGGGGTGACGAGGTCTTGCTGGCAACCGGCAGCGACGAACATGGTCAGAAAATTGAACGCACTGCGAAGCGGAATGAAGTCGCTACGCAACGATTTGTGGACAAAATAAGTCATGAATTCAGACAACTCTGGTCTGATCTGGATATTCAGGTCGATCTATTTGAGAGAACCACAGCGTCAGCGCACATACAGAGCGTTCTCAATTTCTGGTACAGGCTGACAGCATCCGGAGATATCTATCCCGGTGAGTACAGCGGACTTTACTGTGTTGAATGCGAGCAATATTTCACAAAAGGTAAAACCTGTCCCATCCACAAGAAACCCCTGGAACAGTTCTCAGAAACCTGCTGGTTTTTCCGCCTGAGTCGCTATCAGGATAAACTGATTGATCATATCGAATCCCATCCCGAATTCATTCTGCCTGTCCAGCGCCGAAATGAGGTTTTGTCTTTCCTGAAGGGAGAAGCGTTACGAGACCTTTCCGTTTCTCGCAGTTCAACGAAATGGGGAATTCCCGTACCTGATGATCCAGAGCTTGTCCTGTACGTATGGATCGATGCGCTTGTGGCCTATGTGTCCGCGTTGGAGTCCGCGACGAGTGAATTTGAATCCTGGTGGGAAAACGCCGTTCACTTCATCGGCAAGGATATTCTGATTTTTCACGCGGTCTACTGGCCTGCACTCCTTTTATCGGCACGGCTTCCATTACCCAGATCGCTGATCGTCAACGGCTGGTTAACGATTGAAGGCGAGAAGATATCGAAATCAAATCCTAAAACGATCATCAGCCCACTTGACCTGACGGATAAATACAGTCCCGATGGTCTTAAGTACTATTTTCTCAGGACCGTCGGTCTCGGGTCGGACGTCGATTATAATTCTTCACACCTGCATCAGACACTGAATACAGATCTGGCGAACAATCTGGGAAACCTTGTCAGCAGGGTTGTGAGCCTGATCAGCAAAAATCACGGTGGTTGCCTTTCAAGGCCCAAAAGNGGAGTCAACTTCAACGAGACTCTACTTGTCACAGNNAACNAAGCNANNAAAGAAACNGAGGATGCNTTCTCNAATTTCAACTTTGCCAGGGGNGCGGAAGCATTCATCAACTGCGCATCGGCGATTAANGGCTACCTTCAGCAGCAGCAACCTTGGAAAATTACTGAACTGGATCTNCAAGCNCGAATACTCTGGGTCTGCTGCCTTGCGATCAGGGATGTGTCGATACTGGCGACGCCTTTTGTCCCGGAACTGGCCCAGAGAATCAGATTGGCATTGGGAGTGAATGGCACACCAAGGTGGGATGAGCTTGGGTCGGAAGTTGAGTGTTTTGAGGTTCAGAGGGGGGTTGTTGTTTTTTCGAGGTTAGATTGATTGTGAACAATTGTTATCCCCGCGGAAGTAATGTCATCCTCACGAAAGTGGGGACCTAATGCCAGATTACTCACGCACCTCCACCGCAATATCCAAACTCACAGGTAACTCACAACCCCCACAGAGTTCAAACAATCGGCGATATCCCTCTTCAGCTTCTTCTCGTTTATCATGATTAAAAACGCCAGGTCGGCAACTGAACAGGTCGNCATCACCGGCATCCAGAGTGAAGTTNGTAGTGGCCTGGTTTCTGGTGCNTGTTCTCGTGNATAAGCCAGAANATCCTNATCCANNGATTCAGGTGANTTCACCGTCGATTCCNGGCGCANCTGNTCTGATCTTCTGGNGCNTCATGGCGTGCCAGCCTGGGNTCGGGAACACCTGCAGTACTCGGTTCGCTCTCAAGCTTTTCTTGAATTTCCTGGTGGCTGCAACCGGCAAACACGANTAACAGGCAAACATACTTAAGGAAACGACCGAATGAGAGAANATCAANCCAGTTGGGGAAATTCCGAGTGGAGAAATCCGGTTGGGATCNGNCCCCTGTATCAGTAGTACTTCACTCGANAACCTCGCCATNCANCAGGTAGAAGCAAGCAGGTACAACCGGGCAGGAAGAAAGGCAGAAATCGTTTTTATTCCAGAGCAGAATTTGTTGCAATAGCTTCCTTTCAAACCCAATACTTACTATGTCGAAGAGCGTTACCTGGGATATCGAGAAGCCCTGGCTAAACAGCGGTTTCGCCAATGCTGTGAATTCATTCGAGAAGGCCTTCAACAACCACGAAGACAGAGTTTCTCTGGGCAGACAGAGCCAGGTATTTCGCTACTCAACTGGTTCGGAAACCTATTACATCAAACAGTACTTTCAGGCACTGGGGTTCGGTGCCTGGTTTGGTTTATCCCGTTGCCAGGTGGAAGTTAGGAACCTGAAGTGGTTCGCCGCTATTGGTATCAACTGCGCCCCACTGGTTGCCCATGGCATTGAAAAAAAGTGGTTCCGAATCCAACGGGGCGTGTTGGTGACTGCAAATGTCAAGAACAGTAAAGACCTGCAGGAGATTGCTGAACAGGAGTCGCTTTTTTCAAATCGGCGCTGGCGTCAGAAGATCATCTGTCAGCTGGCTGACATGACCAAACAACTTCACAAGCGTAATTTCTGCCACAATGATTTCCAATGGCGAAATATCCTTGTCACCCTGGATGAAGACTCACCTGAAATATTCTTGATTGACTGCCCGTTTGGTCGCAGGTTCAGATGGCCGGTTCTGACCTATCGGAAAATAAAAGATCTTGGCAGCCTTGACGAACAGGCGAAAAAACATCTGAGCAAGACGGACAGATTACGATTCTACAAACACTATCGGGGTATCAATCGTCTGACAGACACGGATAAGAAATCCATACGGACCATGCTTGAAAGGTATCCGGGCTGAGGCTTTTCTGTCTGTTGGTTCTTATCTAACAAGAATCGTAGCCGCGCATGGCAGATTGGGCTGGATGCGGACATAAATGCAACAAATCCGTACTGCTATGGAGCCAGCACTACTACCTTTTAGTCACTAAATTTCTCGATACGAGATAGTATTTTTAGTAATCTGAATAAGTGCCCGATCAAGGCTTACGATAGTAACCGACTTCAAAAACACCAGGACGGAATATTTGGTGAGTTGTACAATTCTTGGCATATCTGCCTACTACCATGACAGTGCAGCGGCACTCATCCGCGACGGCGAGATCGTCGCTGCGGCACAAGAAGAACGATTTACCCGGAAAAAACACGACGCTTCCTTTCCCGCTGAGGCAATCAGCTATTGCCTGGCGGACGCTGGTACGACAATCCCGCAACTCGACTACATTGTGTTTTACGACAAACCGCTGCTTAAATTTGAGCGTCTTCTGGAAACCTATCTGGCCTACGCACCTATTGGATTTAGATCGTTCGTTGCCTCTATTCCGATCTGGCTAAAAGAAAAACTCTACTTAAAAGCGACGTTGAAACGTGCCCTGGCAGAATTAGGTGACACAACGGTAAATGAACTGCCACAGCTGATGTTCACAGAACATCATCAATCCCATGCGGCATCGGCTTTTTTCCCAAGTCCGTTTCAGGAAGCATCCGTCTTGTGTCTTGACGGTGTGGGCGAATGGGCAACCAGCAGCGTTTGGCTGGGAAAAGAGAACAAGCTGTTACCCCAATGGGAAATCGACTTCCCGCATTCTCTGGGTCTTCTATATTCAGCGTTCACCTACTACACGGGTTTTAAGGTCAATTCAGGTGAATACAAGTTGATGGGTCTGGCACCCTATGGGGAACCAAAGTACGTTGATCTCATTCTCGACAACCTGGTCGATCTGAAGGAAGACGGCAGCTTTCGATTGAATATGCGGTATTTTAACTATGCGACTGGTCTGACCATGACCAATCAGAAATTCTCCGAACTCTTTGGCGCACCTCCAAGGACTGCTGAATCAGATCTGAGTCAGCATGAAATGGATATCGCCCGTTCCATTCAGGTCGTCACAGAGGAAATCGTCCTCCGCCTGGCAAATACGATTCACCGTGAACTGAAGGTCGATTACCTGTGTCTGGCAGGCGGCGTTGCGCTCAATTGTGTTTCTAATGGTCGTCTCTTAAAAGAAGGGCCCTTTAAAGACATCTGGATTCAGCCAGCCTCCGGAGATGCGGGTGGCGCTGTTGGTTCTGCATTGGCCATATGGTACGAATACCTTGATAAACCTCGCATTGCTCAGTCAAACGATGCAATGCACGGAAGCTATCTCGGTCCGCGACCTGACGATCAATCTATTGTTGGCTACCTCGATTCAATTGGCGCCACCTATCGATCGTTAGACGATGATGAACTGGTCAGAGAGGCTGCACAGATGATCGCTGACGAAAATGTCGTTGGCTGGTTTCAGGGACGCATGGAATTCGGACCCAGGGCCCTGGGTGGGCGGTCAATTATCGGTGATCCCAGAAGTACCAAGATGCAGTCGATCATGAATCTGAAGATTAAGTACCGGGAATCTTTCCGACCATTCGCACCGGCGGTTAAAGCTGACAAGGTCTCTGACTGGTTTAATATCGAATCAAAAAGCCCATATATGCTGATGGTCGCCAATGTCGCTGCCGATAAATGTCTGTCGATGACCGAGGAGCAGAAACAACTGTTTGGCATTGAAAAACTCAATATTCCTCGCTCGGAAATTCCTGCAGTCACTCATGTTGACTATTCTGCCCGAATTCAGACTGTCCACGAGGAAACAAATCCACGTTTTTATCAACTCCTGGATGCCTTTGAATCACTCACGGGTTGTCCGGTTCTGGTAAACACATCTTTCAACGTGCGCGGTGAGCCAATTGTTTGCACACCAGAGGACGCCTATCGTTGTTTTATGCGAACAGAAATGGACTACCTCGTGATGGAAAACGTGATCTGTGCGAAATCAGATCAGCCAGAGTGGCAGGAAAACGCCGATTGGCAAACCGAGTTTGAGTTGGATTAGTCATGAAGAAGGATACGATCACAGAGGATGTTGTTATTGATCGCAAGCAACTTCGCACCTTTGGCTTAATGTTCGGCGGCATCGTCGCGGCCATTTTTGGCCTCGGTCTGCCACTGCTGCTGGGGCGACCCATTCCTTATTGGCCCTGGTTTGTCGCTGGCGTAATGATTGGCGGTGCGCTGATCTACCCGCCTATATTGATATGGGTCTACAAACCCTGGCTTAAATTTGGCATGATCGCGGGCTGGATCAATACACGCATCATCCTGTTTCTGCTATTTTATGTCGTCATCACGCCGACGGCGTTGATGATGCGAATTTTTGGTGCAGACCCCTTAAGAAAGCGGCTCGAACCGGATGTCGACAGTTATCGAATCGTCAACGAACCACAGGCCAACGACCATATGGAGAAACCTTACTAATGTGGGATCTACTCAAAGACCTGGCCGGATTTATGAAGAAGCGCAAGAAGTACTGGCTGGCTCCTATCATCCTGGTCATGGTGGCACTCGGTTTGTTGATCGTTCTGGGAGAAGGATCGGCTGTCGCGCCGTTCATCTACACGCTCTTTTAGAGATCGCTTTTTTGCTGAAGATAGTCACTGATTAACCTTGCAATCAGTTCATTGCCTTTCGGTGTCCAGTGCTGATCATAGGTATAGTAGGTTTGTACACCTGCCCCGGTTTGCTGCTGTAGCAGATTGGTTGTACTCAGGAACTCAATACCCTCTCCTTCACAGAAATCCCTCACGACTTCTTCCTGACTATTCAGACGGTCCAACAGTTCCTGCTTCAAGACATCAGGGGCAGGCAGTGATTTCTCTCGGTACGTCATGAAGTTGTGTAATTGTTGTGCGGGGATATCCTTCTCTGCTATTGGAAGTACTACATGTGGTTTACTCGGTGCGTAGACAATCAGCAAGCGGATATCATTCTGCTTAGCTACCTGCTTCATTTTCCTGAAAATATCTGCCGCGAAATCCCATTCTGATGACCGCTGAAACTCGTCATAAGTGTTGTAGAGATAACTCACCCGTTTTGGTTTAAAGCTGTAATGTATTTCACGGCTATTTGATTTTATCCCAACCGGCATCCAACCCAANCTGGTTTCATAGTCGGGAACCGGGGCATCGGAATTTATCNNCTCCAGAACCTGGNTTGAAANACGACGTANTCCTGCNGTCACAGGTGAATTCTTCGTCATCACAGAGATCTCTTCCTCCAGGCTGACTTCCTTCTTCTCTTCTACATCCCGTTGAGTGCTCTTGAAGTCATTACCTTCATAAATCATGAAGATCACCGTTTCAGGTTTGAATTGCAGACCGAGCTGCACAAAGTTGTTGAGGTAAACTTGTGGGTCAGATCCTGAGACACCCAGGTTATAGACGGTCTGATCCATCATCTCTGANAACAGCACAGGCCAGGCCTGATGGTCTGATACCTGCGATCCAGCCACATAGGAATCACCAGCAACGACAATCTTGTATGACTCAAGGGCACTTGCGTTACGGTAGCCGTACTGGTCTGTTGTGAGTTCAATCTCAACTGGCGCATGTCCTGGTGGCGCTGACGGGTAAGATCGATGAGTTGGCGGTTGATCGTTCCAGGTCAGCTGATACTTCTGATTGGGTGGCCTGTGACGCACGATTCCTTCAAGGTCTATGCCATCAGCCGTTTCCTGCACCTGCTGTTCTACATAACGCGGTGCCAGCAACCACTGACTACCGAGAATCACCGCGAAGATCGAGATCAATGTTGATGATGTTACCGCAAGAACTTTAAAGAACATGAAACGATCAAATTTCATGTCTGAAAGCAGTAGATAGACCAGAGTCCAGAGTATGACCGAACCCAGGAAAAGCTGCCCGAACCGTTGCCGTGAATACAGACCGAACAATATCTCTTCCTGCTCTGCTATCAATTCAAGCAGGTCACTTGAGAGTGTCCATATCGCCAGGCTGACAAGGAACACAATCAGCGCGATTGCGCGCCGAACTAGTAAGTTCTGGGACATTGACTGAACCTGGTGATGCTGATCTCTGAAGCGCCCCATTAAATTAAATCATCTTACATAACTGTTGAGAACCTGGCCCATACAGGGCTGACAAGCTGGCTGGATCTACCAATGAGATCCTGACCTGCCGTTCGCCTAGCCTGCACGTCGTAACAAAATATACCCAACCCCAACACACAAAACTATCGGTATCAGAATCGCAATAATCGGAGCAAAACCAAATACCATACTGGCCGGGGACAGCAGGTCATGGATAAACTTGAAAATCAGGCCGATGATCAATCCAGACACAACCCGCATACCCATCGTCGCTTCACGCAGAGGTCCAAAGACGAACGAAATGGCGACGAACACGAGTGCAATGGTTGCCACGGGTTGCAAAACCTTTCGCCAAAAACCCAGTTTGAACTTGCCACTGTTGAGACCCTGGGTCTGCATATAGTTAATCTTGGCACTTAACTCACCGATGGACATTCTGTCCGGCTTAACCAGAATTTCAGTACTCAGCAATTCCGGTGATAGTTCAGTATCCCAACGCATACTCGAGAGATGCTCAGTGCGCGTAAAATCACCTTCTAATTCTGTAATGGCAACCGATTCGAGGAGCCAGTATTTTTCGCCTTCCCTTACGTCGTGATAAACACCTCTTTCTGCAAACAGACTGCGGGTCAATCTGTTCTCGTCGTCGTAGGCATACTGGCTTATCCGCTCCAGAACACCGCTTNGATTCACATNGTCAAAGTGCATGTACACATCACCTTCCCTGTACCAGAATCCAAATTCAGATGTGACCTTGTTCTCTATTGACATTGCTCGTTCGCGGTTGATTCGAGCCGTCTGCTCAACATCCGGTAGAACATATTCGCCAACATAGAGACCACTAAATACCAGAACCAGCGTCGGTTTCATTGCGCTCCAGGTTATCGCCCAGGTTGATACACCCGAGGCACGCATTACGACGAGTTCGCTGTTGCTTGCCAGAATACCCAATCCGACAAGACATCCAATCAATGCCGCATAGGGGATAACGTCACAAAACAATCTGGGAAGGCTGAACAGGACAAACAGAAATACGTTACTNATCGTATAATTGTTGCGGATAGCCTCTATCTCATTCAGCAGTGTGAAGATGCTGAGGATTCCTAACAAGCCAATCACAGTGAGGGCCATCGTCATCGCAATTGTAGATGCAACGTAATAATCAATTCGCTTCAAGGGAAGTAATTCTCTGGTGTAAATAAGTCTCTGAACCATTCCAGTTTATATAGACAAAGAACAACTGCCAGATAAANGCCATGCACCCACCACAATCCTGCTTCGAGAGGAATCTGCCCCTTCTCAAGTGCAGATCTGGCTGCTGACAGAGAAACCACGTAGAGAAAACAGAGAATCATGCCAGGTAGCAAACGAGTGAATCTACCTTGACGGGGATTGACTTTACTCAACGGGATTGCCATCACCGCAATAATCGGCACCATCAATATCAAAGCCAGTCGCCAATGCAACTCCGACAGATTTCTGGGTGTAAGGTCCTCTATCAGATCCAGGGTGGGGATGGCTGTTCGGCGACGCCGACGCAGCTCTGCTTCTTCCTTTTCGATAAACTGACCGTATTCCTCGTACTCAATCACCTGAAAATCCTTATCACCAGGTTTCCCCTCGTAACGGGTTCCATCGGTCAAGACCAGAAATCGACTGCCATTGGCATCCACGATCGTTGCGCCGCTCTCCGCTTTGACCGTGGCGACATCCTTNGCTCCCTGCAAATCAGATTCCTTGTACTCGTTGATGAATANACCATCNAGTCTTTCAGCATCTACTTCCTCAGCGTAGGTTACCCGTTTTCCGGAATGNAGCGTCTGGAAACGCCCTGCTGCCAGCAGATCGAATTCGGTTAAATTTCTTTGATCAGTAAATAATGCTTCAGCCTGCTCCTCACCAGACGGCTTTAACCACAGTGACAACGCCGCTGTGAAGAACATAACAACAAGTGCCAGCATAAGCGTAATCATCAGCAAACGAGCCGGACTCATGCCGAAGGATTCCAACACAATCATCTCGCTGTCGGCATAAAATCGACCATAGGCCAGCATAATGGCAAGGAAAAAACTGATCGGAATAATGAGTTCAAGAAATCCCGGCAAACGATAAACCATNATCAGTAACAGGATNTCTTTTGTCAGCGTACCTTCGGCAGCCTGGTTCAGATAGCCACTAAACCGCCAACCCATAGAGATCACCAGCACGATACTGGCTATGGCCAGCATCGTAATGAAAACCTCTTTCGCGAAATATCGATAAAGAATCAAACCAAATTCAACAGATCTTAGCTGACCGGGCTGTTTATAAGCGTTATATTATCCACCTCACTTGTCTCAATGTCTTTAGGAGTTTGCATGCAAATCGGAATCAAAGCTGGTAACCCGGTAAAATCTCGCAGCCAATGTGTTGTGATTGGCCTATACGAAAACAGCCTTCTTAGCCCAACGGCAAAACTACTGGACAGGGCAAGTAAGGGATATATCAGAAAGGTCATCAACCGTGGTGATCTCACCGGTAAGATTGGACAAACCATAACGCTGCACGATGTTCGCGGCATCAATGCCGCCAGGGTCATGCTGGTTGGGCTGGGTAACCCCGAGTCTGCTGACGCATCGAAGTACATTCAGATAGTCAACGCTACCATCGCCGCCCTGAAACGAATTCCTGTAAAGAACACACTCTGTTGCCTGCTGGAGGCTGAAGCCGGTGCTAAGGATCTGACCTGGAAAACTCGACGACTGGTTGAACAGTTCAATGCCGCCGTTTATCTCTTCACAGATATGAAAGGAGAAGCAGCGAATGATGCTAATGGAGTATCATCAGATGGAGTATCATCAGATGGAGTATCATCAAACGGCGATGCATCTAAACTGGAAAGTGTCGAGTTGCAGCTTGCCGACAAAAACGATCGAGCCACGGTTCTGGCGGCAATCGGTGACGCCAACGCTGTTGCAGCGGGTATTGCATTCGCAAAAGACCTGGGCAATACACCAGGTAATCTCTGTACCCCAGGCTTCCTCGCTGACAAAGCTCAAGATCTTGCAAAGTCCTATGAGTCACTGACGACCAAAATCCTGGATGAAAAAGAAATGGAGAAGCTGGGCATGGGAGCTCTTCTCTCTGTTGGTAAAGGCAGCGAACAAGCCTCGAAACTTATCGTCATTCAGCACAAGGGTGCAAAACCCAAAGATCAACCCCATGTTCTGGTCGGTAAGGGCATCACATTCGATAGCGGTGGTATCAGTCTCAAANCTGCTGGAGCCATGGCCGGCATGATTTNTGACATGTGCGGCGCCGCCAGTGTCTTCGGCGCAATGAATACCGTTGCCGAACTCGATCTACCCATCAATGTGATCGGCGTTATTGCTGCTGCAGAGAATATGCCATCGGGTCAGGCATCTCGACCCGGAGATATCGTAAAAAGCATGTCAGGACAAACCATCGAAATTCTAAATACCGACGCGGAAGGTCGTCTGGTTCTTAGTGATGCCCTGACATACATAGATAAATTCAACCCGGCTACAGTCATTGATATCGCCACATTAACAGGCGCCTGTATAACCGCTCTGGGGTCACACCCCTCTGCACTTTACGCTAATGACGATGAGCTGGCGGGCAACATAAATCAGGCTGGTGATGAGACCTATGACCGGGTCTGGCGAATGCCGCTGTGGGATGAATATCAAAAGCAAATCAGCAGCGCATTCGCAGATATGGCAAATGTTGGAGGTCCTGAGGCTGGTTCCATTACAGCGGCTTGCTTCCTGTCTCGATTCACCAAGAAATACCGGTGGGCCCATCTGGACATCGCGGGTACTGCCTTCAAAGGAACCGGTCCTCAGAAAGGATCTACCGGCAGGCCAGTACCCTTGTTGACTCAATATCTGATGGATCGTGCTAACGACGCTGCGCAGAATTAAAAGTGACCAGAATTGATTTTTACCAGATTGACAGTGAGGAAGAGCCATTGCTCTTTACCTGCAGACTAATCGACAAAATCTACCACCTCGGTCATCATATCCACATTCACACGAGTACAGTCGCTCAGTCAGAGCAACTTGATAATTTGTTATGGAGCTTCCGACCTGACCGGTTTATTCCGCACCTGATCTGTGCTCATGACGACGAGGCGAAAGTTGACCAGGGAGCGAAGGAGCCGGGCGTGAGAGTCAAGATTTCCCACGGGGTCGAACCTGATCATTGCGATATCCTGGTAAATCTTTCCAATGATATTCCAGGTTTTTTTAGTCGCTTCGAACGGGTGGCAGAGGTGGTACCACTGGATGAACTTAGCCGTGAATCTGCCAGAATAAGCTACAAGTTCTATCAGGATCGGGGTTATCCTCTGCACTATCACGAGATGAAAGCAAACAATGGCGAATAACAATAGCACAGAGACGGGCACAGAGACGGGCACAGAGAAGGACACCGAGACAGAGAATGTGCCTGCCCAGATTCCTCTGCTGGAAGGCGTTGTTTTTCATACGCATTTGCCATTGCCGGTCCGCCGCCGTACCAAGCAAAAGGCGCCAACTGGCGGCGAGGACCACACCGACAGTCCAGCACCCGTGACCAATGACTTATTTGGCAGACCACCTGATATCACATTGAACGAAACCAGTCGCTCAACCCAGGATCATGAACTCGAAACCGAAAAGATTAAGGAACACGCCGCCAGGGTGATCGATTCACTAGTACAGGAATATTCAACCGAAATTGTTCGAAGGCTGAGAGACGAACTGACCTCATTGCTGGATAATCTCGACCTCAATCAGGATGACCGCTCCAAATCATAGCTTCCCTGGCTACCGTTTACGCAATCAGCATGGCATATTTGAGAATATGTGTATAATTCCACTTCCCATTCACCTGGCCATAAAAAGGCCAACCGTTAACGCAACATGAAGAAGTACCAACCTCAGGATATCGAGCAAACCTGGTATCAAAAATGGGAGGAAGCCAACTATTTTGCTCCCTCCGGGAACGGTCAACCTTTCTCGATCGCCATACCACCACCCAACGTCACTGGAACCCTGCATATGGGTCACGCATTCCAGCACAGCCTGGTGGATTCGCTCATCCGCTACAGGCGCATGAAAGGAGATAAGACGCTGTGGCAAATGGGAACTGATCACGCAGGTATCTCGACACAATTACTGGTTACGGAGCAGCTGGCTGCCGAAGGTATTAAACCTGCTGATCTTGGTCGNGAGAAATTTCTGGACAGGGTTTGGGACTGGAAGGAAGAATCTGGCGACACAATAACAAGGCAACTTCGAAGACTAGGTGCATCACTTCACTGGGAAACAGAAAGATTCACGCTTGATGAAGGATTGTCTCGTGCTGTCCTCGAAGTCTTTGTCCAGCTTTATGATGAAGGCCTGATTTACCGAGGAAAACGTCTGGTCAACTGGGATCCGGTTCTGGAAACTTCAATTTCCGATCTTGAGGTCGAGCAGGAAGAAGAGGATGGACATCTATGGCACTTCAAGTACCCGCTGGTCGACAACCCCGANNAGTTCATGGTCGTTGCGACGACNAGACCGGAAACAATGCTGGGAGATAGCGCGGTTGCNGTGCANCCTGATGATGAACGTTACAAGCACCTCGTTGGCAAAGAGGNGCAACTGCCACTCACAGAACGGACAATCCCGATCATAGCTGACTACTACGTGGACAAAGAATTTGGCACAGGTTGTGTCAAAATTACACCTGCCCACGACTTCAATGACTACGATGTGGGTAATCGACACAATCTTGAATTGATCAATATCTTTAACGACAACGCTTCACTGAATGANAATTCACCGCAGGCNTATCGCGGTATGGATCGCTATGAAGCACGAAAACAGGTNGTTGCGGATCTCGAAGCACTCAATCTGATCCAGGAAATNGAGGNCCACAAGATGGTGGTCCCTCGCGGTGAAAAGTCAGGTGTGGTGGTTGAGCCATACCTGAGTGATCAGTGGTTCGTGAAGATCAAACCCCTGGCCGAACCTGCGATCAAAGCAGTAGAAGACGGACATATCGAGTTCATCCCGAAGAACTACGAGAATACCTATTTTGCCTGGATGCGCGATATTCAGGACTGGTGTATCTCAAGGCAGCAATGGTGGGGGCACCAGATCCCTGCCTGGTACGACGAAAGTGACAAGATTTATGTCGGACGAAGCGAGCAGGAAGTTAGAGATAAATACAAGCTTGCTGATGAAACCACCCTCAGAAGAGACGAAGACGTGCTGGACACCTGGTTTTCATCAGCGCTATGGACTTTCTCGACCCTGGGCTGGCCAGACCAAACGAACAATCTCGAAACTTTCCACTCAACCGACGTGATGGTCACAGGCCACGATATCATCACATTCTGGGTATCGAGGATGATTATGTTCACTCTGAAATTCATGGATGAAGTGCCCTTCAAAAAGGTCTACGTGACTGGCCTTGTGACTGATGTAGAAGGACAGAAAATGTCCAAGTCAAAAGGGAATGGTCTTGATCCCCTGGATATCATTGACGGTATCAATCTTGACGCCCTGATAGAGAATCGCACCAGCAATATGCTTCAGCCCAGAATGACTGCAAAAATTGAGAAAGCAACACGTAAAGAATATCCCAACGGAATCGAAGCATACGGGACGGATGCCTTAAGATTTACGTTCTATTCGATTGCAACAAGCAGTCGGACCATTCGTTTTGACATGAATCGCGTTGAGGGATATCGAAATTTCTGCAACAAACTCTGGAACGCGGCTCATTTCGTTTTCATGAATACACTCGATCATGCCAATGATGCTGATTTCACCAAAGGTGAGGAAGACCTCAGTGTCATTGATCGCTGGATTACTTCAGAACTGCAAAAAACAGTTGCCGCAGTGAATCTTGCAATGCAGACCTATCGATATGACCTCGCTGCAAAGGCAATCTACGAATTCGTTTGGGATGAACTGTGCGACTGGTATCTTGAGCTCTGCAAACCGATTCTTAATTCGAAGACCTCATCAGAAATACAGCTGCGTACTACCCGCTTTACGCTTCTTAATACCCTCGAGACCACCCTCAGGCTGGCACATCCTTTCATACCATTTATGACGGAAGAAATCTGGCAACAGGTACCCGCCAGTGTTCGCGGCGAGGGTGAGACCATTATGTTGCAGATATTCCCTGAGGCAAACGACAATCTATCTGATCCTGAAGCTGAATCCGACGTCGCCTGGATAAAGGCAATAGTCACCGCATCACGGAATATTCGAGGTGAATATGACATCTCGTTTGGCAAACCAATCCCTGTGTTGCTCCACAACGGAAACGAGAACGATAAGGCGCGACTAGACAGCTATTTTGATTTACTTGAATTTCTGGTTAAACCGGAAAGGATAGAGTGGCTTGAGAAAAATGAAAACACCCCGCCATCAGCAACCCACCTGATCGGAGATATGCAGGTACTTGTACCCCTGGCAGGTCTCATCGANAAAAANGCTGAGATTGCNCGACTCGATAAAGAAATTGATCGCAAGCAGCAGGACAAATNCAGAGCAGAGGGCAAGATCAANAATCCACATTTCCTGAANAAGGCGCCAGCAGACGTTGTGCAAANGGAAAAAGACAAACTGACCGATGTAATTGCTGCCCTTGAGCAGCTCGAAGAGCAGAAAGTTCGCGTTAGCAGTCTGTGACCGACTCGCTTCAACACCATAATAGATAACACTTATACAAGTGAGGCGTTATATGAATATCGGTTACGGTTACATAGAGTGATGCTGAGTCGAACTTTCGCGCCTTTTGCGGCCTGTTCTCGTTATTATCTTGCTAAACCTTTGGATTTCCTTAAAAAAAAACTTGCACAGCGCTTGCTATTTCTGCTTAATCATGGGGTTCTGAACCATAGGGCCACAGAACTGGGTAGTGATAATAAAAACAGAGGTAGTTGGCTATGTCTGAACGACAGTCTGGAACCGTAAAATGGTTCAACGACGCCAAAGGTTTTGGATTTATTGAAAGAGAGTCAGGGGAAGATGATGTTTTCGTTCACTTTCGTTCGATTCGCGGTGAGGGCTACCGCACTCTCAAGCAAGGGGCACNAGTAGAATTCGATATTTCTGAAACAGAAAAAGGTTTTCAAGCGGAGGATGTGGCTGAAGTTTAATCCACTCCANCTATTTGATTGCTTAGGTTGATTGCTTAGGTTGATTGCTTAGGATATGTTTTTGTTTTCTTTGATGTTCAAATAAGATTAAAAGAACGCTCANAAAATCGTAGTAACAGNAACACCCTGCAGTACTAAACTACTGATAACACTACNTTACCTATCGTTTTATCTGACGCGACCAGNNCGTGGGCTTTCTCAANCTCCTGAATAGGAAAAACGGTATCTACAATGGGACGAATTTCGCCTGATTCAATCCTGGGCCACACCAATTCCACCAGCTGATGGATAATTTCCTCCTTCTCGTGAATAGGTCTGGCACGTAAGGTTGACCCGATAATCCTCAGTCGCTTCATCATCAACATCGACAAATCAATATTGGACTGGCTCCCTCCCATCAGCCCAATCAACACCAGTCTGCCGTTCATTCCCAGAAGCTTCATGTTATCTGCCAGGTACGAGCCGCCAACAGGGTCGAGAATAACGTCGATCCCTTCGCTTCCGGCAAATCCAGCCGCTTTTTCTGCAAAATTCTCGGAATGACGATTGCTGCCACCATCTGCACCCAGATCAATGCAGGCTGCAAGTTTTTCCTCGCTGCCTACCGTGATAAAACAAGAATTACCGAAAGCCTTGCACAACTGAATACCTGCTGTTCCAACGCCACTTGCACCCGCATGAAGAATAACTTTCTCACCTGGTTTTAGATCCGCCTCCATAAAAAGATTAAGCCACGCCGTGGCAAATACCTCGGGCAAACAGGCGCCGTGCGCTATTGAAAGACCACCTGGTATCGGGGCGACACTTCCCTGATGCACCACGACATACTCCGCGTATCCACCTCCGGCGATCAGAGCACAAACCCGATCTCCTTCCTGCCATCGGGTCACATTGTCCCCAACAGCAGAAATTTCCCCAGCACATTCAAGACCCATAACAGGGCTCGCACCCAGTGGTGGCGGATAAAATCCCCGCCTTTGCATAAGATCGGCTCGATTAATCGCCGTTGCATGAACCTTGATCTGCACCTCATGCGGGCCGACTTCCGGAGTATCAGTTTCACCCCAGCTCATTTCTTTGTTTTCATCGACAAGAACTGCTTTCATTTGTAATCTCCAACAACTTAATAATGTGGTGGCGGGGGTTCCGCAGAATCCGGTAACTGAGTCTCCAGCGTCTTGAGTTGCGATGTCACATGTTTCAACTGGATCTGAAGATCCATAATCTGCTGTTGCTGACTCGCTAGTGCATCATCCAGCTTCTGTATGACATCTTCCTGGAAGGCTATTTTTGTTTCTAGTTCCTCGAATCGGTCGTTACCCATGACCACTCCTAGTAGTTCAGCCTAACTTTAACTCCCTTCTCATGAAGCCATTTTTTTAGACCACCGACTGTGTACTCGCCAAAATGAACCATCGACGCAATAAGCGCAGCATCTGCTTTCCCTTCAGTTAGAACCTCATAGAGATGTTCAGGCTTTCCGGCACCACCTGAAGCGATTACCGGGATCGATACTGCTTCTGCAATCATTCGAGTGAGATTGATCTCATACCCTTCCCTGGTACCATCAGCATCAATGGAGTTGATCACAAGTTCTCCAGCGCCCAATTCCTCACCTTTCATTGCCCACTTTAGTGCGTCAACGCCCATTGGCTTGCGACCCCCATTTATCACTACCTCGTACCCGCTTGGAAAATCTCTGCATAGTTCGACTTTGAGAATATCTATCGACAGTACAACATTCTGATTGCCTATCGCGTGAGCACATTCCGAAATCAGTTCGGGTCTCTGTACAGCGGCAGAATTGACATTGATTTTCTCTGCGCCTGCCCAGAGCAACTTATTTGCATCTTCAACTGAACGAATACCACCTCCTACAGAAAACGGGATGAATATTTTTTCTGCGACAGCTTCCACCACATCGAGCATGATGTCCCGATCATCGCTTGAGGCAGTGATGTCATAAAAAACCAGCTCATCGAGGCCATCTTCATAGTATTCAAGGGCTTTTTCTAACGGATCTCCTATGTCTCGTGTATCTACAAATTTGACACTCTTGGCTAGTTTGCCATCACGAACATCAAGACAGGATATAATTCTCTTGCTTAACACGACGACTCTCCGTCCCAGGTCGCAAACTCAGACAAGATAGAGAGCCCTTTCCGGCCACTCTTCTCCAGGTGAAACTGAGTGGCAAACAANTTGTCCTTNGCNAGGANAGAACAAAATTCCAGACNATATTCGGTCACTGCAACAACTGCCTCTTTCTGAGAGGGTCGGTTGAAGTAGGAGTGNACAAAGTAGAACTCATCNCCTGACTGTACATTCTTCAACATATGATGGGATCGCTGAATCTCAATTTCATTCCANCCAATATGAGGAATCTTCAGNGTCCTGTCCGGAAAATCAAATCGCTGACACTCGCCATCAACCAGCCCCAGACATTCTTTGTCACCTTCGTCAGTGAACTGAAGAACAATCTGGCTACCGAGACAAATTCCGAGNAAAGGTTTACCGGNNCGGTAGAANTCAANCAGCGCTTCAAACAGACCTNTCCTATGCAATGTATCAATNGCACTCACAGCAGAACCAACACCGGGGAAGATCACCTTATCTGCTCTGGCGATCTGTTCCGGNTCAGCCGTAATTACCGCNTCCAGACCTACTTTATGACAGGCTCTCTGGACACTGCGNAAATTACCCGCATCATAATCAACAATTGTTACCTGCATTTGGTGCCGCCAAATTCGAAGAGCGCGCATTATAGAAGATACCGATATCGAATTCGCGAACATTAGCCTTGGAAATTACCGACCACTATCTGTATNATTAGTNTAATACAGNTTAAGGGCCNCAAGTGTGAAACTGAGCATCGAAACCACTGCATCNACACCCGTGTTTCAACAGATTATCGACCAGCTTCATTTTTCAATTAACACCGGTGAATTGAAGCCGGGAGATAAGTTGCCCAGCATTCGCAGCCTGGCAGGTGAAAATCANATTGCNACCAATACGGTTGCCAANGCANTCAGGCANCTGGAATTTCGCGGTTTGATTGTCGCAAAGGATCGATCNGGATTTATCATCGCAAGTCCTCAGAACAGCCGCTATCAGTCACGGGGGGTCAGCGCTGACAAATCGGAGGTTCACAGTGTAGTNGATCACCTGGATGCCGGGACCATTCCCGGTGCCTTCTGCAAAATCACCGAAGACTATTTAAGTGGGGATCCGGAAAAATGCAACATAATCCACGCAGACGGCAGCGGTACAAAATCGATCATTGCTTACCTGAAATACAAAGAAACAGGAGATACCAGCGTATTCAATGGTATCGCTCAGGACAGTATCGTAATGAACCTGGATGATCTTCTCTGTGTAGGCGTCAATGGCCGGATTCTTATTTCAAACACAATTAATCGCAACGCGCTTAACTGTCCCGGTGAAGTTGTGTCCGCCTTAATCGAAGGTAGCGAGGCTTTTATGGCTCAGCTTCGAGAGCAGGGAACCCATATCTTTTCTGGTGGCGGCGAAACAGCAGATGTCGGTGATCTGACGGGTACGATCGTCGTTGACTCCTGCGCCGTTGCCGTCATGAAGAAATCAGATGTAGTTCGAAACGAGATTGGCCCTGATCTCGCCATCGTTGGCTTGTCGTCTACCGGTCAGGCTAGCTATGAATCTTCTGAAAACAGCGGGATTGGAAGCAACGGATTGACCAGCGCTCGACACGACATGTTGAGTGACTATTACGCGGAAAATTATCCGGAGACGTTTGATCCCAATGTTCCGAGCGATCTGGTTTATTGCGGACCTTACCGAATGGAGGACGAACTCCCGGCTTCATCTATGACAGTGGGTGATGCGATCTTGAGTCCAACTCGAAGCTACGCCCCGGTCATTAACCAGGTACTGGCTACGTTGAGATCCGATATTCACGGACTGGTTCATTGCTCAGGCGGTGCCCAGACCAAATGCATCCGATTTGGACGCAATGTTCATTTCGTCAAAAACAATCTATTCCCAACCCCACCTCTGTTTACTGCAATTCANCAGGCTTCNGGCACTAGCTGGGAGGAAATGTACAAGGTATTCAACATGGGGCATCGAATGGAAGTTTATGTGCCTGCNAATCGTGTTCNGGATGTCATCGATATNGCCGCATCGTTTGATNTTGATGCACAGCAAATAGGCCATACCGAACCAGCAGACCGGAATCATATGACGCTGACCAGCCCTACTGGCGAAGCATTCTGTTATTGATCATCAACGTCTCCGCCTGCTGCTCAACCAGGGACGCGACTTGCATTTGCAATGGACAGTAACCGACGCTCAGTCAGCAAATGTGTACTAAAAGTCCAGGAAGGTTTATTCTAAAAGCATCTATTCTGAACCAAGAACAGGTTGTGTAGCCATGACAGAAGATTTCGATCTCTTTGTCAATTTTGAAGAAAACCTAAAGATATTGGTGGACAAGGAAGGATCTGACCTTTATCTGAGCACCGGTGCACCACCCAGCGCAAAATTCTACGGCACCATGAATCAATTGGGGGACCGAGTGATGCAACCCGGGGAGGTCTTACAGATTGCCAATTATTGCATGACGGAAGGTCAGGTAAAGGAGTTCGCAGAAACTCTGGAAATGAATCTGGCAATCTCACGCCAGGGTCTGGGCCGGTATCGTATCAATATATTCCAGCAACGTAATGAAGCTGCCATGGTGATTCGTCGCCTGGGGGATTCGCTGCCGAACTACAAAGATCTGGGCCTACCGGCGGTACTGCCAAAGCTTATCATGTCTAAACTGGGACTGATTCTGTTCGTGGGAGGTACCGGATCGGGTAAGTCAACTTCAATGGCCGCGCTGATTGATTATAGAAATCAGAAGACAAAAGGCCACATTATCACCATCGAGGATCCCGTAGAATTTACCCACCCCCACAAGAACTGCATTGTGAATCAACGGGAAGTTGGTACCGATACCCACTCATGGGAANACGCATTGGCCAACACATTGCGTCAAGCCCCCGATGTCATCCTGATTGGTGAGATTCGACATCAGGAAACAATGGAGCATGCCCTTGCATTTGCGGAAACTGGTCACCTTTGCCTCTCTACCTTGCACGCTAACAACGCCAACCAGGCCATGGACCGGATAATCAATTTTTTCCCGGAAGAACGGCATGTGCAGCTTCTCTCTGATCTGGCTCTGAACATGCGCGGCATAATTTCGCAGCGTCTTATTCCGACTGTTGATGGCAAACGAGCGGCAGCTATTGAAATACTACTGGGTACACCAAGGGCAGCCGATCTGATCTCAAAAGGAGATGTCGGATCACTAAAAGAACTGATGGAGAAATCTGCCGAGCAGGGAATGCAGACTTTCGACATGGCCTTATTCAAGCACTACAAGGCAGGCAGAATCACACTCGATGAAGCACTCAAGAACGCAGACTCAAAGAACAATCTGCGACTGAAGNTTACCCTGGATGAAAACCCGNNGGCCAAGAAGAAGGCGGCCGAGGAAGCTAAGGCTAGCGGTAAGAAANCAGATGCAAAAGCGGCGAAAGCGAAAGAAGCCGCTNTTGAGAAACCGCCNGAAGAAAAAAAGGNACAAAGTGTNCTTGCCGATCTGTCTTTAGCCCCGATGGATGATGATGATGAAGACGGCAACCCTTTTAACAANTAGATGTTAAATGACTCAATAGCTAACGGGCTGAGTTGTAGTTACTGATGAAGGTCGTTCCGATCCCAGGTTTCTCTTTTCGCTTACTCGCTCTGCACATCCCTGTGCTCCACTCACTCAGGCAGCTTTGCGGCTCCGGCTAACTCACTTCTGCCATCAAGTTTCGCAACCAGCGACTGATAGAACCCGGTCACAATCGGTATCGCATAGGTAGATTTCCGTGCCACAAATCTAACAGGTCGACTTAATCCTTTACTACCAAGGTCAATCAAACAGTCCTCGTCAACTTTTAGGGTCTTCGCGACACCGATGGGAACGAGCCCATGGCCGAATCCGGTAATTGCCATCTGAGCGACAGAGAAGAATGATTCCAATGAGACCACACGACGAATGTTCAATCGCTCNGCATCCCCTTTAAAGGATCGCCAGGCACCTGAGTAGTCTTCGATGGTGATCACATCCAGTGGATCCTTTCGAGACCACCTNAATTTCCTGAGGCCTGACGGGATAATCACCATGGGTTCATGGAACAACACTTCTGACTGCAGATCCTTGTCCAGGGAATCAGAACCGGTACAAACACCCACCATAAATTCTCCGGAGCGTATTCTGTCCAACACAACCGGCGTGCGATGAGTGTGGAAAGCAAAATGCACATCAGGCATTTCCTGCTGTACTTTGAAAAAAACGCCCGGTCCCCAGGAGGACAAAATAGCCTCTGATACACCCACGATGAGTTCACCCTTGCCTGCACTGCCATCATCAACGAACAAATCTCGCAGTTCAGACAGGATTGGCGAGAGTTTGTCGACTAACTGCTGACCATGCTGGGTAAGTGCCACTCGACGACCCTTTTTTTGAATCAGCTTCCGATCGTAGTACTTTTCCAGCACCGCAATCCGCTTACTCACCGCGGACTGTGAGATTCGCAACTCTGTACTGGCTTCCAGCATGGTTCCTGTACGTGACAACGCCAGCAATGTTTCTAAATTTTCAATCATCAGTTTGCTTAAGGTGGGGCTCGGAGTGCGTCATACTCACCATACGCGCTTGGTTCATGTATTCTAAAACGGGATACATTCTATTCTTTCTATTCGCTTATATCACGCATTAGCCTGGGCCAGACTGTGTTGAATCATTCTTAAGTCGTTGTTTATGCTCTACTTCTTACTCGCCATTGCGACATTCGCCACCAGCTTCATTTCAGGCGTTCTCAGTATGGCTGGCGGTATGATTCTTATGGGTGTCTTCGGTTTCTTTCTCTCTGTCCCTGCCGCAATGGTCTTGCATGGCATCGCCCAGGCCGTATCCAATGGTTCCCGGGTCTGGTTACATCGAAATCATCTGCGCTGGAACGTCCTTATTCCTTATTCAGCGGGTAGCTTCCTGATTCTGGCCGCATTCGTTATGTTCACATTTGTACCGAACAAGGGGCTGCTTTTTCTGCTGATTGGCAGTTTTCCGTTTATTACGCTGCTATTACCGAAATCCATAGATCTTGACATGCANCGAAAACCCATCGCCTTCCTTAGTGGTCTCGTGGTGACCACCGCTCAGATGCTTGCAGGTGCTTCCGGCCCCGTCCTNGACATCTTTTACGTNAAAAGCAGTCTCACCCGCCATGAAATCCTGGGCACAAAGGCTATTACCCAGACACTCGGGCATATCATTAAGCTGGTGTATTACGCTTTTTTTCTGTCACTCTCGACCGAGTTGCCCTTGTGGATATTTCCGGCCGTGATTCTCGCCGCGATTCTTGGAAACAACCTTGCTGCGCTGGTTATTGAGANAATGAACGACGAGTCATTNAAACGTATCGGTCGCTACACCATCNTGGTTGTTGGCANTGTATACANTGGCAAAGGACTATATGAGCTGCACCTGTTCAATTCCTAACCGATTATCGCTTCTCTTATGTCACTTATGCCAAACAAANGCGAGGTGATCATTCCTTTACGTTATATTTTCGGCATGAAATATCCATACTGACTACTGCTAGATATGCACTCGCTCTTATGTTGATTGGAGCTATAACCGTGCGATCAGCNGTCGCTGACATCTTCAAACGCTTTGACGAAAACGGACAGACCATTTTCCCCTTTGTGTCCTGCGAACAGACCAAAACCGCAGATCCCGAACTCGAGAAGATGAAAAAACTAGAAGGCACTCAGCAACAACTGGTGGAAATTGAGTCCCCGACTTGATCGCTTGCAGGTAAACATCAGTTCACTGCAGCAGAACCAGGGCCAGGAATACGTTGCTGCAGAAGACGAGAAAGCAAGTAAAGAGGATCTCTATCAGAGTCGTAAAGCAATCAGAATTAAATACAGCTCATGAATCAATGATGGTCTTGCTGAAATCAGCAGTCTGCACCAACAGCGTCAGGTTCTGCTTCAATCTTCACGATAATCAGGCAGCTTCCTCTTCTTCAATCAGCGGTTTAATCACAAATAGCAAGTCACCCTCATTAACCTGTTGACCGCTACTTAGATTTATTCGGGTAATCTGATATCTGTTCCCGGACGGGTATACCTCACCATACTCATTTGTAAACGAACCAAGATTCACTGGTGTAAACATTTTCATTGCCTCAAGCTGACACAAGGTGTCATCAGTGGTTACCACATCGCCAACATTGACATACTCGGGTTCAGAGGGGGATGGTGTAAGATAAAAAACACCGGTAGACGGTGACAGTACTTTAATTTCGTCACTGCCCTCGATCTTCAGCATTTCAATATCGAGATCTGAACTGCCAACACCGGACGCTTCATCAATCTCCCTGATAAGCTGATGAACATCAGTACGATCAAGGAAATTTGGCAGGTAGTTGGTGTCATATAACCCTTTCTGAAACTCATCATCCNGCAGTATGCGTTTTATGAGGCTGATGTTGGTACATATGCCATGAATCTTCACCTTGTCNAGATAAGCCACCATTTTCTTACAGGCATCCTTACGGTTCTTTCCGTGGCAAATGATCTGAATGATCAAACTATCGTAAAAAGGTGAAACAACTTTCCCTCCTCTTGCCATCGAGATTATTTGAAAGTTCTTTTCGTCAGGCAATTCACACTTTGTGATCTCACCAGGCGTCGGAGAGAATGACACATTACCCTCTGCATCCAGCACGGCTTTTTCAGCGTTGACCCGTACCTCAAGACCGTAGCCCTTCTCTTTGGGATCCAGGTCCGCAATTGAACCACCTGATGCAATCTCAAACTGTTTCTTGACTATATCAATGCCCGTGACGACCTCGGTCACAGGATGTTCAACCTGCAGTCGAGTATTCATTTCCATGAAGTAAATCGCATTGCTGGGAAGATCATAGATAAATTCGACTGTTCCAGCACCAAAGTAGTCTACGGCGTCCGCGATTTTCCTGGCGTACTCATACACTTGCGCCTGCAATTCTTCAGGCAACATGGTCGAACCGGATTCTTCCATCAGTTTCTGATTGTTTCGCTGTACACTACAGTCACGCAACCCCAACACTCGTGTATTTCCATGGGTATCCCTGAGAATCTGGGCTTCGATATGACGAAGCGAAGTAACGAATTTTTCAATGTAGACATCACCGTTACCAAAAGCAGCTTTGGCTTCAGTGGTAACACGCTGGAACAGACCGTGGATCTCCTCCGCTTTGCTGACAACCTGAATACCTTTGCCACCGCCGCCGTGCACCGCCTTCAACAATACCGGGTATCCAATCTGTTCCGAGATCTCTGCGGCCTGTTCCGGTATGTTGACGATACCGTGACTGCCCGGCACGACAGGTACATCGTTACTCATGGTCGTACTGATGGCATTGGACTTATTACCCATTGTCTCCATGCTCGAGACCTTGGGGCCGATAAAATTAAATCCACGCTGTCGTACGATTTTCGCAAAGTTCGGGTCTTCGGAGAGAAATCCAATGCCCGGATGCAGGGAATCTACCTTTTCCACTTCAGCAATACTGAGAACACTCAACGCATTTAGATAGCTTTCATCTGATGTATTTCCACCGATACAGACCAGTGAGTGCTTCTCATCGTCACTCACCATGTCTGCCGGGACAGATTCCATATCCGGATCTGATTGAACCAGGACAATCTCGTAGCCCAGTTCCACCGCCTTCGAAACCAGCTTGATGGCAGTACATCCCCGGGCATGAATCAGTATGCGTTTCACTGGTCTGAATAGGTCATCTTCTGAACTCATCTGCGGCTGAACAATGGGTTCAGCCGCAGTCAAAATCCCGGACATGATGCGATCGACAACCTGCTCTACCGTCTCGGTTGGCAGCGGAATTGCAGGATCTACCCTTCGCAGTTCGCTATCAAAGCCTTCACTGAAAGGATGCTTAACGAGACCGCGCATCGATCCTGCGGTTACAGACAGGTAATTACTGAAGCAGCAGATAAACGGAAGATTAGATTCAACCACCGCCTGGCCGGCAAACGGCATTTTCGTACCAGTGAAGTAATAGGTTTGTGCCAACGGGTGAGTAACAAAACTGGCCTGAGCACCACCTGTACAGTCACCAAAGCCAAACATGATAATCGGCAGGTCATTGTCCCTCACAAATCGTGTGATTCGATCATTCACAACCGCCATGGTAAAGAGCGCCCCTGCACCCTCCTTTGTCTGCATCCCAGCCGAAGACACAAAGCAGATAACGGGTAATCGCTGCACTGCGCATTCAACCAGCAGTTTACAAAACCGTACACAATCGGAACTGTCAACTGCTCCAGCCTGGAACGCCACGTTCGGCATCACAAGTCCGACGCGGTAACAACCCTTTTCGGTCCTGAAATCACCGATGCCAGTAATCAGGCCGTGGGGGCGTATGTTGTTTTTCAGTGCATTTTCAATCGACGGTCTGAAGGTTGGAAAAGAAACCGGATTAGCAGAGAGCAGATCTGCATCCATTTCCTCGAAGTTTTCAACAAATCGATCCTTGAGCGTTTCAAAGGTTGTGCGGCCACTCCTTTTTTCCCGGGTCATGACTTCATGGAACAGCAGATCCCGGTAGGCAATAGTGAGGCGGTTCCAGAAGTCTTTTCTTCGACCTATGCGAACCGGTTCAACTTTTCCTTGATAGTGTTTTCCACCACGATTGGCTACATAATATTCCGGCAGCAGTTTTTCAAAGAAGAAACTCACCACGACAAACAGAGTATCTGATTTATCTTTATGCACCAGTCGAATCCATTCTTCGACTGATTTTAGAAAGGGTGCGCATCCGGCATGGGAAGCCAGCTCTCCCATCCAGGTGGCAAACCGTTCTTTAATTTTATCCTCGGTTGAATCAGCGAATCCACTTTGAGGGGTCAGTTCAGTCACGGACCGTTCAATTAACTGGTCAATGAATTCGATTGAAAGCGTTCTGGATTCATGTGCCTGTTTAGCAACTGACGCAAGATCAAATATCAGGTTGTCATATACGTAACCAAACGTAATCAGGTTTTGACATTCGAGTATGAAATCACTGCGGATGTCTTCGTTAAGTACAACGTCCAGGATCGTCCGATCCTGATCCGTTTTGGCTCTTTGAATATCGGATTTCCTTTCAATGTGAGACCAAAGTGAATCTTCAAGTATCCGACGGTTAAGTTTGATAGGTTTGTCTTCGAGATCATCAACAGCAATCAGTTTCTGCGAATACTCTGATAATTTGCTCTTATCCAACGTCTCGCTATCGTAAAGACTGACTTCTTCAATAATCAGGTTCAACTCAGTTGCCAACTGTGTGCTGAGAAATCCATCTCCCTTTTCTTTTATATACTCAGCCCCGAACAGTTTTTTGCCTTCATAGGAGAATCGGTTTTTAAGCAAGGAAATGAAAGGGTTATCAGTATATGCCATTGTTCTCAGCAGAACTTTGACATCTTTGATATCGGTGATCTGCATTAAATAAGAGTTTGTCTCCTGATCACCAATATGGTCCATCAAAGCAACAAGGTTATCTCTAGCACTTGCTTTCCAACGATTGTAGAGATGCAGACCGCACAGCAGGCAGAGGTCGCGTTTTGCATTCTCATAGTTTTTTCTCGGCTCACCAAAGATCAACTGGGCAAACCGACCACGCTCATCACCAACTGCTGCTTTCTTGTCGACATAGTTTTTCCAGGCCTTGTTCAATCCTTCCTCATAGAGAATCTTGTCTGGGTCCAGCAACCAGTTAAAGAAATCAGACCTGCGTTCTCGACGAACTCGCTGGAACAGTTCTCCTTCCGGCAGTTCACTCGAAGCCAAACGACCGTATTGAGCCTTGGTGATACTCTTGATTCTCTTTCTTAGCCCCAGGTATCTAAGGTAGCGGAACGCAACCCCGAAGACGTTGGGATATTCCGTCGGAGATGTTCTCAGTTTCAGAGTTGATGTGGCATGGACCGCGGACATGGTTTCCGATGGGCGCAGGTAGCGATTAATATTTCGTCGATAGTGATCGAGTATTTCCGGGTGTTCGTTTACGAAATCCCTCGTGCCTTCTTCTATTGACAGAATACCGGAAACGATTGCGTTCCTGAGATTGTCGATCTTTTCATTTTCACCAGGGTCGTAGTCAATAATGCCGTCTATGTTTCCCTGCTTATAAAGTTCATAGGGTGATACACCAACTGATTGAGCACATTCTTGCCAGGACAGGTTGTATCTTCTTACAAGACTGGCCAGTCCTTTTGGATGTATCGTATTAAATACACCGGTACGCAATGACAATAGCAGATTACCAGCCGCCAGTGGAATCGCTCCACCAGAATAGCCCTGGCCGATAACAATACCTATGGTTGGCACGTCCACGTTGCAGAACTCAGCAATCAATCTGGATATCGAGTGCGCCTGATTGTTCGCGTTCGCTACCTCATTGCCATCAGCACCAGGGGTATCCACCAAGCAGACAATCGGTATTGATCGAATCGCAAATTCACTGGCCGCCCTGGATGCAGCTTCATGATGCTCTGGTCCCCATACTCCGGATGCAAAAGCTCTGTTCTGTGTGATGAAACCAATTCTTCTGGGTGCATCGTCGAAAAGAAGTTCGAGCTCCGCTGAATAAAAAGGGCCATTTTGCACTTCATTTATGATGGGAGCATCTAACGATTCAATTATGTTTCTGGCGCCAGGTCGTGAAGCCTCTTCACCCGGAGATACTGTTGCTGCAATATAAGCATCAACATCCATGTTATGCAGACGTTCTACTTCGATCTCTATCTGTTGTTCAGACAGTAGTCCCCTGATGACAGCAGCAGTTTCTTTCTGTGGGAACAGCGAGAAGTCTTGAGACAGACTTTCTGCAATTAAATACAGCTGGTCTACGGAAGATTGACCCATAAAACTACTTTCCAAAATCTAACTTGAACACTCGACGGCATCCGAGTTTGTAATGCTTTGACCCGGACAAGTTGCCGAGGTTCAAAATGGGCTAATGTACTCTAAACGTGCAATTCTTTCAATGAAATGGCACAAAAAATGCCTTATAACTGATTGATTCTAAAAGAATTTAAACCTCAACTATTGGCAGTTTCCCAATTCTGGAGCGCCAGTTTCTCGGCCCTGTGATATGCACCGACTCTCCACGCGCATCAACTGCGACTGTCACGGGCATATCTTTGACCTCAAATTCGTGGATTGCTTCCATGCCCAGGTCTTCAAAAGCGACCACGCGAGACTTGCGAATGGCTTTCGATACCAGGAATGCAGCACCGCCCACCGCCATGAGATACACGGCCTGGTGCTTTTTAATTGCCTCAATCGCGGTTGGGCCGCGTTCTGCCTTGCCAATCATGCCAAGCAAACCCGTTTTATCGAGCATCATTTCGGTGAAACTGTCCATGCGAGTTGCCGTGGTCGGGCCAGCAGGACCAACAATCTCGTCTCCAACAGGATCAACGGGACCCACGTAGTAAATAAACCGACCATTAAGATCTACGCCTTTCGGTAAATCCTCACCTGCTGCGATGAGATCTCTGATTCGTTTATGCGCTGCGTCCCGACCTGTCAGCATTTTCCCTGAAATCAACAAGGTTTCTCCTGGCTGCCAGGTGGCAACTTCCTCCCTGGTGACCGTGTCCAAATTGACCTGACGGGAATTCGGACCAGCCTCCCAGGTAATCTCTGGCCAGTCACTCAACTGAGGCACATCCAGGACTGCCGGGCCAGATCCGTCCAGCACAAAGTGAGTGTGCCTGGTTGCCGCGCAGTTCGGAATCATCGCGACCGGCAAATTTGCCGCGTGAGTCGGATAATCCATGACCTTCACGTCGAGGACGGTTGTAAGTCCACCGAGACCCTGAGCGCCAATTCCCAGCGAATTGACCTTGTCAAAGATCTCCAGCCGCAACTCTTCTGCCCGATTAATTGCGCCACGGGCCTGCAAATCATGAATATCCACTGGTTCCATAAGCGATCGCTTCGCCATCAACACAGCTTTTTCCACCGTGCCGCCAATCCCGATCCCCAGCACCCCGGGAGGACACCAGCCTGCACCCATGCTGGGTACAGTCTTAACGACCCAATCAACGATATCCTCTGAAGGATTTAACATGGCGAGCTTTGACTTTGCTTCAGATCCGCCGCCCTTGGCGGCCACATGCACCTCAAACTTGTCTCCCGGCACCAGTTCGGTGTGGATGACCGCAGGCGTGTTATCTTTAGTATTGGTACGATTTCCAGCCGGGTCCGCCAGTACAGATGCTCTCAGTACATTGTCCGTGGATTGATAAGCTCGCCTGACACCCTCATTTATCATGCCATCCAACGAAAGATCCGTGTCGAAGCGAACTTCCATCCCTACTGTCAGGAATACGTTTACAATGCCTGTGTCCTGACAAATTGGTCGCTGTCCTTCGGCACATAATCGAGAATTAATCAGAATCTGCGCCATGGCATCTCTTGCAGCATCAGATTCTTCCCGCTGGTAAGCCTCGTTCAAGGCTTTGATGAAATCAGGCGGATGATAATATGAGATGTATTGCAGGGAATCCTGAATACTCTGAATCAGATCCTGCTTCGTCACAACAGTCATAGTATTTCCTGTAAATCAATAACCTGATTAAGCGTACATAAAGCGCAACAGAGATTCAGCAACACAGACAGGTTTTTCTGAACCTTCGAGTTCAATGGTTACTTCTCTCTTGAGCTGAATGGTATTCTCATTCTTCAGCTCCGCTCCAATCAATCGATGTCGAGCTCTGATTCTTGAATTCACAGGCACGGGTGCAGGGAACCGAACCTTATCCAGGCCATAATTTACACCCATGAATACGCCATCCAGAACTGCCGGGTCTTTGGGAGGAATACCACCCCCCAGATGCACAATCAATGACAAGGTGAGAAATCCGTGGGCAATAGTGACCTTATAGGGTGACAATTCCGCAGCTTTCTCCGGGTCGATATGAATAAACTGATGATCCAGCGTCGCATCGGCAAATAAGTTGATGCGATCCTGATCAACCTCAAACCATTCACCNACNCCCTCTTCTTCTCCGAGATGGGAATTATAAATCGCATGGGCCGNTTCAGCTTTTGATGTCATCGAGAAACTCCTNCTTTTTGAATATGTANTTTTCAGCACACAATAGCACAAGAGTCCACNTTCACAGTGCTATCATTCTCTTGAATGAAACCATCTNCCAATTGATTTCCGACCAACCCTAAAATAGGATTCGATCAAAGGTCTANNCACATCGTCTGTCTTCAGTAGCGGTTTCGATCCATCAGATTCACCAGACTTGGAAGGGATAAAAACAGCTTCGGCCAATTAGCTCTATCCACTCCAATTCATTAATACAGCAACAAACAACAATGCGAATGCCGACCGACGCTTCNCTTCACCCGAGAAACAGGAAACAAANATGAACGATATATTTATNGCNAGCGGAGCCAGAACCCCAATGGGAGGATTTCAAGGTGCACTTCAAGNTCTGACGGGTGTTGAACTTGGCACANTCGCGATCAGGGAAGCAATTCAGCGATCCGGATTCGATCCGGANAATATCGAAGAAGTCATCATGGGTTGNGTCCTGCCTTCCGGGCTAAAACAAGGACCCGCTCGACAGGCATCAATNGANGCNGGTATTCCTGTCGAGGTTGGCGCAACAACCATAAACAAGCTCTGTGGTTCAGGGATGAAGGCGACTATGCTCGCCCATGATCTGATAAAGGCAGGGACGAATGAGGTGATGGTTGCAGGCGGTATGGAGAGCATGAGCAATGCACCCTATCTGATGCCAAAGGCACGCAGCGGTTACCGAATGGGACATACAGAGGTTCATGACTCAATGTTTACTGATGGCCTAGAAGATGCGAAAACCGGGCGTCTTATGGGTTCTTTTGCTCAGGATATGGCTGATAAATACCAGATGACCCGGGAAGATATGGACGCGTTTGCTATCCAATCTCTTACCCGCGCTCAAAATGCAATCGAAGAAGGTAATCTCAAGGCGGAGACCGTCCCGATCACGATCAGGACTCGAAAGGGTGAGGCGACGGTTGTTGATGATGAACAGCCTGGAAATGCCAATCTCGAAAAGATTCCAACTCTGCGTCCGGCCTTTAAATCTGACGGCACCGTTACCGCTGCGAACTCCAGCTCAATCTCTGATGGCGCTTCAGCCCTCGTGCTCGCCAGCGCGGAAGCTGTAAAGAAGCACGATCTTCAACCCATGGCTCGGATTGTCGGGCATACAACGAATTCACGCCATCCATCGGAATTTACGATTGCGCCGATCGGCGCTGTTGAGAAATTACTCGACAAGATTGGCTGGAGCAAGGAGGACGTTGATCTATTCGAAATAAACGAGGCCTTCGCCATGGTAACAATGGCAGCAATCCATGATCTCGGACTGGATGTGGAAAAAGTTAATATCTTTGGTGGTGCCTGCGCTCAAGGCCACCCTATCGGNTCCACNGGCTCAAGAATCATTATTACCTTAATGCATGCACTAAAAANCCTTGGAAAGAAACGTGGAATCGCTGCTTTATGTATTGGTGGTGGCGAAGCAACGGCAATNGCTATTGAACTGGTATGATCGCAAGGTCTTGGCGGTGACTTGTTCACCGCTAAACCGTACAATTAGTAACCAATACCTAATCGTAGATTCTGGAGTTTAGTTCTTGTCACGCCTTCCTGTCATTGTTGGATTTGGTGGGATTAATCCCGCCGGAAGAAGCTCGTCACATCACGCTTATCGACGTCTGGTTATTGACCGCCTGGATCAGCCGCTCGCCGACGATACCTATCGTTCTCTGGCGGCACTAATGAACCTTGAATCGGTTGACAAACCTTACATTCTCAATCACACACTAATTCGAAAAATCGAAAACAATCTCTTTGACCCGGAATCCATACGCACAAACAAGGCTGCANAGCTTGGCGCAGCTGATACTCAAAGTATTTCTTTTATCNTCAANCGGAATCAACTGCCGGACACCATTCCACAGAGCTGGCAGCTAAAGGATATCGAAAAATCCAGGGTTCTGGTTACCTGCAATGATAATCTGGANGTTCTATTTCCGGATCAACGGGATTCACGAGTCAAATCAGGAGGACAATTACCCTCGGGATTCAGCCCGGAAACCCTCTATCAGTCCCGCAACCATCCTCGTGGATTACAGCTGACGGTCTATAGTGCCTCTGATGCCATCAATTCACTGGGAATCGACTGGGAGGATGTCAGACAAAAAATACCTGCTGATCAGATTTCTGTTTACGCCAGCAGTGCCATGGGTCAGCTGGATACAAATGGTGCCGGCGGCATGTTGCAGGCTTCATTATTAGGCAAACGTGTCAGCGCCAGAAATTGCCCCTTGAGTCTGGCAGAAATGATAGCTGATTTTATTAATGCCTACGTCCTAGGCAGCGTAGGTACAACAGGTGCAAATGTGGGTGCCTGCGCCACCTTCCTCTACAATCTGCGGCAGGGAATTCAGGATATTCGTTCCGGCAAATTCAGAGCGGTCATGGTAGGCGCGAGTGAAGCACCGTTAACACCTGAAGTCATCGAAGGTTATCGAGTCATGAATGCTCTGGCTGAGGACGATGCTCTCAACGAGATTGACGGAATTGAAAGCGGACCTGCCGACAACACACGTGCCTGTCGACCATTTGCGGAAAACTGCGGATTCACGCTATCGGAAGCCTCTCAGTTCGTTATTCTTTTTGATGATGATCTCGCGATGGAGATGGGGGCCAATATCTATGGCTCGGTTGCAGATGTTTTTATCAACGCTGATGGCTTCAAGAAATCCATTCCAGGGCCAGGCATTGGTAACTATATCACCATGGGCAAATCCATGGGAGTCATCAGGTCCATCCTGGGTGACGATGCCGTGAAACATCGCTCCTATATTCAGGCACACGGTACGGGTACGCCGCAAAATCGAGTCACTGAATCTCATATCTTTAATGAACTGGCTAAATCTTTTGGTATTCAGAACTGGCCAGTTGCCGCAATAAAGTCCTACCTGGGCCATTCACTGGCGACCGCGGCCGGTGATCAAATTGCTGCATCACTGGGCGTATGGGCCCATGGCATTATTCCCGGAATTAAAACAATTGACGCTGTCGCGGATGATGTACATAACAGCCATCTCGAGATTCTACTCGACCATCGCGAAATTGATGCTGAACAGATAGACACGGCATTTATCAACTCCAAAGGATTCGGCGGTAACAATGCAACCGCTGCAATACTATCCCCCCATGTCACCCGCCAAATGCTGGAAAAGAAACACGGCAGTAGAGCATTAGACAAGCGAGATAAACTCAACGAAAAAGTGCTGGAAAATACTATTGCCTATGATGCAGCAACAACGGCAGGCGAGAACAAGACAATATACAACTTCGGCGTCGGTGTCGTAGCGGGAGAGGAACTCGAACTAACATCAGACAAAATTACCATTCCCGGATACGGAAACAGCATTGATCTTAATGTCGATAACCCGTACGAGGATATGTCCTAGAGAAATACTATGAGCCACTATTTGCTTGCGCAGATCGAAATTGTTGATCGGGATGAATACAGCATCTACGAAGCTGGTTTTATGGACATATTCTCAAAATTTCGGGGTAAGATCCTGTCTGTGGATGAGCAACCCAGATTACTTGAAGGCGGCTGGCCCTATACTCGTACTGTTCTAATCGAGTTTCCAACAAGCGAAGATGCAATGGACTGGTATCAATCTGAAGAGTATCAGACGCTGGCCAGGCATCGATTCAACAGCAGTAACGGCAACGCCATCATCATTCAGGGCATTCCCGAGGATTAGTTATCTGAGCTTTTGCTGCAAGGGACCAACAACTAGTTCACCCATGCTGTTATCAAATCTACCGGGACCTTTTCGAAGTATGTGTTGCTGACCGACACACCAGCTATATTAACCTTTAGTTCATTGGGGTCCATCTTCTCCAGTTCATAGTGATTGTTTGCGGACTGCTTAAATGTTTCTGCACAAACATACACTGGTACGTTGTGGTAATTCGCCGAAAGTGCCATGAGATTGGTACCGCACTTATTAAGCACAGATCCATCTGCCAGGACCGCATCAGCACCGACAACAACCATATCAGCTTCCGGCATCCACAAATCAATCTGCGCCTCAGTAATATAGGTGGTCGCTATTTCAATCTCTGCCAGGAATTCAGCCAGTATTTTCCCTTCATCGCCCGGCCGAGATTCCGTCACGATAATATGGTTCCGAGTCTGCGCTCTTTTAAGTTCAAGGAATACATTCTTCACCGTTGAGCTGATACTGTGAGTCATCACAACGTCATCCGCCTTAATCAACCCAAGCATGTTTTTTACCGCACGAGATCTGGCTTTTTGAATTAAGACAAGGATATCTTCGCAGCTCTGATCAACCAGCATTTTGAAATCTTCAGTTTCAACCCGCGTGAACGCTTGTAACAGCTGCTCAAGCAGATTACTCAAAGCAACGATACTGGATCTTGATGTAGCCAGACTGACAACCAGATTCTGAATAATATGGCGTAATTCACTTTGATCTTCCGATTCAAGACTTCGAGCAGTTTGCCGGATACCTTCAATCGCCATGATCACTAATTCTGTTGCGCCATGAACGCGATCATTGCGGATTTTCTCCAACAGCACTTCAGCGAGCATATCGTTCTACTGTCACTTCAATCCGGTCCGAATACAAACAGGGTCCGCCCCCTCGCAATAACGATTCTCTATCTACCCTTGTCACCAAACGACATGGGATTGGAGCGAACAGATGCACCGGTCTGGAAACTCCAAAATGGCTTACCCGAATCTGTATCCATCGTCCATATGGGTTGATTCTCTTCAGAACAAACAAAAGAGTCCTGATGTTTTTCTTCTGAAACACCTTCAACGACTGTCAGAGATACTTACTTTGCATCATCCGCGGGCAACCTGAAAGCGTAATAATCAGACCCCGATGGTGGACCCAGTCGGCCACCGCCTGCTGAAATCGCTACATATTGAACACCATCTACACTGTAGACAGCAGGCGTCGAAAATCCGGCAGCGGTCAATTCAGTCTCCCACAGGATCTTCCCGTCAGTTGAGTCGTAGGCGCGGAATTTCTTGTCCGGTGTCGCAGCAATGAAGATCAGTCCAGACCCAGTTACTACCGGACCGCCGTAACTAATGGCACCGTATCCGAGTTCAGGGTGGGAGAGAAAGTTTCCAAACGGTACCTTCCAGACTAGTTTACCTGTTGCCAGATCAAATGAATTTAGTGTACCCCAGGGTGGTGAGTTACCCGGCAAGCCCTCATGATCTTTCAGATAAACGTAGCCACCAAGTGCGTAATCAACACTGGTCGTCGGTTCGTCTTTCACGGGCTCGTTGATGTAACCCAGTATGGCACCGTACTGAGTTTGACTGAGTTCCGTAATGGCTGGCATCTGACCTTTGCCCTGGCCGATAACCTCTATAACCTCCGGGTAGCCCAGACGTTCGATCACGCCTGTCAGGGCCACACCTCTATCTGTACCTTCAAGTTCGAGTCCGTGACAACCACCACAATTCGTTGCATAGGTTCCAAATCGGCTGGACCCGATTGGAATCTCGGTCAGCTCAAGAATGCCAGCCTCGTCGTTCGAATTGATGATCAGGCGGTTGGTGGCGGGGTCAAAGGCGGACCCGCCCCATTCCGCCCCACCATCGTACCAGGGGTAAATGAGCACGGTACCAACTCTAGGTGGCGCCCAGGGTCTGAGATCCCAACCCTCTATCTTGTCCTCAACGGACTTCTTCGCTTCCGGCGTTCGATCTGTGATCTCAAACGACTGTCGGCTGATGGTAACGCTCGAAACCGTTTGAATCGGTGCCGGTACTTCACCCGGCAAGGTACTGGGCAACGTTTCCACATCAACAAGGGGATACATTGATTCGCCTGTATCCCGATTGAATACATACAGATGACCTGATTTTGTTGTCAATGTTACACAGTCAATGACTTTTCCATCTCGTTCCATCTGTACCAAGGTCGGAGGTGAAGGATTATCACGATCCCACAAGTCATGACGCACAACCTGATAATGCCAGATGTATTTTCCCGTTCGGGCATCAACCGCGATCAGGCTGTTCGCATAGAGATTATCCCCTAAACGATTGGCACCATAGAAATCCGGNGTNGCGGATCCCGTTGGAACAAACANCATGCCTCTTTTCTCATCAAGCGCCATACCTGTCCAGGCATTAGCACCTCCTGCAGTTTCGAGCGATCCTTCCGGCCAGGTCTCNGCCCCCGGTTCACCCACAAGAGGAATAGTATTAAATTGCCATTTCAATTTGCCATCGANGGCACTGTAGCTACGAATAGAACCGCGATGTGCATCTTTGCCTTCTGTTGTCGAAAATCCGAGCATGATCATATCTTCGTAGANAACACCAGGNACNGTNACACCAAGATATCCCCTCTTNTCGCCACCCGGAGTGAGATCGACGCGACCGTTCTCGCCAAAGCTCTTTACAAGCCTGCCATCAGCTGCATTCAAAGAGAGAAGTTCTTTTCCGGCAGTAAAAAAGACGCGCTTATCATCGCCCTTNTCCCACCACATCAANCCTCGCTGTGCNCCGTTAACATCCAGATCTGAACGCCACANNTCTTCACCAGTTGCGGCATTTACNGCAAATGCTATAAGACTCGGAGACAACCCATACAACACACCATCAACAACGAGNGGACTTGCATACATCGTTCCGCTCGGTTCTCCTGAATTATATATCCANGCAACCTCTAACTGANCCACATTGTCGCGATTAATCTGATCGAGCGCAGAATAGTGCTGGCGACCGGAATCGCCNAGNTAAACAGACCAGTTGCTATTTTCAGAGGAGCTCTCCTGTNCGCAGCCACTTATCAGGAAGGCGAGTAATATCAAGTAGATTNCGCTAANGTGCATNGCATTCTGTCCGCTCGAAGAAGCTGATTAGAATAAAGGAAAGTGGGTGGCGGAGCGAATGTTAATTAGNTCANTGNNTTCCTAACAATTCATCTCAGTCAATTTACACTNCCTCNGTTTTTTACTAAGCCGCAATTTGANANAGGATCAGTGANTTTGAGCAATGACNCGTCTGAGTATNNCTANCGGACCCGCAAAAAGCATGAGCATTGCAGTGACCACCNTAGNAGGAACNATAAANNNTCAGAAATCNGCTTGTATTCGNACCCTTTGCNATTTCTACTGCAAAACCGCNNCATCCCCGGNATGGNTCGGTTTAACGCAATCAACTTTNGNCTCTTATCAGTCGGATNTGGNACCTCAGATNGGTATCTCAGNTAGGTATCNCAGATGCNCANGCCCAGGGGAAGCGACAGCTCGGATNATTTNTTGCTATTAACCGCGGTAACTCTGTAGTGGCAAGTACTAACCNACCGGGCTCGATCANGGCATTCNNACCGCCCCTGCCCAGGTTAAAACACGATGGCGTTTAAGTGCACAAANTGNAACCATGGNATCCATGACACCGATGAAGTATTGCCCGCGTTGNGCGAGTGAACTGACAACCAAACATGATGGGGGGCGTGACCGACAGGCNTGCCCAAGCGNAGACTGTGGNTTTATTCACTTTGGTGACTTCTCCATAGGCTGNGCTGGNGTCGTACTTCGCAGAGAATCAGGAANCCTGAAAGCACTNTTGGTTCAGCGCGGTCACAATCCATTTGCAGGTTCCTGGCAGATTCCAGGCGGTTACGCCGAACATGATGAACTACTCTCACTGGCNGTTGAAAGAGAGGTCGAAGANGAATCNGGTATCGTCGCGAGAGTCAACGATGTCGTTGCGCTACGTCATTCACTCGCAGNTACCGTGGGAGGTCCCAGTACCAACATCTATATGATTTTNCGTCTTGAGTATCTGCAGGGGGAGCCGATATTTGATGGTGATGAGATTGCTGACGCCGGTTTCTTCTCGCTGGATCAAATGACNAATATGGAGGCNGTNCAGGGCTTATCTCGCTGGGGGATAGAGCAGGCTCTGGTTACAAAACCCGGNAGCGGTNTATCAGTGGGAGGNGATGAGTTAANAAACAACCGGCCTGGCTGGGAGTTGTTTGGACTCGAAGATGTGAAAATNTGANGCCAAAGACAANGCCCCANCAATAGATTCGGACTGCCTATTTATCCTGCATCTTCCCAGCCTGTTACAGGCTGGTTGCTGCCAGATTATCGGCTAAAAATCACATCAACGCACNAACCCNGGCCGCTCCTCNGAAATCCGGATGAGTTAACACCCNGATNCCCNATTCACNATGANGTTTTGGCAGGGGTATTTCANNGAGATCATCACCTCAGCTGACCTGGCNAGAAACACAGCCCCGGANCAGAATTAACAGNTTGCTTTGCATCACCATGACTCGACGCGTTCANGACGATCTTTATTGGATTTCCAATCTGAGTCAACATCTGCNGCTGGTGCAGGANCATCTCNTCACCGTNGTCGCTGGCNGGTNACCAGGTGATCNACTCNGCTACCTGACCTNGCNNCATCNGGTAGTCCTTTCGCACANAGGCACCGAATGCGNTGCGAACCAGCTGCCAATGCATNGTCATTGATGTCCATACCCCTACTCGAATCGTNGATTCAATANTTCTGAATTNCATTGCAATCAAAGGTTCTTTTCGGTTTTATANAAGACCATCGAACCACTAATAGGGATTTTGGAGNNAAGCGCNGGACATGCCACTGCTTCAATTCTCAATNACCTCATTANGCAAAAGGAGAACAGATAAATGAGTCTGGAAAACAAAGTCGTTTTGATCACNGGNGCGGGTCGAGGTATAGGCGCNGGGATTGCCAGGTGTTTTGCTGCACAGAAATCAAAGGTCGTCATTACNGACCTGGAACANTCGCTGGTTGATGAAACCACTTCATCTCTCGAAACCGATGCCATGGGTCTGGTTGCTGACGCGTCCAGCCAGGAAGATATGAAGAAAGCGATTAGTGAGGTGTCCTCGAAATTCGGAACATTGGATATTCTCGTTAATAACGCCGGGGTCGGCGGACCTAAGATCGAATACCAGGAATTCACTGATACCAATGCAGCTCTCGGTATGAGTGACGATGCCTGGGACGAACAGCTTCGTTACAACCTGCGAACCACTTTTTCATCATCAAACGCGGCCGCCTCACAAATGAATGACGGTGGTTCAATTGTCAACATCGCATCCATCGCCGCGCTGGGCCCCAGTACCCAACTACCTGCCTATGGTGCGGCAAAAGCAGGAGTCGTGCACCTTACCCGTTCACTTGCACTCGAACTGGCGCCAAGAAAGATTCGGGTAAACTGTATCTGCCCCGGTTTACTGTGGACACGCGCCTGGGAACTTTTGACCACGCGCATGAAGCAGAACCAGAAAGAACTGGCAAACTTAACCCTTCGACAGATATTCGAGGGTGTGGTCGACTCAATAACACCGCTTGGTGGCGAGCAGACGCCAGAGGACATTGGCAACCTTGCTGTTTTCTATTCTTCAGACGAGGCAAGAATGATTACGGGACAAGTGGTCGCGGTAGACGGTGGTATAACTCTGCGCTAACCAACGTCGAACCGATCCAAGTTGGTGTATGTATTCGTCCAAATGAAAGGAAGTACAAGATGCGCATAGGTCTAATGGTAGAAGGTCAGCACGGACTGACCTGGGAGAAGTGGATTCATATTCTGAAGACCGCCGAGCGGTTGAACTTCCCCTCACTGTTTCGATCCGATCACTACTATATCTTCAGGCGCCAACAGGAATCGCTGGATGCGTTTTTGTCCTTTGCTATTGCCGCAAGAGAAACTGAATCCATTCGATTTGGTCCCCTGGTTTCACCAGTTACATTCCGTTCTCCCGCTGATATCGGTCGCATGTCTGCCCAGATCGACCTTTTGAGTCACGGTCGCTTTGTGCTCGGTCTGGGTGCGGGCTGGTACAAGGCAGAGCACGATTCATACGGCATTCCTTTCCCACCTGTAAGGGAGCGATTTGATCGACTCGATGAAGCAATCGAAGTCATCAAGACGCTCTGGGGACAAGGACCTGCCTCCTACGAGGGTCAGTATTATTCTCTGAAGGAAGCAGACTGCCTGCCTAAACCGTCCAATGGCACGGAAACTCCCCTTCTGATCGGTGGGACCGGCGAGAAGCGGTCGATTCCGATGGCGGCAAAATACGCAGACGAGTGGAATTGTGTGAATCTGCCGTTAAAGGTATTCGCGAAGAAGTCAAAGGTATTGGACAAAGCCTGCGAGGTCATCGGTCGGGATCCAGAGACGATAAGTCGCTCCATGATGTCGATGGGTCTGGTCGCCAGTAATCTCAGGTCGCTGGATCGGCTGACGAAGTTCCAGATGGGATTGAACGGGCTGACGGGAGACCCTGTTGCCTACAGAAACGAGATGTCGGAGAAGCATGGATTCATGGTCGGATTGACAACCGAGATCGCTGATAAACTGGGTGAGTTTTCAGATCTGGGCCTGGACGAGATTCAGTTTCAATGGTTTAACTATGCATCAGATGAAGTGCCCGAATATCTCGCGAGTGACCTGAGGCCACAGGTAACCTAACAACGGGTTAGGCCTCGGACATCGCTCATACCTATCTGGATGCATCCAGGGTATCTGGAACGAAAGTTATCCTCCGGGAATGGCACGATGTTCCCCACAGCCAGTTAAACCTCTGTAGAATATGTGGCGAATCAGAATGAGCAGGACATGACCCGGACGGTCAACTTTGACACGCAGCTTACCGCGATAATCTTCTGCCCCAAATCATCACCCGGAGACTGTGGCCTTAAATGATGAAACGTTCACCCAATATTCTCATATTCAATCCTGATCAATGGCGCGGCGATGTCATGGGTCACCTGGGTAATCCAGCTGCCTTGACGCCTAATCTGGATCAACTGGTTGCCGAGGATGCGATTTCGTTTCGCAACGCATTTGTTCAGGCCACGGTCTGTACACCCAGCAGGTGTAGTTATATGACAGGCTGGTATCCACATGTCTTCGGTCACCGAACCATGCACCATATGCTGCATGACCGGCAGGCGGACGCAAACCTGTTGCGGGTACTCAAAGATAACGGATACTTTATCTGGTGGGGCGGGAAAAATGACCTGATTCCTGGTCAGAATGGGTATGAGGCGGACTGTGACGTGTCTTTCAGACCTTCCCGCTCTGACTATGAACGATGGGGATATGAACCGCAGCAGGACGCGCACATTGGTAATCAGGCATGGCGAGGAGACCCTGAAAGCGACAATTACTACAGTTTCTTCAAGGGTCGTCTTGAAACAGGGGACCAGGCCCTGCACTTTGATCCAGACTGGGCGATGGTATATGGCGCCATCGATTTCCTGAATTCATACGAAGGAGATCAGCCGCTGTGCGTCTTTCTGCCGCTTGGGTTTCCACATCCGCCTTATTGCGTGGAAGAACCCTGGTTCAGTGCAATTGATCGAAACAATTTACCAGAAAGAACTCAACTTCAAAGCCTTGATGAAAAACCTGCGCTGCTTCGTGGCATCCGGGAAAATCAACATCTCAGTACCTGGGATGAGGATCGCTGGAGTGAACTTCGAGCCACCTATTACGGCATGTGTGCACGGGTTGATCATCAGTTCGGACTAGTCAAACAGGCACTTGTGGATTCGTCCCGATATGACGATACCGCGATTTTCATCTTTTCAGATCACGGGGATTTTACCGGCGACTATGGTCTGGTTGAGAAAACACAGAATACACTCGAAGACTGTCTTTGCAACGTTCCCCTGATCATAAAACCACCGTCAAACGCTGAAGTTGTCGCAGGCACTCGTGATCAGTTGGTTGAACTAGTTGATTTCCCGGCCACGGTTTATGAAATGGCTGGGATAGATCCGGGACACTGGCATTTCGGTAAATCCCTCGTGGGACAACTCACATCGACCGACAAACCACATCGAGACGCTGTTTTCTGTGAAGGTGGACGACTCAGGAATGAACGACAAGCTTCTGAGTATGAAAGTCAAAAACTGTCCGGCGAGCTTGGTCTTTACTCGCCACGAATCTCACTGCAGATTGGCGAGGAAGATTCATTTACTCACTCAAAAGCCACCATGTGTCGAACAGATCGATACAAGTATATCCGACGTCTCTATGAGCAGGATGAGTTATACGATCTTCTAAATGATCCTGGCGAAACTGAGAATTTAATTACGTCAGAAACTCACCAGAAAATTCGGCTTGAGCTTATTGAGCGAATGTTACTATGGTATCAGGAAACCTGTGACATCGTACCAATGCGGTCCGATCAGAGGTTTTTCATGAGACAGCAGAAGAGCTAATCAGTGTTCGAATGCCCGCCCACCTTCAGTACTTCCGGTGCATCCAGTTCTTCAGCTTCGAGAAGCCGGGCACCTTTCAACATCCCTGGTATCGCATAGTTACCTTCGTGACAGGCATACTCAAACATCTGACCATCTGACACCTTCATCGGAATCTGGACAGTAAAAGGGCGGGTGAATACATTCGGATCGGTGATGGTGTATACGTAATCAAGACGCGACCCACTCACCTGCGTAAATTTCTCTACCAGGTGCATGTCCTTTCCTGTGCCTAGTCCACCCCCCTCTGTCAAATTCTCAAATCCAGAAAATGGTACCTGGAAGGCGGGTGTCTTATCAGTGAAATTCGTTGTCTCAACGACAAGCGTGTTACCTTCCCATCGACCCCGAGAGTCACCGGACCATCGTCTGATCTCTGATGTCAGGTGAGGTCTTGAGTCCATTGGAATAACTCTGGCATCGTGGACCATCTCGGTAAATAGCACGATATACTGAGGTGTCTGAACAATTCGTACGTTATTGTTGTAGGCTGCCGGCATCATCGGAGGGCCCGCATTGAATCCAACCAGACATCGCTCTGACAGCCCGAGAGATTCAGGGCCCGCTGGTCGAAACACCGATGGATCTGCGCCGTAGGAAAACAAATCGCGTACGGGGAGTGAGCGTAAGTGTTTTTGCTCTTCCCTTCTGGCTAGTGCCTCAGGTGTTATATCTGGCAAACGTCCATTGGGTGGATCAATAATGAGAGAAGTTCTTAGATCCTCATGAAGCTCTGTGCCAAAATCCCACCAGAAACTATTGTATGCACCCTCAACATCAACCCTGGCTTCACCTTCTCTTTGGCTATCAAAATCGAGTGCTTGTATGGCGACTGCTCCAATTATTTTCGCTTCCTCGGGTGTAAGAACCGCCTTGTCAGCTAATTCGGGCGGCCGTTCCAGCGGTGTCAGATTGCGAAAATCCCAGATCCCCTGAAAATCCGGAGTACCCCAAGGAGTTCGTTTCGGTTCAAATTTCTTTAGATCTGCTAATGCTGTGATAGGGACGGAAAGAAAAAGGATAAAAATCAGACCTGTGAATACGAGGTTTTTGCGGCTTCGGAACATTTCGTGGCTCCTTTCCTCTTAGAGTGGTCATACTACTGACAACCTAACACAGAGGCAATGCTAATTCCATTTCGCCAGAGCATCGCCACGTACAATTGCCTGCTTCAGAGAAAAATGTTTTATTCACCTTGTACATGATCAGTAACATAAGGAAGAGAATTGACCATACCAAGACCAGAATACCCACGACCTCAATTTGAAAGAGAGAACTGGCTGTGTCTGAACGGTAAGTGGCAGTTCGAAATCGACGCTGCGGACAGTGGTCTCGAGCGAGGTTTACTCGATCGACAATTACTCGACAAAATCACCGTCCCCTTTTGCCCCGAGTCAGCACTTTCGGGAATAGGCAATCAGGATTACCTGAATGCTGTCTGGTATCGACGAGATATTCACATTCCTGATGATTGGCATAGCGATCATGTCTTGTTGCACTTTCAGGCTGTCGACTACGACACCACTGTATGGATTGATGGTATGGAGGTTGGTCGCCATCGTGGCGGCTTTACGCCATTCACGATTGAGCTTTCCACTCAGCCTGGTGCCCTGCTCAACCTGATCGTTCGCGCCCGGGATACTCACACCGAACCCCAACCCAGGGGCAAGCAGGCAATGGCCTTCAAAGGTTCAGGCGCAATCTACTGTCGTACGACTGGGATTTGGCAAACAGTCTGGATGGAGCCGGTTTCAGGAACACGACTACAAAGACCCAGAATTACACCGGATGTTGCCGGAAGTAGATTTCTTATCGAGCAATCGATCCTTAGAAGCCATCCTGGACTGAAGCTGACAGCAAAATTGCTGAGTAAAGGTAAACCAATATCCGAAGTCAGCGTTGAAACCGGGTATGATTTTAGCCCAACCCTGATTCTGGAAGTACCTGAATCACAGAAACAACTCTGGTCTCCCCAAAGTCCCCATCTGTATGACATTGAACTAGTTCTAACCAGGAACGATGAGATTATTGATCTTGCTCGTAGCTATGCAGGGCTTCGATCGGTGGCAATCCACGGCAAGGTAATTAAGATAAATGGTGAATCAGTATTCCAGCGCCTCGTTCTGGATCAAGGTTACTATCCTGATGGCATTATGACAGCGCCAGACGATACTGCTCTTATTGAAGACATCAAGCTAAGTCAGGCTGTCGGCTTCAACGGCGCCCGATTGCACCAGAAGGTTTTTGAAGAGCGATTTCTCTTTCACGCTGATCGTCTGGGATATCTGATCTGGGGTGAATTCGCAGACTGGGGCTGCCAAGGCTTTGGCCCAGGTGGCGGCGAGCACCAGAAACCTGGACCTGACTATATTACCCAGTGGCTTGAAGTCGTACAGCGGGATTATTCGCATCCGTCGATAATTGGCTGGTGCCCACTGAATGAAACCTGGCAGGGGCTCAGCGACCAGATTACTGCACTTGATGATGTTACCCGGGGGATGTTTTTGGCAGCTAAGGCTGTGGATAGCACCCGTCCTGTTCTGGACACCTCGGGCTATTCACACCGCGTACCGGAAGCAGATATCTACGATTCCCATGACTACGTCCAGGATGTTGAAGTATTTCGTGCACATCATGCTGATACTGGAGCCGGGGCCCCTTTTATCAACAAACGTGCAAGACCTGTTGGTCCCGCACTAGAGTTTTCACTGCCATATAACGGACAGCCGTTTTTTGTTAGTGAATTTGGCGGTATCTGGTGGAATCCGGATGTAAATGATGGCGAAGATTCATGGGGATACGGCGAACGACCTGTATCTATCGAAGAATTCTACGAAAGATTCGAGGGACTCTGTGGCGTTTTGCTTGATGATGACAGTATGTTTGGTTATTGCTACACCCAATTGACTGACATCTTTCAGGAGCAGAATGGGATCTACAGGTTTGATCGAACTGCTAAGTTTGATACCAAACGATTACACGAGATACAGAGCAGACAGGCGGCTATCGAACAGGGATATTAAATAATATTATGACAATATCGCTTTACAGCTGATGACCATACTTAAAAAGAGTCAATGGACGACGTTCGAATTCCCATTGGTATGGCGACGATTCTCCATTCTACGATTCTCGAGCTGATGCCGGTCCGGTTCTATGCTCCAACCACCACTTGATCTTCTGATGACCTGACGGCGCTCGTTCTCACGCCTGTCCAGGTTCTTTCTTCGCTCTTCAGTTCCTTCATTCATGCGAGGGTTCTAACATGGTTAAATTCAGATTTTGGACTAGTGACTTTCTGTTTTGTCTATACTGAATTCTAATAACATCGGAGTAACATTCATCATGCGGCGTTAGGAATCAAGTGACCTTGAGATCAACCGCTTACCCCTCTATATTGGATTCACGATTTGAAAGACAGTCAGTCTTGCTAATCGATTTCACGGGTTGACCTAAATTTAATTTCAGGCCAGCGTTCCTCAGTGAGCGACAGGTTTACCCGCGTTGGCGCCAGGTAGGTGAGGTGCCCGGCACCATCCAGTGCCAGATTTGCTTCTGCCTTTTTCCTGAAGTCTGCCAGCATTTTTAAATCATCACATTCGATCCAGCGCGCGGTATTTACGTTAACTGATTCGTAGGTGCAATCTACCTTGTACTCTCCCAACAATCGGAAGACAACAACATCGAATTGAAGTACACCCACAGCACCGAGAATGAGATCGTTGTTTGTAAGCGGTATGAAGACCTGGGTTGCGCCCTCTTCAGATAGTTGCGTTAGACCTTGTCTTAGCTGCTTACTCTTAAGAGGATCCTTCAACTGAACCCTGCGAAATAATTCCGGGGCAAAATGAGGGATACCAAGGTATCTGAATTCTTCACTGGTAGTAAACGTATCACCAATCTGAATAGTGCCGTGATTGTGCAACCCGATAATATCTCCAGGCCAGGCAATTTCGGCCTGTGACCTTTCTCCAGCAAGAAAAGTCACCGCGTCGCTCACCCTTACATCCTTTCCGATGCGAACATGGCGCATCTTCATACCTTGTTCATACTTGCCTGAACACACCCTTAAGAACGCGATCCGATCACGGTGTTTAGGATCCATATTCGCCTGAATCTTGAAGACAAATCCGGAAAAATCCTTCTCGTCAGCGTGCACAGTTCGGTTATTGGCTTCGCGATCTAACGGTGCCGGGGCACACTCAACAAAGCCATCTAGCATTTCCATTACACCAAAGTTTCGCAGTGCAGTACCAAAATAGACCGGTGTCTGTTTGCCAGCACGATAGGCTTGTAAATCAAACTCATGACTAGCACCTCTTACGAGCTCAATTTCTTCCTCAAAATTACCCAGGACATCCGCTAAAAGTTCCTTTGCCTCATCGTTATCAAGTCCCTTGATAATCCTGGTTTCGCTCAAGACATCACCTTTACCGGCATCAAACAAGTGGATCTCATCTTTATACAGATGGTAAACACCCTTAAAAAAAGATCCCATACCAATAGGCCAGGTGATTGGTGAGCATTGAATATCCAGGATCTCTTCTATCTCATCTAATACCTCAATTGGATCGCGTATTTCACGATCCAGCTTGTTTACAAATGTGAGAATTGGCGTATCTCTTAACCGGCAGACTTCCATCAACTTGACGGTCCTCTGCTCAACACCTTTAGCGCCATCTATCACCATCAGAACTGAATCGACGGCTGTCAAGGTTCTATAGGTATCTTCGGAAAAGTCCTCGTGTCCCGGCGTATCCAACAGGTTGACGATTCGGTCCTTGTAGGGAAATTGCATTACAGAGGTTGTCACGGATATGCCCCGCTGCTTCTCCATTTCCATCCAGTCTGACGTGGCATACCTGTCTGATTTTTTGGATTTCACAGTACCCGCCATCTGAATTGCCTTCCCAAACAGCAACAGCTTTTCGGTGATAGTGGTTTTACCCGCGTCTGGATGGGAAATAATCGCAAAAGTGCGGCGATTTGTGATTTCGGGGGTGGTGGACATGATGGCTGCTGGGTACGAAAAGCTGCGCATTATACCCGACCGGACGAAGAGAGCCACTCTTCATTCTTTTCAGCTAGTTTTCGTCATCTTGCCTGGAGAGCTGACCCACGATAAAAACCACAAACGGTACACAATAGGTCAGAAGAGCCGGAACAATTCTCAACTCTGCCTGCCCAAGCAGTGTTTCATGTTGATTTATGATCAGCAAAACCGTTCCGACGATTGCCGAAACCACAAGTGCTCTGGGAATATTCAGTTGTTTCATGGAATCTGATGCTAAATAATTTTCCAGGATTCAGTCATACAAGAGTTCCTTTGCAAACACAATGGCATCTTCTCGCCCAGACTTCGCTGGATAGTAGTCCTTGCGAAGTCCAACCTCATTAAACCCCATGCTCTCATACAACTTGTATGCGATAAGGTTTGAAGGACGAACCTCAAGAAATACACACGACACGAGTTGCAGTCTGGCACGGTCCAGCATGTATTCCACCAATATCCGACCATAACCTCTCCCCCGAAGACTAGGCTTTACGCAAACATTAAGAAGATGGGATTCATCAGCCACGATTGACAAAATGCCATGGCCTGCAACTGAATCTCGATTTAAAAACAACCAGCATTCGTGACCGGATTTTACACAGTCTGCAAATATCCCCTCTGACCAGGGATGCGAATAGCTTTGTCGCTCATTCTCAATAACCGAAGGTAAGTCATCCAGCTGCATCGCACGGAAATCATAGTCCAGCTCAACGCTACTCATAGCCTCGATCCCACCCCCACAAATGCAAATGTTGCCACAACTGTTTTTTTGCATGAGCTTCATCGAAATAGTGCTGAACATCATTTACAAGTAATACATTCTTACCCTGTATCTCAAGAGATTGTCCGATTTCTTGCCCGCGCGACTCAGCAATATAGGTTAACACCTCCACACCAAATACAATAAGCCTCTCTCGACTTTGCTTTACTTTCTGTAGCATGACCTCTCGGGCATCTTCTTTAGTTTGTTGAATATGTGCAGCTTGCACCATCGGCCAACGCAAATCCCTGGTTCTCGGGATGATTTTTTTACCAAATAATGCCAGATTAATATCATCAGCAAAAACCCGATAATCAGCAGGAAGTGAGATCGAATTGCTCGGCAGAGAAAACAGCAGGCTCAGAGAGTCATAGTCCAAAAAACAAAATAGAAACTTAGGAACAGGGGCTTTTGGTGAAACCGCTTTCGCCGGGGGATGATCTACTTGCGCCGGTTCTAGAGACTGATCCACATTTGGCTGACCAGACGACAGCCGCTCTACAGATCCCTGCTGCGAAGGCAGCTCAGACCTTAAGCGCCAGACCTCTATGCCCATCTCGTTCAGATATTCGCCACGCATGTCACTCATAGGTTAAAAATACCCTGTTTGTGATCATTTTCAAGTCATTCTCTCTATGACGAAAGACGACGAAAGACGACGAAAGACACGCTGCTGCAGCTTTTTCATGATTCTCACTGAGATCTTTTCTTTCCTGGTTCTGAACTTCCCCAAAGCCAGACCTTGTCTTGAAATGGATTTCGTGGCTAAAGTCTCTACCCTTTAGGTTTTTCACCATAATCTTGCCAGGGGCCATCTCGATCACGGATAACCTGTCGAAATCCCTTCTCTGCAAAACCCTCTACCCACTGGTATGCCTCTTCTGTATGACGGGTTACACCATCAAAGAATGTGCCCATCATCTGGGTCGTTCGCAATCCCATATTCTCAAAAGCCTGGTTAATCAGCATTTTATTCAATGCCAGCTGATTGGCCGGAATATGTCTGAAGCGCCGGGCCTCTGCTTCAATCGTCTCTGCCAGGTCGTCTTCACCGACAATCTGAGAGACGAGACCAATGCGGTAGGCCGTTTCAGCATCAATGGCTCGACCCGTCAGTAAGAACTGTTTAGCGTGCTCGAGTCCCAGCCGATACACCCACATCATGGTCGTTGGAGTGCCATAAATTCGACTTGGCGCGTATCCGATATGTGCGTTAGATGCCATAAACAGCATATCGCAGCACAGAACCAAATCCGTTGCGCCTCCAATCGCCCAGCCCTTAACCTCACCCAGAACCGGCTTCGGACATTCCCAGATTTTCATAAAACGACGGACATTGTTACCCATAAACTGGTAATCACGAACCGGATCCCAGGCCCCTTCGCGCGCATCTATTTGCCTGGCACCATAGGGATTATCCCATCGGCCCTGGTTGGTCAGATCATAACCTGCAGTGAAGGTGTCTCCCACACCTCTAAGAACAACCGCAGAGACGTCACTCGAACTACTTGCAGCGTCAATACCATCCGCTATGCCCTGCACGACCTCGTTGGTTAATGTGTTCTTTTTTTCAGGTCGATTGATCGCAATAATAGCAATATCATCCTTCTCTTCGTAGATGACCTCATCGTTACTCATAGCCTGCTCCTCCTCATTTGTCTGGAAGCATTATGCAATGCTTTTTCGTTTTGGTGGAGTGGCTGCCATAAAACCGAGGGAACCAAGGAATGCGCCAGCATGGAAATCTGAGATCGTTGCGGCGGACTTCAGCTCCAGATCAAAAGGCGCAAGATAGGCGCGATCGGTGCTGAACAGCACCGTAAATCCCTGTGCGATCTTATCGAAATATTCCACCCCATGCCGGGCTAATAATGTATTGACGTTATCAAACCAGTGTTCTTGAAGATAGGCCTCGTAGGCTCCCCGGTTGTCAAAATTCTGTCCACTCATGGATAGTAGATATGCTCAAGGACGACTAACTAAATGCGTTTTATCTAACTATAGCTTGCTTTGTGAGTATTGCTGCCTGAGTGATCTATTCGGTACTATCAATCGACAATATTTGAAGATGAGACCTGCACCGGAACATGAAGCGACTCCTTATATCCCTTCTCACTGTGTCTTCATCAACTCTGTCTGCTGATTTACTCATCTCCAACGGTGTGATCCACACGATGGATCCCAATCAGCCGAGTGTTGAAGCGATTGTGGTGAGGGATGACAAAATTCTGTTCAGCGGTGGATTAAAAGCCGCTGGAATTCTGGCGGGAGGCAAGGCGGACAAACTCGACTTGAGAGGAAATACATTAACTCCCGGATTTATTGAATCTCACGGACACATCATGGGGCTTGGCTTTTCAAAGCTGACTCTGGATCTGGCAGATGCAAAGAACTATGAAGAGATCGTCCAACGTGTCGCTATCGCCGTGCAAAACGCGGATTTGGGAGATTGGATCATCGGTCGTGGCTGGCATCAGAGCAAGTGGACCCCGCAACCCGAAATACTAGTCAAAGGATTCCAAACTCATGAAGCACTAAGCGCGGTCTCCCCGGACAATCCTGTTTATCTGATCCATGCCAGCGGTCATGCAGCGATGGCGAATGCCAGGGCAATGGAAATAGCGGGTGTCCATGCTGAATCTGAATTTCAGGGGGATGGAGAAATCATCAAGGACGAAAGCTTTAATCCTACAGGCATATTTAACGAAGTTGCACAATCGCTGATCGCTAAACATATCCCAACGCCCGGCAACCCGGAGCGCGAACGAGCACTATCGTTAGCCTTGCGAGAAATGGCATTACATGGAATCACCAGTTTTCAGGATGCCGGTAGCGGCAGAGAGGATATTAAGCTCTACAAACGCTTCTTGTCCGCAAACAAATTGACCAGCCGATTTTGGATCATGCTCTCGGGCAGGAATCAGGAACTACTGATGGACTGGTTTCGAAAAGGGCCGGAAATCGGATCAGCGAACAACTATTTGACTATTCGAGCGATTAAACTCGTCGCTGACGGGGCTCTGGGTTCCAGAGGTGCCTGGTTGCTCGCACCCTACTCTGATCGCAAGGACCATGTGGGTCTGCCGACCATGCCAGTCAAATACCTAACGGACATTACCACCAAAGCATTTGCTCACAATTTCCAGATCGGCATCCATGCTATTGGTGACCGGGCTAATCAGGAGGTTCTCAACGTTTTTGATCAGCTTTTTGATGGCAAGAATCAGGGTGTTCGATTTCGAATCGAACATGCACAGCACATCGCTGAATCGGATATTCCACGTTTCGCTCAACTTGGCGTGATTGCATCCATGCAGGGAATACATCTTAGTTCAGATCGACCCTGGGCGATCCATCGTCTCGGCAAGGACCGAATTGAAGAAGGCGCTTATGTGTGGCGCAAACTTCTGGATAGCGGTGCAATTATCATTAACGGGACAGACGTACCCGTTGAACCGATCAATCCGGTCAATTCGTACTACTCCCTGGTCACTCGGCAAACTCTTGAAGGAGAACCGGCAGGTGGCTATGAGCCTTCACAAAAACTGACCAGAATGGAGGCTTTGAAGAGTTATACGATTGATGCCGCCTACGGCGCTTTTGAAGAAAATATCAAGGGTTCCATTACTGCCGGGAAACTGGCTGATTTCACTGTCTTCAGCCAGGATTTACTCACTGTAGCCGATGACAAGTTACTCAGCACCAGTGTTGAGATGACAATTGTAGGTGGAGAGGTGATCTATTCTCGAGATCCGTCAATGATCCCATAGGTCAGACTGGCGGATTCTCGTACCCGACTCCGCTTAGATAGTCTCCGCTTCACTTAACCGCTGGATCAGTATCGCAGCTCTTTGAATAAGCAATGTTAAAGTCGAAAGATCGATACTCTCAGCCGGTGTATGTGCCCCCAGACCTTCCGCACCAATACCATCAATCGCATCCACGTAATTCGCTACAAATGAAACGTCTGCAGCACCACGCTTACCAGGATCATAGGCTTCGACTTCGCCGTAACCAAGATCCTGACTTAGTTGATTCAGGTGAGAGAGGATGGCGAGATTCCCCTCGGTCGGCGGCATGGATGGATAACCGTTTAAGAATCGAATATTCGCCGACGTCTGCGGCAAATGATCACTTTCTGCAATCGCCTTCATCCTCGCTCTGGCGTCTTTCTCCTGCTGCGCAGAAATTGTCCTGAGTCCACCATGCACCACTACATTTTGAGAAACCACATTAGTCTTACCAAATACCTCACCCCGGTTATGGGTTGGATCATAGTCGACCCGCGTGCCACCAAGGATAGTTCCAGGGTTAAAAGATAAATATGTCTCACCCTTGAGCTGCTCGTGAAAGGCATTCAGGATTCTCGCCGCCTCAAAAATTGCGCCACTACCAACAGAGTCGGAAAAAATCCCTGATGAATGCGCCCTCTTACCACTCACCTCCAGATACCAGCCACTTGAACCTCGTCTGGCTACCGTTGCCGATGACAAACTGATTGCGATTTCGAATCCCAGCGCGATATCACAACGCTTTGCGGCTTCGACTAGATGATGTCGACTGATGGATTTCGGATTACCTGATTTTTCTTCATCTCCAATCAGTGCCACGATGACCTTTTTATCGTTCAGCACACCAGCATCTCTTAACGCTTTCAGTGCATAGATAATCACAACATCACCACCCTTCATGTCGTTCACGCCTGGTCCGGTCGCAAAATCACCTTCACGACGAAACGTCTGAAACGGGCTGTCAGGTTCAAACACGGTATCAAGATGACCGATCAGTAACTGACACCGACCCGTTCCCTGGTTTTCTGCAAACAGATGGCCGGCGCGATTAACCTCTTTCATGTCGTGCCACCGGGTCTGAAAGCCAAGTGATTTCAACTCTCGTTCAAAAACCTCTGAGACAGCTCTAACGCCGGCATGATTCATCGTGCCGCTGTTAATATTGACGACTTCTTCAAGCAAACTGATCGCACTTTCTTTACTCTCAAGAGCAAACCTGGAAATCTCCTTTTCAACAGGGGAAAGATCAGCGACTGCAAAGTGGCAAAGAAGGAAGCTTAAGAAGCCTGATATCAGTTGTTTCATGACTTTACCTCTGCTGACTGCCAGCGTTTCGAAATGAAATAGAGAATCAGACCCATAACCACAACAATGAACCCCATACCAGCCTCCATTGGTCTGTTGAGCGAAATAAAGATGAGTGTCCATAATGTGATGGCAATATAAATAAGCGGTGTCAGAGGATATCCCCAGGTTTTGTATCCTGATGGTTCAGCCTTTGATTCCCTGTGACGTAATACAAATACGCCCAGCACTGCAAATAATGAATTGACGCCGAGAATGAAACCAGAAAATACCAATATGGATTCAAAGGTCGCGGTGCTGATAAAAAAAATGGTCAGCAGAGACTGAGAAACTATGGCTCTAGTGGGAACACCACGTTTGTTGATCACCGACAGAAAACGAAATACTGAGTAGTCCTCGCCAATCACCTGCAGTACACGCGGTCCCGCCATAATCATAGCACTGACAGTTGAGATCAGAAGGATTGCCAGCCCAAAACCCATCACCATTGCACCCGTTGAGCCAAAGGTATGCTCCGCGACAATCACACCAATTTCGATTTTGCCGGATAATTCTGCCATGGGAACAGCGTATAAGAACACCGCGTTAAGCAGCAGATACAGAATCATCACTGTCACCGTACCTACTATCATGATTCGTGGAATATTTTCTCTCGGGTTTTCTATCTCATTGGAGATATAGGTAGCTGCATTCCAACCTGCATAGGCGTAATTCACATATATGAGAGATACGGCAAAAGCACTTCCTGTCGCTAGCGCAAAATCATCAGCGACCGGTATCAATTTAATATCTTGAGGTGTTTGTACGAAGACAGATATCAGTGCACAAAAGAGTAAAATTAACAGTATCTTTGCCAGTGTGAACCACTGTTGGAATCCTCCACTTGCATGACGACTGAATCCATGAGTCACCGTCAGCAAGACAACCAGAGCGATAGCAGCAATTTCTCTGTTTATTTCATACTCTCCAGCCAATGCAGCGGACAAGTAAGCAGCGAAAGTCATAGCTGCTAGAGCTGTTGGCGCAGCAAAGCCGATCGTTATTGACACCCACCCTGAAACAAATCCCATGGCAGGATGGTAGATACGATCGAGAAAATGATATTCACCACCAGACCGAGGTAGCGAAGCTGACAACTCGGCATAGGTCAAAGCACCACACAAGGCCGCCAGCCCACCAACCAGCCACAATAAGAGCAAAACAAATACCGACCGTATGTCGATGACCTGATAGCCAAGGCTGGTAAACACTCCGGTTCCGATCATATTGGCGACAACAACGGCCATCGCTGTTTTCGGGGTAAAACGGCTCTGTTCAACCATCAAGCGAACTATTTTTTCTTATAATCTCTGGCGATCCTGGGAGCAACGAACTTGACACCAAACTGACTGCGCCACAACTCAAACCCTTCGGATTCGTTTCTATGGAGAGCATGGGTCTGTCTGACTAAATCAACTTTCTAATTCTATCATCACACAGAGGTTCTTACCCGTTGCACAGCAGTAAGCCAATCATCATAACGCTCATCAACGATTGTGGCGTCCAGTTCAGGTGTGAACTGCGTATCCAGTTGCCATTTATTCTGTAAGTCATCTAAAGAACTGAAGATGCCTATCTGCAGACCTGCCAGATAGCAGGCTCCCAGGGCAGTCGTTTCTGTAATTCGTGGTCTGTCGACTGGAATTTTCAACACATCAGCCAGGTATTGAGTAACCCAGTTATTCGTCACCATGCCACCATCAACTCTCAGCACGCTGATTTCAATCCCGTCATCAGTCATAGCCTGAAGCAGATCTCGTGTCTGGTAGCAAACAGACTGCAAAGTTGCCGTAACGATTTCATTAACACCAGAATCTCGGGTCAAGCCAATAATTGCACCACGCGCATCGGCATCCCAGTGAGGTGCGCCGAGACCAGTAAAGGCAGGGACCAGATACACGCCATTCGAGTCTTGCGTCGCAACCGCAATAGCCTCTGTTTCAGATGCATGTGTAACCAGTTTTAGCCCGTCCCGTAACCACTGGACCGCAGCACCAGCGATGAAAATACTTCCTTCCAGGGCGTAGGTGACCTTTCCATCCAGACGATATGCAACGGTGGTGAGCAGCTGACTGGTCGACTTAATCGGTTCATCACCAGTGTTCAATATGGCAAAGCATCCAGTCCCGTAGGTGCTCTTTAGCATCCCGGACTCAAAACAGCCCTGTCCAAACAAAGCACAATGTTGATCTCCTGCCATGCCGGTAATAGGTATCTCCACCCCAAACAGTTCTTTAGTGGTTGCACCAAATGGCGCGCTTGAGTCGAGTACCTCGGGTAATAGTGATGCAGGAATGTCCATTTTGGCCAGTATCTCATCATCCCATTCCTGACGATGGATATTAAAAAGCGAGGTCCTGGCTGCGTTGGTAGCGTCCGTTTTGTGCGCGGCACCATCTGTCAGTCGCCAGAGCAGAAAACTGTCGACCGTCCCAAAAGCTAACTCATCCCGGTTTGCTCTGTCTCTTGCTCCCGGGACATTGTCCAGAATCCACTTCAGCTTGGTCCCTGAAAAATAAGGATCCAGCAACAAACCGGTTTTCTCAATAATGGTGGATTCAAATCCTTCTGCTTTCAACTGCCCACAATAATCAGAAGTGCGGCGATCCTGCCAGACAATCGCATTGTAGATGACCTCGCCGGTTTTTCTGTCCCAGACCAGCGTAGTTTCTCTCTGGTTGGTGATACCTATCGCCGCCACATCCATTGCCGCAATACCAGATGCAGCCAACGCTTGCTTGAACGTTGCAACCGTACTCTGCCATATCTCTTCCGGATCGTGCTCGACCCAGCCGTCATCAGGAAAAAATTGAGTGAATTCCTGTTGCGCGGTCTTGACAATACTGCCATCGGAACTAAACACGATAGCGCGAGAACTCGTTGTACCTTGATCAATTGCGACAATATATTGTGTCATGTGCCTCGCTTACTGCCATTTGCCGATTCTGTAAGTGTAAGATATCAACTGAAGACGGATGGGTAAACCAACCTATTGGTATCGCCTTTCGTCCGCCTGAGACCAGGAAAACACGATTCCCATCAACTTGCTTTCATCTGGCAGAAGACGGTGTATCCTTAGCCATCGATGACTGTTAAGTAAAGGTTGTACATGAGTGAGGTCAAATCGTTACTCCCGGCGTTTAGTCTGGCAGACAGCAATGGAAAGGATGTCAATTTCCCTCGTGACGCACCCACCCTGATCTGTTTTGTAAAGGAGGATTGCCCCACCTGCAAGACCGTAATGCCCCTGCTGGATGCTCTTTTCCGTTCGGACACGAATGTCCTGCTTATCGGACAAACGCTTGAAGGCAACAGGAAACTTATCGAGGAATTCGAGCTAGACTCACCAATACTTGATGACAGCAAACTCAAAGTTTCATTTGCATACGATATCGAAACAGTACCATCTTTGATCTGGACAGATGGCCATGGTCACCAGATCGAACGACAGGAAGGCTTCGTGAAAGCTGACTGGGCCACATTGCTGAATCAATTCGGTGCACAAGCCGATGTGGATTGGGATGCATTACCCGATTGGCGACCCGGTTGTGGTTCCTTGTCTGTTGATCCTTTGATCGCAGATCGACTACGTGCAGAAGCCGAAAATAGCCCGTTAAGGGCTAGAAGAATTGAAATCGCAGAAGCAGATGATGAATTCGAGTTTATGTTCGATCAGGGATTCTCTGATGGATTACCCCTCATTCCTCCAACTCCAGAGCGTGTCATCCGCATGCTCTCTGGCACAAACCGTGATCCTCAGGAGATCGTCGCGACCGTTGCACCCAATATGGGAGAAGCGACCGTTGAGAAGGTGGCCATAAACTCGGTTTTGGCAGGTTGCAAGCCAGAGTACTTTCCGGTGGTACTCGCTGCACTTGAAGCAGCCTGTACAGATGAATTTAATATTCATGGTGTCATGGCAACCACCATGGGTGCATCTCCCGTCATGGTCGTCAACGGCCCTATCAGAGAGCGCATTGGCATGAATATGAAACTATCTGCTCTTGGACAGGGCAACCGAGCCAACGCCACAATCGGACGGGCACTGAGATTGGCGATCCGGAATATCGGCGGTGCGAGACCCGGTGGAACAGAACGACCTACTCTCGGGAACCCCATGAAGTTCACCATGTGTTTTGCCGAATGGGAGGAGCGCAGTCCCTGGGATCCCCTGCATGTAGAGCGAGGATTTAAGCCGGAAGATTCTGTCGTGACCCTGTTCTGTATGACCAGCGGCCCAACTCTGATCGTCGATCAGACTTCATTGCATGCACCGCAGCTTGCAAGCAGCATCGGAATGGCACTTGAAAGCGTACATCACCCCAAGGCCTATATGGGTTCAGACACTTTATTAGTAGTCTGTCCTGAGCACATTGATACCATAATGCGCGATGGCGACTACAGCAAACAACAACTGCGAGAGCAGATTAACACGTCGACCAAAAAGCCCGTCCGGGCTCTGGTTCAGGACGAGAAATCCGGTGTGGGAATCCCTGCCGAAAGATTCGCTAAATTACCTGAAGAAATGCAAAATGGTGAGATGAGCAAATTCGCCACACCAGATAACATCCATATCGTCATCGCCGGATCAGACGCTGGAAAATTCTCTGGTGCTTTCCATGGCTGGTTAACCGGCCCGGGCGGCTCTATCGTGGTTTCAAAAAAAATAGAGGAGGCATAGATGACCACTATCCTAGATCCAACCAACGAACAGGTGCCGGTTGAACGGCAACTGTCACCTCGCAGTGGGGAGATTACCGGGCGTTTAGCCATGCTCGATATATCGAAACCACGAGGTAACATCCTACTGGACAAATTCGAGTCGATGCTTGCAGAACGATTTCCCAATGTAACCATCAATCGCTATGCCAAGCCGACTTTCACAAAGCCAGCACCGGACAAATTAAGAACCGAAATAAAGTCAAACAACGACTTTGTGATTGAAGCCTTAGCCGACTGAGGTTCCTGTACCACGTGCAGTTTGCATGATACGGTATGGTTTGAAACGCAGGGGCTTCCATCTGTTACCGTAGCTTCAGAAGAATTTGCTGAGGCTGCAGACACTCAGGCAACGGCTCTCGGTCTTAAAGATGCACGCTGCGTTTTTGTAGAGCATCCAGTCCAGGACGCTAACGACGAACAGATGCGACAGAAGGCGGATAATGTTATCAATCAGGTGGTTCGGGCACTAACAGGTTAATTTGGCCTCGAAGGATCACCCATTGTGGAAAAATGGATCTGATGTGAACAGCACCTGGTTTTAGCCATAATCGCTGCTGACTTTCAAAATCTTATGATCCGGCATGCCCCGGTTATTCAGGAAGGTATTATTCCAAGTACCTTCTTTAAGTGCTGATTAAGCATCTGACCATTTGGGTCAAGAGTTTTCTGTATCGCAACGAAGTCCTTCAAACGCGGATAAAGTGCCGATAATTCGGCAAATCCGAGCGAGTGCACTTTGCCCCAATGTGGCCTGCCGTCATATTTCCAGAAGATGGGTTCGATGACGTCAAAGTAAGGTTTGTAATCGTAACCTGCCATTCTGTGAATTGAGATGGACACCCTGGGTTCATCAGAAAACATACCAAGCCAGGTGTTATCTTTCGCAATAATCCTGTACTCAAGCGGAATAAGTACATCAATTCTATTATCGGTTACCGTTTTCAAGATTTCCCGTACACATTGCGGTCCGGCGTCGACAGGTAAAGAGTATTCCATTTCGTTGAATCGATCATTCCTCACATTGGTCAGCGCAAGGTGGGATGGTTCAACCGTCTCACTCCTCGGTGTATCACCGAGTAAGTAATTGATTAATGGTCTTCGGAATATCACTGGGATCTTTGACAAGACACCAAAAATACCACCCGCATCATCCTCCGGTAGTGGAGGTTGGACTGGTTCTTTTGTCTCCTTATGGGCGATAACCAGTGAATAATCCGCATGTACAAGAGGCATGAATTCATAATGTTCAAACTCATTACAACGGTCATTAAAGCTTTCAATGACCGATTCAGTATCTTCGACCCAGGTTGAAGAACGCAAATTAAATGAATCTCTGTTCTGAAATCCAATCCTTGAAATAATGCCCAGAGATCCCAGACTTACCCGGGCAGCATTAAACAGATCCGGCTGCTGATCAGGACCAAGGTCCAACACTTCGCCATTCGGAGTAACCAACCTTAGTTCGGTCACGTAACTCGACAGGGAACCAAGATCGCGTCCGGTGCCATGAGTCGATGTTGAGATTGCGCCTGCCAAGGTCTGCCGATCAATGTCGGGCAAATTGAACATAGCCTGACCAACTGATTCAAGCAACGGTCCCGCATTTCCCAAACGAGTTCCTGCTGCAAACAATGCCGTCTGCGTTTTTGGATCATGGCTAATTAATCCGTTGAGCTTGTCGAGTACCACCAGTGTGCCGTCTGTTGGTACAAGTGGCGAGAAGGAATGTCCTGCACCAACGGGTCGGACCGGCCCCACTATCTGCTTTAGGCTATCAACCAGCTGATCTTCACTGGACGGTGCAAATCGAGCTACCGGACGCGAGCTTAGTGCTCCTGACCAGTTCCACCAGGGGAGCGTACTCTTTTTTTCATTCGCTATAAGAGGATTGTACATCGCAGTCAGAAGACTGCTCGCAAGAAACCGTCTTCTGCTTAACTTCATCGACCACTTCCGGACATGAAATCAATTAAGACAGCAAAGTCAGTTTCACTGCAGTCCATGCAGTAACCCAGCGGAGGCATCCTGTTGAATCCTTGAAAAGTGTGTGTCAGTAATATTTCAGTTCCCTGTTCGAGTCTGGGTTGCCAGTTTTCCCTATCCCCTACTCTTGGTGCCCCTCCTTCACCATTCACATGACAGAGCGCACAACTCCGTGACCACTTCTCCATCGAAGCTGTTTTCTGTTCAACTGAAATACCTTCCAGCGGAAAGTTGCCAGACTCCGGGGCACTGCAACCAGATAATAACGAGAAAAACAGCATGGTCGGCAAGGAACGAAGGCTAATAATCGTATTTCTCGTTTCTGACGTTGACTGAATGCTAAGAATGCCACTCTTGGTCATGATTGCCAAACAGCAAAAAAGGTGGTTTATTGAGCCACCCGGTATTCAGGGATACCCGATTCGAGCACTAGATATCTGAAGCTTTTACTCACAATTTTGATTTTGCTGCAATACAGTGTTGTCAACGTCGAAGTTGTCACGATTTCTAAATAAGTCACCGGGGTCTCAGAGTAATTGATGAAAAACCGCTGAAACACGCAATGCTGCACGCGTGAGTAAATGCAGTCTCACGGACTGAACACATGATATGACTGATCTCAATCGTCACTGATACAGTCACCACATTGGAATTTCCGTTAGTGTAAGAATGTATCAGCTGCAAGAACACGGGTTTTATCCAAAGAACAGATGTCTGATGCACCCGCTGCTCAATATGGCTAGAATGCCCACTGGTACAAGTGCTTCAGGAAAATAGAATGTCCCACAATGTAAGCAAGATCTGTTCCTTGACAACCCTGGTTTCGCTTAGCGCTCTTCTCTCGTTGTCCGCTTCGGGAGATACTCGATATGGTGACTTGGTTTCAAGTGCAGAGACTATCCGGATTGGCAGTCTTCTTAACGAGCCGGACAGATTCGTTGACAAACTGGTGAAAATTGAAGGTCTTGTTGATGACGTGTGTCCAATGAAGGGTTGCTGGGTGGACGTCCTGGAATCACAATCTAGGGACGTTATCCGCTTTAAGGTACAGGATGATGTTGTAATTTTTCCTGTTGAAGCAAAAGGACAACAGATCATCGCAGAAGGATTTCTGCGCAAGTACAATATGACAAAAGCTCAGACAATTCGTCGACTACACCATCTGGCTGACGAGAAAGGCGAGAATTTCGATGAAGCGACTGTGACGGGTCCAACAGTCTTCTATCAGATTGAGGGTATAGCTGCTGTCGTCCGTTAAATCGGAGTGATGATTTTATTCACAGCTTGATGAGCAATTTCAAGCAAATCTGATTGAATAAATCACACTGACAGCTATTGAAAGGATTTCTTGATGAATAATCTTTAAAAGTCTTTACTCTGACCCTCTACAATGTATTTGATAGAGAGTGTGCCGAACGGCAATTACTCATGCGCACTTTCACGTAATTTAGGAAACAGAACAACCAAATTTATTCGGGCAGAAAATATATGTCACTAGAAATCAGTAAAGAATCAGTGGACCTTGGAATCGTCACCACCAATGCCGAACCACTTCTAAAGTTCTATAAAGATACGCTCGGGCTGGAGCTGGAAGGTGAAATGGACATGCCAGGTGGCAGCCATATGACACGACTGAAGTGCGGCACAACCACGGTCAAAATCGTTGTACATGCAAAGAAACCCGACGCATCTGCTGCTCCTGGCGGTATTCGAGGTGCGACCGGATATCGTTACTTCACGATATCCGTAAATAATCTTCGAGATGCGACGGATGAATGTTCTGAGGCAGGCTACGAGATAGCCGTGCCTCCCACCGAGATCCGACCTGGGGTCACGATTTCGATCATTGAAGATCCTGATGGGAACTGGGTGGAACTTTTACAGATGAGCTAGCGTTGAACTACTAAACCATCGTCAGGCACGACTGGTCTGAGACTCCTATTCAACTGATATGGAGGTTACAAATGACAATACAACTTCGACAAATTTGCCTCGTTGCGCGGGAACTTGAACCCGTTCTGCAAGACCTTACGAGTATTCTGGGCATCAACAGATGTTTCGTTGATCCAGGCGTTGCAAATTTCGGACTCGAAAATACCTTGATGCCGATTGGGTGCAATTTCCTGGAGGTGGTAGCACCCGTCCAGGAAGGAACGGCTGGTGGCCGCTATCTGGATCGAAGAAATGGCGATGGCGGATACATGGTCATTACGCAGGCGGACAGTAAAGAAACGCAGCAAGCTGTCAGGCAGAATGCTCTCGATAACAATGTTCGAGTCGCCTTCGAATCGGAGCGGAAAGATTGGAATCTATGTCAACTACACCCAGGTGATATGAAGGCAGCATTCCTTGAAATAGAGTCAGATGCATACAACGACTTCAATGGACATTGGAATCCGGTAGGTGGAACCGGATGGGAGGACAAGGTGAAGCAGGACATCACAGTGGACTACCGGGGTGTCGAATTACAAAGCAATGATCCGGTCAGCCTTGCGGAACTTTGGGGTAGAGTCGCCGGTTTGCCAGTCGAACGTCGTGGTGCTGAACTTGCAATGGAGCTAAACAATGCAACGATTCGCTTCGTAGAAGAGGAGGATGGCAGGGGTCCTGGCCTGGGCGGCCTCGATATCGCCGTTGCGAATCGAGATCATATTCTCAGTGCTGCCAAAGAACGCGGTTGTTACGTGAACGATGATCGAGTCGATATCTGTGGCACACGCTGGTACCTGCAAGAAGTTTAACCGCTTAGCCGAATCCTACTGGTCTTGTCACAATCGCTCATACAAGATCGAGGTAATTAATTCCGTTTGATTACCTTGCCTGCATCAGCTCAATGATCAGATTACTGAACTTGCTCCGTGTATCAAAATAGACTGCGCTTCTTTTCGCGGCACCCAGAGGTTTGATACTGAGGATGATTGGGAATCCTTTCTCGACCATTTCGGCTGTCTCTGCTTCGAGATCATCAACCGTATACGCAATATGCCCTACACCCTCTCCGGTACTCTCGAGTAGTTCTTTGTGAACCGTCTCTCCCTGAACAGGTTGCAGTAATTCTATCCCTACAGGACCAACCTTTCCCATCGCACCTCTCGTTTTTACAACCGGTTCAGGTGTCTGGCCATAGACGAGATACTCCGCATTTTTTGAACTGTCTATTTGAAACTCTGGCTGAAATGTGGCAACTCCCAATGACTTGTAGTCTTCCAGGGACTTGTCTAAATCCCTTACGGGTACTCCCAGATGATGCAATTTCCACGAACTTTCCATCAAAATCTCCCTTGGTTTGTAAGCTATTCAAAAGTGGATCACACCCCTGAGTCAATTACTCAAATTTCATATTCACGTTTGAATCCATTGTCCAGCCTCCGGCATTGATCGGAAGATTTCGTATTCCAGCATATCTTCAGACGACGCTGCCTGAAACATTCGACTCATTCCGCAGTCCACATCCCTGCTTACCCCAATACTCTACCTATACTCACTTACCAGACACTTCGCGCCAGATTATTGAATGCCAGTTCAAGGCCACCACGAACCTCCATGATACAGGCAACAGCTTGATTCAAGAAAGAAATCGATTCCTTACGGCAGGGTGGTCCTGCTACCCCGACGGCGTACCGTATCTACTTTATCTAAATAAACGACAAGATCCATGAATGCTGATCACAACAGCGACGCAGGAGAAATGCTTAAAGCCTGACAATGACTTGCTCTCACACTTCGGCGGCCCCACCTGGGCGGCCCACCTGGGCGGCCCCACCTAGGCGGTCCCACGGTAACACCTAACTCTGCTTCGAATGCCAGCCCTTCATGATAATCATAAAAAAGGCCCAGTTTCATTCGAAACTGGGCCCTAATATAAATGCCTGACAATGACCTACTCTCACATGGGAACTCCCACACTACCATCGGCGATGAGTCATTTCACTACTGAGTTCGGAATGGAATCAGGTGGTACCAACTCTCTATGCTCGTCAGGCAAACCGGTTTGAAGCATATGTGATTCAAGCAGTCCCCAACTTGATGGGGACCTATTCATCAGCGCCCCGAGTCGATTGGGGTCTACTGCAAGAATCACGCTTCAAATTCTTTTACAAAAAAGATAGAAAGCAATAAAGGTTTTGTATCGACATCTTGATACTGATACTGACTGATATCGTATTGATATCTCTGTATCTACTGACTATTTCAAGGTCATATCCTATATAACCTGCGAAACATTCCAGCAACTTCGGGAGTCTTTCATCTTGGATTGAGACTCTGCTTTCGCTGAGTTTCGTATGTCTAGATGGAGACCCCCGCTTCAGCGGGAGTTTCGCATATCCGCGTTGCGAATATGCTCAAGTTATATGATCAAGCCTCACGAGCAATTAGTACGAGTTAGCTCAACGCCTTACAGCGCTTACACATCTCGCCTATCAACCTCGTAGTCTTCGAGGGCTCTTAAGGGGAATCAAGTTCCCGTGAGATCTAATCTTGAAGGGGGCTTCCCGCTTAGATGCTTTCAGCGGTTATCCTGTCCGAACGTAGCTACCCGGCAATGCAATTGGCATCACAACCGGAACACCAGAGGTTCGTCCACTCCGGTCCTCTCGTACTAGGAGCAGCTCTTCTCAAATCTCAAACGCCCACGGCAGATAGGGAC
>PBRC01000021.1 GCA_002725285.1 Gammaproteobacteria bacterium | reverse complement strand
CTATTGGAGGTATTACCCCAATACAAAAGTTGAATGAAGCAGCATAAGAAATTCTACCGCTGAGAACCATTATTAATGGGGGGATTACCGAATGTTTGTAAAATACCAACTATTGAGTGGGAGTGAAGAAAGGTGAAGGTATGGAACAAAGATCTAAAGTTATAGGTTGGAAATATTAACTATGAAAGGGTTTTTGCTCGCCATTGCCTATTTGTGTATTTGGACTACCCCGTTTCAAATAGCACTCTTTCTTTGGGGTTTGGGAGTCGTATTTACTTCTGAAGCCACAGTGCTTTCCCTAACTAATACGGCCTTCATGAGTGAATTCTTGCCCTGGTTTTACTCATGGCTGAAACCTATGACTTATTTTATTTTTCCCGATGTTTTTGCCGGCTTTATTTGGGCTTTACCTTTCACTATTCATGTATTTTTAAAAGGATTTTTCAGCACATGGTTGGGACTATGGCTACTACCGATCGCCAAAAAAATGAAAGGATCCTGAACCTGATTTTGAAGAAAATAACTAACAAAATTGGGTAAGTGCATGTGATGACTCATTCCCACATCGTGTAACAAGAGAATGGAAGTTTGTTGATATTAAAGAGGATTTTTAAGAGAAGATTTTGATTGCGGTAGATAAAAAGTTACACGCTTTTATTTTCGTGCTTGTAGCCCCCTATCTACAAGGGTTTGTAAATCAGCAACTATTGAGTGGGAATGATTGAAACTAATTGAAAACTTCCTTCAATTTTATTTTTTGTCGTTTTGACTTAGCAAATTCCACAGCCAGATCAAGTTTGATCACATCTTCGTTACTTAGCCTGTAGGAAAGAATAAACTTATTGTCAGTGATGTCTATGAAAGAGGCGTATACAGTTCCTCCAACTCGATTATTTTCGTCTTTCCTGGCAGGCTGAACCGCTTGCCCAAAAGTATTTCCAATCTTATTCAGATTAATCTCCTCTCCACTGGACTCTAATTCATCAATTCTGTCGAGAATACTTTTGTATCTGAAGTCTGGATAATTTCCCGCGTTTGATTCAGATAAAAGAAAATTCGTCATAACCAGTTTGTTGTCTACTATCCAATGCAATTTTCTTTCTCCCTTAACCCACTCTACGACAACAGCTCGTCCTTTTTTGTCTCCGAATAACAAATGACTCTTATTCAATGCTATTTTTTCATTCTCTAAAATTTCCAAAGCTTCTTCAACTGTCGAGGCATACGCAAGAATCTTGTCCCCCAAATTTCTTTTTGGGTTTCCATATCCTTTAATTTTTTCTTGTTCTGGAGTTACAGCGGCGTCAAAAAATAGTCCTTCTTCATTAATCCCGCCTTGTGCGAAGTTGTTCCACCCATACCACAATCGTGCAAATTTCTTTCTAGACTTAGGTTCAATTTGAATGTATGCATCAACATCCAAAAAATAATCTTCTGCATTGACTGCATATATTTTACCTGTCACTAAGTCTTTATAATAAAGAACGGAGCAAGCTTCTGATTTGCTTGGATTCAATAGGATCCCAAGAAAAAGTGTCAGAATCAGTGTGTTTAGTCTCAATGTTCTCTTAGCCTTCATGAGTGGTTTGGACTTTGAATTTGTAAAATAGTTACTGTATGTCATATACAATATTTGTAACTGTGTATGACTATATCATCGTAAAAACAAGAGGTTAGAAGTGGACCCCATTTCTTGAACAGCGCTATAAGTGTCTTCCATTAGTTCACGCAGCCTTCCTGGTTACGTTCTCATAGTAAACTTGATCTGGTGTTTGCCGGTCAAGTGATTGATGTCGCCGCTCCGTATTGTAGAAGTCAAAATATATGCCGAGTGACTTCCTGGCGCCTCTGATGTCATCGTATGCTTTCAGATAGACCTCTTCATATTTCACGCTGCGCCATAGTCGTTCAACAAATACATTATCTATCCAGCAGCCCTTGCCATCCATGCTGATTCGAATGTCATTCTCTTTCAGTACATTCGTAAAATCATCACTGGTGAACTGGCTACCTTGGTCCGTATTAAATATCTCTGGAACGCCATGATTTTCTATTGCCTCCTCAAGAGCATCGATACAAAAACTGGCATCCAATGTATTTGAGACTCGCCATGAGAGCACTCGCCTTGAATGCCAATCCATCACAGCAACAAGGTACACAAAACCATGTGCCATGGGCACGAAGGTGATATCCGTTGACCAAACCTGATTTGGCCGATCAATTACAAGATCCCTCAGCAGGTATGGATAAACTTTGTGAGCCTGGTTAGCAAGACTAAGATTACGCTTTGGATACAGGGCTACAAGGCCCATTGTTCTCATCAGTCGCTGTATCCGCTTTCTATTTATCTTATGCCCTTGATCTTCTAGCCAATCACGAACACGTCTACTCCCATAAAATGGATGTTCCAAATGACAGCGATCTATAAGCTGCATCAGTTCCAGCCCTTCATCAGTCACCGACTTCGGAACGTGATAAAAAGTTGATCGTGGTAGCTCCAGCAGCTCGCATTGGCGTGACACTGGCAATGGATCCCTTCCTGTCTACCATTTCTTTCCTCTGGGGCCGTGAATCCGTTCGAGCCCGCGTTCTAAAAAATCATTCTCCATTGTCAGCTGACCGATCTTGGCATGAAGTTCCTGGATGGTTTCTTCTGCCGCTTCAGTTTTACTAACACCATCCCCGAACACATCCGATGCACCGCTAAGCAATTGCTTTTTCCATTCAGTGATTTGGTTCGCATGTACATCAAATTTCTTGACCATTTCTGCCATTGTCAATTCACCCTGGACTGCGGTCATCGCAACCTTGGCTTTAAACTCAGGTTTATGGGTGCGTCTCTTTCTTCTCATGGTTTTTCTCCATAGCTTGATGCTAATAGTGGAGGAAAACACTTATTATCGTCCAGTTACGGTCTAATCAATGGGGTCCACTTCTGTTAGATAAAGGTGACATTAACAGAGATAGGTAAAGAGTTACAAAAAGTTACAAAGTTATGCTTGATAGCCTATAAACTATTGAATTTATGGGGTTTAAATATAGGTAACTATTGAGTGGGAATGATAAGAGAAGCTCAAGAATCTGATTTAGAAGAAGTCTTTAATTTAATTCATTCCTCTTTTTCTAACAAAGCGGAATCTGATTTAGTTAAACAACTAATTTCTGATGAGGACGTGCTGATCAATCTTGTTGTTGAATCATCAGATACCATTATAGGTAATATCGTAGTTTCCAAAGTAACTATGGAACCAGATACAGGTTTGTTCTGTGGAGGGGTTGCACCTCTTTCAGTATTGGCTGTTCATCAATCCTCTGGGGTAGGCTCTCAACTAATGAAAGAAGCCATCAAAAAGAGTAAAGAAATGGGAATGGATGCTTTATTTCTTTTAGGGGATCCAAATTACTATAAGAGATTTGGTTTTAATGCTTCAAACTTGGAGAGTGATTACAGCGTTGAACATTTCCAGGAACTAGAGTTAACTAAAGACTGTTTAGCTAATCTGAAGTCTAAAGTTACTTATGCAAATGCATTTTTGAGCTTATAGTGATGAGAAAAGAGTTACAAAGCAGTTACAAAGCAAAAAATACCTCTGAAACCCTTTAATTATAGGGGTTTAAAATTAGGTTACTATTGAGAGGGAACAGGAATCAGTCATGAAGCGCAATCTTGTCATCAGCTTTATTGGTGTTGATCAGCCTGGCCTGGTGCGCAGCATTGCTGATGTCGTCAGCAGTAACCACGGTAACTGGCTCGAAAGCAGGATGAGTCAGCTGGCAAGTCAGTTTGCCGGTGTCGCAGTGGTAGAAGTCGATGAAGGACATATGGATGCATTGAAGAATGCGCTGACGAATCTCGAAGGGATCTCCTCTATGGTCCAGGAGACGGAACCCAGAACTGAAATAAAGAATCCGCGAGTGCTTGGCTTGAATATCGTGGGACCCGATCGACCTGGTATTCTGCATGACGTTACGATGGCGCTCGAAAGCAATGTAGCCAACGTGGTTGAGATGGAGACAAATATCTCTGCCGCCCCCATGAGTGGGGACCTTACGTTTTCAGCTGACGCGAGGATCGAGGTCCCTTATGAAATGGATTGGGGCGTGATNGCGGATCAGCTGGACGAGGTCGCGATCAAACTGGGTGTGGATATTCTGCTGGATGATGACTCCTATCAATGANGTCTGATGNGTACTGGATGCAGCAGGCATTGATACTGGCTGACAGGGCCAACGAGTTTGGTGAGGTGCCCGTGGGTGCGGTTGTTGTCAGGGACGATGCCATTGTTGGCAAGGGGTTTAACCAGNCTATTTCAGCCAGGGATCCAACGGCGCATGCAGAAATAGTTGCTTTGAGAGATGCGGCGCAGATCCTTGATAACTATAGACTTGTGGATTCGGATCTGTTTGTCACTATCGAGCCTTGTACGATGTGCACAGGTGCGCTGGTTCACGCACGTATCAGAAGATTGATTTATGGTGCGAGAGAACCAAGGGCTGGTGCGGTAGATTCGAGTATCCATGCACTGTCGAACCCATCATTGAATCACCAGGTAGAAGTTGTATCGGGTGTTTGTGAAGATGAAGCAGCCAAGAAGTTGTCTGTATTTTTTAAGGCCAAACGAAATTAGATTTTAAGGAGACAAACGATGTTGCGTTTGCCTGGCGCACCCGCATTATCTGAATTCAGAATTCAGAAGTTGCTGGATGACATTCAGCTGGATCAGATTACTGCCATCAAAACCCGCTTCATCCACTTTTGTGACTTATCCGATGACCTGAATGATCAGGAGCTGACACTGCTGAAAACAACCCTGACCTATGGTCCTTCCGCAGACCAAAAAGATGAGACCAGTGGCGGCTTGTTTCGACTGGTTGTGCCCCGGCCCGGCACCATATCGCCATGGAGTTCCAAGGCGACGGACATTATCAGAATATGCGGTCTGTCGAAGTTGGTGAGGGTTGAACGTGGTATTGCATTTTATATTGAGACCAGCGGCGAATTAACTGAAGACGATCAGGCCAGGGTCGATGCGCTTATTCATGATCGCATGGTGGAGGCTGTGCTTAACGACATGCAGGCGGCGCAGGCTTTGTTTAGCGTCGAAAAAGCCAGGCCTCTGGCGACCATTGCTGTGCTGACAGAAGGAACCGAAGCGCTGGTTAAGGCCAACGCCGAACTGGGGATGGCCCTGGCAGAAGATGAGATTGACTATCTGGTTGATGCATTCAGAACCCTGGGCAGGGATCCGACGGATGTTGAACTCATGATGTTTGCCCAGGCCAATTCCGAACACTGTCGACACAAGACCTTTCGAGCCAGCTGGACCCTCGATGGTGAAGATCAGACCTATTCATTGATGGACATGATCCAGAACACTTACAAGAACACCAATGGTGAAGGGGTCTTAAGTGCCTACGAGGACAATGCCTCGGTCATCGTCGGCAATAAGGGTTCACGATTCTTTCCCGATCCGGATTCCAGGCACTACCGGTATAAAGAAGAAGATATCCATATCCTGATGAAGGTCGAGACCCATAATCACCCGACAGCCATCGCGCCGTTTCCCGGTGCAGCCACAGGTTCTGGTGGCGAGATTCGGGATGAGGGTGCGGTTGGTCGGGGATCGAAACCGAAAGTGGGTCTGACGGGTTACAGTGTGTCGAATCTGCAGATCCCAGGCCACCCTGAGCCCTGGGAAATTGATAACGGAAAACCGGACCGTATCGCCAGCGCTCTTGAAATCATGATCGAGGGGCCCATTGGGGGTGCGGCGTTCAACAATGAGTTTGGTCGACCGAATATCGCAGGTTACTTCCGTACATTCGAGATGAATTTCGATAATGAAGTCAGGGGGTATCACAAACCTATCATGATCGCTGGTGGCCTGGGTAATATCAGTGCCGAACATGTCGAGCAGAAACATATTGATCCCGGCGCCAAACTGATCGTGCTGGGCGGTCCTGCCATGCTGATCGGACTGGGTGGTGGTGCAGCGTCTTCGATGGCAACCGGGGCCAGTGATGCTGAACTCGACTTCGCCAGTGTGCAGCGTGGCAATGCTGAAATCGAACATCGGTGCCAGGAGGTCATTGACCAGTGCTGGCAGATGGGAGCCGATAATCCTATCCAGTTTATTCATGATGTTGGCGCGGGTGGTTTGTCCAATGCGCTGCCGGAACTGGTTAAGGATGGCGGCGTTGGCGGCAGCTTTGAACTTCGGGATGTACCCAACGATGAACCGGGGATGTCACCACTGGAAATATGGTGCAACGAGGCTCAGGAGCGATATGTTTTGGCCGTTGCCAGCGATGACCTTGAATGGTTTACGGGTATCTGTGAGCGTGAGCGATGTCCGTTTGCGGTGGTTGGGACGGCAATTGATGAATCACATCTGTTGCTGAATGACGCCTTGCTTAACTCAACACCGGTTGATCTGCCCATGTCGATCCTCTTTGGTAAACCGCCCCGTATGCACAAGAATGTGTTGAGTCGGAAGATCGTCAGTAGAGAATTTAACGCCGAAAGAGACCTGGCGGATACGGTTGATCGAGTCCTCGGACATCCTGCGGTCGCCAGTAAGAATTTCCTCATTACCATCGGGGATCGTACCGTTGGCGGGATGGTTTCAAGGGACCAGATGATCGGACCCTGGCAGGTGCCGGTTTCGGATGTTGCCATCACAACCAACAGCTATGCCGGTTACTTCGGTGAAGCCATGNCCATGGGGGAGCGCACCCCTGTTGCCCTGTTAGATAGTGCTGCNTCTGGAAAGATGGCAATTGGTGAGGCAATTACCAATATCGTTGCTGCGAGAATAGAACGCCTCGAAGATATCAAACTGTCAGCAAACTGGATGGCGGCTGTGGGGCATCCTGGCGAAGATTCAAATCTGTACGAGACGGTGGCGGCAGTTGGCCTGGACCTTTGTCCTGAACTGGGAATCTGTATTCCGGTCGGCAAGGATTCGATGTCGATGCAGACGAGGTGGCAGGAAGATAATGTAGATAAAGCGGTTACCTCACCCATGTCCCTGATTATCTCGGCTTTTGCACCGGTGTCTGATGTTCGCGAAACCCTGACGCCCGAGTTCGATATGTCAGAAGATTCTGTATTGTTACTGGTTGATCTTGGTAAAAACCGACTCGGTGGATCGATTGTAGCCCAGTGTTACGGTGAACTGGGAGAGTCGGTAGCTGATGTGGACAGCGCCCGGCAGCTAAAAGCTTTCTTTGAATTGATGCAGTCAGATGAACTACGCGGCAAGGTCAAGGCCTATCATGATCGATCTGATGGCGGTGTTTTTGTCAGCCTGGTNGAAATGGCCTTTGCTTCAAGATGCGGTGTTGAGATAGAAGTAGATGCTGATGGGGGGCTGATTGAAAAACTGTTCAACGAGGAACTGGGCGCTGTTCTGCAGGTGGCCCTGGCGGATCAGCAAGAGATAATCAATGCCTTTGGCGCACAGGCAATCAACTGCGAACCTGTTGCCAGGCCCACAGCCGATCAGCTCGTGGTCATCAAAAAGGCAGGTGAGACCGTTTTCTCGGCGCAGCGCTCGGACCTCCAGCAACGATGGAGCCAGGCGAGTTTTCATGTTCAGCGTCTGAGAGACAACCCTGATTGTGCGAAAGAGGAGTTCCAGCGAATCGAAGATGACAAGGACCCTGGTCTGTCAGTGAAGCTGTCTTTTGATATCAATGAGGATATTGCTGCGCCTTATATCTCATCGGGTGTAAAGCCCAGTCTCGCGATTCTGAGGGAACAAGGCGTCAACAGCCAGGTGGAAATGGCCGCGGTATTTCATAGTGCCGGATTCGACACAGTCGATGTGCATATGTCTGAGATACTAAGTGGTGCNGTGCAGCTNGATCAGTTTAAAGGACTGGTAGCCTGCGGCGGATTTTCCTATGGAGACGTTTTAGGTGCCGGAGAAGGATGGGCTAAATCAATTCTGTTCCATTCCCAGGCGAGAGATGAATTTCAACACTTCTTCAATCGGGAAGATAGCTTCGGANTCGGTGTCTGCAATGGCTGTCAGATGATGGCGTCGTTGAAAGATCTGATACCTGGTGCCGAATTGTGGCCAAAATTCGTGACTAATCGATCAGAACAGTTTGAAGCCAGGTTTTCACTTGTTCAGATTCAGGAAACCAGTTCCGTGTTGTTTCACGGAATGACAGGATCGCATATGCCNATCGCTGTATCGCATGGCGANGGCAGAGCAGAAGTCGATGCGAAATCCGCTGATGACCTGATTACAAGCCAGCAGGTCACAGTGAGATTCGTCGATCACTATCTGAACTTCACCGAAACCTACCCGACCAATCCAAATGGCTCCCCACAGGGAATCGCCGGACTCACCAACAAAGATGGCCGCTTCACCATCATGATGCCTCACCCGGAACGAGTTTACCGCACCGTACAGAACTCCTGGCGACCTGAAGAATGGGACGAAGACAGNCCCTGGATGCGGGTNTTCAGGAATGCGCGGGTTTGGGTTGGGTGAGTTGTATTAATGTCAAGTGAGTTGGTAGGGAACGACCACTATCCCGGCCGCCGCTCAAAAAAAATATCACGATAATAAACCCCAAACTGCTGCACCTTCCGATCTTCAAAGTAATGCTCCAGCGTCTGGGTAATCACCGGGAAGGCCAGTTCGTCCCAGGGAATTTCTGATTCCGCGAAGAGTTGTACATCCAGGGATTCATGGCCGGCACTGAAATCGAGATCCAGCAGTCTTGCTCTGAAGAACATGTAGGCCTGGGAGATATGGGGCAGGCTGAATACGGTGTAGAGACTGTCAATTTCGGCGTTGGCATTTGCTTCTTCACGAGTTTCCCGAAGTGCGCCATCTGCGACGGTTTCACCGTTCTCAAGAAATCCGGCAGGTAGTGTCCAGAGGCCTTTTCTGGGGTCGATGGCTCGTTTGCACAACAGCACCTTTTCCTCGGAGGAATCCAAGTAGAGAGGTAAGCAACCCGCGATGATTCGAGGATTCTGATAGTGGATCTTGTTACAGGAGTCACAGACAAAGCGCGGTCTGTTATCACCATCAGGGATAATGTGCGTGATGTTGCTGCCGCAGTCGCTACAGAATTTCATCTGCCAAGTATATACAGATAGTCCTTTCTGAGGTACCGGGTTAGAAACGCGTTTTATTCAGGAGTAGCTGTGAAAGGGCAGTATCTCTGCGCTGGGTGGTTTGCTGGTATCCGGCTTTGCTGCTTCGGGGGTGTTTCGAGCGTATGAACCAGCACTGGTCACGGCCGTTGCAGTGATTCGTGCATTATTCGAGAAATTCTAATACAGCCATCAAGGCCAGATTTGGATCGTCTGAGCTCCATATCGATTTGAATCTGCAAACNATTTAGTTGATTTTGCAGATATTCAGAGGCACTGCTAACCAGTGCCTGCGATGCTTCCTGTTTAATTCTATCCAGTGCATCAGGGTCAGTTCTTGAAAGTGCCAGCAACTCGTCAAAATCTGGGGGCTTGTAATTCATAAGTTGATCCTGCGGTAATATGTACAAGTCGAGTTGAAACCAAATTCTGAGGAAACTAACTCGATCTTCAGTGTCCCCTTAGATTTTCTGTTGGGTGACTCAAGATCAGAGAGTCATTTGATCGAACGCTATAGCGAGCGCCATATAGTACCGGTCTACTATGACGAGGGATACAGAATCTGGGGCTTAACCGCGATGATCCTGCTCGAGTTCATGCAACATGGAGTTGGTGTGGTGATATCGGAGGAATCGGGTTAGGTCCTCCGCTTTTTAGCACTAAGCGGTAGTGGAATATTGCCAAAAAACGGCCTGTTTGCTTGGCAATCGTAGTCTAACGAGCTATATTTGCATCACCAAAACCTGACCTAATTAATGATAATCAGATGAAGATTTGCAAAGCGTCATTACAAATCTCCAGAACCGGCACACTTGATGATGAATTAAGACTGCCGGGGTTATCTGCTGCGGATCTATTGCTAAGACTGCCGTTGTAGGCGGCCTGTCCAAAATTCCTACATCGTTCTCGATTATATCTCCCGAAGCTTTANATAAGCTTTCCCTGTCTGTAACAGGANCGNGGGNAGATTTNAGAATAACCGACTTAAAGACAGAATTATCATGAACGCAGAAAACGAATCGATAAACAAAAATGCCGAAGCGGTGAAGAAGATGCCGTTTCATAAATACAAACCTTTTAAACCTTTCCCGTTGACCGATCGCACCTGGCCGGATCAGGTGATTACCGAAGCACCCCGCTGGTGCAGTGTCGATCTTCGGGATGGTAATCAGGCACTGGTCGAACCGATGACGCCAGACGAGAAATTGAAAATGTGGAACCTGCTGCTTGAAATTGGCTTCAAGGAGATAGAGGTGGGTTTCCCCGCNGCATCCCAGACAGATTTTGACTTTGTNCGNATGATTATTGAGGAAGATCGCATCCCTGACGACGTTACTATTCAGATCTTGTGTCAGGCTCGCGAAGAACTGATCGCCAGATCCTGCGAGGCAGTCCAGGGTGCGAAGAACATCATCTTTCATTTGTATAATTCAACTTCTAAGCTGCAGCGAAAAGTCGTCTTCAATATGAGCCGCGAGGAAGTTATCAAGCTGGCTACTGATGCTACTGAGATTGTGAAGACTCACACAGACAGGCTTGAGGCGGATGGTTCGAATATTACATTTGAATATTCGCCAGAGAGTTATACCGCGACCGAAATGGATTTTGCAGTCGAAATCTGTGGCGCCGTCGTGGATGTCTGGCAGCCAACAGTTGAGCAGAAGTTGATATTAAACCTGCCCTCAACAGTTGAAATGGCTACCCCAAACGTCTACGCGGATCAGTTGGAGTGGTTTGCCCGAAATCTGGCTGAACGAGATAAAGTAGTCATCAGCTTGCATACACACAATGATCGCGGCACGGGTGTTGCAGCCTCGGAATTAGGGTTGATGGCAGGGGCTGATCGAATTGAAGGCACCTTGTTCGGCAACGGTGAGAGGACAGGGAACTGTGATGTTATTACGATGGCCATGAATATGTTCTCTCAGGGTATTGATCCAAAATTGTACCTGGCAGATATGGCGAGAATAGTGGCCGTCTCGGAAGTCTGTACCAAAATGTCTGTTCACGAGAGACAACCCTATGCTGGTGAGTTGGTATTCACAGCCTTCTCGGGTTCTCATCAGGATGCGATTCGTAAAGGCATGTCATTTGTTGAGAAAGACAGTGACGGCGAATGGGAAGTTCCTTATCTGCCGATTGATCCCGGAGACGTTGGCGGTTCTTACCGTGAAACGGTTCGTGTCAACAGCCAGTCGGGAAAGGGTGGCGTTGCCTTCATTCTTGAGAACTATTTTGGTGTTTCCCTGCCAAGACCGTTACTGCTTGAGTTCAGCCCCATCATACAGAAGCTCTCTGAAGCTGACGGTGGGGAACTGAAGCCAGAAGAAATATGGAAGGCGTTTGTTGCTGAGTTCATTGAGGTTGAAGGGCCGTATCAGTTAGTTGATTACAAAATCAATTCCATTGCTGGTGACCAGGAGAGTTGCACGGCTAATATCAAAGTTGCGGAAAACAATCTGGCGGTTTCGGGTCAGGGTTCAGGACCCATTGATGCATTCATAGCCGGTCTGGTTGAAACACTGAACGAGCCGCTGAACGTGGTGGAATATCAGGAGTATGCGCTCAACGAGGGCAGTGAAGCGCAGGCAATCTGCATCCTGGCAATCACTGATGAAAAGCAGAACAAGTACTATGGTGTTGGCATCAGCCAGAATACGACCACTGCGGCATTTAAGTCGATTATTGCTTCGATTAACAGGAAGTGGCGCTGATACGGGGTCAGTCTTTAGCGCTGTTCTGATCGGGCTCACATCTGAGCGCGTGAAGTTTCCGGCGATCACGGCACACACACCTTCACAGGTCATGCACTGAGGGATCAATTGACCATCGGTCCTTCTCTGCTGCCGATGATGAAAAATCAAGGGCGTTACCTCGTCAAAAGGCTTCCGGCTCTTCCCAGACTTTCGCGACACGAACAACATTGTCCTGTATCTGAACAATTTCAATTCGATACCCATCAAGAACGATACAGACGTTGGAATCGGGGATGGTCTCAAGGTATTCAATAATCAGACCGTTCAGTGTCTTCGGGCCATCTTGTGGCATTTCCCAGCCCAGTCTTCTGTTAATCAGCCTGATGTGTGTACCACCATCAATAATGTAGGAGCCATCACCCTGAGGGAAAATATCGACATTGGTTTCAGCAATATCAGTCGTGAATTCGCCAACAATTTCTTCGAGGATATCCTCAAGGGCAACGATACCCATGATGTCACCGTATTCGTCGACCACGAGTCCGAGCCTTTCCTTCTGTTTCTGAAAATTGACCAGTTGAGTCTGTAATGTCGTGTATTCAGGCACAAAGTAGGGTTCGTCCGTGGCCTGAAGTATGGTCTCCTTAGAGAAATTGTCATCCGAGAGAAATTTCGCTGCATTCCTTAGATGCAGGACGCCGATGACTTTATCAATATCTTCTTTGAAGACAGGGACGCGGGTGTGCTGGGAAGATCTTATCTGGGCGATGATTTCGTCTACATCACCTTCAATGTCGATACCATAGATTTCAGTTCTCGGTACCATAATATCTTCGACCGTCACGTTCACGAGATCCAGAACTCCCAGCATCATATGCTGCGGATGTGAGGCAATTCGGGATCCTTCAAATACAACCGTTCGCAGTTCTTCCGGACTCAGTTCATCCGTTGAAGCCTCTTCACCTTTAATGCCAATAAGTCTCAGTACTGCATTGGAAAAACCGTTCACCAACCAGACTAAGGGGAAAAAAATCAGAAGGAGAGGTCTCAAAATGTAGGAAGACGGCAGTGCCACCTTCTCTGGATAAGCTGCGGATATGGTTTTTGGTGCGACCTCGGCAAATATGAGAAACACCATGGTACAAACGATAGGTGCAATTGCCACACCGCTGTCACCGAATACTTCCAATGCAATGAGTGTTGCAATTGATGCTGCAGAGAAGTTAACCAGGTTGTTGCCAATCAGAATGACACCCAGCAGCCTGTCAGGGCGTTCCAGCAGTTTCGATGCATATCGTGCGCTTGNGTGACCTTCATTGGCCAGATGTTTCAGCCGATAACGGTTGAGCGCCATCATGGCAGTTTCGGAACCTGAGAAATATGCAGAAAGAACTAACAGAAGAAAAATGAACCCAAATAAGAGTTCAAGNGAGGGATCGTCCAAAGAGGGATGACCTCCAACTAGAGTCGGATTNNCGTTTTATCTAATTGTGGGCTCGAGTGTCAAGAATTGTTTGAGNGGAATATNGATGGTTTTGTCCCCCTTACCCGCNATCGAGGTAAATNGCNGCTTACCCCCGGCACCGATAGTCAGGCACTGATCCTGAATCTCTAAACACGTCCCAGTATGATTTCCAGTACCACCTTGCTGCCGAAGTAACCAACCAGCAACAGGCAAAACCCGGCCAGTGTCCAGCGCGATGCCAGTGAGCCACGCCAGCCAAGTTGATAACGACCCCAGAGGAGAACGGCGAATACAATCCAGGCTGCAAATGTGATCGAAGTATGATGAATCAGGCCACTTTTGGAAATATCGTCGAGGAAATAGAATCCACTCACAATTGAACAGCTGAGAAAGATCAAACCTGCAGAGAGCAGCTCAAACATCAGGCTTTCCATGGTCTGCAGTGGCGGCATGCGTTTTAGCACCGAGAGATTGCGATGTTTCATTTCGTAATCGCCGAAAGATAAAAATGCTGCCTGAAAAGCAGCGATGGTTAATAAGCCATAGGCAACCACAGATAAAGCGATATGCAGGAAGATGCCATGAGAAATATCTGTTCTGGGTGTATAAGAACCCTCCTGTAACAGTGACAAAATGATGGTCAGGGTGGCAAGCGGCAGGAGTAAGATCAGAAGGTTGTCGACCGGTCGCCTGATACTGCTGAGGATGACGATGGCTGCAATCGCGAGAGAAGTCAGCGATGCCATGGGGTAGATGCCGAAGTTTATTCCCTGGGAAGAATAGATNTNGGNATAGNTGAACAGTCCATGCANACAGACCGCAAGCACTGNGGTCACAATGACAATCGTNCGCCTCGAAGAGATTTCGCGATTGAGACTGATAAATTGTACGGCCGCGCTCAGCATGTAGAGTAAAGAGGCCAAACTGCCGGTGACGACTGCATCCATGGTAATTCTGCACAATTCGAAATGGGTCAGATAAATATTGTTACACAATGTGTGATTCTGTTGTAGCGACCAGAGGAGTTTTCTAAGGTGCCTGCCTCCTAATCAGGTATAATTCGCGACCGAACTATTTAAGTCAGGTCAGGTTGTGTTTGACTCTTTAACAGAACGGTTAAGCGCCTCGCTCAGCAGCATATCCGGCAAGGCCAAGCTTAACGAAGAGAATATCCAGGACACGCTTCGTGAAGTGCGAATGGCACTGCTCGAAGCCGACGTTGCATTGTCCGTCGTCAAGGACTTTATCGATCAGGTGCGGATTCGGGCGGTTGGTCAGGAAGTAGCACGGTCACTCTCGCCAGGCCAGGTCTTTGTTCAGATCGTAAATGATGAGCTCGTCAAGGTCATGGGTGCCGAGAACGATTCACTGAATCTCTCGACTCAACCGCCTGGTGTGATTCTGATGGCGGGGCTGCAAGGTGCGGGTAAAACCACGTCAACTGCCAAGTTGGCACTCTGGCTGAAAAACCGTGAAAAGAAAAAGGTCATGGTTGTCAGTACAGACGTCTACAGACCTGCAGCCATAGATCAGCTTCGTACACTGGCCAGTGAAGCAGAAATTGACTTCTTCGAAAGCAGCACCGATCAAAAACCCGATGAAATCGCGAAGCAGGCGCTTGAAGCCGCCAGGAAACAGTTTGCAGATGTGCTGATAGTAGATACCGCAGGTCGGCTGCATATCGATGAAGACATGATGAGTGAAATCAAGGCGCTTCATGGCAGGCTGAATCCCATTGAAACACTGTTCGTCGTCGATGCCATGACGGGTCAGGACGCTGCAAATACCGCCAGGTCCTTTGGTGAAGTGTTGCCGTTGACCGGTGTCATTCTTACCAAGGCTGATGGCGATGCCAGAGGTGGTGCTGCGCTCTCGGTCAGATCCATTACCAACAAGCCTGTCAAATTTATGGCGGTGGGTGAAAAAATCGATGCCCTTGAAGTCTTCTACCCGGATCGAATTGCCTCACGAATTCTGGGTATGGGTGATGTACTGAGCCTGATCGAGGAAGCTGAGCAGAAAATAGACAAGAAGAAGGCCAACAAACTTGCCAGGAAGATCAAGAAGGGTAAGAAGTTTGACCTGGAGGACTTCCGTGATCAGATCCAGCAGATGAGCAATATGGGCGGAATCACCGGTATGCTGGATAAGTTACCTGGCATGGGAGGAATGGCGAAGGCGGCTGAAGAGAAACTGAGTGCAAATCCTTTTGGGCAGATGGAGGCAATCATTAACTCCATGACACCGGGTGAGCGCCGGTATCCCGATGTAGTCAACGGCTCGAGAAAAAAGCGTATCGCCACGGGTTCCGGGACGCAGATTCAGGATGTTAATCGTCTCCTGAAGCAGCACAAACAGATGCAAAAGATGATGAAGAAGATGAGCAGGAAAGGCGGTATGGCCAACATGATGCGAGGCATGGACAGCATGATGAAGGGACCGGGCGGCGGGTTTCCGGGCGCCTGATACAGATCTCCCTGTCCGTGCGCAGGCACTGCAACATCGTCTATAAATAACAGTAGAGATATCAATAACTTGCCGATTGGTTCGGTCAAAGGAAAGGGTTTAAATGTCTCATCCTTTCCCGTACAATAGCGCCCCTTTCGACGGCTGATCCTCTCACAGACCGCTCGTTATCATAGAATTATTTAAGGAAATAAAAAACATGGTAATCATTCGGTTATCCAGAGGTGGCAGTAAGAAGCGGCCTTTTTATCACATTACGGTTGCAGACAGCCGCGTGTCACGTGATGGTCGATTCATTGAGCGCATTGGTTTCTTTAATCCTATAGCACGCGGTGCTGAGGAAGGAACACGGCTGGATCTGGCGCGTTTTGACTATTGGACCAGCCAGGGTGCACAGGTCAGTGATCGCGTAAAACAGATCTCAAAGAAATACCGAAAAGCAGCGATTCAGGAAACTGCGGCGTAAGCCAATCAGGTGGCTGAAAAACTCCTGGTCGGAAAGATCAATGGCGTGTACGGAGTTAAGGGTTGGGTGAAGGTATATTCCTATACTGAACCATCGGAGCAAATTTTGAATTACCTCCCCTGGTACCTGAAGAAGGGGGCGAAACAGCACAGCGTTAAAGTAGTTGAGGGTAAGAAACAAGGGAAAGGGCTCGTCGCTCTGACAGACGGAATTGAGGATCGAACCCAGGCAGAGGAGCTGATCGGAAGTGAAATCTGGGTTGACAAAGACCAGTTACCCAATCTGGAGAAAGGGGATTACTACTGGCACCAGTTAGAAGGATTGGAGGTTTTCAACGAAGCAGGTGAGTTCCTCGGCGAAGTCTCACATTTGTTTGAAACCGGCGCAAATGACGTACTGGTCGTGAAGGCAAGTGAAAAGAGTATTGACGACATGGAGCGGTTGATACCGTATGTCGAAAAAGAGATCGTGTTAGAGATCGATCTTGAAGAAAGAAGAATCCTTGTGGCCTGGGGTTCTGATCTCTAAGAGGGAATTCTGATGTGGGTAGGAGTCGTGACACTTTTCCCTGAGATGTTTCAGGCGATCACGGCATCAGGAATCACCCGGCGTGCAGTAGACTCAGGTCTTTTGCAGCTGGCGTTCTGGAATCCGAGGGACTTCACCACAGACCGACACAGAACGGTGGATGATAAACCCTACGGCGGCGGACCTGGCATGTTGATGAAGGTTGAGCCTCTGAAAGCTGCAATTCAAGCCGCAAGAGCACAGGCGGGTGAGAATTGCAAAGTGGTCTACCTCTCGCCACAGGGTAAGAAGCTGGACCAGGAGTCGATCCGCGATCTGAGCAGCGAGACGGCGCTGATCCTGGTGGCAGGCAGGTACGAGGGTATCGATGAACGTCTGATCGCCAGTGAGATCGACGAGGAATATTCAATCGGTGATTATGTGTTATCCGGTGGAGAGCTACCGGCGATGGTACTGATTGACGCTATGACAAGATTGCAGCCTGGTGCGGTGGGAGATGCAGAATCGGTACGGGCAGACTCATTTGCGGATGGAATCCTGGATTTTCCGCAATACACCAGACCAGAAGTGGTCGATGGGGTCGGGGTACCGGAAGTATTGATTAGCGGTAATCATAAACAGATTAATCGCTGGCGCCTGAAGCAGGCTTTGGGACGAACGTATGAAAAGCGTCCTGACCTTCTGGCAGGCCGCAGATTGACAGAGACAGAACAGCATTTGCTGGATGAGTATCGCGCAGAACTTATCCAGAACGATAAAAACGAGGATTGAACCATGAAAAGTAAAGTGATCGCCGATATTGAAGCAGCCCAGCTCAAGAATGTGCCAGAATTTGGATCCGGTGATACGTTGATCGTCCAGGTCAAAGTAAAAGAAGGTTCACGTGAGAGACTTCAGGCATTTGAAGGCGTTGTTATCGGCAAACGCAATCGCGGTATTAACTCAGCATTTACGCTGCGAAAGATTTCTCATGGGGTTGGTGTCGAAAGAACATTCCAGACCCACAGCACTCTTATCGACAGTATTAAGGTCAAGCGCAGCGGTGATGTGCGTCAGGCGAAACTCTATTATCTGCGAGAAAGAAGCGGTCGGACTGCCCGAATCAAGGAGAAGCTGGCCAAGTCCTGAGCGATTTTCAGTCTGGGATTAGTGGCGGCGGTTTAGGCGCTCTTACAAGGAGCTCTCACGACGTTTCGAACCCGGGCTCTACATTCGCTACCCCGTCTTTCGCAGGACTGTTAGTTGCAAGGTGTTCCTTAAGTAAGCATCATTCTGGTCTGGGGTCACTCTTTTATTTGTGCATTCCCTGTTTGCCTATTAAGGTATAGCTATCTGCGAAACAACCTCTCGTGGCGGTCACCAAAATGTCGTCTGATCAGGAAATTGTAGAGAAATTTCTGGATAGTCTCTGGCTNGAGAAAGGNCTCAGCCAGAACACACTTGATTCCTATCGAAGGGATCTGAAAGCCTTCACACTTTGGTTGCAAGANCGAAACGGAAATATCTGTAAGGTCAGACGCGANGAACTNCTTCAATACCTGGCCGATCGGATGGGTATGGGGATTAAAGTCCGCTCTACNGCCAGATCCCTGTCATGCCTGCGCAGTCTGTANCGGTACCTTTTGCGTGAGAAGCGGGTTCAGGAAGATCCGACATTGAGGATAGAGAATCCAAAAATGGGTCGTCCGCTGCCGGATACCTTGACAGAGTCTGATGTTGAAAAACTCCTTAAGGCGCCAGATTTGAACACTGCTGTGGGATTCAGAGATCGCGCTATGCTCGAAGTGTTGTACGCCAGTGGCCTTCGTGTAACCGAATTGGTAACGCTTAAGCTGACTGATGTTAACCTGCGCCAGGGTGTTGTCAGGGTAATGGGAAAAGGTAGCAAAGAGCGCCTGGTACCCTTAGGTGAAGAGGCAATCAGCTGGATTCAGCGTTACCTGCAGGAAGTGAGAAATGACCTTCTGAAGAAGAACCTTCATCAGGATGTGGTCTTCCCCAGTAATCATGGTAAAGAGATGACGCGTCAGACCTTCTGGCATCGCATAAAGATACATGCTCAAACTGCCGGAATCGTAAAGAAACTTTCGCCGCACACGTTGCGTCATGCCTTCGCGACTCATCTGATTAACCATGGTGCTGATTTACGTGTAGTACAGTTGCTGCTGGGTCACAGTGACCTGTCAACCACACAGATCTATACCCATGTGGCTCAACATCGTCTGAAGGAATTGCATTCGCAACATCATCCACGAGGGTGAGGGAGGACCTTAATTACAGATCCTGCTGCGCTGATCCGTTGACAATAATTCTGCTGCATATTTTGTTGCCATGGCCAGGTATCTCTATGGAGATACTCTCATTAGTGCCGTGAAACGTCGCAATATCTTTTTGATTGAGCGTCACCAGACTTTCCGATACTCTCAGATGGAGATCTGGCGGTACCAAAGAACTAGGCCTGTTACACATAAAGGGTGGATTGGGCGGACGTGATATTCCGAGACCTTTGTGATCGAGGGTGGCCTGATCAGGAGGAGATCTGACAGACAACTGGCGAGTCAGACTTCGTGCTGGCGATCTTCTTGAAGTCGTTCTGGGTCTCGCCAGGTCTTGGAGTTCTCTAAATTTTATTCGCCCGGTTTATCGCCAGTGCGTTGACTGGTTTAGCCTCACCCAGGTATCGGGCTGTGGCGCGGATATCCGCCAGACCAAGCATGATGCGAACGGCTTCCATGTTACCTGTTTTGTTGAGGAGGTAAATAGAGCGTGTTCTTCGCAGGGATTCAGTGCCATAAAGGGTTTCATCCAGTCCGACGCCAGACGTCCAGTTTTTGACGAGACGGTTCAGCTGACGGGCAGACATGGGCTTCGAACCACCGCTGACTCTTCCCGAGAACAGGTAATCGCCTGGCTTCTTTGCGGATTGTTTAATCCAACTGTCAAGCGACTTTATGGTGGTCTGAGAAAGCACGCACTGGACGCTTTGCCCGAATTTGGCTGTCGTCAGTTCCAGTGTGCTGCGGACGCCGCGATTGCCTGTCCTCAGGTCTTTGACCTTTAATCTCAGCAGGTCTTGTGCGCGCAGCATGGTATCAATTGCGGTTGAGAACAGGGCGAGGTCTCTAACGCCCGCAACGCCGCGTTTTGTAAGTGACTTCTTAATACGGGTTACTTCTGAAAGGCTTAACGGGGCTCTTTGTCCCACTTCGCGCCCCTTGTTCCAGGGAAGGTGCTTGCCTTTTGCTTTCTTTCTAGCCACGGATTCTGGTTTCTCCAAAATATAGTTATAAATCAGTGAGTGTCTTGACACCCCACCTTTGTAATGCGGCGGCATTATACCTTGGTTCCCAGTGCTGCGCCGAGATTTTCTCTTTTTTACTTTCGACCTCATCAGCCTTTTCAGATGATGGCCTCGGTCTGCCGACTGCAGAACCAGAATCCCTGGGTATGTCTTCCAAGAAACTCGATGAGACTAAAACTAAACTGCAACCTCTGATCGATGAAAAGAAGGTGTCAGGATTTGTTACGGTGGTCGCTCATCAAGGGAAAGTCGTCCATTTTGAAGCTTTCGGCAGCATGGATGTAGAACGTAAGAAAGCCATGCAAGCGGATACAATCTTAAGGATCCCGTCTCGAAGTACATTCCCGAATTTGCTGATATGAAAGTCCTTGTTCAAAACGAAAAAGGTGCGGCCAGTACGTTCCCGGCCCATAGACCTATCATCATTGAGCATCTCTTAACCCATACGTCAGGTCTGACCTACAATTTCTTCGGCAACGCGGTATCAAAAATCTATGCCGCCAACGGCGTGGACAGTGACGGTGGCAGCGTAGACACTCGAGGAAAATTTCGTGTACCGGATCAGGGTCTGCACTTCTATTACGCCATCAACCTGGAATTGATGGTATACCGACGTTTGCATCGATACGTGCATTGTTGCAAAGTGCTCTCATTCGTTCCATTAAGGATAGACAATTGAATCCAATCCCATATAACTCAAAGCTAATGACGTTGATGAGAAAACCCCTGACCGCAGTATTCCTGGTCTGTAGTGTGGTTCCCGGTCAAGTGTTCGCAGAGCAGGCAGAGGATCCAGCATCAGTTATCAGGCAGCGACTGCTCCAGGTAAGACCCGATCTGCCAGTTGGTGAAATAGTTCCTGGCGCCTTCCCTGGATTCTATTCGGTAGTTCTCGAGGGCGGACAGGTGTTGCATTTCACAGAAGATGGTCGCTATTTCTTCGCCGGTGATCTGTATGAAGTGACCAGTAATCAACTCGTGAATGTTTCCGAACAGGGACGAACCGAAAAGAGAAAGCAGCAGATGAGCCTGCTCGATGAATCGCAGATGCTGGTTTTTGCGCCANCGAAGGAAAGGATAAAGGCNACNATTACTGTTTTTACAGATATTGATTGTGGNTTTTGCCGCAAGCTTCACAAGGAAGTGCCNGAATTGAACAGATTGGGCATCGCGNTTCGCTATCTNGCGTATCCAAGAGCCGGAATGGGTTCAGANTCCTATGATAAATACGTTTCAGCNTGGTGCGCCGACAATCCGAAGATNGCTTTTACCAAAGCCAAGGCCGGACAGGAAATAGAAGAGNGAACCTGTGCCAACCCGGTGGCGGAACAATTTCAACTCGGTGGATTAATGGGTATCAATTCTACCCCATCATTGATTTACGACGACGGCAGACTTGACCCTGGCTACCTGCCCGCAGAGAAATTAGCGGCAAAACTTGGGGTCCTTTAGTAAGTACCGGGTTTGATACAGGTCTGCCGATCGGCAACACTGACCAACTAATCGATAAAGGCGCAATCGTCGATAGCAGGCAGATTTAGTCAGCTCATTATCCGACAAGGGGTCTGATTAAAAATTTCACACCTCCCAGGGAAGTTAAGGTAAGATTCAGCCTCGTAGCGAGAGACCGGATCGCCGGACAGATAAGAATGCAGCAACTAAGCATGCAGCAAACAGTCAGGACAACGATGACCGAATTCATCATGATTGCGACAGCAATTGTGGCGAACTGTGCTGCAATAGGCTAACGTAAATTAGAGTGCCGGGTTCGCACTCTAAGTGCGAACCCGGTTTTTTTTTGGACAGAAGAAAATGGATGACTTTCCTCGAATAAGACGACTGCCTCCCTATATCTTTAGCATCACAGATGCGCTGAAGAGAGAGGCGCGAGGGAGAGGCGAAGACATTATCGACTTTGGTATGGGCAATCCGGACCAGCCAACACCGCCGCATATTGTCGAAAAGCTTATCGAAACAGTACAGCGTGGTGACACACACCGATATTCACAGTCAAAAGGTATACCGAGATTACGGCGAGCGATCTGCAACTGGTATAAAGATCGCTTTGATGTTGACCTTGATCAGGAGACAGAAGCCATTGTCACGCTGGGGTCCAAAGAAGGTATTGCTCATTTGGCAATGGCAGTCCTGGCGCCGGGTGATACGGTTCTCGTGCCTAATCCATCGTATCCGGTACATCCCTACGGTTTTGTGATCGCAGATGCGGATGTGCGGCACGTTCCCCTGACCCCGGATGTGGATTTCTTTGAAGAACTGGAGCAGGCGATTTCCACTACCTGGCCCACACCTAAAGTCCTGATCATCAATTTTCCCGGCAACCCGACCGCACAATGTGTCGAGCTTGATTTTTTCGAGAAGGTGATCATGATCGCCAAAGAGCACGGCATCTGGGTGATTCAGGATCTTGCCTATGCAGATCTTGTTTTTGATGGATATAAGGTTCCGTCAATACTTCAGGTACCGGGTGCCAAAGATATTGCAGTTGAATTCTTCTCCATGTCAAAGAGTTACAATATGCCGGGCTGGCGAATTGGTTTTTGTGTCGGTAATCCGACCCTGGTGGGTGCACTGTCGAGAATCAAGTCATATCTGGACTATGGAAATTTCACACCCATTCAGGTCGCGGCGATTGCAGCGCTTGAAGGCGATCAGACATGTGTTGGCGAAATACGGGATATGTACTGCAATCGGCGTGATGTCCTCTGCGATGGTTTAGCTGCAGCGGGATGGCAGATAGAGAAACCGAAGGCAACCATGTTCGTGTGGGCAAAGATTCCGGCGCAGTTTCAGAATATGGGTTCTCTTGAGTTCAGTAAGTTCCTGCTAAAAGAGGCAAAGGTCGCCGTTTCACCTGGTATTGGATTTGGCCAGTATGGAGATGATCACGTCAGATTTGCCCTGATAGAAAATGAACATCGGACCCGTCAGGCGATTCGAGGGGTCAAGCAGATGTTTAAGAATGCAACTAAACTGGTTGGAGAATAAACGAGTGCAGCAGATTGGGGTGGGGATTTGTGGATTGGGTACGGTGGGCTCAGGTGCCTACAACCTGATTTCAGGTAACAGCGAGGAAATCAGTAGAAAGACCGGGCGCGTTGTTAAGATCACGCAGGTTGGTTGCAGGCGGGATCACCCGGACTGCGATCTCGCCACAACTAATGTCACCCGCGACATATTTGATGTAGTAAAGAATCCGGAGGTCGATGTTGTTCTTGAACTGATCGGCGGTACTGATGTCGCGCTGCGACTTGTTAAAGAGGCGATAGCCAACCGGAAACATGTGGTAACTGCCAACAAGGCCTTGATTGCGATTCATGGTGAAGAATTGTTTAAACTTGCCAATGATGCTGGTGTCTGCCTCAAGTTTGAGGCCGCCATTGCAGGCGGCATCCCTATTGTTAAGGCCATCCGTGAGGGACTGGCGGCAAACGAAGTACAATTCCTGGCCGGTGTCATCAACGGGACCACCAACTACATTCTGACCGAGATGGAAACAGCCGGTAACAGGGACTTTACCGACGTTTTATCTGAGGCGCAGGAACTCGGTTACGCGGAAGCTGATCCAACCTTCGATGTTGAAGGCATCGATGCGGCTCACAAATTAACTATCCTGTCTTCCATCGCTTTTGGAGTGCCTCTTAAATTCGATTCGATGTACGCCGAAGGTATCTCAGAAATCACTGTTGAAGACATCAGGTATGCAGGTGAACTGGGGTTTCGAATCAAGCATCTCGGTATCACAGCCAGGACAAATCGTGGCATTGAATTACGGGTTCATCCAACGCTGATCAAAAAAACAGAAATGCTTGCCCAGGTTGATGGCGTGATGAATGCCGTGCTGGTAGGAAGTGATGCTGCTGGTCAGACCATGTATTACGGAGTCGGGGCTGGCGCAGGACCGACGGCATCATCAGTGGTTGCTGATGTTATCGATGTGTTGCGCTCTGGTGAGACTGATCAGATTCCCAATCTCGGTTTCGTGGCGGAAGCAATACAGGCAATTCCGGTTCTGGATATCACGAATATTGAGTCAGCTTATTACCTGCGACTCAAGGTGATTGATGTGCCAGGTGTTATGGCAAAAATATCAACCATTTTGAGCGAGCACACCATCAGTATTGAATCGTTGATCCAGAAAGATACCGGGCAGGGTGAGGTGCCAATCGTCATTGTGACCAATCGGGTACTCGAACGGTCGGTGAATGACGCAATCCGGGAGTTGGAAGGCCTTAAACAGGTAGAAGGTCCACTGGCCCGGATTCGGGTCGAAACCTTCTCGTAAATGCCCAGGGTACTCAAGCGTCGAGTTGCTGTTTCTACCCTCCCGGGACTGTCCCCCCTGTTGTCTCGTCTGTACGTCGGTCGTGGCGTCGTCAGTAAAGACGAAGTGGACCATTCTCTCAAAAACCTTTTACCACCGGATTTACTTAAAGGCATGGGAGCCGCGGTTGAGTTGCTGGCTGGTCTGATTCGCCAACAGGCGCGAATTCTCATCATTGGCGATTTTGATGCCGATGGTGCAACCAGCTCAGTTCTCATGGTCCATGGATTGCGCAGTCTCGGCGCGGAACAGGTCGACTACCTGGTACCGAATCGTTTTGAGTACGGGTATGGTTTAACTCCTGAGATCGTTGAGGTTGCATTGCAACGAAATCCTGATCTTATCGTCACGGTGGACAATGGCATTTCCAGTCATGAAGGCGTGGATTTCGCGCGTGAAAATGGAATTAAGACTCTGATCACGGATCATCATCTGCCCGGGAATCAGGTACCGAAGGCAGATGCCATTCTTAATCCCAACCAGCAGGGCTGCGACTTTCCCAGCAAGAACCTTGCTGGTGTGGGTGTCGCCTTCTATTTACTGTCCGGGGTTCGACGCGAGCTTCGAGAAAGCCACTGGTTCGAGCATCGATCTGAACCCAATATGGCTGACTATCTTGATCTGGTTGCACTGGGAACTATTGCCGATGTCGTACCGATGGACTACAACAACAGAATAATGGTGCAGGAAGGCATTCGCCGAATACGTGCAGGTCGATTGAGACCCGGGTTGAAAGCACTATCGGCTTTGTCTGGTAATCGAATTCAGACAATCACCTCAAGTGATCTGGCCTTTGGTGTTGCGCCAAGAGTGAATGCAGCGGGTCGCCTCGAAGACATTTCTCTTGGTATAGAGTGCCTGTTGGCGGACGATGAGAATCGGGCACAGGAACTTGCATCCCGGCTGGACAAGCTGAATCTTGAGCGACGTGAAATTGAAAACGAGATGAAGCAGCAAGCACTGAATTTTCTTTCCGCTCTCAAGCTGACGAAGGATACCGAGGAGAAAGTAGGCATCTGTTTGTATGATGAAGGTTGGCACCAGGGTGTGGTGGGTGTCGTCGCATCGCGGATCAAAGACGAGTTTCATCGACCTGTCGTCGCCTTCGCCAAGGTTTCTGACTCTGAATTGAAAGGATCAGCCAGATCAATTTCCGGTCTGCATATGCGAGATGTCTTTGAGACTATAGCCGCGAGAAATCCCGACCTGCTCCAGAAATTTGGTGGACATGCCATGGCTGCTGGACTCACACTGCATCCTGCTAACCTGACGACATTTGCTGAACAGTTTGATATAGAAGCAAAGCGCTGGTTGACGGAGGAGGACCTGACGCAGACGGTAATAACCGATGGCAATCTTGGGGAAGATTATAGTATTTCACTTGCCCGTGAGATCGGTCAGATCTGTCCATGGGGTCAGGGATTTCCGGAACCCCTGTTTGATGATGACTTTGAGATCGTTGATCAGCGGATCGTGGGTGGAAGACACCTGAAAATGAAATTGCGCCCGCTCGACGGCGCCGACTCAATCGATGCAATCGCATTCAATCATGATCGACTGGTCGAAGGCAGGGTAAAGCGAATTGCCTATCGGCTGGACGTGAACGAGTATCGAGGGATGGAATCCCTGCAACTGATTGTGGATTGTGTTGATATTAAGCTGGACCAGGAACGCTGAAACGTTAGTAATAATCTTCACTCTGCTGAACTATTTGGTCGTCTGTAAGAAACAGTCATCGATTCACCCGTCTACGAAAACTTACATTGGTAGCACTGGGATGGGTCCGGCCTGGTGCGAGATGTACCTGGAAATTCCATCAAACCTGAGCAGCAATTGATTCAGACATCATCTGAACCAGCCGGTCAATCTCATCTTTGCTGATTGTAAGAGGCGGTGATATCGCAAGAGTAGCAACGGTGGCGAGGGGCCTGATGATAACGCCTTTTTCCAGCATCAGTTTCGTCACATTCATGGGTATCTTGGCAGCCGCATCCGGCAAGGTTCTGCTACTCTTGTCAGCAACAAGTTGAACTCCAGCGATGAGACCCTCACCTCTTATTTCACCCACATTGGGTAGATTCAGGAGTGATTGCAGTTGCTCGTGAAGATAGATCCCGTTCTCCTTTGCCCGTGCAATCAGGTTTTCTTTTTCAAATATTTCCAGATTGGCAAGCCCCACTGCTGCACCCACTGGATGACCGCTGTAGGTATAGCCATGGAAGAATGCGCCCAGCTTCTGTGATCCTTCCTTTAACACTTCCCATATCGGTTGAGAGATATACGCTGCTGAAAGTGGAAAGTAACCACTGGTCAGCCCCTTCGCGGATGCCATCATGTCGGGTTCAATACCCAGCTGGGGTGAGCCGAACCAGTTGCCCAGTCGGCCGTAGCCGCAGATAACCTCGTCGGCGACAAACAGGATATCATTATCTTTAAGTATCTTCGTCAGCCTTGGGTAGTAGCCTGGCGGCGGCACAATGACGCCACCGGCACCCATGATCGGTTCGGCAAAAAAGGCAGCTATCGTGTCTGCACTTTCCTTTTCGATGAGTTGCTCAATGTTACCTATCAGTCTGTCACAGAATTCTTCTTCAGTTTCATCCTCCAGGGCACCGGTATAGTAGTGAGGGCAATCGGTGCGCAGCACAAAATTCAACGGGATTGGAAAATCCGAATGGAAATGCGTTAGTCCGGTGAGACTGGCGGAACTGATCGACGTGCCATGGTAGGCCTGTTCCCTGGCGATAATCTTGATCTTTTTGCTGTTGCCTCTTAATACATGATAGTGCCAGGCAATTTTAATCAAGGTGTCATTGCAGTCACTGCCGGATGTGCCAAAGAATACTTTGCTTAGTCCTTCCGGTGCCAGGCTGACGAGTTTTTCTGCCAGCTCAACCTGCCAGGGGTTCGATGAGTTGGCAAAACTGTGATAGTAGCCCAGTTTCTCAGCAGCATTCTTCATCGCGTCAGCAAGTTCGGTGCGACCATAGCCGGTATTGACGCACCACAGTCCTGCAACAGCATCTAAGAGTTCGCGCCCATCGGAGTCGATAACGTTGCAGCCCTTTGCCTCAACGATCATCTGAGGTCCATCTTCCAGCAGAGCAGTGATAGAGGATGCCGGGTGCAGAACAACATCAGCGTCTTTTTTGATCAGACGATCAATATTCTGTGACATTTCTTTTTCCTTAAGTTGGCTTTAAGCGGGAGTCTACATGTTGCAGAATGGCGTGAAAAGATAAGGGAGCCTGTTGATGAAAATGATAATGACACTCTTCACATCTCTGGTTGTCATGGCAACAACCGCAGTAAGTGCTGATCAGCTGATTGGATTTGATGAAAAGGCCAGCAGTGAGCAACGCCAGCTGGAGGCGTTTTTTGACAGGAATATCAAAGCAACCGAACAAGCAGAGTGGTTGAAACAGTTCTCAAAAGCGCCTCACCACGCGGGTTCCCGTGCGGGTAAAGAAGTGGCTCGCTCAATTGCTGAACTATTTTCTTCCTGGGGTTACGACACGCAGATTGAAGAATATGAAATTCTGCTGCCGACCCCTTTGACTCGACATCTGGAAATGGTTTCACCCACGATGTTCACCGCGAGCCTTCGAGAAGATTCCCTGGTTGATGATCCAAGTACTTCTGTTCGAGAGGGTTTGCTTCCTCCCTATAATGCGTTCTCGACAGATGGCAATGTCGAAGGCGAACTTGTCTTTATCAACTATGGCCGACCGGAAGATCATGAACTGCTGGAGAGATATGGAATTGATCTCAAGGGCAAGATTGCCATCGCCAAGTATGGTAAATCCTGGCGGGGCATCAAACCCAAGCTTGCTGCCGAAAAAGGAGCCATCGGCACGATTATATATTCGGACCCGGCCGATGACGGTTATGGGCAGGGGGATGTTTATCCGGCGGGTCCGTTCAAGCATGAAACCGGGGTGCAGCGAGGTTCGGTGATGGACATGCCGACCTATCCTGGTGATGTGCTCACTCCCGGTACCGGCGCCACCAAAAAAGCGAAACGACTTAAAATAAAAAATGCACCGACGATTACCAGAATCCCTGTCCTGCCGATTTCCTACAAAGATGCGCTGCCGCTCCTGTCAGCGATGTCCGGGTCAACAGTACCAGCAGAGTGGGTCGGTGGTTTACCCATCACCTACCACCTTGGGCCCGGACCTGCCAGGGTCAGACTTGAAGTCAGATTCAACTGGGATACGGTGACTGCCTACAACGTTATTGCCAGAATGGAAGGGGCTCGCTATCCCGATGAGTGGGTTGTCCGTGGTAATCATCATGATGGTTGGAATCATGGTGCCGCAGATCCCCTCAGCGGCCTGGTGGCCCTGTTGGCGGAAGCGAAATCAGTGGCTGAACTGGCAAGATCCGGTAGTCCCCCCGCGAGATCCATCGTTTATGCGGCATGGGACGCCGAAGAACCCGGATTGATTGGATCGACTGAATGGGCAGAGCATCATGCAAAAGTGCTCAAAAAGCATGCAGTCGCTTATCTTAATACCGACGGCAACAGTCGTGGATTTGTCCGGATTGGTGGCAGCCATACTCTCGAACGCTTCTTTGATCAGGTTATCTCTGATGTTGAGGATCCGCAGACGGGTGTCAGTTTGAAGGATCGATTAAAGGCTTGGTTGTCAGTGTTCGGCACTGAACAACAAAAAAAGAACAATGCAGACAGAAAGAATATTCGTTTGTACCCACTGGGTTCGGGATCGGATTACACACCGTTCCTGCAGCACCTGGGGATTGCCTCTGCCAACCTGGGATTCTCAGGGGAGGGTAGTGGCGGCAGTTATCACACCTTGTACGACACCTATGAGCACTACACTACCTGGCGGGATCCCGATCTGGTCTATGGTGTGACGTTGTCACAGGTTGCGGGTCACGCAACCCTGCGACTGGCCAACGCCCGGGTGTTGCCTTTCGACTTTGTCAATCTGGTGGATAATATTGCCCTGTATGTCGATGAGCTCGAAGAACTGGCTGTAAAAATGCGAACAGACACTGCCAGGATCAATAAACTGATCGATGAAGATGTTTACGTTGTTGCCCTCGATCCGAGCAAGGCGTTTGGTCCTCCTTTGAGAAAAACCGATGTGCCCTACTTTAACTTTGCACCCCTGAAAAACTCGTTGGAACAGCTGGCGAAATCAGCCGATTCCCTGGACGGGCTGCTCGAAAACGATGAAGGTATCTCGGATCGAAAACTGACTCAGTTAAATCGACTCCTGTATATGAGCGAACGACAACTGACTCGCGATAACGGACTGACCGGCCGACCCTGGTATAAGCACCATATTTACGCGCCGGGTTTCTATACTGGATATGGTGTTAAGACTATCCCTGGGGTGAGAGAGGCCATTGAGATTCGCGAGTTTGACGAGGTATCAGAACAGATTGAGATTGCTGCCAGCGTGCTTGATTCCCTGACGGCTCAACTTGAACTCGTCGTGACTTTGCTGACAGATTAGTCTTCAGGGAGGACGTACAGGTGTTACGCCCACAGCTTTTCGTAAAGTCCGACTATCTCGTCAGCGGATGGAATCCTTGGGTTATTTGCCGGCGATCCTGACGCCAGTGCCTGCTCGGCCATCGTCTGGCAGACTTCACTGAAGCGGTCCTTGTCAACTCCGAATTCTGCCAGTGTCGGAACACTGAGTTCATCGTTGATTGCGATCAGTTCTTTGATCAGTATCTGGTTGGCCGTATCGTCGGAATCATCCTTGCCAGCGATCTGCATGGCTCGTGCACAGTCCGCATAGCGCTCTGACGCCGCTGGTATCGAGTACTCGGTGACATCCGGCAACAGCATTGCGTTGGATAACCCGTGGGGAACATGGAAGAAAGCACCAATGGGACGACTCATGCCGTGGACCAGTGCGACAGAAGCGTTAGAGAACGCAACCCCGGCAAGAGTGGCGCCCAGCATCATCGCTTCTCTTGCTTCTTTGTCTTCACCATCGTGGTAGGCACGGCGAAGATTGGGGGCGAGGAGCCCCATCGCCTGAATTGCCTGACTGTCTGAATAGAGATTGGCTTTCCCAGAGACGTAAGCCTCGATTGCATGAGTCAGTGCATCAATGCCCGTATCGGCAGTCGTTCGCGGTGGCAGACTCAATGTCAGTTCGAAATCAACCAGTGCAGCTGTCGGCATAAAACCCATTCCCATGCACAGCATTTTCTCATCGACTTTCTCATCGGTAATGATGGTGACCCTGGTAACCTCTGATCCGGTACCCGCCGTTGTTGGAATGGCAACAATGGGTAACCCGGGTTCATTGACGATACGCGGCACCATGTAATCCCTCATTTCACCGCCATTCTTCCCCAAAACGGAAATAGCCTTGGCACTGTCAATCGGACTCCCGCCGCCGATTGCGATGATGCAGTCATAGTCACCTTGCTGGACTTTCTTCACACCGGCTAGTATTGATGCTTCGGTTGGCTCCGGGACCGTGTCATCATACACATCGCTCGCAGGCAGGCGTTCCTGGATGCGATTAACATAACCCAGCTGCATCATCATCTTGTCGGTCACAATCAGTGGCTTCGAACATCCCAGCCCCTCGATGATGTTACCAATTTCTTTTGATGCACCTGCGCCAATCTGCAGGATTCTGGGTAATACGATCTGGTTACTCATTTCGTCAGTCTCCTTTCTATCAGGGAGTATTATTGCCAATTTTCGGTGGCGTCTCGGTGTAAATGGATACCCGATCAGGTCAGGCATGACGATTCGGACAGGGGATAATGAGACAAACCACCGGTTTATTCAAGATGGAATGCGACTGACGTAAGCTCTGTGGTGTTCTCATAGATATACGCTCAGGGAACCACGTTAAGTCAGTGAAAATGCGCTGCAGGATGGCGGAAAATCCGCTGGAGTTCTGCAGCATTGGCAATTAGGCCTGTCAGACAGGCAGACCTCAACGGTCTTGTCCATATCTCTCAGATGCTGGGGAGTGACTGACATCCCTGCCGGACGACAGTGATGCACTGGAAAAAAACATTGAGATCGCGAAGCAGAGTTTCTCTCGCGTAATACGAGACTGCAGTGACTATTTTCTATTGGTGATGGTTTTGGATAATCTGAATATTGGAATGATTTATCAATAGAGCAGGTAGCGATGTCAGTTTTTTCTGGTGAAACTGTTTGCTGTTGCGAGTGAGTTTTGATCAGTTAAGATGATTTAATCCGACAGCCTATGGTGACACATGATTACAGTATTTACCGCGAAGAAAATCATTACAATGAATCCCTCCTGGCCGGAGGCTACGGCAATCGCCGTAAGAGATGGTCGGATTCTCGAAGTTGGTACTCTGGACTCATTGCAACTCTGGCTCGACAGTGATGAGCATGAGTTCAATCACGAATATGCTGAAAAAATCATCATGCCGGGTTTGATCGACCCGCATCTTCATCCCATGATGGCTGCAGTGTTGCTGCCGATGCAGTTTATTACAGGCCTTGAATGGAAATTCCCCTGGGAAACCGTTAAGGCCACTACCACGCCGCAGGATTATGAAGTTGAGCTACGACGCGGACACGAGAATACCGCCGAGGGCAAACCCTTCTTTACCTGGGGATATCACATGCATTGGCATGGCGATATGTCGAGGGAGTTGCTCGATAACATATTCAAGGACAGATCCGCAGTGGTCTGGCAGAGGTCATTTCATGAGGTGTATCTCAACAGCGCGATGATGGCGCACCTGGGAATGGAGCAAGAGGAAGTAAAGGGAAGCCCCCAGATTAACTATGAAAAGGGTCACTTTTACGAAAACGGTCTCGGTTACGCCATTGGCAAACTCAATCAACTCATTATGTCACCAGAGTGGATTCAGCTGGGTTTGGAGCGAGTGATGCAAGTTGCACACTTTGGCGGACACACCACCGTAGGTGATATGGCGGTGGGCATTTTTGATTTTGACCTTGAGTGGCAAGCCGCGATTAATATCATGGAAAAATCTGACGCGCCGTTTCGGGTTCTGTGTGTGCCACACGAAACCCGCGTCAACTTCATGGCGGGTGGCGGTGAACAGGGACTGGATTTTGTCAAAGACCTGCCGGATAGGAATACCAGCCAGTTTCGATTTGCAAAAAAAATAAAGCTCTTCACCGATGGCGCATTCTTTTCTCAACTGGCCATGATGCAGGACCCGGGATATATCGATGGACATCTGGGAGAATGGCTGACCCCGCCAGAGCGTTATGAAGCCAGTGCGAGAATCTACTGGAATGCTGGCTTTGAAATACATGTTCACTGTACGGGTGATCTGGGTCTCGAACTGGCTTTGGACACGCTTGAAAAACTTCAGTGGGAGCGACCACGGTTTAATCATGGCTACACCATTGAACATTTCGGCTTCAGCACGCAGGAACAGATACATCGAATAAAGGCTCTCGGTGCGAATGTTTCAGCCAATGTCTACTACCTGCACGAATTAAGCGCAGCTTATAGTCGAGACGGCGTTGGCGTTGAACGCTCATCTCAAATGGGACGCCTGGGCAGTTGCGAAAGAGAGGACATCCTGATTTCTTTGCATTCTGATTTTCCGATGGCACCTGCGATGCCGTTGCACAATGCCTGGGTGGCCTGCACTCGAGAGAATTGTGAGGGTGATGTGGTTGCAGTTAATGAACGCGTCAGTCTCGATACTGCGCTAAAGGCGATTACTATCAATGCAGCACGTATTCTGGGACTGGAAAACGAAACAGGCAGTCTGCGTGCCGGTAAGAAGGCGGACTTTGCAATTCTGGATAAAGACCCTTATGAAACAGGTGGCGAGGGTTTGAAGGAAATAAATATCGAGGCCACGGTATTCGAAGGCCGGATTTTTCCAATTTAATATGTTTGATCTCCCCGTTACCGTTGTCACCGGATATTTAGGGAGTGGCAAAACTACCCATATTAACCGGCGACTGAAACAAGCTGAGGGAATTCGTTACGCGGTTCTGATTAATGATTTTGGCGATCTGAATATTGACGTTGAACTGATTGAGGATCAGACCGCCAGCAGCATTAATCTCATGAATGGTTGTGTCTGCTGTTCAATTGGGAACGATGTGGAAGGCGCCCTGGAGCAGTTGAGGGCGGTTTCGAATTCAATTGACTGGGTGTTGCTGGAGGCAAGCGGTGTCGCGGATTCGAAACGGGTCAGGAATCAGGTACTGAACTGGCCTGGCTTTGAGTTGAGAGATGTTCTTTCACTGGTTGATGTGACTCTTATCAGAAAACTGGTTGATGATAAATTCATCGGCAATCACATTCGCCAGCAGCTGGTTCTTGCTGACAGGCTGGTGCTGACCAAGACCGATCTGGTTTCGGAAAACGATGTCAGGGAGGTAGAGTCCTGGCTATCACAGTTCTCGAGCCAGGTCGCTGAGAACGAGACTCATCCTGACTTCTTTACTCAAAGCTACCTCTCAGAGACCCCCATTTCAAGAAAGCAGCTGAGTGTCTGGCTTGAAAGATTGACACATGCTGTTCGAATCAAGGGATTTGTGTATCTCAAGGATGATCCGGATAATGCTTACCTGCTGCAGTGGGTAGAGGCAAAATGGACTCTTGATAAGCTGGGTCCATGGCAGGGAAGATCGAAAACCAGGATCGTGACGATTTCAAGCGAGCCGTCTGGGCTGGGATCACCCGAGAAAATCAACCTGTAGGTTGCACTGGAAATTGAACTCGATTCAGAAACACTCGCACAACTTGATACGCTGTTTCCCGGTCCAGGTGGAGAGGCACCGGAAGCCTATGCATGTGGATGCCGACGATGTGGGTGACTATCCGGGAGATTTGGCATTGATTGCCCATGACGAGCAGAAACTGGATCTGTAACAATCCAGGAGAAATGAGTGAGCATAAACGACCTGGGCACTATGCCCAGGTCGTTTTGTTAAAACTAACTAGATAGTGAGAGGGCGGTAACGAATCAGTGATCGGGATCCATCCGCAAGGCCTTTTCTGAATATCGGCCCATAGGTGATCCACGCCATTGTGTATTTGCTGCCAAATCGTTCCAGCGCCATCTGATGTGTATTCGTATCGGAGATCACGCTCGTCGCCGCTTCCAGGGCCGGCAGATCCTTGTACTTTCCGCCAGATGATTGCCAATTGCCCACGTCGCCTACCCAGATTCTGGATCGGTCCAGTCCTTTCTTTGCTGCCCTGGTCCTCCAGGCTGTCGTTGCAGTACAGACATAGATATCAGCACCATCCCAGACGTACCAGATTTCAGACTGGCAGCTGCTTTCTTTGCCATCGGATTTAAGCGCTGTGATATAGACAAGATCTGATTTCTGAAGCGAAGTGCGCATGTCTGCAGCATGGGAAGCGGGCAGTAAAGACATTCCGGCACTCACCATAGCACCCTGTACAAAAGTTCGACGTTTGATCATGAGTTATTCCTGTTTGAGGATGACGTGCCCGTCATTATTCGTCTCACTCAATCCGGATGCAACCCGTATTCATTGAGATGAGTTTCGCACTCATTAATATGAGTTTATTGAAGGAAATCAAATAATTGTGTGATTTTTCCGGACACATGAACATCCGAATATTTACTCACTGGCTGTTTAGTGGAATTTGTTTTAGATTCGCGTAGAGAGGTGCTGCCTTTGAGGGCCGGGAATTTGCTGCAACATTTGCGAGGGTGACCGGAGCAACCGATGAGAATATTGGGTCTGCCAGGGATAAAACCAGCGACATTTCAGTGGTTGTCCGAGATTGTTGATGGACTCCAGCTAGATGCACGAATCCAGGAGTATGACTGCTGGCGTAATGAGCCTTCGAATAAGCTGGACCTGGGAATTGAAGTACCAGCCGCGATTGACTTTGAACCGGAGCTGATTATTGCGAAGTCCATCGGCACCCTGATTGTGCTTCACACTTCTCGCGAAATTCAGCCATCGAATGGATATGTCCTGATCGGCATCGGCAAAGGATTCCTGGACAATGATGACAGAAAAGCAGTGATTGATCTGAGTCAAAGCGATATTCCTCTCCTGTTTATCCAGCAAACGAGCGATCCTGCCTGCAGTTACCGGGATCTCTGTGAATTATTGGGCGAGGATCACAACGCGAAACTGGTTGAGATGCCGGGCGCGGATCATGAATACCGCAATCAGGATGAGCTGGTATCTATCATCAACAGTTGGATAGGGCACAATGTCGATACTGGTTAGGAAGGTAAGGATGAGGGATGCTCAGGAACTCATTGCGCTCTCAAGACAGTTTGACGGAGATGGCCCCGATATTGTGGATGATGTTGAAGTCGTGCGGGAATCAATTGAACACAATCCCACAGAGCTGGTTTTAGTTGCCGAGGATGATGAGAAGCTGGTCGGTTTTGCGACTTTACAGTTGACCGATTCATTTTCATATAAGCGGAAGACTGCAGAGTTGACTGGCATATATGTAGAGGAGGCATCTCGTCGTCTGGGTGTCGCCTCAAAGCTGGTAGAAAACGTGATGAGAACCTGTGAAGTCAATAACGTCCTGGAGCTGTTTCTCAGGGTCAACAAAAACAACAGCAATGCGATTCGATTCTATGAGAAGAGTGGTCTGAAACAAGCAGATCACTTTGAATATCGAATTAAGTGCTATGAGTAGAATAGCANTTACTTAAGGAACATCTGGCAGCTAACGGCTNTGACTTGAGCAGCTCAAACCACNTGGTCTGGTGCCTGAGTTTCAATCCAACCAGCTTGGTCTGGCCTGTATACAGATTTTCCCTGAAGCCGATCCCTCGATGAATTATTCGGGCTAGTCAAAGCTGATGGGTTTGGCATTAAAGGACAATCGGTGGCCACGGGAATTGCGACTCTGATATCAATAGTGAATACTTAGGTGTTTTTGCTANAAGGTAATCTCGTTGTCAGAAAAAGATAGTAAGATCCGTGCACTGATTAAAGTGTTCGGAACGATTCTTACGCTTAATATCATTGTTATTGTAGGCATGACCTACTTCACACCCGGAGTGCGGGGCAGTGGCGTGCTGACTACCAGAACTTTTGATCTGGATCAGTTCAATCATGTGACGCTTGAGGGGGTTGGTACTGCCCGCATCACAATCGATGAATCACAGTTCTTTGAAATCACCACTGATGAAAACATGTATTCGCTGCTCGATATTGGCGTCAATGATGGAAAACTTGTTGTTCGTAACAAAGAGGAGATTCGACCCAGTGTACTGATGCTGACAATCCGCACACCTTATCTGCGTGGCATTGAATTGGCAGGTAATCCAACCATCGAGGTTCCGGGAATTTCAGGCGATCTGTTCAGTATCGGCATCAGGGGGAACGGTACGGTTTATGTTTCCGGCGGAGTTGATCACCTTGATGTGAATATCACCGGAAACGGCCTGGTCCAGGCAATGGATCTGGTTGCCATTGAGACAGAGGTTGCAATCGAAGGCGCCGGTGATGTCGAGGTGCAGTCGACAAAGAGACTCGTGGTGAACTGCAGGGGTTCCGGAAACGTACTTTATGCAGGCGATCCATCACTGGATGGGGAATGTATTGGCACCGTTGAGCAAATTAGATGAAATCCTGTTGCTGGAACTTAATCTCATCAAAGTGACTGTTTAGATGGGCAACCAGTTGTAACCAAAGAACCGCATCGCAAACGCGAAAATCAGAACCAAGAGCCAAACCTTGCATACCTGAAGACCGTAATGAGCCAGCTTTTTTGCTTTCTCATCCTGGGTATTCCTGTCAACCCACAGGCAAACCAGAAACCCGAAGTGCGGAAGGAAGAAGACGCACAAGAGAAATCCGATCCAGGCCCAGTGTATACCTGCTGAATCGGGACGGATGAAGTCGTCAGTGTCTTCAAGATCGTGGTTGGCATGATTTCTCCAGGGTTCACCGCAGTGCGGACAATCAATTTTTATTCTGTCTACGAGAGAGATTGGCTCGTTACAGCTTTGACACTGCTCATCATGATAGCTGCCTGGTTCCTGGTGATCTCGTTCGTCCATTCACATACCCGCGAAATTGCCGATTCGTGTGCCAGGGACTGTTGAGACTTCGTTTTAAAGCTTTTTCGAATTTTGTCAACTCTGATCGAAAGACTCGTTAAGGTACGTGGCTGATGTTAGTCACAGAGGGCCTCAGAACACGATTGGCAATGAAATGTGTCCAAATTGACTCCTATTAGCGGTTAGATATCATCGTCATTGCAGGAGAAAAATTCATGTATCTGCAGCGATATATCTGACCGCCGTAGAGTAAATTCTCAAGTGTCGCTGCCGGTCTGACTGTTCCAGTCCTAAAATCCCCTTCAGGCCGAGAGCAGCCAAATTACCCTCCTTGTTATTGAGGAAAGGTTATAACAGCTGAGGTGGTTGTACTCGGTGCTGCCTACTTCGGCAAAAACCGCAAGTGCAGTAATCCAGAAACAGAATGTCGCCAGTACAGTTCATCATCCAGTATGGCAACAGCGAAGCGATTGTCCCTGCTCTGGTGTATGACAGCATCGTCATTGTGGCCCGTATTAAATTTTCTGGTTAATTCCAGCGTCCAGCCCAAACCGCTGTGTCTGCCCTTGGCCCTGACATCCGCGACGCTGCCACTTGCCGACTGATATCTGAATGAATTGACAAGATCCGATGTGAACTTGTCCGGTTTGTTCGTGCGTACATAAGCAGGTGTTCCCTTATCCATCGGGCGTGCGATGTGGACGGTGGCGTGTCCGCCAAGATTGTATTCCTCGGCGCCCTTGATTGGCTGTTTGCTAATGAGATGGCGCTTGTCGTCAGCCCAGCCACCGGGGTTACTGCGGCCGGCTTTCCAGTGCCACACATCAGCAGTGTACTCACTGTCAGTAGTCAGCATGTTGATATCGAAATCCCCATCAATCGGAAACTCGATTGCAAACTGATCATCGGGCTTGCTGGGTCTCTCATATTGCTCTGATGCCGCGTTCCAGACATAGGGATCACGCATGTCGCTCAATGTCGTGTCTGGCCACTCGGCAAGGACTACAAGTTTTTCATCGTTGTAAAGTGCTCTTAAGATGACCTGCTTTGGATCTTCACCACCGATGGCCTCTCTTACGACAACATAAAGCGGCGTAGCAGTCTGCCATGCAGTGTCAATTTTGCCGTCAATGGTGGGTAACTCGGTAACATAGGATGCAAGCAACATCTGGGGCTCTTTGATTGCAGAGACTGACTGATGTTTGCTGTTGCTGGATACGCAGGCTGTCAATGACCAGCAGTGTAGTATGGCAAGACTGATGATTATTGTTTTTTTTGCTTTCATGAATCCACCTCTCGTTCGGCTATTGTCATGTATGCCTAGTAACGAAGACACTTTATTCTGAATCTTACACTTCAACAACCGGACGATGGGTGCTTGCGGGATGTATTTGCCAGGATGATGTGGAGAAGGCTGAGAGACGGAATAGGGTTTATGAATCTGCCGACCGTCTTCGATTGTTCGGCGAGGGAGTTAGGAGCTTATCAGGTGGCGAATACACCTGTAGTGGGACTGCACTTGCTTAAGCTTAAGCGCTCTTACGCCGTTCCGACCCCAGGTCTCTCCTTTCGCTTACTCGTTCCGCGCATCCCTGTGCTCCGCTCGTTCAGACAGCTTCGCGGCTCCCGGTCCTGCCTTCGCACGCTGCAGAACTATGTGTAAAGAGAACGCGAAAAGAGAAACCTGGACTCTTCACTCGCAACGCCTGTTAAGCGCAGGACTATTAGTTGCCAGTTGCTCCCAAGGTAAGTGTCATCCCACTATAGGGGTTTCTTCACTTTGAATTTTGCGAGTTCTAAATAAGTTCTTTCGTCGCGTCATCCGGTGCCAGGTATTTCCCGACAGGTCCTACCAGCACAAAGTGACCCGGTGCTGAACGAGAGCCGTCCTTGGTTTCTGTAGTCCCAACACCCAGATAAAAACCATCGGCTAACTTTCGGATCTCATCGACGAGTGTATTCTCCTGACCCTCAGGGATGAACTGATGGTGATAGGCACCGTAATACATCATAAGCGCGGGCTTACCATCAATGAGAGAGTCGCCAATTTCCGTTGAAAAACGCATATACCGATCGACGTTTCCACCCGGCCGACGCCAGCGATTGTAGCCGTCACCGCTGGTGTGACTAAGTGGTGTGTAGGCCTTACCAAGCCAGTATCCCAATGGGCCTTCCTCGTTGTACATCACCTTGGCGGTTGCCTTCTGTGCTACTTCATTACCCGCATTGGGGATCAGTCCGTTGAATTCGCCGTAGAGTTCGGCCATATCAACTGCGGGACATTTTCCCCATAGCTCAAGGACCTCGTCTCTGGTGAGTGACATGATTTTCTCTTCTGTCCACTCCTCATCTTTCGTCATTACGCCTGTAGCCATCCGACTCTCCTCTTCGTTGCCCTGACATTCAATGAGTTAGCATGACACCTAACCCGCTGGTCTACAACCAGACAAGCAGGAAGACCCGGTAATATCATGGATAAGGGATGAGTCAGGACGGCTAGATGTCTGCCAAAGAAACGGGTTGACCCGTCTTTGCGGATTCGTATATGCCCAATACCGCTTTCATCGTACCAAGATTGTCCGTGCCACTGCTAAGGGGCTCCGCGCCGCTTTGGCAGCAGTCGGCAAAATGAAGAATTTCGTTCACAAATGGCAGGTGAGTCGGCAAGTCGGTGTCGGCAATATCGAGAGGGACGAAAGCACGGCTTGATTTGTCATCGTCGAACCTTGGCAGCGATACATCCAGAGGGCCAATATACTGCTCCGCAGGTGATGAACCAGGCATCAGTCGGCTGGTGACGGACCCCAGTTCACCCAGGAGCCAATAGTGGTGATTCCATGGTGTTCTCGAAGCCCAGCTCGACAGAACCTGGGCTACGGCACCGTTCTCGAATTCCATCGTGGCGGCAATACTCTCTTCAGCACCATTGATAAAGAAGGGATGATCCGTCCAGGAAGTGGCGGTCACACGACTTATGTCTCCGATGTAGTATCGAAAAAGATCAATATGATGAGTCGATTGAGAAATAAGTGCACCGCCGCCAGCTTGCTTTCCATCCAGATACCAGATCCCGGGGCCTGTTGATTTGTCAGTATCAATCTTTGACTTAGGTGGCACCATGCTGGCGAAATTATCACTGCGCAGCGCCCAGATATCACCGAACTCACCCTCGATGATTCTCTGCCGAACCCACTGTGAGTTAGGCAGGTACCGCAGGCATTGAGCGATCATATAGGTGATACCGGCAGCATCAGTAGCCTTCAGCATCTCACGGCATTCGTCGAGCGTGATACCCATGGGTTTTTCCAGCAGAATGTGTTTCCCGGCTTCTGCAGCCGCAATGACCTGATGTCGATGCTGATTGTGAACGGTACAGATATCAACGGCATCGATGTCCGCTTCTTTGAGCATTCTCTCGAAGTCAGTAAAAACCACATCAGTCCCAGCCAACTCTGCAAATCGATCTGCTGCTTGTTGACGGATGTCACAGACCGCGGTGATCTGAACTCGACCAGGAAACTGTTTGAAAGCAGGCAGATGCGCATGTGCGATTGAGCCTGTTCCGACCAGTCCTATTTTCAGTGGCTTCGACATATTTGATTTCCGTATTGCATATAAACCTGGGCACGATTCGGTAGTGCAAGACCTGCACCTCTTGATACCAGTAAACCCCCGGACATCCGATCCAGCCTGGCAGAACGATCTGTGAAACATCGAATGCCGAGGTATATCAGATAGGCTGCACCCAGGTATTTCAATATTTCAAAAAGGGTTTGTGAGGTAAGTAACAGTGCGCTTAAACCAGTTGCCGATATGATGAAGTAGATCGTATTCCCCGATGCAACGCCGAGGTTTGCTGCCGCGCCAGTTCTGAATCCGGCATGAATGCTCTGAGAAAGTACATACAACACGGCCGGACCAGGAGAGAAACACAGTATCGTCTCTGTCAGGAAAAACAGCATCCAGGTCGTTGAATCCATGACTGCTTCGAAACTCGTATTAGATTGGAATAGTACTTTGCCGAGTCTTGCTGCCGGAATCAAATCTGGCTACCGCGTGGTGGCGGTGACCAGAATGCTTAATGTGTCTCTAATTATTGTTGGCACCAATCGAGGCAACGGTAAATCGAAACTGAGCGGTTATTCTCCCCATATTTTCAGACAGGTAGGTGTCATGAATTTCTTTGTCGTTCAGGTGACAGGCCAGAGATAATCCATGTTCCGTTAAGAGAGGTACCATATCTTCTTCACTGCTCGTAAACCTGAAGGGTTCTTCCTTGCGATGCTTCTTCCAGGTTTCCATGAACTTGGCTACACCGTAGTAATCCCCCATATCTGCTTCTGGAATATTCAGGACATAGTCAAAAGCAATCAGGCTTCCTGCTCGAACATTCCTGGCCAGACTGGCGAAGGTGGTCGCCACGGCTTCTGGATCAAGATACATTGTGACTCCTTCCCATAGGAACAGCGTTTTTTCTTCAGGATCAAATCCACCGTCCTTCAGTACTGTAACAATGTCATCCTTGTTGAAGTTGATAGGTAGCATGGTGACGTTTGATGGTACGTCGATACCTGATTTTTTGATGCACTTTATTTTTCTCTCCTGGGTGGTAGTGATATCCAGTTCAAATATCTTGCTTGTCCTGACGACTTCCGGAAACCGATAGGACCTTGAGTCATAACCTGCACCGAGCAGGACGATTTGCGAAACTGCGTTTTTTGTCGAATCTTCAAACAGATGATCAAAAAAAGTCGTTCTTGCCAGTACGTATTCGAAGGCACCTGGTGTCATCTCGACATTCTTTTTGATGAACCGTTGCCTGATGCTTTCAAACCTGATGAAGAATCGAATGTGCGCAGGTAGAAAGTTGGCGGCCAGCGAGTCCGAGCTATACTTCTGACACCCGTACACCCTGGCAGCAACAGCTCTGCAGAGTGCTGCAAAGAGTGCCGTTTCAGAATGGCGGTTTTCCACGTTTTTACGGGACATTCTCATTTACTCCGATGAGAGGGTATTCAGCTTCGAGTGAATTTCTGCAAAGGTCTGTACATAACTCTCTGTTGGCCGTGTGATGGCACCTTCCTCTGTGCCCAGTAACCGTTCCACTGAGTCAATGTAGAAATCCAGTACTTGCTTGATTCTGGGCGCTAAAAGCGTCACATCATGTTGCTCCTGCAGGGTTGTGGCACCAGCGCCTTTCAAAGAATCCCATGATCGGATTATCAGTTGTGAAACGGCTTGCGGGTTCGGGGTGTTGAACACACCTTCTTCGACACCCTGGCTGATAATCTGAGCGAGCAATGTTGCGCACATATTAGCGGTTCTCTCGTCGAATTTGTGCCGGATGACGATGTCACCATCTGCCATCAGTATCGGCGCCAGCCAGCGGGCTGATTTGATATGGGATTGTTTGTATTCCCAGGTTATGGTGAAAAATCGATTCAGTTTTTCCAGCGCAGCCATGGGAGATGCGTTGACTGCTGATTCTATTTCCAGGCGGGAGAGTTCAACTTCACGTTCAATGGCAGCATCCAGAATTTCCTGTTTTGATGAGAAGTAGTGATAAAAAGTGCCTTTGGAGACATTAATACGATTGATGATGGTGCTCACTGTGGCTTTCTCGTAACCACACTCCCCGAACAGCGCCCAGGCCGTATCGAGTAACTCCGTCCTTCTTTCATCATGGTGCTTTAGCTTTCGGGCCATTTACTTTCTCTTGTAAACCGACCGTCAGTCTAGACCGACGGTCGGTTTACCGTCAAGATAATCTGCCCCTTCGCGTGATTGTTAACGGCAGCCCATCTACCTTCCCTGGTATCTGTTGCAGGCTGTCATTTTTCGAAAATCAACTGAGAAAGCGTGGGGAATTGGCAGATGATCCAGAATGAGCTGTCAGAGATCCCAGGGGTTGATTGCTACCTTGACCGCATCACCAGCAAAAAACTTCTCAAATGCTATCGGTGCCTCACTCATGCCGAATCGATGAGTGATAAGTTGATCAACGGGCATTCCCTGCTGGATGAGATTGATGATCTCAAAGTGTTGTGGCGGTGTGGATGCCCAGCTTCCGATAACGGTCAGCTCTTTCAGGATGAACTGCTGCAGTACCCGGATACTGGTCTGTTCTGATTTAATACCGAGAAAGGCAACACGACCGAAGGATCGGGCTGCATTCAGGCACTGAACCTGAGCAACATCCATGCCTGAACAGTCAATGGCGACATCGGCACCCTGGTTGTCCGTGATTTCCTTGATATTTTCCAGAACTCTATCTTTATCTGCATTGAAGGTGAAGTCAGCACCGCAGCTGGCGATTTGCTGCAGCCGATAGTCATTAATATCAACTGCAATGGTTGTTGCATTAAAGAATTTACAGATTATATTTGCGGCAGCACCTATAGGTCCCGTGCCTGTAATTAAAACGATATCGCCCGCTGTTACATTGAGACGCTTGATCGCCTTGTAGGCGGTCCCTATGCAATCGTCAATCATCGCACAGGTATCGAAACTCAGGTCGTCTGGAATCGGCAGACACAGGTATTCAGGAACCAGCATGTATTGGGTGTGTGTGCCCATCGGGCTTCTTTTGGGCCTGGGATTGCCGCAGTGAAGCCATTCCCCTTCATGACAGGCAGGGCATTGATGACAGTTTTCAAAAGTCGTGGGGTAGATTGATACTCGATCCCCTTCCTTTACTTTTTGCGCTTTGTCAGTCTTGAAAATAATTCCTGCCGCTTCGTGCCCCGCACCCCCCACATTCTTAAGTGCTCTCTTTGCGTTAAAGGCAGTACGTTCTGTACCACAGATCATTGATGACATGATTTTCACAACAACCAGATCATCCACAGGTTCTGGTTCATCTGTTTCTGCCAGTTCAGTTTTACCGAGCCCAAGCATTTGAAGTGATTTCATGTGATCTGCTGAGTAGCCTATTGTTGTTCTAGAGTAACTCAGTAAACCGATGAGGTGCCACATGATGGGAGATCAGAAATGGAAAATAGTCCGGCCTTTTGGTGTCGATTTGTGCGGTGGTGTCCGGACCCATGACTCTCTGGATCAGACCAAGGTAGATGAGTTCATGAACGAAGCACATCGGCTGGCTGGTTAATACTTTGAGAATTCTGGTTCAAAGCAGCTTTTTTTTATACAGACACTGTATTACGCTTGAGTCTCTTGAATTCTGATTGGCAGCATTAGGATATTAATGATGGATGAAGACTTCAGTTCGTGTTGGGCCAAAGAAGGTCGTATACCAAGGATAGCGATTATTGGTGCGGGAATATCCGGCATCGGTGCCGTGATTGCATTGCGTAATGCAGGTTACACAGACCTGACGGTATATGAAAAGGGTGAAAGTGTAGGCGGTACCTGGCGGGATAATCACTACCCGGGGTTATCCTGCGATGTACCATCATATTGGTATTCTTATTCGTTTGAACCCAATCCCGACTGGTCTCACCGATTTTCCTACGGGCCGGAAATTCTTAAATATGTTGAGCATGTGGTTGAAAAATACGATGTCATGTCAGTCATTAATCTCAACAGCCCGGTAACCGAGGTTAAATATCTCGGTCCAAAATGGCGACTTAAAGTTGAAGGGCATGGCGAGCAGATCTTTGATTTTGTAGTGTCAGCCACGGGCATTCTTCACCATGTGGCCTATCCTGAAATCCCCGGCCTGGAAGAATTTGAAGGCCCGATGTTCCATTCCGCACGCTGGGATGACAGCGTCTCTCTTGAGGGGAAACGTGTGGGCATGATCGGTACGGGGGCGACCTCAGTCCAGATCGTTGGTGAGGTCACGAGTAAGGTGGGATTCATGTCCGTGTTCCAGAGAACCCCGCACTGGATAACACCCCTGCCGCAGAAAAAGTATTCAGAGGGCTGGAAGCGGTTTGTGCGGATGTTTCCATTTATCCAGAAATTGATTGCCAACAACTACAGGCGACTGATGCTGAGTACCTTTGCCGATGCGACAGTTGGCAATGTAAGCAAACAGAATCAGATTCAGGCAGCCTGCCTGCGTAATCTCGCAAAAAATGTACCTGATCCGGCGTTGCGTGCCAGGCTGACGCCCGATTACACCGCTGCCTGCAAAAGGCTAATCCTTTGTTCTGACTACTACCCGGCGATCAGCGGCGATAATGCAGAATTGGTCACGGAAGAAATTCAGGTGATTGAACCTCGCGGTGTTCGAACCAGTGATGGTCGGCTGCACGAACTCGACGTGCTGATCTGTGCCACTGGCTTCAAGGTTTCTGAGTTCATTTTACCGACCAGGGTGTATGGCGAAGATGGTGTTGAACTCAGTGATCTCTGGGATGGTGCGCCACGCGCTCATCGGGCGATGGCCATTCCCGGATTTCCGAATTTCTGGATGCTGGAGGGCCCCACAGGTCCGGTAGGCAATCTCTCACTTATCTCGATTACAGAATGTCAGCTGGGTTATCTTATTCAGTGCCTTGATAAGATGAAGCAGGAAAAACTGGCAGGTTTTGTCGTCAAGCAGGAAGCCTTCGATGACTACAATGAAAAAGTTTCCAAGGCTATTGTGAACACGGTCTGGGCAACTGGCGGCTGTGACAGCTGGTATATTGATAAGACCGGTACGCCCAACCTGTATCCCTGGCATCCCAGCCAGTTTTATAAAGAGATGGAAAGACCCGATTTTTCAGAATACCGGCTCATTCAGGACATTGAATTGTCCGTTACTGGCGCGGTGTGAAACTGAATTGAATAGATAATCAAACTTAACAAAGAATCAAATGGCATATACTTAGGGAGTAACCTGGGACCGGAACATCGTAAGAGTGCCTCGTAATAGCACTCAAGTAAATGCCATTCAACCAGGAGTAAAAACCATGACGGAAGAGACAAAAGCACTTGACCTGGGATTTAATCCCGACGAACTCAGACAGAAGTACAGCGAAGAGCGCGTTAAGCGTATTCGCCCGGATGGCAACGAACAGTACATCGAAGTTAAGGGTGACTTTGCCCATTACATTGATGATCCATACCTTGATTCTGTTATCGAGCGTGAGCCACTTGCTGACGAAGTTGATATCGTGATTATTGGCGGTGGATTTGGCGGTCTGTTGGCCGGGGCACGTCTTCGGGAAGCAGGTATCGAAGATATCAGGATTATTGAGAAAGGAGGTGACTTTGGTGGCACCTGGTACTGGAATCGATATCCTGGTGCAGCCTGCGATATTGAATCCTATGTCTACCTGCCCTTGCTCGAAGAGATTGGCTACATGCCCCGGAAAAAATATATTGAGGGTGCAGATATCCTCGAATACAGCCAGCAAGTTGCCAGGCATTACGACTTGTACAGGGATGTGTGTTTTCAGACTGAGGTCACCGACATTAGCTGGGATGAAGCCACGGGTCGCTGGACGCTTAAGACCGACAAGGGTGACGCAATGAAAGCCCGGTTTGTGGCCATGTCAAATGGCCCTCTTAACAGGCCAAAATTACCTGGAATTCCTGGCATTGAATCCTACAAGGGTCACACCTTTCATACCGCAAGATGGGATTACGAATACACTGGCGGTGATGCGTCCGGTGGTCTGACAGGGCTTAGCGACAAGCGTGTCGGGATAATTGGGACAGGTGCAACCGCAGTGCAATGCGTTTCGCACCTTGGTGAAGGTGCGAAACAACTTTATGTATTTCAGCGGACACCATCTTCCATTGATGAAAGAAATGATTACCAGACGGATCCTGATTGGGTCGAGAGCCTGAAGCCTGGCTGGCACCAGGAGCGGATGGATAATTTTAACATTCTCGTTTCAGGTGGGATTCAGGAAGAGGATCTTGTTAATGACGGTTGGACTGAGATCATCCGTAATCTCCTTTTCCTGGTGAAGAAAGATAACGAACCTGATCTCTCTCCGGGATCAATCGGCCAGAAGATGGAGCTGGCTGATTTTCAGAAAATGGAACAGATCCGGGCTCGTGTCAATGAGATAGTGGAAGATGAGAATACAGCGGAGCACCTAAAACCTTATTATCGCCAGTTTTGCAAACGACCCTGTTTCCACGATGATTACCTGCCGACCTTCAATCGTGCCAACGTTGAATTGGTGGACACAGACGGCAAGGGTATTGATCGGATAACTGAAAAAGGCGTAGTTGCGAATGGGAAAGAGTACGAAATAGATTGTCTGGTGTTCGCCAGCGGATTTGAAGTCGGTACCGAATACACACGAAGAAGCGGGTGTGAACTCTATGGTCGTGATGGCACTAGTCTGACGGAATACTGGAAGGATGGTATTCGGACTTTTCATGGTATGCAGAGCCACGGATTCCCCAACTGTTTCATGATGGGGCATTCACAAACCGGTTTTACGGCAAACTATCCCCACGGATTGAATGAACAGAGTAAACACATTGCCTACATCATCAAACATTGCATGGATGGTAATCACCGGGTGGTAGAAGCCTCAGCCGAAGCCGAGGAAGAGTGGGTGCAAACCATTATCAAACAGGCGCGGACCGCTGATAAATTTCTGGCTGAATGTACACCGGGTTATTACAACAATGAAGGCAAACCTGCAGAAAGAGTGCTGCAGAATGGTAATTATGGTGCAGGATCAGTTGCGTTCTTTGAGCTCATCAAGGCATGGCGTGATGATGGTGCGCTAGCAGGGCTTGAAATAAGTTAGCAACGGCGAGTTAAAGCAATAGTCGGTTTTGAGGGTAGTTGATTGCTGGCTGGTACGCGCTTAGAAAATCAACTCCGAGTATACCTTCAAGTTCACAGCCCGGAATTTGATTGAGAGAATCAAAGAACTCAACAATCACTATTCCCGGGTTCTTTTGGGTATAGTGTTCGATGCTGAAACTCTCGGCCATGGTTAGACCACTTGGGGNCATGACATCGGCACCTGGCAGGTTCAGTTGATCNGTTTCGTTGAGTTGCAGTTCCTCTGCAAGACGCCTNGAAATAACACTCGAAGACGCANCTGTATCCATTACGAAATCGACGCTTTTTGAACCATTGACCGTCGTTGACAGACCAGTAAAGAGGTTTGGATGGATGCACCAGTGAAAATGATATTCCCTGGTCATTCTCGAATCTCTCTGTGGCATAAAAATGTAGCAGGAATTGCTGGAAGTCGATCTGCACCTCGAGGTTACGAAGAAAGTTATAGCCGAACGGGGATACTTCTGCGGAGCTTTACAGATGCTTTACAGATACTGCAAAACTCGTCGATGATTTTAGAAAGTGACAATCCCGGAGGATTCAATCGCCATAATGTGCTGTTTCAGAAGACCAGCATCAACCCCGCAATCCGAGGTTACCAATCGATCAAATTTGGCTTCCAATCGGGACTGCTGATTATCAAGATTGCTGTCGGGAATACCGGAATCATAGAACTGATCATATGATGTGCCATCGCATCCATGAAAGGTTACTTTCGATTGAGTACCGGTGAGACTCTTATCAGTCAATACTTTCACTTTTTGAAGTGTCGATTGAACACCAGTTGTTTGCACAGTCTCGTCTGAGTAGGTGGCAGGGTCGGTCGTATCGTAGCCCATGACCGTCAGGGCAGCATTGGCTCTCAGGCTGAACTTGGCTTCGAGTCCTGTGGTTGGATTCTCAATACCGCAAACGTTGAGAAGTGAGGGGTGGACGAGAAGATCGATCGATTCACAGTTCGCTTCGACGGCAGCTTCGCCGAGTTGTTTCAAACCCTCTATCGAGGCATGGGTTAAATAGCAGGCGGCGTTGTATTTAAACAAGGTCCTTTCAATCAACCACTGATCTGCCAGGTCAGCATACTGTTCATCTCGCATCGAACCGTTGCCGGCGGCACTGACCAGACCCTGATTGCCATCAAAACTGTCTGGATTTGCCGTGAATCCGCGCTGTGCCAGTCGGGCAGAGAGCAGTCCTCGTTCTGCAGCATGACCCGCGTGGAAAGGTTTGGTCATGGTGCCGAAATTGGACTTCAATCCACTTGCCTGTGATGCAGCCAGGCCGAACGCATTGCCAAACTGATTTTCAGTTAATCCAAGAAGATGAGCGACACCCACAACCGCACCGAAGATTCCGATAGTCGAGGTCACATGCCAGCCTTTTGCATAGTGCTGAGTGCCGATCAGGGTGCCCAGTCGGCATTCAGATTCGAGTCCAGCCACCAGTGCCGTTAACAACGCCTGACCTGATGCACCGGTTTCTTCAGCTACTGCCCATATTGCGGGTGCTATCGGTACGGTAGGATGTCCGCCCATCACAGAGTGGGTGTCATCGAAGTCGAGAGCATGACCGGTTGCCCCGTTGATCATGGCGGCGGCTTGTGGACTGGTTTTTATATCCTTGCCGATAACGGAACAGGGACCCTCTTGAGAAGAGAACTCCGCTCGCAGAATCTCAGCCAGAGGCTCACCTGAACCGGCGATGACACAAGCCATCCAGTCCAGCAGACATTGCTTGGCGACCTTCCTCGTTGATTCGGGAATATCATCGTATTTCAGTTGACCAAATTGCTGCCAAAGATCATTCACAATCATGTCTGTCTCCTAAATGCTGCTGTCATTCAGATTCTTACCGTTCCTGTCCGGAATGGGCATCACCTGATGCTACTCCGGTAGCGCTGCGGATGAAACTATTCTGTCGTCAAAATTCGCAGCACGGATATTTAAACCTTAGATATGTAACATGCTGGGGTAGTCGTGACAGAGGAACGACNGAACCNGCGGTTTACCATGTGTTTTCTAAATGTTTTACTGTTCACGCACTTTGAGAAAAACTCCCGATCTGAGCTGCATGTCAATGCGGGTAAATGCCAACTCACCCGGAATGAGACCAGACATGTATTGGTGGCAAAAGAACACTGGGAGCATGTCAGTAGGAGCAAGTCTGAATGAGTGACGAAGATTTTAGAGAGCGAGCTGTATTGGCAGTCAAAGGCAATCGCTTTGAAGACTTCACCGAGGGACAGGTGTTTGAGCATCACTGGGGTAGAACTATTACCGATGGCGACAATACCTGGTTTTCGACGCAGACCCTGTCATTCAATCCNCAGTACTTTAATGAACCTTATGCCCGGTCCCTGGGTCACCGGACTATGGTGATCAATCCCCTGCTCGTTTTTAATACGACCTTTGGCATGTCGGTCGAGGACCTGTCAGAAGGGGGCGGTCTGTTCCTTGGGGTGGATGAGTGTGAGTTTATTGCCCCCATGCACGTTGGTGATACCTTGACGGCAAGAAGCACGGTCGTGAGTAAGCGGATATCCAGGAGCAACAAGAGTGCCGGTATTGTTACCTGGCTGACCGAGGGATTTAATCAACAGGGCGAAAAGGTTGTTGGATTCAAGAGAACAAACTTCGTCCGTTTTCGAGATCCAGCCGCGGCAAGAGCGGAGGCTTGATGATGAGTTTGACAGGAGAAAACAACTACTACGAGGATTTTGTCGAAGGGCAGGTTATTCGTCATGCCCGTGGCAAGACCATGTGTGAGAACGATAATGTGGGAATTACGTTGCAGGTCTTAAACACCGCAGACGCCCACTTCAACGAAGACGTGGTGAAAGACAGTTTTGGGAAGCGACTACAGTTTGGTGGTGTCACCATCTCAATGGTGATTGGGCTGACGATGCAGGATACCGGAGAAAATGCACTGCGTGAACTGGGTCTGGACAAGATCCGTCTGAAGAGCTCTGTTTTTCACGGCGACACGCTCTATGCGTATACCGAAGTGTTAGGCAAAAAGGATGTGGACGAAGCATCCGGTGAGGTCACCTTCAAACATTGGGGTATTAATCAGAACGATGATGTCGTATTTGAAGGGGAGCGTCGGGTGTTGATCAAGAGAAAGTCTCAGTAAAAGGAGTCACCATGTCGGGTGCGTTGCACGGTTTAAAGGTTCTGGATATGACCCGGGCGCTGGCAGGCCCGTTCTGCACCATGCTGCTGGCGGATCAGGAAGCGGATGTTATCAAGGTTGAGGCACTGAATACCGGGGATGGAACCAGAGCAATGGTACCTTTTCCACCAGAAATCACGGATCGAAAGCCCTACGGTGGCTACTTTCAGAGTGTTAATCGCAATAAACGAAGTATTGTCGTTGACCTGAAGCAACCAGAGGGAAAAGAAATCATCCGCACTATTGTGAAGGAGGCTGATGTACTGGTTGAGAATTTCCGTACCGGCGTCATGGAAGGATTGGGTCTGTCCTATGAATCACTTGCCGAAATCAACCCGAAGCTCGTCTACGCAGCAATTAGAGGTTTTGGGGATCCAAGAACGGGGGATAGCCCCTACGGCAGCTGGCCTGCATATGATGTCATTGCTCAGGCGATGGGTGGCATGATGAGTATAACGGGGCCAGTGGATGGTGAACCAACCAAGGTTGGGCCAGGCGTTGGTGACATGATCCCAGCCACGCTTGCGGCCTTCGGGATCATGGCTGCTGTCTATGATGCCAACAGAACAGGAAAGGGGCAGTTTATCGATGTGGCCATGTATGATGCGGTCCTGGCGTTTTGCGAACGCATCGTGCCGCAGTATTCTTACACGGGAGAAATCCCGTCTCTTGAAGGGAATGCACACCCGACATTATGTCCGTTTGGTATTTTCCCCGCCGAAGATGGTTTTGTCAGCATCGCCTGCCCCGGGGATAATTTCTGGGCATTGCTTTGCACGGAAATGGGCAGAGAAGAATTGATTACCGATGAGAAATTCCATCACAACTATAACAGGGTGCAGTCCATGGAGGAGACACTACAGCTTGTCTCGGACTGGACGCGCCTGCATACAAAGAAAGAACTGGCTCAGAAGCTCGGTTCCAAATTACCGTTTGGTCCGGTTCAGGATGCAAAGGATCTCTTTGAAGATCCACACGTTGCGGCGCGTGAAATGCTGGTGGCTGTGGATCACCCTGGCGCTGAGAAACAATACCATATCCCGAACACACCGATAAAAATGACAAAAACGAAAGGTGGCGTGCGTACCCGGGCACCTTTGCTGGGGGAGCACACGGATATTATTCTGAAGGATTACGGCCTGAATGAAGAGCAAATTGCTGAGCTGAGAGCAAAGAACATTATTCAGTGACATTTTTTCAAAGGAAACTAGCCATGAACTCAAGACCAAAACGACTAAGACGATGCCAGCTTTCTGTTCCTGGTTCGAGTGAGAAGATGATGACAAAGGCTTCACAACTGGACCTTGATCATGTTTTTCTCGATCTGGAAGATGCTGTCGCTCCGAATGCCAAGGCTGAAGCCAGAGGTATGATTGTCAATGCATTGAACACGTTAGAGTGGAAACCAAAAACACTTTGTGTCCGGATAAATGATGTTGAAACGGAATACTGTCACGATGATATTATAGAAGTTGTGACGGGGGCGGGTGAAAAAATCGATACCATTATGCTGACAAAAGCCAAGAGTCATCATGATGTGAAATTCGTTGAAATACTGCTCGAGCAACTCGAATCAAAGCTGGGTCTAAAAAACCGTATTGGTATCGAATGCCTTATAGAAGAAGTTGAAGGCATGATGAATGTTGAAGAGATAGCAGCTTCAAGTGATCGACTGGAATGCCTGATGTTTGGTATGGGCGACTATTCGGCAAGTCAGGCGATGAACCTGCGCAGCATTGGTGGTGACGGGGGGAGTTATCCGCCTGATATCTGGCACTATCCAAGATACAAAATGACTATTGCCTGTCGAGCTAACGGTATTGATCCGGTTGACGGACCTTTCGCCAATTTCAAGAATCCCGATGTTTATCGCACTGAGTGCGAACGATCAAACGTACTGGGCATGGTAGGNAAATGGGCGATTCATCCAAGTCAGATAGAGATAGCGCAGGAAGTGTTTTCTCCTTCAAAGGAAGCGGTCGAGAGTGCTCGCAAGGCCCAGGCAGCTTATGCGGAAGCACTTGAAAAGGGATTGGGAGCCATCAGTGTCGATGGTGTCATGGTAGACGCGGCCAGCGTGAGGATCCTGCAGAATACGATAGACAAGGCCGACTTGATTGGCATGTAGTGACTGGAAGTGATTGGCAATCCGCCGGCGTGACCACGCGATTGTAAACCAAACGGTATAGGAGACAGTAAAATGGTACTGGATCGAAATGATGAGGCGCAGATTGACTCGCCTACTCTGGGTTATATGACCGAAGAGAGGAAGATGATTCAGGAAGTCGCGAGGGAATTTACGCTGAAAGAAGTTTTGCCGGTTGCTAATGAACTGGATCCTGTACAGGGAGACATTCCCATGGACCTCCGCCAGAAGATGGGCGAAATGGGATACTTTGGTATTCGTATACCAGAGGAATATGGCGGCCTTGGCCTGGGTGTATTTGAATATTGTCTGATCACCGAGGAGCTTGCTCGTGGCTGGATGAGTGTTGCCAGTATTATCGCCAGAGCAGGGAGTGTNATGGGTGTTGTCGGGTGGCCCATTGAGAAGAGGCTTGAGCTCACTAAAAAGGCAGCCAGGGGTGAATACCTTGTGGCCGTATCTCTCTCGGAACCTGATGTGGGTTCCGATCTTGCCGCGGTAAGTTGCAAGGCGGTTCTCGACGGTGACGAATGGGTAATTACCGGCAATAAGTACTGGTGCACGTTTGCCGATGGCGCGGATTACCTTTCAGTGCTTTGTCGGGTTGAACCGGATGATGCACATCCTTACAAAGGCCTTAGAAGTTTTGTCATCGAAAAGCCAAGGGGTGAGTTACCGGAGGGCTGTCAGGGTTCTCCAATTCCCAAAATTGGTTACTTCGGATGGAAGACATGGGAGCTGGCTTTTGACGGTTGTCGAATTCCCAAGATGAATATTCAGGGTGGAGATGGCACTGAAGGATTTAAGGCTACCGTAAGCGGACTTGAAGTCGCTCGTGCCCACACAGCAGCCAGGGCCATCGGTCTTGCTCGTGGTGCACTTGAAGATGCCATTGTCTATTCACAGGAGCGGGTTCAGTTTGGCCAGCCGATATCGGATTTTCAGGAAACCCGATTCAAAATTGCGCGTATGGCATCGGAGATAGAAGCCGCACGGCAGCTCATGTATCACGTATGCAATGAACTGGATAATAGACAGCGCTTGGACAAGGAAGCGGCGATGGTGAAATGGTACGCATCCGAAATGGCTGAGCGGGTGACTTCAGATTGTCTGCAGATATTTGGCGGCGCTGGCTATACGAAATTACATGCGGTCGAAAGGTATTGGCGCGACGCCAGGCTAACCAAGATTTTTGAAGGCACTTCCGAGATCCAATTGCGCATTATTTCAGATCGAATTCTGGGTCGACCGACGAACAGGCAGAAACAATCCTGATATGAGGCTGCCTTGCTGGTCCGGTTTGTGGCGGTTTCTGCAGACAGGGGTAACTTTTGCGCTTTTGGCAATACATGAGGCGTGGAAAAGATCTTCCAGAGAGTCGATGAAATCCGATCTATATCCAAGTATCCTCCAGGTAACTACCTGAAATCCCTGAGGCTAAAACAATGCCANATATGCCGTTCCCGGAAGAAGACATCATCGCGACTGAATACTATGGTCAGCACAGCCATCCCTATGAAATCTTCAAATGGCTGCGAGCCAATGAACCTTTAAGGTACTTCACACCTGAAGGCTTCGCTCCCTTCTGGGCTGCAACAACCCACGATGATATAACCGAGATTGAAAAGATACCCGAGATTTTCCTGAGCGCGCCTCGAACCCAGCTTTTACCTAGCAGTATGCTGGAGGCTGCACAGCAACAAGCCCAATCTCTTGGGCAGAAATCTGATCAGCCCCTGTTCAGAAGTCTGGTGAATATGGATCCACCGGATCACAAGCAGTTCAGACAGTTGGTGATGCCATGGTTCAGGCCGGTCAACCTGAGTCGACTGGAAACAAGGCTCGAAGAGATAACTAAAGACCTCATTGATGAAATGATGGGTGATGGCAGTGTGCAGGAATGCGATTTCGTGCAGGATGTGGCAGTTTGGGGTCCACTTCGATTGATTTGTGAACTTCTGGGTGTTCCTCACGAGGATGAGGATTTATTACTCAAACTCACTAATGAGATTTTTGCCGGTGAAGACCCGGAGATGAATCGGACCAAAAAGGATTCGTCGGGTCTGATGACGACGATAATGGATCTTATCACCTACTTTACCAAGGTAACGGCTGACCGAAGAGCAAATCCCACAGAGGATCTTTGCAGCTATATCGCCAACGGCAAGATAGATGGTGAATATCTGTCTGATCCGGATTTGTTCGGCTACTATATTATCGTGGTTACCGCGGGTCACGAGACGACCAGAACAGCAATTGCCGGTGGCCTGAAGGCATTGCTGGATCATCCCGAGCAGATGCAAAAACTGATAGACAACCCGGATTTGATGAAACTGGGTGTTGAAGAGATGATCCGCTGGACAATACCTGTCGTTCAGTTTTGTCGGGTTGCTTCGAAGGACTACCGGATTCGTGACAAGACGATAAGAGAAGGTGAATCAGTGGCACTGTTCTATGCGTCTGCCAGTCGGGATGAAGCCGTATTCACCGATGGTGATGAGTTCAGGGTAGACCGGCAGCCGAATAAACACCTCGCGTTTGGTACCGGACCTCACTTATGTCTGGGTACCGTACTGGCAAGAATGGAAATGCGGATTTTTTTCAGTCAACTGCTCCCGAGAATCGAGCAAATTGAACTTATTGGTGAAGCTGATTATCTACAGGCGAGTTTTGTTCACGGCATTAAACACCTGCCAATTCGTTATAAATTGAGACCGGCGCTGAATTGAGTCAGTTGTGTCAGTAAAAGAATGTGATAACTGGAGTGATCTGTTCAGCAGAGATTCAAGCACTGTGGCCGGTCAGGATCTCGGTCTGTTTCACAATTCCCCACCAGGTATTTGCAGACGCCTGATCTCCCGAGACTTCTAGTTCCAGGGCACGAATCGTAGCCTCTGCAGGNGCACGATTACCAAACCGCTCAACCATTTTCTGGGCGGCATATGTCACCTGTTGAATATCGTCCGGGATATTCTGTTTATCGGGCATATGGGAAATTGTCATTGATCGCCATGACATAGAGTGACAGCTCTCGCAGGTTCTTGCTATGATATTAGTCAAATAGATCAGCGGTTATTCTGATAACAAATTGCCACCCAGAATGGCATGCAAAAAAATAAAATCTGATTCCAGATCTGGCTGCTTTAGGGGAACAGAAAGGTGGTAAAGAAAAGAGTTCGACATTCAGGGTCAGTTTCTGAAATGCATATGATTGACTCTGAAGAGTGGTGTGCATTGAATGATGTTGATGTTACCGCCACAGAGGAAGCCGCAATATGCAGTAACTACGAAACCGGTGATGTCATTTTTTATGAAGGGGATGATGTCAAGGGTGTCTACTTCGTCAAAGCGGGCCTTGTAGGGGTTAGGAAAGCTGATCTCGAAGGCAACTCAACGCTGCTTAAACTGGCTGAACCAGGCGATACCCTGGGATATCGGCCACTTGCCGCCGATCAACCTCATCGCGCCAGCGCAGAAGCAGTGAACCCGAGTATCATCTGTTTTATTGATAAAGCAACAGTCCGGCAGATGATCGGGGAGAACCCGGCTCTCGGTCTCAATTTTCTGAAGCGAGCTGCAAAGGAACTGGGTGACGCTGAAGAAAAATTCCACGAAAGTGTCACGCTGAGTACCCGGGCCAGATTTGCACATCTGCTGATTGTCATGCAGGACCGTTTTGGACATGCGACTGAGGATGGTTCGCTGCAACTGACCTTGCCTCTTTCTCGTTCTGACATGGCCGCTATGTTGGGTGTGCGGCCAGAGTCCGTTTCTCGTGTTATTCACGAGCTGGAAGGTACGGGTATTACCCATTTTGCAGAAAGAGAGGTCACTATTCGTGACCCGAATTCCTTGATGGACGTTTTTATCAAATAGTCAGCAGCAATGCAGAGCATCTACAGGAAAGATCGGAACGACGTAAGAGCACAATAGGGCGGTGCCATTCGGGTCAGGGTCGACTCGGCAGAACCCCGAAACTGGTTCAGATATCTTGGAGAACTGGAAGGTGGTCAAAAAACATGTCGGAAAATCTGCATCAGGTGAAGGTAGTCAGCCAGGCGACTCACCGGAATGGTGTGTTTTGAACGATGTCGACCTGACCAGCACAGAACAGGCGACGAGATACACACGGCATGAAACCGGCGATGTTATTTTCTACGAGGACGATGCCAAGGGGAAGTTTCACGAAAGTGTTACTCTGAGTACCCGGGCGAGATTCGAACATCTTCTGGTTGTCCTTCAGGGCAGATTTGGTCGAAGCGCTGACGACGGTTCACTCCAATTGACCTTGCCTCTTTCCCGCTCTGATCTCGCAGCGATGTTGGCTGTTCGTCGAGAATCCATTTCTCGTCTCATACATGAGCTGGAGAGTATGGGAATCACTCATATTGAAGAGAGAGGTTATCGTGCGTGATCCGGACTCGCTGATGAAAGGTTCGCTTTCATAAACCAGGTGGGGATGAGTGAGATGAGAAAGACCAGGGCAATCAACAGAAAGCCTTCCCTGAATGCCATCGTCATCGCCTGGCTGAAGATAGCGTTGGAGAGAAAGCTGAATGACATCGGCAACTGCATGATGAAACCAAAGTGTTGTCCGAACATCATATCCTGCAGTTTGATAAGCATCTCAACCGTCGCGGGAGATGACACCTGTGTCTGCGTATATTGATGACTGAATTCGACGCTGCGCCGTGCAAGGTGGATTGATAACAGATTGACACCGAAGGCACCACCGAGTTGTCGCAGGAAGTTGATAGCGCCGGAACCCTGATTAAGCAGCGAAAGTGGCAGGGTGCCAAGTGACGCAGCATTGAGACTGGGGAATATCATTGCCAGACCAATCCTGCCAATGATCGCCCAAATCAGTATTGATCCATAGGCCGTGTGAATATCGACACCGCGCATCAGCCAGCTCGAAAGGGCAAACAACAGTAATCCGGTCATTATAACGATTCTTGGCTGAACGCGATCGCTCAGCGCGCCTGCCAGTGGAAAACAGAGCGCCATGGCGAGTCCAGCAGGCAGCATCAGCAGTCCAGAGTCAGTCGGCATGATTTTCTGTAACGTCTGAAGAAAGATAGGCAACAGATAGGTTGAGCCATATAAGCCAACGCCAACCACAACGGTAACAATCGAGGCGGCCATAAACCGGCCGTGCAGGAAAATTCTGACTTCCAGCATAGGTGACTTGATCGTCAGTTCCCACCAGATAAAGGTAACTACAGAGAGAAAAGCAACGCCTGCCATACCCACGATGTACTCAGATGACCAGCCTTCTCGTTGTCCATTGGAGAGTGCGGTGAGGAATGTTGCCAGGAAGATCGAAGCCAGAATGAATCCTATCCAGTCGAATCGAGGGATGGCTGAATGTTCATCTCTCTCAGGCATAAACAGCATGGCAAGTGGCACACTGATGATGGAAAATGGCACAGCCAGGAAAAAAACATAACGCCATCCGAAGTTGTCAATAAGATACCCCCCCAGGGCTGGTCCCAGGGCAGGAGCCAGGACAACGCCGATACCAAACATACCCATGGCGAAACCACGACTCTTTACCGGAAAGATCTGGTAGTTAACCACCATTGCGATGGGGCCAATCAACCCGGCTGCTGCGCCGGTAATGACCCGGGAGAGGATCAGTATTTCAGGATTGGGCGCAACCCCGCCTAAGAGTGAACCGGCTAGAAATACCAGCATGGCAATGACAAAGGTGAGCCGAACCCCGACTGCCTCAATACTCCAGGCGGTGAGTAGCATTGTAACCGTTCCGGCAGCAAGAAAAGATGTCGCGAGCCACTGCGCCTGATCCTGGCCGATACCGAATGCACCCATCACCTCCGGGATTGCGACATTGATAATTGTTGCAGTAAGCAACGTCGCAAATGAACCCAGCAGGGCTGTGGTCATTGCGAACCAGATGTATTTTGGACCATAGAGTTCGAACATCGATAGGATCGGCGGTGAGGCTTCGATGCCTTCTGGAATCTTATATGGACCTGCCATGTTTAGTTACTGAGTCGAAGCCACATGATCATCTGTGTCGTCTTTGTCTGATCTGTGGATTGCAAGTTCAACCATCATGCCGGGTTTCAGAATTCTATTATCACTTTCAACATTGATCTGAACTTCCAACCGCTGTGTCACCTTGGTGAAATTACCGCTGGGATTCGGGCTAGGCAGAAGGGCAAACTGACTGGTTGCAGAATTACCAATATTGACCACTCTGCCTTTAAATTCCTCATCTGGGAATGCATCTACAGAGATGCTAACAAGAGATCCAAGGTGCAGGTGACGAATATCCGTTTCCTTTACATTTGCCTTTATCCAGATTTCATTCGGATTGTGGATCATCAGTATGCGCTGGCCTGGATAAACATATTCACCCGGGTTCGCGAATGACTCATCAACAACACCTGAGATCGGGCTTTTTATAGTATGGTCAGCAACGGTGTTAAGTAGTCTGTGTCGCTGGATTCTGAGTTCAGCTTCGCGACTGGCGATGATCTGCATTTCGTTTCGAATGACGTCAAGCTGGGCGAGATTGGCCTCGGACAGCAGAAGTTCAGCCTTGGCAGTGTTTTGGTCTGCTACTCTGCGTTTGTATGCTTGCTCTGTTCTTTCGACTTCAGATTTTCTTACATCGTAATCTCCTTCGGAGATCATGCTCTGTTCCAGCAGGGAGCTTGCTCTGACAAACTCTTTTTTTGCCTGTGTCAGTGCAACTTCTGATTCAGATGAACCAGAGGTTGCAGCGGCAAGTCGTGATTGACCGGCCTCTATCTGAGTCTGAACCTGACGCTCGCGAAGAGCGAGCGTGCTCTGCTGCCGAGCATACTCTGCTTTCACAGTTTCAAGGCTTGCTTCCAATTCATCGAGTCGAAGTTGTGCGTCCCGCGGGTCAATTCTTGCCAGTACATCGCCAACCTGAACACTTGAGCCCTCTTCCACGGGAAACTCGACGACCCAGCCCGGAATTCTGCTGCTAATGGAGATCATGGTAGCTGAAATCCGGGCATCAGAAACGTAAACATAGTTTGAGCGGTCATAAAACCACCAGGCCAGAAACACGCCGGAGATAATCAGAATAGAGAACGAAAACACATTGGTTTTGCTGAACAATTTTTGTTCCATGTGTTTTACCTCGAAAGTATGCGTTCAAAAACACGCACACAGGTCTGCAGATCAGCATCAGAGATCTCAGCGAATAGTTCGCTTCTGACTTCTCGCGCATATTGATCCAATTCTTCCAATAAGGGCTGAGCTTGAGCGGTGAGATGAATGGTTTTGCTGCGACGATCGCTGGGGTCAGCTCGACGCTCAATGAGCTTCTTTTCTGACAGGTTGTCCAGCAGTCTGACAAGACTGGGACCTTCAATTCCCATGGTTCTCGCCAGTTCCTTCTGCTGCACACCGTCTCCTTCCTGACGTAAAAAGTACAAGGTTCGCCAGGTGGCATCGGTAATGTCCAGTGGTTTGAACTGGTCGTCCATGGCAAAACGAACCTTGTTCCTGGCATTAAACAGGAGGGAAACGAATATCTGATTCAGCTCACGAACCATAATAGATAGGATGCTATTAATTAGTAAGCTACTTATATATTCGTTATTGGAATGAATGTCAATACAGGTGGGTAAATGAATCCTAATGAGAGAGCATGTGTGATTGATGCCCATCATGCTTGGCGAAGGCACCGGCTCAAAAGTCAGGAGCAGGCTGGCAGCGCCTATGGTAGGTGGTGCGCAGAGTGCGGTGCTGCTGACCCTGGTGGTTCTACCGGCTGCCTTTCTACTGTGGTGACGCTCAGCGATTAACTGATGCTTGCTTTGTGACGAGAACGGCTAATCGCTGCGACTCAGGCCACCTCACCAATCAGCATGTCGGCCAGTTTTGTACGCTGGTATTTTCCATCCCCGTAAAGGATATGGTTGTGCATTTGTCGCTTAAAAAACAGATGGACATAGCATTCCCAGGTGAAGCCAATGCCGCCATGGAATTGAACAGACCGGCTGGACGAATAGACTGCCATATCGCTGGCAGCGGATTTTGCCATGCGTGCCAGCTTTTCCGCGTTGTCGGGCTCTTCATCAATAGCGCATGCCGCGCTGTAGGCCAGGGATTTGGCCTGGTCGACCTGCAGCATGACATTAACCAGCGGATGTTTGACTGCCTGAAAGAATCCCAGTGGTCGGTCGAACTGAACACGGGTTGTGGCGTATTCGACCGTGGTCTGAAGCAGCCATTCACCGGACCCGACCATATCTGCAGCAGTGATGCAGAGAATTGCCGGCATTGCGTTTTTCAGTGCCGTATTCCCGGTGCCGGGTGCTGCGAGTTCCATGGCGTCGACATCGTTAAAATCGATGTGTGCCTGATCACGAGTCAGATCAATGATTCCGTCAGCGTGAATGGTCACGTTTTTGTCTGTTGAATCGACCAGATAAAGTCCTGAGCCATCGCCGTTTTTTGCCGCGACGATCAGGCTGTCGGCTTTCTGTGCATCCTGAACATAGTACGCGGTGCCGCTTAGCTTGTTGTCCGTCACTGAGACGTCTGTGTCAGTACTCTCCCAGGAGCCCTTGCTATTGGTGATGGCTAGTGTCATTGCCTTACCTGAGGCGATATCACCCAACGCTTTTGTTGCATTGTCAGTCTGACATTCGGTTAAGACAAACGTTGAGTTGAAGGTCGAAAGCAGGGGCGAAGGAAAAGCAGCCTTGCCAGCTTCCTCTGCAAGTGCAACGGCGGCGACTACCGACATGCCGATACCGCCCGCTGATTCAGGGACACAGGCTGCAGTCCAGCCTAGTTCACAGATTTGATGCCAGAGTGATTCGTCCCAGATGCAGTCAATATCGCGGTAAATGTCCGAATCCGGCGCGACCTGGGAATGGATTTTGTCAGCCGTGCAGTTATCGGAAAAAAATTTCTGGGCTGAATCTCTCAACATCATTTCGTCTTCGCCGAAGCCAAAGTTTTTTGATTGCGCCATTTCTAATCTCCTTACTTCGATTTCGGCATGTTCAGAACACGCTCACCAAGAATGTTTCGTTGCACCTCATTGGTACCCGCCGCAATGGTGACGCCAAAACTGTTCATATAGGCGAGTGGCCATTGACCACCCGCTGGCGCATTTTCATCGTTGACATACAAACTACTTCCCGCCCCTTCGATTTCGTAAGCGAGTTGGGCGATATCCTGGCCGATTTCTGTAGCCACCAGTTTGAACTGGAGCGGGAGACGCATCGGATGATCGTTTAAGGACTTAACACCGATTCGGCGCTGATTTTGTCTAAAGCCTTCCTGACGAATCATCAGTTGCATGATGGCATCACGAATAACGGGATCATCAGCGGCTGTTTTTCCGTTTCGATAGGATTGTTTGGCGAGATCAATTAAGGAGCCTGCACTGCCGATACTTGCTCCTTTTTCCTCTTCGGTGACCATGCCCCCGGCCGAAGGAGTGACCAGTATGCCTGCACCACGTTCGTGAGCAAGTGTTGTCATCGCGACCTTCCAACCGGCGCCGACTTCGTCCAACCTGTATTTGTCCTCGACCACCAGGTCTTCAAAGATCACTTCATTAAATCCGGTTTCACCGGTCATCTTGATCAACGGCCTGACGGTCACACCCTGACCAATCATTGATTTGATGGGGACCACGAAGTAGGACAGACCATTGTACTTGTCGTCTTTGTTGGTCCGGCATAGCAGGATCATCCAGTCCGCAAAATGTGCCAGTGAAGTCCAGACCTTGTGACCGTTGATTACCCAGGAATCACCTTTCTTCTCAGCAAACGTTTGCTGATTCGCCAGGTCTGATCCTGCACCTGGTTCACTGAATCCCTGACACCAGATGTCTTCACCCGAGAGTAAGCCGGGCAGAAGTTCTGCCTTGACCTCGTCAAGGGCATGAAAGTAAATAGTGGGTGCTGCCATACCCAGCCCGATGATGTTAGGCAGAAACGGTGTTCTGGCACTCTGCATTTCCTGGTTAGCTATCGCCTGGCATTCTGTCATGCCACCGCCACCGGTTTCTTTGCTGTAGTCGCAACCCACCATGCCCGCGTCATAGGCTGATTTTTGCCAGGTCTGCAACCACTTCAGTGCTGCTGGATCACTGAGTTCCAGTGCACCTTGTGGAATATGGACCGGTGGCTTACCGGGATGATTCTCAGCGAGCCACTTTTGACAGTGGGCACGAAACTCGGCCTGTTCTGGCGTGTCCTTTTTCTCTGATTCAGACATATCGCATCTGCTCCTTAACTTTTTCGAACGGCTTAACGTATAGTGGGAGCACGTTGTACATGATCTTGCGTCGCTAAAAAAGGGTAGGATTGACCATTGTGAGGAAATATATTGGGAAACTGGATCACATCGGACTTTGAGGTGCCAGAGAAGCTGGAAATGGACCGGTTTCGCTTGCGTATGCTGACAGTAAATGACGTGGTTAAGGACTACGATGCGGTGATGTTGAGTCGAAGCAAGATCGCTGGTGTTTTTGGTCCGAAAAGTGACTGGCCGCGCGCAGACCTTTCGCTTGAGCAGGATCTCATTGACCTCGGCTGGCATCAGAAGGAATTTCAGAGGCGGTCATCGTTCGCATATACTGTGATGTCTGCCGATGAGTCTGTCTGCCTGGGCTGTGTCTATATCGATCCTTCGAAGCAGGAAGATACGGACGCAACGGTCATTGTCTGGGTCCGAGCCGACAGTGGGATTGATGAAGACCTGTTTGCTTCTGTAAAGTCATGGCTTCAGACGGATTGGCCATTTCAAAAAGTGGCCTATCCTGGCAGAGAGATCAGCTGGCAGGATTATGCGAAAGAAAACTGACAGAGAGATGATTATGCGAATTCTTATATTTCTGAGCGGCCTTCTCATTCATGGATTTTGTCTGGCAGCCGCGGTTTACGTCGACCCTGCGACCGATGAGAAACATTTTCCGAAGACGCGGAATCTTCTATTTCTTAAACCCGATCAACAGACGGCGACCTATCGAAACATCGCAAAAGTGTTTGGCACCCGAAAAATATCCGCCGGGCCCGATGTCTATCCCTTGTTGAGAAGTCCGGTTGATTTTTCTGACTTCACCTACAGGATTGGTGATGAAACGAGAACCATTGATGATTTTATTGACAGCAGCAATATTGTCGGGCTGATCGTTGTCAAAGATGACAGAATCCTGTTCGAACGTTATGCGGCGGGAAATACGGAAGACAGTGTATGGGTTTCGTTTTCAATTGCGAAATCCGTCACCTCGATGTTGCTGGGTGCAGCCATCAGGGATGGATATATAAAGAGTGTTGACGAGAAAGTATCCCACTACCTGCCTGCTTTAAAGGGTTCGTCCTACGATCAGGCTTCTATTAAGAATGTACTGCAGATGGCATCAGGCACGCAGTGGAACGAGGATTATGGCGACCCGAATTCTGATGTCGCCAATACACCGCAGGGAGAGCAGCTGCTTGAGTATCTGGGTGCAAAGAAGCGAGTTGCACCTCCGGGTGATAAGTTTAATTACAACACGGGAGAAACCAATCTTATCGGAGCACTGATACGTGCAGCTATTGGTCGAAACCTCGCACCCTATTTGACAGAAAAGATCTGGAAACCCTTTGGAATGGAATCTGACGCGAACTGGTTGATAGAAACAGAAGGCGGTGGAGAACTGGGCGGATGCTGTATTAATGCGACACTCCGCGATTATGCCAGGATAGGCATATTTGCCATGAAAGGCGGCCAATTACGAGATGGTACCGAGGTGCTAGCCGACAATTGGATGAGGGATTCCACCACCCCATCAAAGGGATACCAGGGGTATGGTTATCTCTGGTGGCTGTTCGGCGAAGAGATTTTTGGTGGCCTGGGAATTTTTGGTCAGTCGATTTTTATTGATCCCAAAAAGAATGCAGTGATTGTCACACACAGTGCCTGGTCCAATGCGGGTGATTCCACGTATCGTCAAAATCGTGCTGAATTTATCCGTGCCATGTTAGAAACTCTCTAAAGGGGAATATGATGACCCTGAAAAAAACTTTCTGTCGTGTTTGTGAACCTTCCTGTGGACTGATTGCTGAAGTTGAGAACGAGAGTATTGTTTCTCTCAAGCCTGACAACGAACATCCGGTAACCCGGGGTTTTGCCTGTCACAAGGGCATTGCAACGCTGGAAATTCACAATGACCAGGATCGGCTCTCTTTTCCCAAGCAGAAAGCGGGTGAAGACTTTCAACGGATCAGCTGGGATGAGGCAGTCGAAGGTGTCGCCGCCCGGCTCGCTGCGATCAAAGCAAAATACGGCCCTGAAGCCATTGCGTCCTATGCCGGTAATCCGCTGGGTTTTAATTCTCTGGCAGGTCCGGCGCTTGGCTCATTCATGGTAAAAAATCAGATCAGAACCAACTTCGGTTCAGGTACTCAGGACTGTGCGAATAGATATGCAGGCAGTGAAGCAATCTTCGGCACAAGTACCCTGCATCCGGTACCAGATATCGAAAACACAGACTTTTTGCTGCTGTTTGGTACCAATCCACGTGTTTCCCATATGAGCTTCTTCTCCATTGCTGATCCGGTGAAGGTATTGCGAGAAGCAAAGAATCGGGGGGCAAAAATCAGATTTGTTGATCCACGCATAAATGAAACCGTAAAAGGTATTGGTGAAATTGTGCAGGTCAATCCGGATACTGATGTTTACCTGATGGCCGCTATGTTGAATCATCTGGATCAGACCAGTCAGTTCGATGAAAGCTATCTTAACGATTACGGCGATCATGTTGCGGAACTTCGTGCATTTGTTGAAAAGTATCCGCCGGACCGGGTTGCAGATATCGTTGGTCTGAAGAGGGAGGAGATTGAGAAGCTGGCTGACGAGTTTGCCCATGCAGACTCTGCAGCTGTCTACATGTCAACGGGTGTCAACATGGGTCGGCAGGGTACGCTGGGTTATTGGCTATTGTTTATGCTGAGTCTGACGACGGGGAATTTTGATCGACCTGGCGGGAACTACTACTCACAAGGATTTTACCCCGCTGCCAAGGCGGGACGNGTGAGCGGNGAAAGCCCGTTTTTTGATAGTCCCTTTGGTGAAATACGCAGAATCCGTGGTTCCCTGCCAGCTAACCTGATGGCTGATATGATCGAGGCTGAGGAGAACCCCATCAAGGCGATGCTGGTGGTGTCCGGAAACCCTCTGTTATCGGTTGGCAACGCTTCACGGCTTGAGAGAGCATTTGCCAGTCTTGAATTCCTGCTGGTGATTGATATTTACCACACTGCAACCGCTGAACTGGCGGACTATGTGCTCCCGGCCACCACTATGTATGAACGCGAAGACGTCAATATCACTGGATTGGGATTGCAACATCAGCCTTTTGTGCAATACACGGATCAGATGGTGCCGCCAAGAGACGAAAGCAAGCCTGAGTGGTGGATTCTCGGGCGAATCGAGCAGGCACAGGGATTTGATTCAGTGCTCGATGAAACTGAAGAAGTGAATCTGTTTGGTCGCATGGATCATATGCTGAAATATTCGGATATATCGGTAGATGAGTTACGGCAATTGCCAGACCATGTTGCTGTACTGCCAAAAAGCCAACCAGGCAGGTTTTTTGAAGATTGGATTCAGACTGAGTCGGGCCGTATTGATTGCTGCCCGGACATGTTTGCGGAGGCACTTGACCTTTGTGAGGAGATTTACCTTGAACTGGCAGAGGAACAGGAAGGCCAATTAAAGATGATCTCAAGAAGAACCAACTACATGTTTAACAGTTGGTTCCACAACTTAGAATCACTGAAAAGGGAAGGGCAGCTTGATAATCCTCTGTATATGCACCCTGGGGATGCCCGTGCGAGAAATCTTGGCGATGGCTCGAGAGTAACGATTCGCAATGATTATGGCAAAATCATTTCCCACATTGTGCTTGATGAGGATCTCAAACCGGGCACGGTCGCCATGACTCATGGTTGGGGTCACAGTCGTACTCGTATGCAGGTTGCAAAAAAACATGCCGGAGTAAATGCCAATGAGTTGTTACCCTCCGGGCCTGGCAGTTTCGAAAAACTCAGCAACCAGGCTTTTATGACCGGTATCGTCGTGAGTGTTGACGCATGCGCATAGGATTGATNGCTGATACTCATATGCCAGGCTCCCTGGATGCACTCTGGCCCCAGGTCGTGGAAGCATTTCAGGACGTTGANTGNATTTTTCATGCTGGTGATTTACATACACTGGACATTGTCGAGGAACTCGACAAGCTTGCTCCCATCTACGTGGCACGGGGNAATGGTGACAGAGGTATCATCGATGATCGGCTCAGGGACAATTGGATTCTGGAAGTTGAAGGAGTACATATAGGGCTGATACATCATCTGCCATCCCCGGAGCGTAAATCGCCTGAGGCTATTGGCATGTATATCGATCGTCATTTCGACCGGATACCGGATGCGGTGATATTCGGCCATACCCACTTCGAAGGTTTGTATCAGATCGACAGGATACTGTGCGTTAATCCNGGTTCGCCGACCNTGCCCCGTAATCAGTCAGTNAGGATGGGAACACTGGGGTATCTGGAGGTTGAGCAGGGCAGAATCTCNGCATCCATTCATCAGATCACCGATTCAGGCATTGTGCCTCACGAAAGTATCGATCCCATGGAANTGAGTTCGATTCAGATGGTTTCTGAGTAATCATTTGCAGGTNGTGANCTACTTGCACATATTTAGCNGCTATGGCAGTTTGAGTCGTTCGAGATTTCCCTGAGGTACCTGTGTTACTGGATTTGCATACTCATTCCATCAAATCAGANGATGGACGAGCCAAGGTTGAAAATTATTGTCAGTGGATCAGAGCGAAGCGCATNCCCATTGATGGATTTGTTCTGACTGAACATCGCCAGTTTGATATCGAGTCTGACTACTCGGCACTCGCCGAGGAATTCGGACTGACCATTCTAAAAGGAAGTGAGGTCGAGACGGAATACGGCCACGTGTTGGTGTTTGGTGTAACCGAGGAATTAACGCGGGCTTTCAATTTTGCCAGTATCAATCTGCCTCTCGAAATGGTGCTGGAGGTCAGCGCTGNCCATGGGGCAGTTGCGGCACCCTGCCATCCAGGAAGACCCAGGGTGGGTATGTTTGCCCATACGAATACTCTTGGGATTCCCAAGGGCGTGGAGATTGTCGAGATATACAATGGTGGAAGTCGAGACCAGGAAGATCAGATCGCCATGGACAATGCCGAAAGACTGGGTTATCGCGGCATCGGTGGTAGTGATTCACATATTGTCAGTCATGTTGGACGTTGTGCGACGCGATTTGAAGACAGCGTCAAGAATATGGATGATCTGGTCGCTTTACTCAAAGCCGGGGCATTCGAAGCCGTCAATTTGAAAGAAACAGCATAAACATAAAAGAGAGAAGCCAGTGGATCAGGATATCGAAGAACTGAGGTCAAAATACCTCAACCAGGATTTTGATGAAAAGGATTTTGAAATCAAGGCAGAGATGACAACAGAATACGCCAGGCTTTGTGGTGAAACTCAGGAACGATTTCTGAATCCCGACCATGAAGATTTTCAGGCACCGCCAACCTACATTGCCAGCCTCAGNGGTCGTCGGNCCATGCCGAAGGGATTNCCNCGATTTGGTGGTATTGGCATGGATGCCGGGAAGGGAGTTGAGTGCTTCAAACCCATCAGACCCGGGCAAACCCTGACCGGTAAAACCCATTTACATGACATATATACCAAGACGGGTCGTTCCGGTCGGATGATATTCACTGTGTCTCGAATCGAGTTTTTTGACGAGGAAGGGACGCACATGGCGAATGCGGATAGCCGAATGGTAGTGAGGGAGAATAACTAGTGGTGATTGCATCGATTTCAGAAGTTGAGTTTGGTGAGGAGTTGCCAGCCTTTGAACCGGATACCTCCCTGAAAACCAGCAGTGTCTTTGCTAAATTGGTGGGTTGGGGCTGGGGTAGTGCAAGGTTTACGGATCACGAAGGCGCTCGGAAAGAAGGACTGCCAGGTGCAATGGTGCCAGGCATATTGAGCCAGGGCTATCTGGTCACCATGATCCACAGCTGGGCCCCCGATGCTGAAATAAAAGTGATCGATACTGTATTCAGAGCTGCAGTCATCGCTGATGAAAAACACACCATCACCGGTGTTGTAACTGATATCAATATGGATGATCGTCTGGTTGAGATCGATCTTACGGTTGCTAACGAGAAAGATGAGACGCGAGTATTTGGTACGGCAACGGTAGAGTTACCAGCCTGATATTTCACTTCGCTGACTTCACTTAAAAAGTTGAGATTAAGGTCGATGTAGCCATTTTTTTTATGGTTGACCGTCAGGATGGCTGATCCAATTCTCGCATGGTCTNAGGAGATACGCGCTTTTTTGGATCTGCGAATTTTGGTAGCAGCGCGGGTCCGCTTGAAATATATCTGTAAATACAAGCTCTGGTTTAAGTAATGTCTGGTTGTTGGTAGTTTTACACTATCCCTGTTTCTCCGTATCATCAATTCCTCGCTCCTCCCGGAAGTAGAAGGCAAAATGACTGAGCAATCCGTCACAGCAGATGTAAAACCATCGAATCTGAACGAAAAGACTGCTGTCGATCACTTGATGGCATTGCTGGCGGTTGAAGGCCTGAGTGGTGAAGAAGCTGAAGTTTCGAGGGAAATAAGAAAGCGTCTTGAAAATATTGGCTGTCGACCCTCCTGGATCCGTCACGACAATGCCCACAAACGAATTGGTATGAATTACCAGGTTGGGAATCTTATTGTGCGCATTCCCGGCAAAGGTTCACTGCGTAATCAACCGAGACGAATGTTTTCAGGACACATGGATACTGTGCCATTATGCAGAGGGGCAGTTCCCGTTATTAAGGGGCCTCGTATAGTCTCAAGTGGGCGAACCGCCCTTGGTGGAGACAATCGAACAGCCGTTGCAGCCATGGTTACCTTGGTTGAAACCCTGCTGAGTGATGCCCAATCCAGACCACCCATCACATTGCTTTTTACCGTTGGCGAAGAGACAGGATTAAATGGGGCGAAGGAAGTCAGAATGCAGGATCTTGGGAATCCCGCCATGGGTTTTAACATTGATGGCGGAAATCCGAAATTTGCAATAGTGGGTGCCATTGGCGCTGATCGCTGGGTCGCTGGTGTTCATGGCAGATCTACTCATGCTGGTGTATATCCGCAGGGTGGTATATCAGCGACTCTGATTGCCAGCAGAGCGATTTCAAAGGTAGCTGAAAAGGGTTTCTTCGGTAAGATTGACGTTGACGGACAGCAGGGTACATCAAATATCGGTATGATCTCTGGTGGTGAAGCAACCAACCAGGTCACTGACTTTGTTCGGGTTACAGGTGAATGTCGCAGCCACAGCAAATCTTTCCTGAAGAAAATCACATCTGAATATCGAAAAGCTTTTGAAGAAGCAGTAGCCGAAACACCTAATAACAGGGGGGATAAGGGGCGGGTAGAGTTTGATGCCGAACGTGACTATGATGCTTTTAAAATGTCTTCTCGTGCGGAGCCTGTCGTAATTATTAAGAAAGCGGTAAAGCAAATGAGCGGTGAAGCAATACTGCTTATCGCTGATGGCGGGCTGGATGCAAATTATCTCAATTTAAAAGGTCTGCCTACAGTGACATTGGGTGCCGGAGCACATGGTGCTCACACCATTGATGAATCGGTGGTCATCGCAGAGTATCTGGATGCCTGCAGGTTGCTACCGCTGCTGGCTACCTGCTAACAGAAAAAATTAAGCTTAATCAGGCTTTGGCAGGAGACTGATTCCCCAACCTGTCCGACAGCCACCTGATCTTGTGGGCGTCGCCATTCGGTTTACGACTCCAATCCGGATCGGGATCTCGAAAATAGGCATCGTATCGAATTGTTATTACATCATCGAGGCTGCCAAATTCTCTGTTGGCACCAAACATGGCGCCAGAAGGTATTGGGCTCTGCTGGCACAATGATATTCTTCATCCATCCAGGCAGGTATATCCGTGCTGTTTGCCAACTCCTTCTCGATTTGTGCCGCTGCGAATACCTTTCCCGCAAAGAAGAATTTCCTGGTTAACTTGGCGTTATGGTGAATCGAAGTTCAACGCCGAGTTCCTGGACCCGGGCTGAACCCATCGCGTTATCAGATTCCGAATCAACTGGCACCTTTGAAACTGCTGCCAAACGTCCTGATGCGCTCCACGAGGGTCAGCGTGTGCAGGAATTGCTCAGCAGTCTCGGTAAATGTGATGAAGATCAAATCTATCACCTTGTTTAGAGGGTGACCGTCCTGAAGTCAGGACTTTTGATTTTCGGTGTGGGTTCTTAGACAACAAGGCTTTAGCAGATGCCATTTAGTTCTGATTAGACTTAATAGCTGACAAGCCGTGCCTTCAACTCTGCCCTGGCCTGGCTGTCAACGCCTATGACGTCAAGATAACCTTCTGCTGAACCATGTTCTTGATTGACCTGATCGAGGGCTGCCTTCAGGTATTCCTGTTTGACACCGGAGGTTACTTTCAAGCTCTCCTCATCAACTGTATTGCCATAGTTCTTTTTGAAGCTGGGCTTCATGACACTCAGCAACTCGCTGGCAGTATTGGTTAACAGATAATCAGAGAAAATATCTTCTTCAGAAACACCGAGTGCCGAAAGTATCATGGCAACGCCAAAGCCGGTTCTGTCCTTCCCAGCTGAGCAATGCAGCAAGAACCCGTTCTGCACGTTCAGCAGTTCAGCAAATAGTCGTTCGTATGCGTGGATATGGTCCCTGGCGATCTCGCGAGTAATCTCCAGCATAAATTCGATGCGATCTTCATGATTGAGATCGGGATTCTTGAAACTCTCCCTCAACTGTATTGAACTACCGGGTTCGATAGGGATGTGAACTCGGCACAGGAATGGATGGATCGACGGTGTCGGACCCATATCGACTTCATCGTCCCGACGTAAATCACATATCACCCCAATATCCAGTTTCGCAAAATCGTCGTATGCATGATCAGGGATAAATGAAAGTGAGCCGCAGCGGAACAGTTTGCCTTTCTTCACGACACCACCATCCCTGGTCTGGTAGCCCCCGAAGTCTCTGAAGTTCAACGATCCTTCAATTGGAACGAATCGAGGATCTCTTGGTTGCTCTTCCATTTGTTATCCTGAACTGGAAAAGCTGGCTCTGACAGATCCTAGAGCCAACTCTTCCTTTGATCACTCAGCGTCAGCTGAGTGTCTTAAAGTTGAATTCTATTTGGCCGACAAGTTGATCTGAAACTTGGCTCCCTGGCTGGTTTCAATATCAATATTGAACTTGTCACTTTCCGGGCGGCTGTAAGCCAGCGTCTTCATGCCACCAGGAGAGACGGCTTCGAAACCAACCTGATTATCTCCCAGAGAGATAAGTTTCATGACCTGAGGCTCGGGTGTTCTCGGTTTGAATCCTGGATCCCACTGTTTGATTCGTAACATGAGGGTGTTGTCTTCTTCCTCAATGACGATCAGTTCAACCATACTGGTGGATCCGTTACCGGTCATTCTGACCAACGATGCAATTGAGCCATCAGTCGGTTCAATCCAGTTCTCCTCAAGCGTAACACCTGGTCCGGCAGGACCTGCCCAACCTCCGGTCATCCAGGCCAGATTACCGATACTTACTTTTTCATGATGGTCCGCGCTCGATGAACCGGCAACGATACCAATCAGGATGGACAAAAGGGTTGATAGTAATTTCTTGGGCATAAAGTCACTCCATGTGTTATTGATTATTATCTTTGATGATTGATTAAAAACCGGGTAGAAACAAAATGCCAGAGGTGTTTTGAGAATATTCCTGGGTTGATACGTAAGGTAGAACTGTATTTTGTGTGTCTCTGACATATGGGATCAAGCCTTTGAAATATTGACCCATCTGGAATTGATGTTGAAATAGACTGATGAAACTAAGATGGTCTTTTGAGAGAATCAGTGTTTCTGGATCATGGGGAAAGAAATTTGGAAACTTTGAATATCAAAGATGAGGATGGCGTTCGGTTGGTTGAAATGGATCGCCCGGAGGCGTTAAACGCATTCAGCAGTCAGTTGATGGATGACCTTGCTGAAGCATTTCTTGAAGTCGCATCTGATGACAGTATCAGCGTATTGCTCTTGACAGGAGCGGGTCGTGCTTTCTCTGCAGGTGCAGACCTGGCTGAAATGGGGAGGGAACAGTCGACACCTGAACATGGTTTCCCCGGGTTGCTTGATGCCATTATTAATTTCCCCAAGCCGTTCATCGTTGCAGTCAATGGTATAGGCGTCGGTATAGGGGCCACCATTTGTGGTCTGGCTGATCTGTCCTATATGTCGGATAAGGCAAAACTCAGAGCACCATTTTCAGCTCTTGGTCTGACCGCAGAAGCGGCCAGTACCTTTACCTTTCCACAGTTAATGGGTCGACAGAGAGCAAGCTGGTTCCTGTTGTCTGCCGAGTGGATGACAGCAGACGAGTGTGTTGACGCGGGATTGGCTCTGGAAGCTGTACCCGCTGAAGACCTGCTGGGACATGCGATGGCCAAAGCAAAAAAGTTAGCCGGTCTTCCCCTGCCGTCTCTGCAAACCACTAAAGGGCTCATCATGGATCCTGTACGTGAACAGATGAAGGCGTCAATCATTGCAGAAAACAAGGGGCTGGCGAAGCTCGTTGGTGGTGCTGCCAACAGGGAGGCGTTAACTGCCTTTATGGAGAAGAGAGAGCCGGATTTTTCAAATCTGTAACCGGAAATTTCTATGACATCGCAGCTTGAACAACTGAAACAGCATACAAAGGTTGTTGCCGATACTGGTGATATTGAATCTATCAAAGAGTTCAAACCGGAGGACTCAACCACTAACCCTTCTCTGATACTCAACGCGGCGCAAATGGTTCAGTATCGAGTTTTGGTTGATGAGGCTATCAAGTGGGGCAAGCAGCAGAATACAAGTGACTGGCTCGCAGCCGCGATTGATAGGTTGTCAATAAACTTTGGAGTTGAGCTCTTAAAACACATACCGGGGAGAGTCTCTACTGAAGTGGACGCCTGTTTCTCATTCGANACGCNAGCCACCATTGAAAAGGCACGTCATATTATTGCCATGTATCAGCAGGCAGGAATTGGCAGCGAACGGATACTGATCAAGATTGCTGCAACCTGGGAAGGAATCAGGGCTGCTGAGGTGCTTGAGAAGGAGAATATCCAGTGCAATCTTACTTTGTTGTTTGGATTCGCACAGGCTGTAGCCTGCGCAGAAGCAGGCGTCTATCTGATTTCACCCTTTGTCGGGCGAATCCTGGACTGGTACAAGGCGAGTACAGGCAAGGAGTATTCAGCCGAGGATGATCCGGGCGTCAAATCTGTCAGGGACGTCTATCAGTACTACAAGAAATTCGATTACAAAACCGTGGTCATGGGGGCAAGTTTTAGAAATGCTGGTGAAATTCTTGCCCTTGCTGGTTGTGACAGACTGACCATTAGCCCGACACTCCTGGCTGAACTCTCAGCCAGCCAGGATGAAATTGTCGTCTGTCTGGATGCTAATAAGGCAAAACAACTCGATCTGGAGAAGCTGGAACTTGATGAAAAATCATTCCGCTGGATGATGAATGAAGATGCCATGTCTACCGAGAAACTAAGTGAAGGAATCCGCAAGTTCAATGCGGATTATCTGGCCCTGAAGACCTATTTGTCTGGTCAGGAGGCGGACTGAGCTCGAGTTTTCTGTCTGATGGTGTTTAATTGCGCCTTGGTCGTCTTGTTTACCTTACCGGTAGCAGCAGGATGTGTTTTCGTCTGCTGGTTTCATCAGGCGGGCTTGAATAGGGGTATATTCAACTCGTCATGCTCTTCCCAGGTAAGTTCGACTCTCTGGCCTATGGATACTTCTTCAGGTGCAACGTCGATAACATTGGAAAGCAGTCGAGGTCCTTCATCCAGATCAATCCAGGCGACCACATAAGGAACCAGGTTTCTGAAGAAGGGATGATAACTCTGACGAACGATGCTGAAGGTATACACAGCCCCTTTGCCTTCAGATTTTTTCCAAGTCAACTTGCCGTCAGTACATCCCGTGCAGTGACGTCGAGGATAGAAGACGACGGTGTTGCAGTTTTTACACTGCTGGTATCGAAGTTCTTTTTCTTTGCTTGCTGCCCAGAATTCTCGAGTATCGTATTCGTCTGATCTGGGTACGGGTCGCTTAATGTCATTCATGATTAATCTCTCCCCAGGATGATTGTGCCTGCAGCGTGTCTGCTTCCCAACATGCCGCCATTGCCATGGGCTACTGCAAGTTTTGCGTCTGGAACCTGAGAGAAAGACTCGCCTCTTAACTGTCTTGCCGCTTCGGTCAGCAGGAAGATACCCCGCATGCCAGGATGATTTGACGACAAACCACCCCCATCCGTATTGAGTGCAGGTCCGTCATCCGGGCGATCGAATCTGAGCCTGCCGCCTTCAACCCAGCTGCCTCCTTCACCTTTTGCGCAGAATCCCAGGTCCTCGAGCAATGCCAGCACTGTGATGCTGAATGAATCGTAGATCATGGCGATATCCATCTCGGCAGGTGATACGCCTGCTTCTCCGAATGCTTGTGGTGCGGACTGCACAGCCGCGCTGGTTGTAATGTCCCCGCCATTTTCCGGGTACTTGGTTGCCTCACCGCTGCCCAGAATCCACACAGGGGCTTTTTGACAATCCTTTGCAACTTCGGCGGAGGCAATGACGACGGCACCGCCGCCGTCCGAGATCATGCAGCACTCAAGCAGATGTAAAGGATCTGCGATCATGCGAGAGTTTACGACGTCATCAACGGTGGTTTCGCGAATATCGAGAAATTCAAGATCCTCCATCGCTTTCACAGCTTCAGGATTTCGCATCGCATGGTACCGGGTCGCGGTGGATATTTCCGCAAGCTGTTCGCTGGTGGTACCGTAGTCATGCATGTGTCGATGCGCCACCATGGCATAGTTAGCTATCAGGGTCATACCAGTGAAAGTATCCATATTGTCCGCCGGATGCATGCCGCCACCCCCACGCCCGCCAACACCAATAGCGCGTGCATTGCTGTGAGCGGTTGATCCGTAGGTGAGAAGGGCTACCTTTGCCTTACCGGAAGCAATATCTCTTTTTGCGTGTGCCGCGTGATATTCATATGAACTGCCACCGACACCAGTCGTGTTGATGACATTGGGCTTCAGACCAAAATACTCTGCTGTGGTAAGTCCACTCATACCGCCGCCATCACCTGCATCATAGATGGCATCTACATCAGACCAGGTAAGTCCTGCGTCTTCCAGAGCATGGGCAGCTGATTCGGCCTTGATTTGAAGAGGACTGACTTCCCCTTCAACATCTCGCAAGGGGTATTCATGGATCCCAACGATGGCAGCATCTCGTTTCTGGCTCATCTGTTTTCCCTGACTCTACACATCGTTTGAGTCTACCTAGTTCTTATTCAGAATTGAATTCTTGGTGATGTATGCTTTTTCAGGTGATTTTATGCATTGGCTGTGGCAGATTATCTGAATCAGTCAGTCTGTCGGGTGATTTCTGTTGAAAATTGTATGTTTAACGGGTGGCTTGGCCTCGGGGAAGTCAACGGCATCAATGTTCCTCGAGGATCATGGTGCGGTTATCATTGATGCGGATAAACTGGGTCATCGCGCCTACGACCAGGGATCGCAAGCCTATCGCTCGGTGATTGACACCTTTGGCGAAGAAGTGGTTGGCGAGGATGGTGAAATTGATCGGAAGGTGTTAGGCGGTAAGGTTTTCGGTAATCCCGAAGAGCTGAAGAAACTCACTGATATTGTCTGGCCTGAAATAAGAAGGTTAACAGAACTGGAAATCTCGGGATATGAGGCGATGGACCCGGATGGGGTGGTCGTTCTTGAAGCTGCAGTGTTGTTTGAAGCCGGCTGGGAAGACCTGGGTGATGAAATCTGGGTTGTTGTAGTCGAAAGGGAAGTTGCCATAAGCAGGGCAATGAGTAGAGACGGGTTGGATCGGGAGGCAGTAGAAAACCGACTCAACTCTCAATTAAGCAACGAAGAGCGAANCAGCAGAGCAACGCTTGTACTCGACAACAGCGAATCTGAGCAGACCATGCAGGCGCAGATTGATAAAGAATGGGCAAGACTGGCAGGCTAACATTTGCCGCAACGGACTTGATTCGAATCCCATGAACTGAAGCCCCACCCTTGCCAGAAGACCTGGGATTAGGAAACAGTCACAGTCATATCTGACTTGATCCGGTATCCATCATTGCCTGAGTACGAAATCCCGTTTCAGGTCAGTAGCAGGTCAGATCCAGTTCGTTTACAATGCGCGATCCTTTTTACCTGGTCAGATTATTGTGGAAATCAACCCTCTGCTGGTGCAAACGAAGGACTTGAAGGAACGTACGGACGTTCTTAGGGGGTATCTTTGACTATGACTCGCGTAAAGAAAGGCTTGCCGAGGTTGAGTTAGAACTTGCCGAGTCGAAGGTCTGGGACGATCCTGAATACGCCCAGAAGCTGGGAAAAGAAAGATCCTCACTGGAAACTGTTATTTCGACGATTGATCAACTCGACTCAGGTCTGGGCGATATTGGTGAACTGCTTGAACTTGCGCAGGAAGAGGATGATGAGTCACTGCTTGAGGGTGTTGAGGCAGAACTGGTCAGGCTTAACGAACGTCTTGAGACACTTGAGTTTCGCCGCATGTTCTCAGGAGAGGTAGACAGCAACAACGCTTATCTTGATATTCAGTCAGGTTCAGGTGGTACCGAAGCCCAGGACTGGGCTGAGATGTTGCTGCGAATGTATCTTCGCTGGGGCGAATCAAAGGACTTCAAGACAGAGATTATGGAAATCTCACCAGGAGATGTTGCGGGCATAAAGGGCGCGACCATCAGATTTGAAGGAGACTTTGCTTTTGGCTGGCTGAGGACAGAGACAGGTGTACATCGTCTTGTACGAAAATCACCGTTTGACTCAGGGAATCGTCGACACACTTCATTTGCCTCTATCTTTGCCTCCCCCGAACTGGATGACGATATCGATGTCGAACTGGACATGTCTGAAGTCAGGGTTGATACCTATCGCGCCAGCGGTGCAGGTGGCCAACATGTCAACAAGACTGATTCAGCCNTCAGGCTGACCCATATACCGACTGGCATTGTGGTGCAGTGTCAGAATCAGAGATCCCAGCATAAGAACAGGGATCAGGCGGTTAAACAGCTAAAAGCCAAACTGTATGAGATGGAAGATCAGAAACGCCGATCTGAGTTACAGGAAATTGAAGACAACAAATCAGATATCAGTTGGGGCAGTCAGATCCGTTCCTATGTGTTAGATTCAGCTCGAATCAAGGATCTTCGAACCAATGTGGAAACCTCCAGCACGCAGTCAGTTCTGGATGGTGACATTGATCAGTTTATTGTAGCCAGTTTAAAACAGGGTTTGTAACCGATAAGTATCGATAGCCACTAGCACTAAGAAAAAGTTATGTCAGAAGAAAACAATGATGATAATGAGATCATCGCCTTGCGCAAGGCGAAGTTGGGTGAGTTGCGTGAGAAGGGAAATGCTTTCCCCAATGATTATCGTCGCCAGGATCTGGCCGACGCATTGCATTCTGCTCATGGACTTACGTCTAAAGAAGACCTGGAAGAAGCCAAAATAGGCACGAGTGTTGCCGGCAGGATCATGTTGCGTCGAGTTATGGGTAAAGCGAGTTTCATCACGCTGCAGGACATGTCCGGACGGATTCAGGCATATGTTCGCCAGAGTGATGTCGGGGAAGAAGCCTATTCCGAGTTCAATAAATGGGATATCGGTGACATCGTTGCAATTACCGGTTACGTGATGAAAACCAACAAGGGTGAATTGTCTGTTCACGCGACCCAGGTTCGAATCCTCACTAAATCCTTAAGGCCTCTGCCAGAAAAACACGCCGGATTAACGGATACAGAAGTGCGTTACAGGCAGCGCTATCTAGACCTGCTGGTCAATGAAGACAGTCGGGACGTGTTTATCAAAAGAACACAGATTATTGACAACATTCGTCGCTACTTCATCGATAGGAACTTCATGGAGGTGGAAACCCCGATGATGATGCCGACGCCGGGCGGGGCAACCGCAGAGCCTTTTGTGACTCACTACAACGCGCTTAACGTTGAGATGTATTTACGGGTTGCACCGGAACTCAATTTGAAGCGATTGGTGGTCGGTGGTTTCGAGAGAGTGTTTGAGATTAATCGGAATTTCAGAAATGAAGGGATGTCAGCGAAGCACAGCCCTGAATTCACCATGCTCGAATTCTACTGGGCATATGCTGATTTCAACGACCTGATGGATCTGACCGAAGAATTGTTTCGGGAGGTTACTCAGCAGGTTCTGGGTAAAACGCAATTCACTTTTCAGAACACTGAACTTGATTTTGGCCCGCCTTTCCAGAGAATGACCATGGCTGAAGCGATTGTGAAGTTCAATAGTAATATTGAACCTGGACAATTGGCCAGTGAATCAGAATCCAGGGCGTTGGCTAAAGAACTGGGTATAGAAGTGAACGATGCCTGGGGTCACGGCAAACTGGTGATGGGGATATTTGAAGCCGCGGTCGAGGATAAAATCGATCAGCCAGTTTTCATCACTCAGCATCCAACGGAAGTATCACCCCTGGCAAGACGTAATGATGAAAACCCAGAAATCACAGACCGGTTTGAACTTTTTTGCATGGGACGCGAGCTTGCCAATGGATTTTCGGAGTTAAATGACTCTGAGGATCAGGCAGACAGGTTCAGACAACAAGCCGCAGCTAAGGAAGCTGGTGACCTTGAGGCCATGCATTTCGACCAGGACTATCTGACGGCACTGGAGTATGGGCTGCCGCCAACCGCGGGTGAAGGCATCGGTATTGATCGACTGGTGATGTTGCTGACGAATTCAGCCACCATTCGAGATGTTGTGCTGTTCCCACACATGAGACCAAAATCCTGATGGCNGNAGCTGGCGTCATAAAACTGGATGCCAGTTGGCTCGATTATCTGCAGGCTGAATTTAGTTCCCCATACATGAAGGACCTGCGGCAGTTTCTCGTCTCTGAGAAACAAAAAGGCAAGGTCATTTATCCGCTGGGCGATGAATACTTCAATGCGCTTAATACAACGCCTGTGAATNAGGTCAAAGTCGTCATACTGGGTCAGGATCCTTACCACGGACCNGGCCAGGCGCACGGTCTGTGTTTCTCGGTGAGAAAAGAAGTNCCGCAACCNCCTTCTCTTGTGAATATCTACAAAGAAATCCAGGAAGATCTCGGCATCGATCAGCAGTTTCCTCATGGCAACCTGACAGGCTGGGCGAAACAGGGGGTTTTGCTGCTAAACAGTGTACTCACCGTTGAGAGGCACCGGGCCGCATCTCATCAGGGAAAAGGATGGGAACAGTTCACTGACAAGGTCATAGAGGTGCTGTCAACCCGGAGAGAACATTGTGTGTTTATGCTCTGGGGCAGCTATGCCCAGAAGAAAGGGCAGGTGATTGATGCGGACAGGCACCTGGTGCTCAAATCACCTCATCCGTCACCCCTGTCGGCACATCGCGGGTTTTTTGGCTGCAGGCACTTCTCAAAATGCAATGCCTATCTGCAGAGGACAAATCAGGCACCGATTGACTGGGCCAGCATCACCTGATCTTGTTCCAGAACCGCTTTCAGCGACTGAGCATTCTTTAATCGTTCCAACTTGGTGTAAAGGTGTCTGTGCCCATTCTCGTTGAGCAGGTGACCGGCACCAAATTACCTGACGGTTTCCATGTTGCGCGTGACGATGATGACCGGAGTTGAGGTAGAAGCACCATAAACATTGGTGATTCGCTGCTGGGTCTCCGCAAAGAGATTCAGAATATCTTTGACGTCATCGTATTCGGTGCTGNGCTGAATGAAAAAGTCCGGTGCGGCCTCCTCAAAGTCTGACGAGAAGGCACCCATGGCGGGCATGACAATCTGCGAACAAAAGAACGTTGAACCCAATAAACAGATACTGAGGATGCTAACACCCGAGCGCCTGGCGTTCGGTCCCCTCAGATCTTCTCTAGGCCGCACCACATGGCGATATATAGGGCGATGGTCGCCGTTACCTTTTCAACCGATGTGATGCTGACTCTTTCGTCAAAACCGTGAATGTTCTCTGCCATGGGACCGTAAACAAGACAGGGAATATCGTCATAGAGTACAAATACCCGGCCATCCAGATAAGCCAGTGATGTCACGGCATTCAGATCGTTTTGAAAAACGCTCTTGTGAGCTTCTCTCAGCATGAGCTCTGCCTGTGTGCCATCCTGCAATTCGTACCCTTCTGCCATGAACCCATTGAATTCAACTTCTGGTGGATTGTTCGAAAGAAAGGGATGATTGCCAGATGCCTTGCGAATAAAGTCCTCGATTTCTCTGGCGCCGTCGTGAGCATCTTCACCCGGGTAGAGTGCAGTGCGAACATCGAAACTACACCAGGCGGGAACCGTTGATGCCCAATCACCACCTTCGATCTTCCCAACATTGACGTTGATGGGTTTTTGAAGATCGACGAAGTGGGGGTAGTCTGTCTTCCTGCTGTTCCTCTGGGCTTCAAATTCCTTCAATGTTGTGATCAGGTACATTGCAGCATCGATCGCGTTTGCGCCACTACTGGCGGCAGCCACATGAACCGGTCTGCCTTTTACGTGGACACGAAACCAGATCACCCCCACATTAGTTCTGACCAGAGCGTTATTCATGGGTTCAGGAATAATAGCAGCATCGGCATGGTAGCCACGAGCAAGTGCCGAGAGAGCGCCGTTGCCTGTACATTCTTCCTCTGTGACAGATTGAAGATGGACCGTTGAAGCAGGTTGATAGCCGAGGTTTCTAAGAGCGTCCAGGGCAAATATATTGGCAGCTACGCCAGCTTTCATATCACCAGCGCCCCGACCATAAAGCCAGTCACCCTCGATTCCTGGTTCAAATGGTGGTGATGCCCACATATCCAGCGGGCCGACCGGGACCACATCAATATGGCCATTCAGAATGAGAGATCGACCCTGTTCTTTTTCGGGTCGATGAGTGCCGACAACGTTGATGGCGTTATTATAGTCAACGCTCACAGGAGAGAAACCCGGATGAGATTCAATATCGGAAATCTCTAGAGCCCAGCGATCCATTGAGAGACCACGATCAGCCATCTGCTGATACAGAAAATCCTGGGCGGACTTCTCCTGGCCGCGTACAGAAGGAAATCGTACCAGTTCCTGGGTAAATGCAATTTGTTTCTCCATATTGGCGTTTACGGCACCAATAATGGATTTCTGNAATCCACTGTCCAGTGTAACGGTGTCAGTCATNATGGTTACTNCCGATTAATCCGGGANTTTATACTTATTGAGAGGNCTCGTCNGGCGAAAAAAAGAGATCAGGTCCACCTGATCAGGAAGCACATCCTGAAACNGTTAGAGGCAACTGGGTTTTCACTATGTGGTATAGCTGGCTCGAATCGTACCAGAAGTGATTTATCTGGTTTAACTGCATCCAAGCATTCTATATGATGCCTGAACTTTGAATGCAGAGGCACGAGAGATGGCTAGAGTTCTTGATGTATACGTCGGTGGTGGATTTCGCACCAGTAAGGCCAGTGACACGATTGAAGTCACGAATCCCGCGAACCAGGAGGTGCTGGTCGAAGCACCTTATACCACTATGGAAGAAATTGACGAGGCCGTTGCTGCGGCGAAAGCCGCATTTCTGGAGTGGCGAACTGTGCCCGCGCCAGAAAGAGCCAGGTTGATGATGACTTATCAGATGCTCCTGAAAGAAAAGCAGGATGATATCGCCGAGATCCTGTCGCAGGAAACTGGTAAGACATTCGCCGATGCGCAAGGAGATGTTTGGCGTGGAATCGAAGTTGCAGAGCAGGCCTGCAATATTCCAGCCATGATCATGGGTGAAACTTCTGAGAATGTAGCCCGGGGAATCGACACCTATAGCCTGATTCAACCACTGGGAGTTTGTGTCGGTATTACGCCATTTAACTTCCCTGCAATGATCCCCCTGTGGATGTTCCCCCTGGCAATTGCCTGTGGCAATACCTTCATTCTCAAACCATCGGAACAGGACCCGATGACGCCGAACCTGCTGATTGAGCTCTTCTATCAGAGTGGCTTCCCGAAAGACCTGGTTCAGGTTGTTCACGGTGGTAAAGATCAGGTCGATGCCTTGATTACTCACGAAGATACCAAAGCTGTATCATTTGTTGGCTCGGTCGGTGTGGGACAACATGTCTATCGACTGGGTACTGACAACCTGAAACGTGTGCAGTGCATGACGGGTGCGAAGAACCATATGATCATCATGCCGGATGCGTCCAAGGATCAGGCGATCAATGCCCTGGTTGGTGCTGCGGTTGGTGCGGCTGGACAAAGATGTATGGCAATTTCTGCAGCCGTATTCGTTGGTGAAGCCAAACAGTGGATTCCAGAAGTGGCTGAAGCCATGTCAAAAGTACGCCCGGGTGCGTGGGACGATAATGGTGCAGGCTACGGCCCTCAGATCAGCCCGCAGGCGAGAGACAGAATTCTTGGTTATATCGAGAAAGGAAAAACTGAAGGAGCCAACTGTGTTTTAGATGGCAGTGACTGCTCGGTCGATGGCTTGCCGGATGGAAACTGGGTAGGACCCACCTTGTTCAGCGATGTGACGACTGATATGAGTATCTATACTGATGAGATTTTCGGTCCAGTGCTGGTTGGCCTGACAGCAGAGAACCTGGATGAAGCAATTCAGATGATTAATGACAATCCTTATGGCAATGGTGTTTCGATCTTCACATCATCCGGGGGTGCCGCCCGTAAATTCCAGAGTGAAATCGAAGTGGGTCAGGTGGGGATAAATATCCCTATTCCCGTGCCTCTGCCTTTCTTTTCATTCACTGGCTGGAAAAATTCCTTTTATGGTGATCAGCATGCGTATGGTAAACATGCGATTCGTTTTTATACGGAAACAAAAACCATCACTGCGAGATGGTTTTCAAGTGATGCGGTTGCTTCTGCCAACATGACGATCACCCTTAAATAGGGATCGGGAAGTTCAGGAGACAGATGAATTTTGAGTTAAGCGGGGATCAACGGGCATTTCAGGAGACTGCCCGCGCTTTCTCAGATAAAGAGTTTGAACCTAACGCTGCAGCCTGGGACGCCGGGAAGATTTTCCCAAAAGATGTCATTGCCAAAGCAGGAAGTCTCGGATTCTGCGGTCTGTACTGTCCCGAGGACATTGGTGGTTTAGGCCTAAGTCGGCTGGATTCGAGCATTGTGCTGGAACAGTTAGCGATGGGCTGTACATCGACGACAGCCTTCATATCGATACACAACATGGCAACCTGGATGATTGCCAGCTTTGGTACTGAAGCTGCGGTTGACCAGTATTGTTCGGCGTTGATATCAGGTGAAACATTAGCCAGTTATTGTCTGACGGAACCAGATGCAGGATCAGATGCTGCTTCCCTGCGCACCAAAGCAGAATTGTCAGGAGATCATTATGTTGTTAATGGTGGCAAAATGTTTATTTCAGGTGCCGGAAGTACAGACGTACTGGTTGCCATGGTTCGAACCGGTGCTCCTGGCGCTGCGGGCATCACGGCATTGGTAATCCCCGCAGATGCCGATGGTGTCAGCTACGGTTCGAATCTTGACAAAATGGGTTGGCATAGCCAGCCTACCAGAGAGATCAGATTTGAAAATGTTGAAGTGCCGCTTCAGAATCGTCTGGGTAGAGAAGGGGATGGTTTCAAGATCGCCATGCAGGGATTGGATGGGGGTCGAATCAATATAGCGACCTGCTCAGTGGGTACTGCCCAGGCTGCCATTAATCGCGCTCAGAAATACATGTTAGAGCGAAAGCAGTTTGGTGAGTCAATCGGGAATTTTCAGGCACTGCAGTTCAAGCTGGCTGATATGGTGACGCGACTGGTTGCTGCGAGGCAGATGATTCGATTGGCGGCCTTCAAGGTTGATCAGGCTGATCCCGAAGCCGCGGTTTATTCAGCGATGGCTAAACGGTTTGCAACGGATGTTGGCTTTGATGTCTGTAATGAGGCTCTGCAGATTCACGGTGGTTACGGTTATATGCAGGAATATCCTCTGGAACGATACATAAGGGACACGCGGGTACACCAGATTCTGGAAGGCACCAACGAAATAATGCGTATGATTATTTCTCGTCGACTGCTATCCGTGGCTGATGTAGAAGCGATTCAATAAATCAGGAAAAAGATAATGGCTGACAAATTGCTAGTGGAAATGAAAGATCATACTGCAGTGATTACGATCAATAATCCTGCGGCCAATACGTGGGATGAGGATAGTCTGACAGCACTTCGTGAAACGATAGAGAAACTCAATCAGGATGATGAATGCTACAGTCTGGTGATTACCGGGCAGGGAGAGAAGTTTTTTTCAGCGGGTGCAGATCTCAATATGTTTGCAGATGGTGACAAAGCAGTTGCCAGAGAACTGGCGGATCGATTTGGTGAGGCCTTTGAGGCGCTCAACAATTTTCGTGGCGTATCAGTAGCGGCGATTAACGGATATGCCATGGGCGGTGGTCTGGAGTGCGCGATGGCCTGCGATATTCGAATTGTGGAAGGCCATGCCGTGATGGCACTGCCGGAAGCGACGGTCGGTTTGTTGCCGTGCGGACTGGGAACACAACATCTTGCCTGGCTGGTTGGTGAGGGTTGGGCAAAACGCATGATCCTATGCGGTGAAAGGATTAACGCTGAGACCGCAGAGAAGATTGGTCTGGTGGAAGAGGTTGTAGGTAAGGGACAGAGCCTTGAAAAAGCACTTGAACTGGCCAAAGGTGTTGAAAAGCAGAGCCCCACCAGTGTTTCTGCCTGTAAGAGACTCATCATGGCTGCCCGATCGGGTCCACTCGTCGATGCATATCCTATCGAACGTGATGCTTTTGTTGATCTGTTTGATAGCAAGGATCAGGCTGAAGGTGTTAACGCGTTTCTTGAGAAGCGAAGACCTGAGTGGAAGAACGCATAATCTGAACCACCATGATCTGACACACATGATTTGATACACATGATTTGATACACATGATTTGATACACATAGTCTGGTAAAAGAAGTGGAATGCGAATATGTCTGAAGTAGTCTTGTTTGAGACCATGTCAGTGACCAATGGCAAATCCATTGGTATGGCAACCCTGAACGTTGAAAAGTCATTGAACAGCTTGAGCCTTGAGATGATTAATCTGCTCGCGGACAGGCTTGCGGTCTGGGAGAAGGACGACAATATCCTGCTGGTGATGTTTCAGAGTACAGGTGATCGAGCCTTTTCAGCCGGGGGTGATATTCAGAATCTCTATCACGACATGGTGGCAAATAAGGGTGGCCCCTCGCCTTACTGTGATGACTTCTTTGAGCGGGAGTACCGACTTGATTACCAGATTCATACCTATAAGAAGCCAACGATTGTCTGGGGTCACGGCATTGTGATGGGAGGAGGCCTTGGTATTGCATCAGCGTGCAGCCATCGAATCGGTACAGAGAAGACCCGTATCGCCATGCCAGAAATCACGATTGGTCTTATTCCGGATGCTGGTGCAACCTGGTCGTTTAGTCAGATGCAGGAACATTGGCGATACTTTCTGACCTGGACCGGTGCGAATTTCAATGCCAAAGACGCACGAATAGTTGGTTTGATTGATTACCTGATTAATCATGAATTGAAGCAGGAATTTGTTGAGCAGCTTCAATCCCAGAATTGGGATGGCGATGTCGCCCTCGTGTTGGAGAACCTCATTAATCAGTTTGAGAAGAAAAGTTCAGGTTTCCTCGATAGTGAAGTTGAAAATCATGATGCAATTGTGAAAGAAATAATCACTGAGTGCCTGGCGACGGAAAATCCTGTTGCCACATTCGCGGCGAATCTGCCGAGTTTTTCCGGTGACATATGGCTTGAAAAAGCAGGTACTACATTTAGCCATGGCGCGCCAACGTCGGCTCACATTATCTACGAGCAGTTCAAGCGTGCCGAGTCCATGACGATGGCAGAAACATTCCAACTCGAGTTGACGCTTGCAGTACAGTGCAGCAGGCATCCTGATTTCCTCGAAGGTGTTCGGGCACTGCTGATTGACAAAGATAATCAACCAGCCTGGTTTCAAGCTGATATGGGCAAGGTTCCCGATGACTGGGTTGCACAACATTTTGTCGAGCCCTGGGATAAACATCCCCTGGCGGATCTTGCTTGATTCGGAACGCAGAAGGAGAAAGAAATGACAACAATAGGATTCATTGGTCTGGGTAACATGGGCGGGCCCATGACAACAAATCTGCTTAAGGCAGGATATGAAATAAAAGCCTTTGATATCGTGCCGGAATTGCTGGAGAAGTCTGTTGCAGAAGGTGCCACAGCCTGTAATTCAGCAGCTGAAGCGGCTGTCGATGTCGATGTCCTCATATCCATGCTGCCGGCTTCTCTTCATGTAGAGGGTCTGTATCTTGGCGACGATGGAATATTAGGGAATATCGACCCGAAAACGCTGGTTGTCGACTGCAGTACCATTGCGCCAGGTAGTGCCAGGAAGGTGTCCGAGGCTGCAGATGAAAAAGGTATCTCCATGCTCGATGCACCTGTCTCTGGCGGTGTAGGAGGCGCGGTCGCTGGTACCCTGACCTTTATCGTCGGCGGCGCTGCGCTTGCTCTGGAGCGCGCGCGACCATTACTCGAGATCATGGGTAAGAATATATTCCACGCCGGAAATACAGGAGCCGGGCAGGTTGCAAAGATCTGTAACAACATGCTGTTGTCGGTATTGATGACGGGGACTGCTGAATCGCTTCAGCTGGGTGTTGACAATGGCCTGGACCCGGCGGTTCTCTCGGAAATAATGAAGAAAAGTTCTGGTGGCAACTGGGCACTGGAAACTTACAATCCCTATCCGGGTGTTATGTCGGGCGTACCCTCGGCGAACGAATACGAAGGCGGGTTTCTGGTTGATCTTATGATCAAGGATCTCGGTTTGGCCATGGAGTCGGCACTGGACACCGGTGCATCAACCCCGATGGGGTCTCTGGCACGAAATCTCTACATCAGTCATGGCAAGGATGGCTATGGTCGAAAGGATTTCTCCAGTATTCAAAGAGTATTCACCAGGGTAACTGCCAAGAAATAACCATGCCTGAATTCAAGCTGCGGGAATCTCGAAGTGAAGCCATCTTAAAATATTTTCCTGAAACCGGGCCGAATTGGCTAGCCGAATATCCTCGTCTGCTCCCGCGTTGCGTGGACCGATGGAACTTGACGCTGTTGGAAGCAGTCACGATATGTCTGCCAATCAATATGATCTATTTTGCTGAAGACAATACAGGCAGATCCTGAACATTGGCGTCAGGATTTTCCGCCACTTCACGAAGACGCATGGCGGCTGGGGAACTTAAAAAAACTCTGTTTATCCTTTAGTTATAGTTCAAGGCCTTCAATGTTCAAGATTCAGGTCAGTTAAGGAAAGTCCCTAACCTGATTGGGGAGCAAGGTCAATCAGTTCAACCGTGGTGCCATCAGAGAACTGGTAAGAATCGTCACCACCTGATTTAGTCTGAATAACTGCCAGAAAATCGGGTTTCTGGCTGCTGACGATCGTACCAACCGATTTCTGCTCCTTATTGAAAAGACTGTCACCAGTATTGGTGGCATGATCTGATCGGCCTCGATGAAGACGTTTGGTCAGTTTGCCACGGTATTGAAGACGCGCGACGATTTCCTGACCGAGATAGCAACCCTTTTCGAAACTGATGCCTTCTATGGCATGCAGATTGAACATCTGAGGAATGAAACTGTCAGTCGATGTCTCATCTACCCACGCGAATCCATCACGAACTTCAGCAGACATCCACTGCCTGGCATCATCGGAAGTGGTTTTCTCTTCAGTGGACCAGATCTCGTAACGCTGATCATTTGTGCTAACACAAACCACGGTATCCGAGTTGATTTGAGAAGAAGTATTGTCTGCCTGTGGGAAGTTGTCGGCGGATCCCATCATCCCATAACAATAATACGTGTCCGAAAGATCTGTCATTTCAGCTTTCGAGAAAACGATATACTTCAGCAGGAATTCAATAGTGACCGGGACCAGCTTGCGATCCATACGCAGCAGGAAGCCGTCTTCGAAGGGCACAGCTCGAAAGTTGGCGATCATACGGCCTTTGATATTGCAGATTGCACCAGGGCTCGAATTATTGACGGTCAGATTGTCCAGGTCACAGGTTGTGTAACCCTGTAGAAAACTCAAGGCCTCTTTGCCGGTGACAGCGAGGAATCCGAATTGCTCAAGTAGTGCGATATTGTTCATATTTGACATATTACATGCAGATCATGAAGAAGAGTTATAATTTTGGGTTCTAACCTAAGCTATCTTAGCAAGTAATCTTAGCAAGTAATCTTAGCAAGTAATCTTAGCAAGTAATCTTAGCAAGTAATCTTAGCAAGTAATCTTAGCAAGTAAT
>PBRC01000020.1 GCA_002725285.1 Gammaproteobacteria bacterium | reverse complement strand
ATTCAGCTGTAAGAGACGGGGTTTCTGTCCCAGTTGTGGCGCCCGTCGAATGGCAGATAGTGCTGCCTTGTTGGTTGACGACGTGTTGCCACATCAGCCCATAAGGCAGTGGGTACTGAGCTTCCCGTTTCAGTTGCGATTTCTGTTGGCAAATGATCCTCAGGCAATGGGTAAGATCTTGGGAATTATAAACAGAGCAATCTCGACTCACTTAATCAAAAAGGCTGGCCATAGGAAATCGACTGCAAAAACAGGATCAGTCACTCTGATACAGCGTTTTGGGAGCGCCTTAAATCTAAATCTACACTTTCACATCCTATTCATTGATGGAGTTTACCCGCAGAAAAAGAATGACAGACTGGTATTTCATCGAGTCAAGGCACCCAGTGCTAGTGAGTTGAATTCACTGGTGGAAAAAATCAGTCAACGCACTGCCCGTCACCTGGAGAAACAAGGTCTGCTGACACGCGATGAAGAGAATAGCTATCTGACAATGGAGGGGCTAGATGATAATGTCATGAATGAACTTCATGGCCATTCCATCACATATCGAATCGCAGTGGGTCCCCAGCAGGGTCACAAAGTATTTACGCTGCAAACAATACCAGCCTGGGAGGACGATTGTATCAATGACCAGGTAGGGAAAGTCGCAGGATTCTCCCTACATGCCGGTGTTGCAACTGAAGCAAAACAGCGAAAGAAGCTTGAACGATTGTGCCGTTACATCTCCCGACCTGCCGTCTCAGAAAAAAGGCTTGCACTGACCTCTAATGGGATGGTGAGGTATCATTTAAAAACCCCTTACCGTGATGGTACTACACATGTCATATTCGAGCCTTTAGATTTCATTGCCAAATTGGCTGCTTTGGTTCCAAGACCGAGGGTCAACCTCACTCGATTCCATGGTGTCCTGGCCCCTAATAGCACAGTGCTGTAGAAAATGGCCTGTAGCTATCAAATCATACTTGCAGATTTCTCAGAATAGGTCGTTAATGGTTCCTGTACTCGAAAATAGTGAAGAACTTGATCGCCGGATCAACATAACGATGCAACGCACTACGCTCATTTTGTTACAGCTAGCACTCCTGACGTTAACCGGTGCCTGCGGTGGTGGTTCCGGCGGGAATTCGACTCCGACACCAGAAGCGAGCGTTAACACGGCAGCGCAGACCTCAAATACACAAACCGCCGACGAGTGTTCAGGATCGGGGTCGCAACTCGACTGTACGTTCAACCACGACGGGCTTGTTCGGGAATACATCCTCTACGTACCCCAGTCATACACTGGTAGCGAATCGGTACCTCTGCTCTTTAACTTCCACGGTTATGGAAGTAGTGCAATCGACCAAATGAATTACGGCGACTTTCGTGTTCTAGCGGAAGAAGAACAGTTTATTCTCTTGGTACCGCACGGCACGCTTCTCGAAGACACCACTCATTGGAACGTTGGCAGCTGGACCAGTGAAAGCACGGTCGACGATATCGGTTTCACGTCCGCATTGATCGACAAGATCGCCACCGACTACCTTATCGATCTGTCCCGCATTTACTCTACCGGCATGTCGAACGGTGGCTACATGAGCCATCAGCTGGCTTGTCTTTTGAGCGACAACTTTGCGGCGATCGCCTCAGTGACCGGCTCCATGTCACCTGAGACGTTTACCGAGTGTACTCCAACCCACGCGACGTCCATTTTGCAGATTCACGGAACCGAAGACGACGTCGTTCCGTACACAGGCGCCAACTGGACAAAATCTATGGAAGCCATCATGGACTACTGGAGCGCTTACAACGGTTGCGACCCTGCGCCTTCCGTCACGGCTCTCCCCGACACCAACGAAGACGGCACCATCGCTGACTTGATCGCCTACACCAATTGCATTAACAACGTTGAAGTTGAGCTCTACCGAATGAACGAAATGGGCCACACGTGGCCCGAACCGGGGCGAGGCTGGGATATTAGTGGCGTTAACGTCATCTGGCGATTTCTTTCTCGACACAGTCTCAATGGAGTGGTCGAATAACTCAGAGCCGTGGTTTTTTACTTTCGGCCGCTAGTTGAATAATGCAGGAGAAAAATATTGATGACATTATTGGGTTTGTGTACGTCGTCAGTCCATATGGGACCACTAGCACTAAATTCTAAGAGACACTTTTCCTTGCAGATTTCTCAGAATAGGGCGCTGATGGTTCCTATACTCTGAATTACAGTTTGTTCCGGACACATGGTTTACACATTGCTGCTTTTGGGGAGAGCCCAGATGCCATTGAAAGAGTGTAAAATGATGAATGAGAGACCGAAGTTCATAGGCCGGCTCCTGCAAGGCGAGAAGATGGCGCCCTTGTGCCGCGAGTTCGGCATCTCCCGGGTCAAGGGTTACAAGGTCTACAGACGCTACAAGCAGTGCGGCCTCGACATCCCCTACGACCGCAGCCCGGCTGCCGGTAACCGGAGGAGCACATGATCAAACGATGTAACTTCTCATCCGCCCCTATGGCACATCGCCTTGCGCCGCGGGGTCTCGCGTCCTGCCCGGGCGGCAACCACCCCGCCAATCTCCATCTGCGGGCAACCTTCGATCCGATCGATATCCTCAGTGACGGATGGAGTGTTGCAGATGAGTAAAACAACGGGAAATCCAACCCGGCGCGATTTGATCGGAATCGCGGCCACGGGTCTCACCATGACTGCGGTCGGTGCGCTATTGCCGGGCTGTTCCAGGCCGGGTGACGGCACTGCCACTTCCAACATCTCCTCAACACCTCAGGCGGGAATTATGCGCGAACCACTTCACTACCTAACCCTTTGCGAGATCGCACAGAAGATCTCTTCCGGCGATCTGGATTCACTTGCCATTACCGAAGCGATGTTGGCGCGCATCGAGGCGCTGGAGCCCCGGCTTCATTCCTATATCACCGTGATGGGACCACAGGCCCTACAGAGTGCGGCCGACGCGGACGCGAGGCGCCACCAGGGGAAAAAACTGGGTCCCCTGCATGGCGTCCCTATCGCCGTGAAAGATTTGTGTCACAAGCGCGGCAGCCCCACCACCGCCGGGCACAGCTTTCGAAAAAACATAATTTCAGATTCCGACGCAACCGTCGTCACCCGTCTCGAAACCGCGGGGGCGGTAATCCTCGGCAAACTGGCGACCACCGAGGGCGCGATGGTCGGATACCACCGCGACTTCGAGGTGCCTCGCAATCCATGGGGCGACCTCGACCGCTGGCCCGGTGTCTCTTCAGGCGGCTCGGGTGTGGCCACAGCGGCCGGGCTGTGTTTCGCATCGCTTGGAACCGATACCGGGGGGTCGATTCGCTTTCCCTCGGCGGTAAACGGCATCGTTGGCCTGAAACCGACCTGGGGGCGCGTCAGCCGCCATGGCGTGCTGGATCTCGGCCCAACCCTTGATCATGTGGGTCCGATGACCCGCAGCGTGCGGGATACCGCGCGCGTGCTGAGTGTGATCGCCGGACGAGATCCCAAAGATCCGACCTCTCTTGCAGATCCAGTACCCGCTTACGAAGCGCAGATGGAGCGCGGGGTTGCCGGTCTTCGGATAGGCTGGGACGAGGCGTTCGCGACCTCCGACGTCGAACCGCACGTCGCCGCGGCGGTTCGCACAGCGGTCTCCCAACTCTCTGGGCTCGGCGCCGAGATCGTCGAAATCGAAGTGCCGCCTCTCGAAGAGGACGAGGTGGCGGCGTGGAGTACACTCGCCGCCGCTGAGGCCGCGGCAGTTCACGAAGCGACCTTTCCATCGCGCACAAACGAGTATGGAAACTACTTCCGGCAGTTTCTGAGCGGTGGCCGGGATATCTCATCTGTGGATCTGGCCAAAGCGGTCTTCGCGCGCAAGCGCGCGATCGGCCGGGTTGCGCCCACATTCCGGAATATCGACCTCCTGGCCTGCCCGACGCTGGCCAGTGAATCGTTCCGCTACGATCCCGAGGATGCCTATGGCGGGATGGATCTCGAGCGAGGCCTGCTTGCTGGCGTGCCGATAGAGTTCTTCAACCGCAGCGGTCGATTCGTCACGATCTGGGATTACAACGGTTATCCCACGCTATCGCTGCCATGCGGCTTTTCTCCAGACCGGATACCGCTCAGTCTTCAACTGGTCGGACCGCCGCTTGGTGAGGCTGTGCTCTGCCAGGCTGGTTTCGCCTACGAACAGGCTAACGAATTTCATCAACAGCACCCTGCGATCGGATAGACCCCCGGGAGCACAACTACTGCTCCGCGACCCGTTTCAGTAGCATCGACGACTGGGAGGAGAAAAAGCGGCGTAATCTCCCTCCTAATGCCTAATAGTGCTATAGAGAATGACCTGTAGCTATCAAATCATACTTGCAGATTTGTCAGAATAGGGCGTTAATGGTTCCTATACTCAGGTGGTTTATTCTTCCTAACCGCCCAACACTTCCAATCACCGTCGATTTCAATCCTTAAGAAAATGTAAGGTTGGAAAGCATCCTCTGCCTACCAATATCCGACCAGTTGGGAAAAACAAATCCGATGACCTTAACAAAGCGTAGCGGACACTCTCCGCTTATGTTGCCTTCCAGGCGCACCTTGCGACTTTCTAGGTGGCCACTCCCACTACGCGATTTCACCCAGCAAGTAGTTGCGAATCAACTCGATCAGGGCGTCAGTCAAGTCCGGCTCAGCCAATCTATCTGGTGCTCGCAAGGCATAGTCTTTCACCGTCGAGAGCACTATCCGCGAAAGCAGTTCCGAGATAAAGGTGATGTCTTGGCGGGGACGGAGGTCGGCTTGACGGCTTGCCAGAAACGCATTGGATAGCGCCGCATACTTGTCCAACACCGCTTTCTCCGTCTCCTCGAATGCTAACCGCGGGACCTGGGTTTCGAGCGCAATGTAGATCTCGAGGTGATCCCGAACGAACGCAATATGCGTTGAGATCATATGCTCAAGCATTGCCTTTGGATGCGTCGACTGCGCAATACCCGTGAGTCGTTGAAAGTGTTTGATCGCCTCGCGGCGGCGTATTTCAGTGAAGATCGCTTCCTTGTTGGGAAAGTACTCATAGAGCGAGCCGATCCCAACGCCGGCATACCGCGCGATGGAATTTGTTGTCGCTGAAGCATAGCCTGAAGTCACCAGAATCCGAGTAGCCGCCTCTAAAATGGCTTCGACGGTGGCTTTTGAACGGGCCTGCCGAGGCTGTTTTATCATCTGATAGTGCGTTTTTTCGAGCTGATTCATGGGTGATAACAAATCCGAGTACATTTTCCGAGCTTTTACTCGGATAATTGATCCCGCTAATCTTAAAGATATTTATCCTAAGGAGATAGCAGATGAAAAACATCATTCTCATTGTGATGGCAGTCGTGGTTGGATTAGCGATCGTCGCATTTGCCATCACGCGGGACGGGGAACTGGTAACGCCGAGCGGACAGGGAACCGTCCAATTGAATGCAGGTACTTTCGAAGCGTTTCCTTTACCCGATTACGCTGCCCAATTCGTCAGTGACGAATACAAGAGTTACTTCGTGGAAGTCGAGCCGGGTATCAAAGTACACGTCCTTGAAGTTGGCACTGGTTACCCGTTGTTCTTACAGCACGGCAACCCCACCTCGGGATTCCTCTACCGCAAGGTAGCTGATGCACTCCCTACCGATGAGGTCCGCGTGATAATGCCGACGCTCGTGGGCTTAGGCTTTTCCAGCAAAGTGCCTGCCAGCATGCACACGTTAGACAACCACATGCGCTGGATTAATAACGTGCTCGAAGCACTCAAGCTCTCAGAAGTCGTTTACGCCGGTCAGGACTGGGGAGGGCCGGCTGGCATGGGAGCGCTCGCCTTATCACCTGGACTGTTGCAAGGCGCAGTGATTCTGAATACGGGATTTAACGCACCGACGGAGCCGATGGATCTCTCTCCGGCCCACGCTCGGGTAAAGACACCCGTCGTCGGCGAGCTCCTGATCGAAGTGTTTGTATCCATATTCGATCAACTACATAACATGCAAGGCGATCCGGACTCCATTCCCCCAGAAGTTGCCGCCCTCTATGGGCGACCAGTCATCGAAAGCGGCAATGACAAAGCGCCCCTCGCGATGATGCGCATGGTGACCGATGGCCCGGATCACCCAAGTGCGATGCAGATGCGTTCTATAGAGAAATATGTATCTACCCTTGATATCCCGGCTGAAATTATCTGGGGCATGAACGATCCCATACTAGCCAGGGGTCTGTCTGCGATGAAGACCAATTTTCCCAACGCGCCAGTCACTCAAACCGAGGGGGGTCACTTCTTGCAAGAAGAAGTGGCAGATGAAATTGCGGCAGCGCTGTTGAGGGTATTGGCGCAAATTAAAGAGAAGGCGTGATCATGAAGNNCCTTAAATGGCTCGGCGGGCTAATCNCGATTTACATTGTATTCGTGGTCATATTTGAAGCGGGTTATCTGGGCATGATGCAACCCTCCTTCGAGGAAGGCGGCATCCCGATGCTGATTCTGACCACNAAAGATGAAACTGGCGAAGAAGTCAGCAAGATGCTCGCNAGGTTTGAGACGGAGGAGGGCAAGCTCTACGTATCTGCCCACCACTGGACGCGAGGTTGGTATCGTCGGGCAGTNGNCAACCCGNAAGTGGTAGTTGAGATTGATGGAACGAAAACACGGCGAATCGCGGTGCCCGTCGTAGATGAGGAATTTGATGGGGTCGCAGTTGCCTATAAGATTCCTCTCGGCGCGAGGTTCCTCATGGGTTTTCCACCGTCTCGCGACATTCTGCGCTTAGACCTCATGCATCAATAGGAGGATCACCATGGTAGTGGAGAGAGACCATCACGGCTTCGATGCACCGGCACCCTTAGGGCATCCAGCACGGGCAAGTTTACCTGACGGACACCCAACCGGCCCCGAAATTGGCGAGAGACTGCCCGACTTCACACTACCAGACGCATGCGGCACCCAGATTGACTACCACGCCGACCGCGCCAACCGAAAGTCGGTGGTTGTGTTTTATCGTTCAGCTGTCTGGTGACCCCCCTGTTGGACGCAGCTAGGTGAGNTGCGAGACGCATTTGACAAATTTGCCGAACACGAAATTGGTCTATACGCCATCTCCTACGATGATCAGGAAACTCTGGCTGAATTTAGAGACAAGCAAAGTATTCCATACCCGCTGCTATCGGATATCGATTCAGCTGTCATTCAAAAGTTCGGCATCGTCAACAACCAGGTGACCAAGAATGACGCAATCCTCTACGGCATCCCTTATCCCGGCGTGTACGTGACAGACGAGAATGGTGTCGTGGTTNCGAAGTTCTTCCACGATTCCTACAAGAAGCGCGACAGCGCCGAGCTCTACATCGATGCCGCGCTGGGACGCCTAGTACTCGATAACAATGCCCCCCAGGCAACTGGCGGCGACCAAGGCATCAAGCTGACTGTCGCCATACATGGCGGCAAAGGTACAATACGGCAGGGGGTCATCCGGCATTTAGTAGTGCGTTTCGAACTGCCTGAGGGTTTGCACATCTATGGCCCGCCCGTACCGGAGGGCATGATCACCACCGAAGTGCAGATCGATGGACCGGAAGGGTTCAGACTAATGCCGCCTGAGTTCCCTGCCACGGAAAAGCTGACCTTGCCGGACATCGCTGAGTTGAATGTGTGGCACGGTACGGTTGATCTCATCTACCCGTTCTACGCCACCGGAGAACTGGCCAGTGAGTGCCGCCCGCTAGACACTCCCAGCGTGGATATCAATGTCTTGGTACGCTACCAGGCCTGCACAGACAGTGAGTGCCTGTTGCCGCGAACAGAGACTTTCTCGCTACCCCTGGACCTGGATGTTATCGACATCCCTGACATCGAGATTCATCGGGGTCATGGCCAGCGCCCAGGCAACTACGATGGCACTCCCGCGCTGAAAAGACTGCTTGCCAGGAAGATCAAGCAGAACCCTCAGGGAGTGCCGTTATTCATTGGCAAAAACCTGTGGATGCAATTGAAGGCGCTGGGGCGCAAGCTGTTTGGTCGCGACTGAACGTACTGCGGTGGGGAGGGATCCGACCTGGTAGGATTTCCACAGCTTCAAATCCTACCAACACCCTACCAATATCCTACCTAAGAGCGCGAAGCGCACGGCGTCGGCCCCAGGAACAGGCGGGCGTTAATGATTCCTATACTCTTGAATAGGGCTCTATATCCCTTTAATACCAGCAATCAAAGACATTCACGAGCTGGAAGCCATCTATTTGCGGCAACTGGATCATGAAAGGGTTGGTTTATTGCTTCCTGACAGACAACACCAGTGTATGGCTACTTAATAAACTGATTCGCTATATCATCAACAAAGGTCAATATCTCCTGCTCAGTTTGTCCAGGTGTCATCAGAATCAGCCGCTGCACGCCAAGTTCTTCATACTCATGCAGTAACGCTTCAGTTAATCGTGCTCTTGGCGTGATGCTGATATCCAGACTTCCAAGTTCCGCAGGTCGGTCATGACTTTCCGATACGCTTTTGAGGCCATCCAGTGCCAGTTTGGTCGTATCCACATCGAGGGCAAACCCGTACCAGCCCTGACATTGTGTCACGGCTCTCCTGAACGCCGATCTACTTGCCCCGCCAACCACAATAGGTGGACCACCCTCTTGTACAGGCCGAGGTCGACTTTGAATTCCTGAATATTTTGCGAATTTACCAGAGAACTCTGGTGCATCTGACGTCCATAACTCTCTGATCGCCTTAATATACTCGTCAGTTCGCGCCCCGCGCTCAGAAAAATCAACACCGAGGGCATCAAACTCAGCCTTCAGGTATCCAGCACCAATACCAAAAATCAACCTTCCATTTGAGAGATGATCAAGACCTGCCATCTCCTTGGCAAGCACAACTGGATTACGCTGGGCAATTAACGTGATGCCTGTGCCGAGTTTGATCGTGTTTGTGAATGCTGCGATATATGACAGGGCGGTCGAAGGGTGAACCATTGGAGTCAGAGGTGCTGCCGGGGAAGGTGGTTTCTGAGGATCCGGCAACACAACATGTTCGCCTGTCCAAAGCGATTCAAATCCAGATTCCTCTGCACGAATCGAAACACTCTTCATTATCTGAGGATCCGCACAGAATCCGTTGTTAATTCCAAATAATGCATATTTCATTTCTTATCCCCCTCGAGTCAGTCTGAAGTATAACCACTCAACAAGAGTGGATGGAAGAACATGGGATCAGAATCCAATGCTATAGGTGATGATGTAGTATTACTTGCTCAAGTTCGAAGAAGGTTCTGGCTTGCGGTTCAACATCAAATCTGATGTGTAGCGCCCTGGCAATATTGGTAGTCGAGAACATGCCTCTGATGACCCAGTCATCACCCTGTGCTTCAACCACCATTATATGTTGTTCACTCAGACGCTTGATCAGTTCAAGCACATCACCGACCGAAACCCGATCCACCTGCTTGAAATCCAGGCCATCAATATGCGCTTTGTTGATCATTACATATTTAACCAGAACTTCGTCCCGGTGAGTAAATTCCTTGAACGTCATCACCGCGAACACTTTTGAGCCATTCAGATCTGTTGCCATTACGGCATCGAGAAATCTGGTTTCATCCTGATTGGTTACCAGCAACGTCCTCACATACGCTTCTTTCTTCAGTATCAGTACATCGGTAACTGCTGTCGACCCGCCAACACCGCAGGATGCCCCTGCAGGAAGTCAGTCATAAATATTCGAGCCGGGCTTGCCAGTGACAAGGTAGGCGACGGAGGATTGAGGTAAGTGTTTACGTCTACAAGGTTGATGCTACCAAGTAGTTTGTTCTGCCTGGCCGTGGGTCATCCCGGACCAGTTCTAAGGATCTAACAATCATAAGTGAATCATTCAATCCCTATAATCAGATCCTGTAAAGAACCCTGACGGCTCATTTTGGAATGATGAGAGCTTTGTTTGGACTCGCTCTCTATTAATTAGCGCTCCTTCTCTGAGCGTTGAGTGATTTCAGCTTCCACCCGCCATATCCTATCCTGTCCCCAGCACGAGAATATATCCTGACGATTTCCACCTGAAACCCTAAAGCTAGGCACGCCCCACAGCCCTTCCGTTAGCATGTCTTGAACGTTGGTTTCAAGCATCTGCTCCCATTCACTATTGTGAAATTGTTTGAGCGCATCCTGCCATGACAGTCCTACCGACTCCACCACTTTGCTCAATCCTGAATCACTGCTGATATCCACGCCTTCCGCCCACGCAGCCTTCATATAGGCACCAACGAATGCCTCTGCTTTGCCTTGAGATTCAATCCAGGGATAGAGAGTGAAAGCTCTTATGACAGGTTCACCAAAAGGATCGACAAAGTTCCTGAATTTGACCTCGTTTGCTTCTGCTTCCCTTTTTGAATCAGATATGATGTAAAGCTGTTTTTCTCTGGGTGCGCCTACTCCTCTCATCATCATAGGCATCACGGGCCGAAGAATTAACTTAACACCACTGCGTTTCACCAGGCCCATAACCCGGTCATGGCCTACTGCAGTATAGGGACTTCGCAAAGAGGGGAAATACTCCAATGTTATGTCACTGGCATAAAGACCAGTGGCAGATTCAATCCGCGGTGGTGGTACACACAAAGCGCCATCCAGCTGCTTGCCATATCCGTCAGCAACCAGACGTTTCTCAAGCAGGTACATGCGGTCAAGCCCCCAATACCATTCACCGTCGAAGTAAAACATCGCGCCGAGGTAGTGGCCTTTGCTTTTTCGCAAGGCATTTCCTTCAGACAGTGCCTGGCCTGCTTCTGGTTTCTCGCCGCTTTCATTAGTCAGATTACCGGACCATAACTTCTGGCCCGCCCCTAATGCTTTCTCTGGAAAGTNNTCTTCTCGCAAACAGGCAACCAGATTCTGGTTAGTCTGATTGACTGCNTCACNNGCGGGAGTCTGTGCCTNAATCGGAAGATCTGNTNCATAGTAAGGTGCGATACTTTTCGCGTCCGTNAAAGCCCANTTTNNGAATCGNTCGACATCTCCCTGATATTCCGCATCCGGNGGAGATACCAGGTAGGGTATCCAGTCAATGTCGTAGCTCGCTTTCAATGTCGCTAACTTCTGTACAGCCAGATGACTATACGGATCGTCGACCTGGTGAAAATAGAATACGCGAGGAGGCAGACCTTTCAATCGACGTTTCAACTGAGCAGAAAATCGTAATGCATCTCTCTTTAGATCACTGGCCATGAGCCGCATAACCAGCGACCTTACGCGAGTTCCTGATTTCATCATCTTAGTCTAACAGTGCTTCGCAACCAGTCTCTGACAGAATGTCCCTGACTGATGCCTGTTCTTCGTCATCGAGCGCATTGAACTCATCCAGAATCCATTGTAAACATCTTGCCTGATATGGGAACGCGGGTTGTTGCCAGGCTTTCCCGTCAATCTCCGTATTTACCTCGGCCTCACCATTTCGGATCGCTCTGGCGTTAGCAAGCAGAAATGGTACATAGACCATCCCAACTTCTGACAGCAGTTCATTCAGATTAGCCTTTGCCCCATCCCTGTTTAGCCAGGCTTCATCGGTGGGCTCCTGGCCGCTCAAATCATCCATTACATCAGTCCAGGCGAAAACACGCGGTGCTTGCTGCAGGCAAATCCTCATTGGTGTTGGATCGAATCCAACCAGTTGAGTCAGCTGACCATAAATCCCAAAGTCAGCAGAGCCGGGTCGACTTCCCATCAGAAACGGCTGCTTCTGCAATAATCTATCCATGATCTGGAGAAATCGCTTATAGCTGCTTTCGATAACCGCCGCAGTGACTTCATTCGATCCCACCACATAGAGCCTTGATATCTGACGTTCACGAATCAATTCGGCTGCTTTCTGAAGAGTCTCTTCCGGTGCCTGGATATTTCGCCACCGGGGCAGGATATTCCCNCCCTGCTCAATGTCATCCTCAAAGTGCCAACGATAATGAAACATCGCCTTGGTTAGCCATTCATCNCCGAAGTCTTCAAGCANATAGTTTAAAAAAGCCATTACATTGTCGTTGGGAATGATGCTTCGACCCTTGATCTCTTTTTCGAAGCGCCNTATCAAAGGCGTCGAATCAATGACAGCTTCATATTCTCCNGACTGGTTTNTTAAATAGAACGTAGGCAATAAGCTGACCCTGGGTTTGGGCATATCGGCACCAACCATCTCATCACCAATTAGGAAGCAGTAGGGAATCCTGCGATAACGNAGCGNTGCCAACATCTTTCGCGTATAGGGTGACCCGGGCGCACCTTTAAACTTCAGCGGCAATTCGATCGACATGTATCTACCTCCCAGTTAGTGATTACTGCTACGCAAAAATCTCGGTTACTCATTCTGATCTTCCACTCTCTCAAGCGGTTCCATTCCAAGCGCTTCACGATAGGTGTTGTGATAGTGATGCAGCGCGGGTTCATTACGTCCGAAGATTATGTGAGTCATCCCGCCAGCAGCGAGCCCCCTGTGACTACTTGCTGCGGCAACATAATCTTCATCCCTGATGACCTNCCTGAAACCTCTTAATCGACCAGAGATGTCAACAGCATCATTGTCGAATTCCGGATCCTCTCTCAGTGCAGCAATCTCTGGCCGCAGGTAGAAAGTGATTTTGCTAAAACTGTCATCCGGCCCAGGTCCATTCGGATAAATCCGCACAAGTATTGGCCCGGCCTGAGAAAGAATAAGCTGGATATTTGGGAACAGATAGTAGACAGGCAAGGTACAAGCGAGTACATGCCAGTCTTCCGTTGACACATTGCGCAACTCCTCGATGCTTTTCATACACAGCATCATTCGATGGTTTCGCTTGAAAGTATCGTACATTTGAACATTGCCGTAGAAATCCTGCGCCAGAGTGTCCTTGTGCAGAAAATNGAAATGGTACGTTTCACCGAAGGTATCGATTGCCAGTTTCCAATTCATCTCATGCTGGTACAGATCTTCACCTTCNAGGGACATATCCGCGAGATTCCATTCGGCCAACTCCTGAGACAAATCTTGCCCCAGCAATTCATCAGCATCGAGAGTTCCTTCTGGATCTGGATGAACCCACAAAATCCCGTTTCTCTCTTCTGCTGGCAGTGACACCAGCGAAAGACAGGATTTGTCGACTGAACCAAAATGATTCTCTTTCGGGACCGCGACCAACTCACCTGAGGGGCTGTAACTCCATGCATGAAACGGACAGCTGAACACACTACGTTTACCACGGGATTCTGATTCAACAAAGGTGCCACGGTGTCGACATGAATTGATGAACGCATGAAATTTACCATCTTTGTCTCTGGTACAAAGTACCGGCTTACCAAAATCTTCTACTGTAAAAAACGAATTGGGTTCAGGCAGATCTCCAGACAGGCCAACTACCTGGGGATAGCTTTGAAAGAAAGCCNGCCACTCCGTCTCACTCCGCTCAGGGCTGGTGTAGGTTTCGACGGGATTTTTAACCTGATACCCGACGTCAACGTTAGTCCCTTCGTCAAGGTGTTGAATCAGGGATTCGATCAGTCGTATCTGTTCAGTTCGACGCATGCTCTCTCCTTAAATACTGACCTCGAGTCTAGACTTGGCGTTTCGGTACAGCAAGCCAGGATTCAGCCACGAAAATGATAGACCTTGAGTCCCTTTTCAGGAAATTTGTCTTCAAATCCGGTGCTTGCTGGGAATTGCCTCAACAATTGGTACTTTGGCTGATATCTTTGCATCAGATTGGGTAAGTAGTCTGAACCCAGATAGGGACTGTTCAGAGTGGCGATGATATCTGACCCGGGTTTACAGAGTCTCGTCAGTCTTTTAAGTATCGTGACATAATCTTTTTCCGCATCAAAGCTGCCTCGTTGACGGGAGGGCGGATCGATTATTACCAGATCGAAGGGACCCATTTTCTGAATTTTGCCCCAGGATCGGAAAATGTTGTGAGGAATTGTTCGCACACTTCTCAGATCCTGGTCGTTCAATTCATGATTGCGGTTCCCCCAGTTAATGCTGGATCTATTCATATCTACGTTCACAACCTGCGTGGCGCAACCAGCCATCGCTGCCACAGACAGAGAACATGTATAAGCAAACAGATTAAGTACATTTTTGCCTTTACTATATTGCTTCAGCCAAGTACGTAACAGGCGCATGTCGAGAAACAGTCCGGCATTCTGATGTACACCGGGTTGCACCTCGAACCTGAGTCCGTTTTCAACAACTATAAATTTAGGGATATTCTCTCCCCAGACACAGTCCGACGGGGCCCCTTTGCCAGATCGTCTCTGTAATACAATTGATTTAATCTGATCCAGCTCATCCTGCTGCTTCACAAGGGAAATCAATGAATCTGCATCCTCAATGGTCTTGTATCCGGTGATCAGTAAGACAGGGGGAAACCAGTCAAGATTTATATGCTCAAGACCCACATACAAATAACCTCGACCATGGAATATTCTCCGGGGCTCATCGATAAGTTGTTGAAACTGTATTTTCAGCGCCTTTTCAATCAGCTGATACATAAGATAGTTACATGCCAACAATATGAAGATAATGGCTGCAAAGCATAACAAGCTGTCTGTCCAGAAGTCAGGATTTATAAGTCATCACTGTTTCAAACCGGACCGAAGCCANGCCACTTCCCGGCCCTTNNATGTNGGTAAACATCAANACCNGAGAAACCCATGAGTACNACAGATATCCGTCATCNGGATNCTTTCGACATNAAANTTAACCGGACCACGGNTCNCATGTTTAGTACCTACACATCCAGTAANNCCTCTGCGCGACGCGACCCAAATANCGACNGTNNGGATTATTTCAGTACNTTGGACTTTGGCATTGAGGAACCATCTGGATTGGTCAAGATACCCAATACACCATTGATGATAGTTAACGAGTTCTTCAAGAGATTTGCTGTTTTCAACGCATCAGACAAGTCGCCAGTTCGACTATACGAGACTGAAAACTTCGGGTTAAGACATATGTTGTTTCGCGAGTTCTAACTGAAATGTGATAACGATCTAGACACTGTAAATGCGAGAAAATCTCTGCAGTTGATTGTGGCGAATTATAAATTGAATTTCTTTGACGTAAGCTTCCCCTCTTTGCGAGTAGTGAACCAACCCATTAGCCAACTGCTCACCCTNGGGTAGCTGTTGNCGTTCTCTCGCTCTCGCTCGNAATTCTCTCAAGTCACCATACGCAACGTGNGTATTAATTGTTCTGACGTAATGGCGAACACCCTGTTCAACTGTATCGAAGGTCGCCACCTCGTGATTAAGTCCAAGGTCCCTTTGTCGCGGTTTGATTCCACAACCTTCATGGAAGCACCAGATTCCAAAGAAGTTGTTTCCCTGAACAGCAAATCGTGAGGTTCCCCAGCCCGACTCTTTAGCGGCTTGAGCAACGACTAAAGAAGCAGGGACGACATCAACTCGCTCAAGCAGGTCGTTGATTCTGGCTGACAGATTAAAGTGGTCATTTAATACACCATATTGCCTCTCCACCCGGTCGAGCTCCTGGACCTGCTCAGTTGTTAGATGCCCGCCATTCGACAATTCCGCAATCATCAACAGTAACATTTGTCGCTCAACAGCAATCTCCAGATTAACGTTATGGATCATCGGCAGGAGGTAATCGTAAAACGCCGCTTTTTTATCGCTGGTATTTGAGAAGCCCGAAAAATCCGGTGGTGAATGTTTTCCGGCAGTATCCCGGGGAGTGGCTGAAGGACGGTAGCGTGACGTGTCATCTACCTGTATGTCGACATCACTAAATTGCGCACCCGTTGGAACGACTGAATGTGCCTTTTTATGGAACTCTTGAGAAACCTCACGAGATACCTCCTGAGAAACCTCTTCCGCAGCGGGCATCAGTGGCACAACCAGCGTTATCATGACGAGCAATAGTTGCCAGGGTCTCATACTTGACCATTTTCAATTTCAAACTTGATTCATTATATAGCCAAATGTGAAGTTTTCTCCATAGTTTCTGCAGGAATATCAATTTTAAATACTTATTTACAACAGTTAACATCTGTATGTTATTAATATATAAGCATTTTATCTTAATATAAGTTTAATGAATAATGGAGAAAACTACAAATTCATCAAATCACCGATTTGTCATTGTTTTTAAAAGTTTTTTTGAAATATCTTTTAAATATCAGNGTCAGATTTTGAATGTACGTACCTGAACTATCAGACCCTGCACATCAGGGTGAGATTCAATGGCCATAGCCAAATCTCTGTCTTTNTCGGTNATTGTGTNACCAGCATCATGAGTCGTGAGNCGTATTGAGACTNGATTNTAGACGTTACGCCAATCCGGATGATGATTATGAGCCTCAGCAAGNCCGGCGACGATGGTCATGAATTTGAATGCAGACTCAAAATCTTCAAAAACAAGATCAGCGATTAGCGCATTCTCATCTTCCTGCCACATTTCCATGATCCTATTTTACCTCTGGCAGCTNACAGCCATCTCAGCGCAAATGTCTGCGCCAATCAGGCAAAGTCGGGACATTATTCGGTGCCCGGCAACTATCTGCTGGGATTTATCAGGTACTTTTCACCTGTAGCCTGTTTTGCATAGACGTTGATGGATTCAGCCTGAAGCGCTTCAGCCAGGGAAACTTCTTTGGTGTAGCGACTGGCAAAGGTTGTCTTTATCTCATCCGCAACNCGTTGTCGAAGCTCTTCAAACTTTTCCCCGCCCACTCTTTGTATAAAGGGCGTCAGCAACCAGCCCCCGATNCCCCAGGCCATGCCAAAGGCACGATTCAATACGGTTGGATTCCGATCAAGTCCACCATAAATGTAAACTTGTTTATGGATGGTAGATCCGTATCGACTAAACCCCCCGGCAGTTTTATTGGCAGCAACCTCCATTGCCGTGAGAATCTGACCGGTTAATTTACCACCACCAGTTGCGTCAAAACCCAGAGTTGCACCTGTTTCAACCAGCGCCTGGATAAGTTCTTCCATGAAATCAGACTCACTCGAATTGCATACATATCTGGCTCCGAGTGACTTCAGTAATTCCACATGCTCTGATCGACGCACAATGTTGACCAAAGGTACATCATCGTTCAGACAAATCTTCACAAGCATTTGGCCCAGATTAGAGGCCGCTGCGGTATGAACCAGACCGGTATGATTCTCAAGTTTCATAGTTTCTACCATACCGAGCGCAGTCAACGGGTTCACAAAACATGAAGCGCCTTCAGCTGGAGTCGTTCCCTCATGCATCACCAGGCAATTGGAAGCGGCCACACACCGGTATTGAGAATACATACCACCTCCAGCGACGCCGACGGTTTTTCCTATCAAGCTTTCAGCATTTGCACCTGCAGCGACTACAATTCCAGCACCTTCGTTTCCCGCTGGCAGGGACAGATCAACTCTGGCTGAGACCATCTTCATCATATTTTCCGGCACATTCATCGTCACAACTGGAAACTCATCAGTGCCGCCAACCTGCAGTGTGGCAACATCCGCAGGACCGATCAGCAATCCCAAATCTGACGGATTGATTGGGGAGGCCTCCACGCGAATAAGTACTTCATCATCTTTGGGTTTCGGCATCGGAACTGTTTCCAATGACATGACCAGTTTCCCTTCAGCTGTAATTCTGGTCCTAAGTTCCTTCGAGGTTTCTTCGTTCATTCCATCTACCTTTTCTGCTCTTGTTTATGACTACTTAACTTTAATTAGTTCAATATCGAATATGAGCGTGCTGTTCGGAGGTATAGGTCCAATTCCCCGCTGTCCATAAGCCAGCTCTGGAGGAATATATAAACGCCACTTGTCCCCTTCCTGCATCAGCAATAATGCTTCTGTCCAGCCTTTAATCACACCATTTACTGGAAACGAGATCGGACCCTTGCCAGTGGTTCCATCAAATTCTGTTCCATCAATAAAACGACCTGAATAATGTGTCAGGACCGTACTGGTAGCATTTGGTGTCTTGCCCGAACCACTAACAACAATCTCGTACTGCAATCCAGATTCTGTCACATTGACCTCAGACCTCTTGGCGTTTTCTGAGAGGAAGTTTTCAGTATTTGTTTCAGGTTTTTCAATCGTCATTTTGTTTTCCCCAACTACATCCGTATCTGAACCGGAATATGAATCACCACAGCTAATTAAGATCGTTAGTAACAGAAGACCAGAAATCCTTATGGCGGACACTTTTGCCTCCTTCTTGTCTTGTTTTTTGGCTGCGAAGCATAACTGATCAGTATTTAAACTGACACATTTGAGCAATCTGTATCTGTTGGAATTTTGCATGCAACGCGAAACAGCCCGTTTTGCACACCGCTTTCGACTGAAACTCAATAAAGTACCAATTATATCCCTTCGCTACGCACGTCACGCAAACTGCTCTATGCTAGCCTACTCCTCCTTTTTCCCCTTTCCACCCAGTCCCCGTCTCTCTCAACCGAGATTTCACTCAGCGTTCTTCGCTGTAATTTGTGACAATGAAAATGATACCCTTAAAAACTCTCCTTTCAGCCTAAATCCCACTCAGAATAGACAATCGCAGGAAATTACCACGATTTTGTCTAAGCTATGTCTGTCAAAGGTAGAAATTAGCTTCAATAAACAATTCAGTGCTGGATTATGTCTCTCTCTCAATATATGATGGCGCGTTTTTTTAGACCCCGAAAAATCTAGATTCTTACAGAGCAAGAACCATGACTGACCTCAGCCGTTATCGAAATATCGGCATTTTCGCACACGTAGATGCCGGTAAAACCACGACCACGGAACGCATCCTGAATATCACAGGGAAAATCCATAAAATTGGCGAAGTGCACGATGGCGATGCGACCACTGATTTTATGGAACAGGAACAGGAACGCGGTATCACCATTCAGTCAGCAGCTACGACAACCTTCTGGAAGGATCACCAGCTGAATATTATCGACACGCCGGGGCACGTCGACTTTACCATCGAAGTTTATCGTTCTCTGAAGGTCCTGGATGGGGGTGTGGGCGTTTTTTGTGGATCTGGCGGGGTTGAACCTCAGTCAGAAACCAATTGGCGCTATGCAAACGATTCAGAAGTGGCCCGGATTATCTTTGTTAACAAACTCGACCGCCTTGGCGCAGATTTCTACCGGGTGGTTTCCCAGGTTGAGGAAATCCTGGCCGCTAATCCCCTAGTAATGACATTGCCTATTGGTACTGAGGACGATTTTGTCGGTGTCGTTAACATTCTGACACGCGAAGCCTGGGTATGGGACGACTCTGATGACCCAATGAGTTTCACCATTCAGGAAATCCCCGCCGATATGGTTGAAAAGGTAGAGGAATACCGGGAAACGCTCATCGAGACCGTTATCGAGCAAGATGAAGACTTGATGATGACGTACCTTGAGGAAGGAGAAGAACCTTCTGTCGAGGACCTAAAAGGATGTGTTCGCAAGGGCACTATTGCTCTCGACTTCTTTCCAACCTTCTGCGGATCGGCATTCAAGAACAAAGGTGTTCAGCTGATACTTGATGCTGTTGTCGATTACCTGCCTAATCCGACTGAGGTTAAAGCACAACCAGAAATGGATCTTGAGGGTAACGAAACTGGCGAAGTCGCTATTGTTGATCCCGTTAAGCCACTCCGTGCCTTGGCATTCAAGATCATGGATGATCGATTTGGTGCGCTGACATTTACGCGAGTTTATGCCGGTACCATGAAAAAAGGTGATACCTTACTAAATACTTTCACGGGCAAGACCGAAAGAGTCGGGCGGATCGTCGAGATGCATGCCGATGAAAGAATCGAAAGAGATTCGGCGCAGGCAGGCGACATCGTCGCACTGATAGGCTTAAAGAACACCCGAACAGGTCATACCTTATGTGACCAGAAACAGCCCGCCACGCTCGAACCCATGGTCTTTCCAGATCCCGTGATCTACTTCGCAATCTCCCCTAAAGACAAGGGAGGAGCGGAGAAAATGGGACTGGCTCTGTCAAAAATGATCCAGGAGGATCCTTCATTCAGGCGAGAAACTGATGAGGATTCCGGCGAAACGATTATCTATGGTATGGGTGAACTACATCTGGATATCAAGGTTGATATCCTAAAGCGAACTCATGGTGTGGAAGTCCAGGTAGGTAAGCCACAGGTTGCTTACCGTGAATCGATCACCAGGACTATCGAAGATTCCTATACCCACAAGAAGCAGACTGGTGGATCGGGACAGTTTGCGAAAATCGATTACATCGTTGAACCCGCAGAAACCGGATCCGGATTCGAATTTGAATCGAAAGTCTCNGGCGGTAATGTTCCTCGCGAATTCTGGCCAGCTGTTGAGAAAGGTTTCAAGCAAAGCCTGGAGGAGGGTGTTTTGGCCGGTTACCCTTGCCAGGATGTTAAACTGACATTACTCGACGGCGCCTTCCACGCTGTGGATTCTTCAGCAATCGCCTATGAGCTAGCCTCTAGAGCAGCATATCGCCAGACAATGCCGAAAGCAGTTCCGCAGATCATGGAGCCGATTATGAAACTGGATGTGTTCGTCCCTGATGAACACGTCGGTGACGTCATCGGAGACATCAACCGCAGACGCGGCATGATCCAGGGGCAGGACGCAGGACCTGCAGGTGTCCGTATCAAAGCTGAGGCCCCACTGGCTGAAATGTTTGGATATATTGGCGATCTTCGAACCATGACTTCTGGTCGAGGTAACTACGTAATGGAAATCAGCCATTACAGTCCTTGCCCGAAGAATGTTGCTGATGAAGTGATTCGAGAAACACTCGAACGTTTGGCAAGCAAGGCCTGATCCGGACACGTCAATCCTAGACGTGATCCAATTCCCAGTTTGCTGAACGATTTCACCTTCTTCCTTAAAGGCCAGGAGTCGGGTGGTCACTTTGTCGATAAAAAGCGGTCGCGACTGACGACTATTATTGCAACTGTAAAATGTATCAATGCACGTCCCATCACCTGGATTGAGGCGAGATCCAGGTAAATTGTGCCCTGTTCTGGCGTTTCTTGGCCCAGGAGCATCTGTAGAATGGTGGTCTTGCCCGACCCGTTTCCCCAATCAGACCAACTCGGTCCCCTTTATCCAGACGAAAATACACATTTCGCAGCAAGATCCTCTCATCGAAATTTCTCATCAGATCGTGAATTTGAATAAGGCTCATCTGGTCTCCGAGATTTCAGACAGTGTATGACCACGATAGCAGGCGAATGGTCTGCCATGGAAAATCTGAACATACATCAAATATTCTCTCCTGCAACCGCCCCGAGTACACAAGCAATAGATAAAACTCTGCCAAACAGATGACAGCGACAACCCCATTTGGCAGAAGTGTCGCTACCTGATCTTCTTGATAGACGAAAATTTAATAGATGAAAATTTGGAATGTATTACTATCCAAATATTCCATTTATCCTCAGGTTTTTCGCTGTTAAATTGCCGCCCACAGAAATATGAAATCTTCTGGTGTCACCATATGCCAGATGAAATCACCCGAATCCACTCCAACATTACCGAGGCAATCAATGTCAGCTTATCAGCAAGAAATCAAGAATTTCTCTGCCCTCAAAGAAACAAATCCAACCTGGCGGGGGATAGATCCGGAATATGTGTCTCGCATGCACCTACAAAACCGTTTCAAAAACGGNCTGGANATCGCGAGATACACNGCTGACATCATGCGCAANGACATGGCTGACTATGACCAGGATACTTCAAATTACACTCAATCGCTGGGCTGTTGGCACGGTTTTACCGCCCAGCAACTCGCTATGTCGGTTAAAAAGCATAGAGGTACGATGGATAAGAGTTACATCTATCTCAGCGGTTGGATGGTGGCGGCACTTCGATCGCAGTTTGGTCCTCTACCAGATCAGAGCATGCATGAGAAAACTTCTGTGCCCGGTCTGATAGAAGAAATCTATACCTTCCTCAAGCAGGCAGATGCCAGAGAATTACGCCACATTTTCATAGAACTCGATGAAGCCCGGGCAAAGGGTGGAAATGTCGATGCAATCATCGAGAGAATCGACAATTTTAAAACCCACGTTGTACCAATTATTGCTGATATCGACGCAGGATTCGGCAATGAAGAAGCCACCTATCTGCTTGCGAAGAAAATGATAGAAGCAGGCGCCTGTGCCATTCAGGTCGAGAATCAGGTTTCGGATGCAAAACAGTGTGGTCACCAGGCTGGCAAAGTCACAGTTCCACATGAGGACTTCCTTGCCAAGATCAATGCAATTCGTTACGCCTTTCTGGAACTGGGTGTCGAAAATGGCATTATCGTCGCGCGGACAGATTCGCTAGGTGCAAGCCTGACCCAGAAAGTACCCGTCTCCAAGGAACCAGGCGACCTGGCAAGTCAATACAACAATTTCCTTGAGACTGAGGAAATTCACGACCTTACNGAGCTGCAGGAAAATGACATTTCGATTCACCAGGGGGGTAAGTTAGTGAAACCCATCCGCCTGGACAACGGTCTTTATTCCTTCAAGGAAAACACAGGCTTTGACAGGGTTGTGCTTGACTGCGTCACCAGCCTTACTCACGGCGCCGATCTGCTCTGGATTGAAACTGAAAAACCCAATGTCGAGCAAATTGCCAGCATGGTCAATGCAGTTCGAAAGCACATTCCGGATGCAAAACTGGTCTACAACAACTCCCCTTCATTCAACTGGACACTGGCATTCCGGGAGCAGGTTTACGCTGAATGGCAGGCTTCTGGTAAAGACGTTGCCTGTTATCCAGATCCTGAAAAAGTAGACAAGGGTTTAATGGATGTAAGATTCGATGACACGGGACTGGCACAAGCAGCCGACGCTCTGGTCCAGAGTTTCCAGCTTGATGCCTCAAAAGAAGCCGGGATCTTCCATCACCTGATCACTCTGCCAACCTATCATGAAACAGCGCTAGGTACCGACGTTCTTTCCGAGGGTTACTTTGGTGATCTGGGAATGCTGGCTTATGTCAGAGACGTCCAACGAAGAGAGATTCGTCGAGATATGGCNTCGGTCAAGCACCAGGACCTTGCCGGATCNAACATTGGAGATGATCACAAAGAATACTTTTCCGGCGACAACGCGCTGCTGGCGGGTGGGAAAGACAATACGATGAATCAGTTCTAACGGATGCGAGCACAGGAAATCGACTTAACGTCGATACTCTGGCCATGACTGACTTTCGATAAATTCAGGGGCGATTCATATCGCCCTTTTATTGAGCCTATTAAGGTCAACGGCTGCTCGGACAGCTTGCTGCCTAGGAGCCAAGCGCTCTCACAAACAGGGAGTTGTGAATATTACCGCCAGTCAGAATAGCGGCGACTCGCTGACCCGCATTAATCTCTTGCTCCTGCAACACAGCCGCTGTTGTCGCAGCACCAGCACCCTCTGCAACATTATGCGTATCCTCAAAAAGATATCGAATACTGTCGAGTACCTCCTCTTCGGATACTGCAATAATCCGACTCACATTTTCCAGCATAAAACTTAACGCATCTGAATCAGGATTACGCACCGCCAGACCATCGGCCAGAGTGTTCGCCGAGTGGGTGGAACGCACCGCTCCTGCTGCAAATGACAACTGATAACAGTTGGCGTTCTCCGAAACCACGCCAACTATCTCGGTTGAAAGGCCAAGCGCATTTCGGGCACTGACAACCCCAGAAATGCCGGATCCTAATCCAATCGGCACATAGACCCGATCCAGATCNGGTAACGCATCGAATAGCTCCAGAGCATAACTGGCAACNCCAGCAACNAGGTCTGCGTGAAAAGAGGGCATCAGATGGAAACCCNCTTGNTCAGCCAGATCGCGAGAAGCTTCAACGGATTCATCAAAATCGACTCCTGCAACAATTACCTGAGCACCCAGGGCTTTCATTGCACGGTTTTTGTCGGGATTGTTGCCTTCCGGCACAACCACGACCGACTTCAACCCGAGCCGTGATGCCGCGAAGGCGACGCTCTGACCGAAGTTGCCTCGAGTTGCAGCAACAACGCCCTCAACCGCCGGATCACTCTCTTTAAGATTGGTCAGGTAAATTAATCCGCCACGAACNTTAAAAGAGCCAGTTGGATTGTGATTCTCATGCTTGAGCCAAAGCTCACAGCTCGCTCGTTCACATAAGAGGGGCCAACGGAGCTGTTGTGTGGGTGCGATGACCCTATGCACTTTGTCAGCATTATTCCTCAGACTTTTGAGATCAAGCATCATCAATTCCTTGAGGTTACTTGTTGCCTTCAGGCAACTTGACCAAAACCTGGATGAAACTGAAGATGCGCCGGGACGGCGACAGAACATAAATGGTCGCCAACTTACCTTTTATGCTGCTGCTGTTTGTAGAGCAATCCAAGGACAGTGCTTTGACAGAGAATCCCAAGCGATCTTTGAAGATAAGATGAATGGCAAAAAGAAAAGCCAGGAAGTAAACACTCATATCAACATTTCAGGTTAGCTATCATCTTTGCCTTGCCTATCATTCGATTCAACCAATTCCGTGATGCCATTGTCGTCTGTCTCACCTGGTCCTCTGAACAAGGGTCTGGCGCGCCAAAAGAGAATCGCCAGGCCAAGAAATATACCACCGCTGATCAGCCCGCTAAGCAAGCTACCACGGTCATCCATCATCGACCAGACCATCATACTGAATGCTATCTGAGCGACATATAGTGACGCCCAGGGCCACATCCATGATTTCATCTTGATGAAGCCATATAACCCCGCACCATAGATCACCCAATGCAATGGCTCCGTGGCCTTAGCAGCCCAGCCTGTCAGCAGAATACCAAACCAGACTTCTTGGTCCTCAGATACCGGTTTAAAAAACATGTCAAAGGGCATGTAGATAAATGTCATATATGCACAAAACAACATAACTGCATTCATCCAGTGAGGTCGACCGGCAAAAAACTGTCTGATTGATTCCATTTTGATCACCCTATGAAAGTCATTCTGAGGCTGAGCCTTAGCTTCCTGACGTAAGAACTATTGCCCGCATGGTAACTTTATTACTTCTGAATGCGCTCTGTCACATGGACTGGCGTCTCAAATCGCGGAAATTGAAGAGGTGGCTGGTACCGGCTGGGAATGGGATAGCACAGAGCATTCTCGGCAATAGGACAATGGGGTGAGTCTGGCCAGGGAGCCTTTTACCCTAAGCGCTGATGCGCAGGGTTCGGCCAGACTGTCTGAAAAGAAGATTAAGACAGCAACACCGTGGTGCTGATACAAAAGCCCTGGCTACTTGGGCTACTTGATAGTAGCCAGAGTTTTTGTCCTGTTCTTTACAGATCGATGAAACTACGCAGCTGCTCCGAGCGAGCCGGGTGTCGCAGTTTCCTGAGTGCTTTCGCTTCTATCTGGCGAATTCTCTCTCGAGTCACTGAAAACTGTCGACCAACTTCTTCAAGNGTATGGTCTGTGTTCATATCTATCCCAAAGCGCATCCTCAATACTTTGGCTTCTCTTTCCGTCAATTCGGTTAACACGTGGGTTGTCGTCTCCTTTAGGCCCTTGTCGGTTGCATGATNTATCGGAGATTCAGCGGATGTATCACTGACAAGGTTCCACATCGTGGAATCATCATCCTCGCCAACCGGTGTTTCCAGCGAAATCGGCTGTTTAGCAACATCGATAGCTTTAAGCACTTTCTCTTCTGGAAGNTCCATCCTCTCACTCAGCTCTTCAATAGAAGGTGGTCTCCCCAATTCCTGAATCAGCTGTCGTGTTAATCGGTTCAGCTTGTTCACCGTTTCCATCATGTGAACTGGAACACGAATAGTTCTCGCCAGATCAGAGATGGATCGCGTAATCGCTTGTCGAATCCACCAGGTCGCGTAGGTTGAGAATTTGAATCCACGCCTGTATTCAAATTTATCCACTGCCTTCATCAAGCCAATATTGCCTTCCTGAATAAGATCCAGAAAATGTAAGCCACGGTTTGTGTACTTTTTGGCAATAGAGATGACCAGACGTAAATTCGCTTCAATCATTTCCCGCTTCGCTGCTCTGGTATTTCCAACCGCAACAAACAAGCGCCGATTAATGTCTTTGATCTCAGATATTTCTAACTGGGTTCTATTGGCGATACGCTTGATGATCTTATGTGCATGTCGAATCGAAACCCGATAACGTTCGATGTTCTCAGAGTAGAGTTCATGGTTCGCTATCAGTTCATCAACCCAGTCGACATCAGTTTCCTTGCCGACAAATCCTTTCAGAAACTGATCCTTTGGCATTCTGGATTTAGTGACCAGCAACTCACGAATAGCTTTCTCCTGCTCTCTAATTTGCCGCATGTCATTACGAACGTGGTCCAATAACGGATCCATCCGAGCTGGTATCAACTTCAACGAAGAAAACACCTCAGCTAGTTGTTCCTGCGCTTTCACAACTTTGGGATCAGACCGAACATGATCAACCAGGAGCTTCTCGACATTGATATGATACTTACGAATCAGCTTGAAACGCTCATGAGCCAGTTCTTTGTCAACACCCTTCTTTTCTTCGTTTTCGTCTTCCTGATAGTTCCCAGAAGATTTTGCCTTTGCCACTTCTGACATATCAGGAATCTGATCTTCGCTATCGAGAAAACCGCTGATAATCAGGTCAACTTCACCCTCATCCTCACATACCTGGTCATACGCGTCTAGAATCCTTTTAACCACGCCCGGGTAACGGGAAAGAATCGACATCGTTTCACGGACACCACCTTCAATGCGCTTTGCAATGACGATTTCTCCTTCTCTGGTCAGCAAAGGGACAGTGCCCATCTCCCGCATATACATGCGAACGGGGTCAATCGTCTTTCCTACCACAGAGTCCGCAGCAGCAATCGCCACCGGATCAACATTTACTTCTTCGCCAGTGGTGTCTTTTAGGTCAGTAACAGTCGGTGCCTGGTCATAAACACTGATACCCATCTCCTCAAACATCTGCACGACGTTTTCGAACTCATCAGATTCAGTGACATTCTTTGGTAGCGATTCTGTTAGTTGAACGTAGGTGAGGTAACCTTGTTCTTTTCCCTTGTCTATTAGTCTTTTTATGCGAGATTCTTCTGCTTCATCTTCGGAATCCTCGCTGAGAAAAGTAGAGCTTTCCGTCAGGGCTTCGAAAGCTTCGAGATTTTGACTCGCATCATCAAGAGAATCGTCTTCCAAGATAGAATCAAAATCTCCTTCGCGGGTGTTAGTCATAGGGCATTGGCTCCATTAGTTGACTTACGACAAGTGATAACGGCAAAAAATTTGGGGGAAACCAGACCTCCTATATGTGGGCAAATTTCTGGAAATAAACGCCACTCACACACGTTTCTGTACACATAGAATGTAGACCTTCACAATGCTCAAGCAAAAAGTGGCATCTCGATCTCAGCTTGGCTTGACGCCATTATCTTTTTCCACCTCGGAATTGTCTATAACTAATTCAATAAAAAAGAAAAATTGGCATACATCGAGCGCCAAAAACTGACTGTTCATCTAATCCTTCGTTCGAGAATTTCATATCCGACTAGATTTTCAATATGCGTGCCAGTTCCTACTTTTTTTAAACGAAATTTTTTCACTTTAGGGATACCAAGAGGTTCATCAGATTTTCCCTCTTTAATTCAAAACCTTAGCTTTCTTTTCTATAAGTCAAGAGATTTGCTGTGTAGGATTCTCCATTTTTCGACCCTTTTCTTTGAATTCGTTTGTAGGTATATTTATCTACCTCGCTAGCTCAAGCTGTATGAATATACAGTGTTCTCCTCGGCAGGAAGGATGCGCATACAGCTTGGCTAGCCGAGACCAACTACAAAAGACCAACTACAAAAGTAAGTACCCTGAAATTCCCTCGACACAGCCTGCTTAATACTNCTTAATCCTTCTTAATACTTGCTGTACAAGAAAAGCCGCTGANGGCTCTTTATTCCAAGCCGCTGANGGCTCTTTATTCCAAGCCGCTGAAGGCTCTTTATTCCAAGCCGCTGAAGGCTCTTTATTCCAAGCCGCTGAAGGCTCTTTATTCCAA
>PBRC01000019.1 GCA_002725285.1 Gammaproteobacteria bacterium | reverse complement strand
GCGGTTCTTTATAAACAGCCCTGAGCGGTTCTTTATAAACAGCCCTGAGCGGTTCTTTATAAACAGCCCTGAGCGGTTCTTCATAAACAGCCCTGAGCTGCTCCTGTATTGCGAATATCAGGTATCATAAATAGTGTAATCTACGATCAGTCTTGTATTGGTGACACTATGGATTCCGAAAAGCCACTCAGCGGATTGAAAGTGCTGGATTTTTCAGCCGTGTACGCTGGGCCTATCTGTGCCCGTCTGCTCTCGGACTGCGGCGCTGAAGTAATAAAAATCGAAACGCCCGGCACCGGTGATGTCACTCGAGGACCAAGAGGTACCAGTCGCGTATTTGCTCATTTCAACGCCGGGAAACGCAGTATCGCGATTGATCTGAAGCAAGAAACCGGACAATCACTGGCAAAAAATTTGATCTCCGATGCCGATGTTGTAATCGAGAATTTTCGTCCCGGCGTCATGGAACAGTTCGGTCTTGACTACACCACTATCAAGAACGTCAGACCGGATCTCATCTACTGTTCAATCTCAGGGTTTGGTCAAACCGGCCCATACGTCCAGCGTGCAGCCTATGCACCCATCGCTCATGCAGCGAGTGGGTTCGATTTTGCTCACACTGCGTCGCAGGGCGAACCAGACGCCCGTCCGCCAATCTGGGGAATAATGATAGCTGACATGCTCACAGGGGCTTATGCGTTTGGTGCTATCCAAGCGGCCTTGATTGGGCGAGGAAAATCGGGACGAGGAGAACATATCGACGTCAGCATGATGGAATCCATGATGATGTTGATACCCGGACAGATACAAGCCGCACAATTAGAGAATCCGCCCGCTGCTGGAGGATTTCGTCCAATCACTGTCAAAGACGGATTTGTGATGGTCTGCATCGTTTCACAGAAAAACATGCGCTGTCTGTGTGAAGCAATGGATCGACCGGATATTTTGGCAGACAAGCGATTCCTGCGAGGCGAAAGGTACAAAAATATGCAGGCATTCATTGACGAAATTGAATCCTGGTCTTCTTCTCTTTCTGCGCTTGAATGTGAAAAACGTTTGAACGAATCAGGTGTTCCATGCAGCATCTACAACGCCCCGGATGATCTGTTTGCCCATCCGCAGATTTTGGCTCGAAATTCATTTACCGAACTTGAAGATGATCTGGGTATGTTCGTGATTCAAAATGCACCATTTCAGTTTTCAGGAAGTGACATTTCAACAGCATCTGCATCCCCTCTACTCGGCGAGCATACTGATGAATTGTTGCGGGAAAAACTCAGCCTGGATGAAGCAGAAATCGGATTACTTCACAAACAGGAGGTGGTTTACTGATCCAATACCCGGGCGACTGAACAAATCTGTTTTAGCGGCCTTACTCTGGCAAAAACGAATACACTGCCCGCATCATCTTCTCAAGGTATTTACCGGATTGCTCTTGAGGAGTATCCCCCATACTGACCATTATCACATTGTGATCCGGCACGACGATCATGATTTTACCTCGGGCACCAAGCGCCATAAAATCGTTGGAACTTGCAAATGGAAACCAGCGTTCCCCTTTGCCGCTGTTACCCCCGGTAGTCCGCCAGATTCCCTGATCACTGTTGAGCCACCAGAGATACCCATAGGCACCGTTTGCCTGCGGATAGGTGGGTGTCAGAGCTTCATCAACAAAAGTCTCGTCCATGATAGTCTCGCCTTGCCACTGGCCATGGTTCAACCAAAGTAATCCAAGTCGGGCTATGTCTCTATGGCTGGCTTCTATAACCGGCAAGGGTCCCTGGCTCCCAATCTGAATCCATCCCCTGTCGTTACTTGGCCAATCAAAACTCAACTGCAGCGGCTTCTTTAAGAATTCATTGTAGAATTCAACCGGCGTTCTCCTGCTTGCTAGCCACAATATGCCCGTCAGGGAATTCAGAATAAAGTTGCTGTTGTACTGCCACCAACTTCCTGCAGGTTGTTTACTGGCCGTCATATTGAGCACATGGCGGATTTCTGCATCATCGGCTACCTCCGGGTGATGCACCGGCAGCCAGTCTTTAATCTTGTCGTTAACGTTCAGAAATCCCTGATGTTGAGCGATACCGAAAAGCGTGGCACCCAAACCCTTGGTAACCGAAAAGATCTGATTAGTTGCCGCAGCATCCCGCCTGTATCTTTCATGGACGATAACCCCATCTTTAGCCACCAATACGCCGTATCGCTTTTCAATAGTAAATATTTCATCTGCTGCCTGTGTAACCAACGTTGGATCAATGCCGAAATCTTCCGGCTTTCCGAAGGTCCATTCTTCAGTTGGAAATTGTGTCTTAACCTTTGTATCCATATCCCTTCACCTTCAGTCTATCTTAAGCTGCACCCAGGACGTACAACGATGGATACGTCACTTTGCTCATCAAGAATATGTCTCTGGATGGTGACCAAAGTGACCCCCCGCCTGTTCCAGAGTATAACCGGTCTTGACCAACATGGACTCAGCAAAGTCTCTCGCCACCAGTTGAATACTCAGCGGCACTCCCTTGCTGCCGATACCCCAGGGAAGAGACAAGGTCGGTGAGCCAGAGAAGTCATATGGCGCAGTAAACTTCAATGTCACGGCTAAATCCTGTTCACCGCTGCTTCCGTCTGATGTTTCCCGAGCAGGCGCAACAGATGTCATCGACGGGCACACCAGCAAATCTACTTCCTTAAAAATACCCGCCAGGTTGGCCTTGAATGATTTGCGAACCAGTTCATGTGCCATGTAAGCAGCAGCTGGAATGTTGAGTCCAAGCTCGATCAGGTCAGCGATGGCACCGTATTCTTCCTTCCTGGATGGGTAGGTATCCCGATGCGCATGGGCAGCTTCAACACTACAGGTGACGGGCCAGCCTTTTGTAATATCCGCATACGGAACTTGGACATCTTTGATGGTGGCCCCCAGTTCTTTCAGAAGCCCAACTGCATCTTTGATTCCATCATAAACCTCAGTTTCGACATCATTCCCGCAATAGTCCCAATCAATACCGACTGTGAATCCCTCGATGCCACCACTCGCAGCTGCAAGATAGTCATCCACTGATAAATGGCTGCTTGTTGGATCATCCTCGTCTCTACCGGCAATAACACCCAGCATGGCCGCACCGTCCCTGACACTTCTGGTCATAGGTCCCATATGGTCAAGGGTATAGGCTAAGGGAAATGCACCACTCCGACTCACCCTTCCCCAGGTGGGTTTTATTCCGACCAGGCCATTGACTGCAGACGGAAATCGAATCGATCCACCCGTATCTGAACCAATAGAAGCGAAGCAGAGTCCGGCCGCAGTCGCGACACCGGAACCGGACGATGAGACACCTGTCCAGCAGTCTTCATGCCAGGGATTAACCGGTACCTCAACATCAGGATGATGCCTGGCGTATGCACCTTCGGTCAGCTTGAGTTTGCCTAAAATAATGCATCCGGCTGATTTCAATTTCCTCACGACCGTCGAGTCTTTTTCCGGTATGTGATCATCGTAGATTTTCATTCCGTAAGTCGTCTTTATTCCGGCCGTATCCAGAAGATCTTTGACAGCAACCGGCACACCGTGAAGAGGTGATCTCACATTACCATTAGACAGTTCCTTGTCTGCCTTTTCCGCAGCAAATAAAGCCTGCTCTCCGGTAACGGTTACAAATGATTTAAGGCGACTGTCAACTTTCTCGATTCTTCGCAGCAACTCTTCAGTGACTTCAACTGACGTCAATTCACCTTGATGAATTCTCCCTGCAATTTCCAGTGCGGATTTATAATGATTATTCATGACCATCCTTATCGATGCCGGTTGGTGCGAGATGGATCACTATGCAAAGTTCGCTCGATATTCCTTCTCTAGCTTCTTGAGTTTCTTTTTGGAAACACCACCCAGAGTATTAAGTGCGTGTCTAAGTCGCGCACGGGTCATATCGGGTCCCAGTACTACCATGGAGTCAAACAACGGCGGAGAAACAGCTTTACCTGATATCGCGATAAATATGGGCGCCAGCACGTCACGGATTTTGATGCCCAATACGTCGGCAAGCCTGGCAAAAATCTGATTGAGGTTATCCCGGTTCCAATCACCAAGAGCTTCAGTTTCCCAGGCGGCGAATTGAAGAATCTTTACAATATCTTCACTGGGAACATTTTTTACCTCGAAACTTTCTGCCGTGACCACAGGCAGACCCTCAACAAAGAAGCTGGTCAGATTAGGCAGTTCAGTAAATACGTCTACACGCTCTTTAACGAGAGGAATGATTTGCATCAGATTCTCTCGATTGTAAGCCCAGGTTGTTAACCGATCAGCAAACTCATCATCACTCAAATCTTCTCTCAGCCAACGACCGTTTAGCCACTTCAGCTTTTCAATATCAAAAACAGGAGCACCAAGTGATATACGATTGATATCGAATTTGTCGATCATCTCTTTGAGAGTAAACTTCTCTTCGCCGTCAGGCATACTCCAACCCAGCATTCCCAGATAGTTTAGTATCACCTCAGGTAAATAACCCATCCTTTCAAAGAAATTGATGCTGGTTGGATTCTTCCGTTTGCTCAGCTTGCTTTTATCCGGATTTCGCAACAGCGGCATGTGAATCAGTTCCGGCATGTCCCAGCCCAGATATTTGTGCAACAAAATGTGTTTTGGTGCAGAACTGATCCACTCTTCACCACGAATAATATGAGTTATCTCCATGAGATGATCATCAATGACCACAGCCAGATGATAGGTGGGATTACCATCTGTCTTTAACAGGATCTGCATATCGACTTGTGCCCAATCGATTTCAATTTCACCGCGGAGCCGGTCCTTTACAATACATTGACCCTCAGCAGGAACCTTCATGCGAACAACATGAGGCTCACCAGCTGCTATCTTGTTCTCCACCTCCTGCTGGTCAAGTGATGTACACAATCCATCATATCTGGCACCTTCACCCCTGGCGGTCTGTTCTTGCCGCATAACCTCCAGCCGCTCTGGTGTACAAAAGCATTTGAACGCATGACCGTTCGCGACCAGTTCATCAGCATACTGTTGATATATTCCCTGTTCAGCTCGCTCACTCTGACGATAGGGTGCAAAAGGTCCCCCGCAGTCTGGTCCTTCGTCCCAGTCGAGGCCAAGCCATTTAAGAGACTGCAGAATCTGCGCTTCGTGAGTAGTCGTTGATCGGGCCGCATCAGTATCCTCAATTCGCAATACAAACTGGCCACCATGCTGCCTTGCAAAGCAAAGGCAAAATAGCGCCATATAGGCTGTACCAACATGAGGATCACCAGTAGGTGAAGGTGCGACTCGGGTTCTCACTTTCATAAATTCATCTTTGTTGTTAATGCTAATTGAAACGGCGTCAGATTCTACATGATAACTCAACTAAATGACCCGGTGATTTAGCATAGTTAATGACGGTTACACACCTGAAACACCTTTGCCAGCCTACCGGGTTTTCTGACGTCCGCAACAGTTTCTGCGATAATATGAGATTATTCAAATAGCTACGATTTTTTGTGATGTCAGAACTAGATCCTGATTTGGATCGAACGATGTCTGTTGCACCGATGATGGGGTGTACTGATCGTCATTGTCGAGTCTTACTGCGCCTGCTATCTCCTCATGCTCTACTATTCACTGAGATGGTGGTATCTGGTGCTCTGATCTATGGTGATACCAACCACTTTCTGCAACACGAGGACGATGAACCATGTGCTCTGCAGATAGCGGGGAGCAACCCGGACGAATTAGCAACTTGTGCACAACTCGGCGAAGCCGCAGGGTATCAGGAAATTAACCTGAACGTTGGCTGTCCAAGCGACAGGGTTCAACATGCTCGCATCGGAGCTTGTCTCATGGCAGATCCCCGGCTTGTACAGCACTGTATCTCAGCAATGAAAGCAAAGGTGGATATTCCCGTCACAGTTAAGTGTCGAATTGGTATCGACGATGATGATTCGTTTGAGAACTTCAGGGATTTTATCAATATTGTTGCTGAATCGGGATGTGATACTTTCTATATACATGCCCGAAAAGCAATTCTTGACGGACTCACCGCTCGGCAGAACCGCGACATCCCACCACTCAAATACGAATATGTCTATCGAATTGCCAGGGAGTTCCCGCATTGCAGGTTCTATCTTAACGGCGGCATCCGGTCTGTCGCAGAAGCGCTGGAACAACTTGGACTCACTGACGGTGTCATGCTGGGCCGAGCAATCTACCAAAACCCATACCTTTTAATGGAACTGGATAGTGCGATCTACGGTACCGCTCTCTCGACCAGACATGACATCCTTGATCAGTACGCTGGATATGCATCAAAATGCCTTACCCGTGGTGAACACGCGAAACATATGCTGAAGCACATTCTGGGCTTGTACTCCGGTTGTCCGGGAGCCAGGCAGTTTCGTCGTTATCTCAGTACGCAGATGTTTAAACCAAAAACGACCATGGATATTCTCAATGAAGCTCTCAGAATCTCCGGACTCACCTCAGACCACAATTTTGTCTCATAACCAGGACTTATCATGCTAAAGGATCTAAAGAACTTCTTTGAGCAACATCTGTTACCTTCAGAAGAAGAATCCGAATCCGAAGTGAGTGGAATTGAGTACGCCACAGCAGCACTGCTTATTGAGTTGGCAAAAGCGGATTTCGACGAAGATATACTTGAACGTCAACTGATTTTCGCGACGTTAAGAGATACGTTTGAACTCAGTGATGAAGACCTGGAAGAACTAGTCTCACTAGCAGAATCTGCATCAGCAGATGCCAATGACCTGTTCCAGTTTACGTCACTGGTCAATCAGCATTACAGCAACGAGGAGAAAATCCTGCTCCTGGAAAATTTCTGGAAAGTTGCCTATGCAGATGGCAGGCTAGATAAATATGAAGAACAGTTTATCCGGAAAGTGGCTGGCCTGATAAATCTGCCACCATCAGAATTCACCAAGACAAAACTTCGAGTCAGGAAAAATCTGTCTGATAGTTAGTTGGTTTGAGTTCCCGGGAGTGGACTAACCGGCTTTTCGAACTGTTGAGTTATGTGAATCTTCCGACTGTTCCTTCTCTAGCGCTTCAACAAGATCACAGAAGCAAGCTCTATTTTTCTCATTTAGTTCCATTAGCGTTTTGTGGGCTTGCAGCACCTGCTCTCGAAGCGCCGATTCGGACACACTCTGTGTGGGCAGCGCACTGAGGTCCTCACACTTGGTGATTGTTCGATCAAGAATCACAAACACCTTTTCAAATCCCATACTGTGTAGAATGCGATTGATGTCTTCATTGGTTGAAACAATGGTCGGCTTGACACCGAGAGTCTCCTGAGATCGCAAAGAAATCTTCACCAGAAGACCCAGGCTTGTACTGTCGATATTTAAGGTTTCTGTCAGATCAATTACGATCGATTTCTGATCTTTGGAATTCCCAATACCAGCAAGGAAGTCTGAGAGAGTCGGGCTGAAAGTTACACGCACATCACCGACAAACTTCAGGACATGAACACCACCCTGTTTCGCAAATAAAATCTTACCCATCGAGATCAACTCTTCCTCACTACTGTCAAAAGTGCTACATCGTCTGGTACTTCACTTATCTCATCCAGACCGAGATGATCTACCAAAGTATCAATATCTGTATTTCCGGATTGTACCAATAAATGTAGTTGCATTTCCTTGCCCTTGATGGACTCCTCGGACATTATTTCGAGCACCCCGTCGGAAAATACGACCAGATTAAAGCTTTTATCGATACTTATATCGTGGTATCCATATTCTGTGTCACATACGCCTAATGGCAGCCCACCCAGTTCAAGAAACAAAGTGGATTCGTCATTGGACACTATGCCAGCAGGAAAATGCGCCGCGTTGCTGTATTGCAGGGCATTTTGAGCACCATTCAGGATTCCAAGGAACATCGTGATATGTTGTTCCAGGTTTAAAGGCAGCAGTTCGACGTTGATCCAATCCAGCATGTCTGCACTGGTCGCCGTGGTTTCATGTTGAAATTTTCGTACGAGTCGTTGAAATAATCCGCTCATAATCGCAGAAACTATGGCACCTGAAGCACCATGCCCGGACACATCTGCCAAATAAAAAATGACTCTTCCATCTCCGAGCTGAACATAATTGACAGAGTCACCACTCATAATCAGGCTTGGTCGAACGAAATGTGCAAATTCAAAGCCCCCAAGTGTTGCTGGTGTAGCAGGTAATAAACCCTGTTGCACTCTTAGCCCCGCAAGCTGGTCCTGTTCAAGGATTCTCATTTTTTCCTTCTTACGGGCGTTATCCAGGGTGCGTAAAACAATCTGATTCAGGAGTTCAGAATCCGACTCACCTCCGGCGAAATAATCATCAGCATCGTGATTGAGAAGAGTAACTACCTGCGCCATAGAGTCTTTGTCAGCATGCAGAATTACGGGAAGATTTTTGTACTTTGACTTGATACAACCGAGAACTGAAATATCCGGTCTGCTCAAAAGTGACCATATAATCAGATCTGGCTTTTTTACCTTTATGATGGAGAGACAACGATCCGCAGCAGTCACGACATCAATCAGGTAACCACTGTTTTCAAGCGAACTAACTATTGCTGTTTCGGTGCTATTAGCCTCACTGACAACTAATATGGCACCGCTTCCGACACTCATTTCACAATGCTCTCGTCGGTCCAATCAATCAAAACTGGCCGACGACTTTACTCCGAAAAATGAACGTTTACAAGTGTTTAGGCAAGAAACCTAAACATACCCTTAGAATTCATCGAATTTGTCTTCAACCTCTCCCTCACAAACGAGATAATTGCGTCGCTGCAGATAGGCGTCATGCATAAAGATGTATCTGAGGCATCAAAACCATCCTGTCGGCAGTGTCATTAAATCGATGAGTAATCTGATTCATTGACTGCCGCCGGTCTGTGTTTTTTTCCGCGTAACCACAACTAAAACAACAGGTCAGAATTACAAACGCTATCAATCTCATATCATCCACAATCTTTGAATTAATGATTGTTGGCAACCTGTTGCCATTCCTTTTCAAGTCGTTTTTCAGATACCGGCAAACTTGTCCCCAGGGGCTGGGCAAAGAGGGATACTCGCAACTCTTCAATCATCCATCGATACCGTTGCAGACCCCTGTCATGTAACCCTTCGTTATCCTCCAACTGAGCCCACAAACGACGGATGACTTCTGTTGACTGTCTGTCCTTCTCTCTGCTTCCTGGCAACTTTTCCAGTCGATATTCAACCGCTTTGAAATATCGGGAGTAATGCCTCAACCACTCTAAAGGCACCCTCTTCAGGAATCCCTTACAAACCAGCAGATCCAGCTGTGCCTGAATATCGATAACGGCAGGATCACTCTGATCTCTTGTTTTTAACATTCCCTGCAAATTGAGCGATTTCTCGAGGATATCCTGCACTAATTTTGCCACCAGGTTCATTGTATCAAGCAAACCCCTTTTATCACTCAGGCGTTCACGAAATGCAGCCTCAGTTCGTACTGCAATTTTGTCCTCAACAAGGGTATAACGAAAAATAGCCCCAACCATTTCTTCCAGTAATTCATCCCGACTTCCCCTAGTCGCATAAAACAGTGCAAATTGATCAAAATTCGGAATATTCCTTTCAATGTATTTTTTTTGATCCTTAAGTTGCAGCATTAACAAACGGAGCAGGCCCCACTCTGACTTTTCAGCTGCTTTTGTGGGATTATCCAGAATTTCGATGGCAATAGTTTCACCGTGATCAACCAATGCCGGATACCCCTTCATTACAATGCCAGCCTGCTTGAACTCAATCTGCTCAGGCAAATCGCCAAACTCCCAGGCCGTCAGTCCAGACCGCTCAATTTCATGGATTCCCCGTTTCTTAAACCCCTGCTCAACCTGATCTGCAAATTGCTCGACAAGATTGTCTAGATTTCGACCGGTGGCAAGTGAGTTACCTTTTTCATCAATGACTCTAATATTCATTCTCAGGTACTGATCAATCGATTCAGTATTAAAGTCATCTGCAATAATTCTAACTCCCTTCAGTCGAAACAGTTTCTCAGCCAATACAACCGAAAGTTCACGGCCATCATATTCGAGCTGTTCAGATACTTTCGAAGCATACTCAGGTGCAGGTACAAAATTCTTTCGGAGTGATTTCGGCAAAGACTTGATCATGGCCAGGCACTTTTCTTCAAGCAAACCAGGTATTACCCAATCCAGCTGAGCCTTCTTTACCTGTCGCAAGATTGCCAGCGGGATATTGAGACTCACCCCATCATCCTCATGTTGAGGGTCGAAGTGATAGTCAAGTTTAAGACTGGCATCAGCTACCTTCAGCCTGCTGGGGTATAGTGACTCGGACAATTCCGGCTGTCGCTTCATCAAGGTATCTTTTTCGATGTACAACAGTTTTGGCTGTCTGGCTTCGACCCCGCCACGAAACGAATCCAATTCGAATGTACTGACAATATTTTCAGGCAGTCTTTCATCATAGAAACGAAACAATGTATAGGAATCGGCGAGAATATCTCGCTTGCGTGATTTCGACTCCAACTGTTCGATCTCTTCAACTAACTTACAGTTGTGTCTGTAGAAGCCAGCTTTTGAATTGAGCTGTTGTTCAACCAATCCTGTTTGGATAAACAGCTGCCGCGCCCTGGCTGGATCAACAGTGCCAAAGTCTATGATCCTTTTTCTAACAATAACGATGCCGTAAAGCATCACTTCCTCATAAGCGAGAACCCGTCCCTTGTCTGAATCAAAATGAGGCTCATGATAGGTTCGCTTAACCAGATGCGACGCAAGTGGCTCAATCCAGTTGCTATCGATCTGGGCAACCATTCGACCAAACAGTCGGGATGTTTCTACCAGTTCTGCCGAAACAATCCATTTTGGTTTGCGTTTGAACTGTGATGAACCAGGGAAAATGTAATGGCGTCTATTTCCTGCACCAAGATATTCGTTTTCACTAACTTTTTCACCAATGTTTCCGAGAAGTCCAGAGAGTAAGGCGGTATGGATACTGGCATAGTCTGCTTCCTGTCGATTCTCTCTTATCTTCATTTCCTGACAAATGAGATGCAGTTGGCGATGGTTCTCTCGCCATTCAAGCAACCGAACGTAGGATAGGAAATTCTTGCGGCAGAATTTTCTGAACTGACTGTTGGTGAGTTCCTGTCTATTTGATTCGAAAAAGTTCCAGAGTTTTAGCAACGCCATAAAATCAGACTGTTCGTGCCAATTTTGTCGATGCTTCTGATCTGAAGCCTGCTGGTGCTCATGAGGCCGTTCTCGCGGGTCCTGAATTGCCAGCACACTCACAATCGTCAACACTTCAGACAGACAGCCTCGCTTTCCTGCTTCCAACAACATGCGTCCCAAACGGAGATCAATGGGTAAACGAGCCATATCCTTGCCTAGCTGTGTAATTCTCCTACTCTGATCAACGGCCTGAAGCTCACCCAGGAGATGATAACCATCGTTGATCTGACGCTGTTCGGGTTTTTCGACAAATGGAAATTTGCTGATATCTCCCAATCTCAGATTCAGCATCTGCAAGATCACAGCAGCGAGATTGGTTCTCAATATTTCCGGGTGTGTGAAGTCACTCCGCGACAGAAAATCTTCTTCCGAATACAGACGAAAACACTCCCCTTCCGATATTCGTCCACATCGTCCTTTCCTCTGATCAGCACTCGCTTTGGAAATTGGCTCAATGGGAAGCTGCTGGACTTTTGATCGCACACTGTATCGTGATATCCGCGCATATCCCGGATCGATAACATATCTTATGCCAGGGACTGTGAGTGAAGTCTCAGCAACGTTAGTCGCAAGAACGATGCGCCTCCCCTTGTGACGCTGAAAAATACGATTCTGCTCTGACACACTGAGGCGGGAATAAAGGGGAAGTACCTCAAACTGATTAAGCCCTGATCTGCGGATTAAACGCGCCAACTCTCTTATTTCACGCTCCCCGGACAGAAACACCAATATGTCGCCAGGCGTCTTTTTCTTCTTTTCGAGTGCCGCAATTTCCTGCAGGGTTTCCAATACACCCTGATAGACTAATTCGTCTGCATCTTCCGTTTTTGAGGCTGCTGTGAGGGAACGATAATGTACAGTGACAGGATAAGTCCTGCCGGACACTTCAATCACCGGAGCATTTGAAAAATGCTCTGAGAATCGCTCTACATCGATGGTTGCCGAAGTAATGATTACCTTCAGATCTGGCCGCTTTGGTAAAATTCGCTTGATGTAGCCCAACAGGAAATCAATATTCAGACTGCGTTCATGTGCTTCGTCAATGATCAGTGTGTCATATTGCTCAAGAAATCGATCCTGCTGCGTCTCGGCAAGCAGTATCCCATCGGTCATCACTTTAATGTGGGTATGAGGCGAGGTGCGGTCTGTAAATCGCACCTGATAACCAACACTCTCGCCGAAAGGGACCTTGAGCTCTTCCGCAATACGATGGGCAACCGTTCGTGCGGCGACTCGACGAGGTTGGGTGTGCCCCACTACCCCAAAAATTCCCTGACCCATCGAAAGGCATATTTTCGGCAACTGTGTGGTTTTGCCTGAGCCGGTTTCACCGGCGACAATAACGACCTGATGTCTGCTGATCGCTCTTTTTATATCCTCGAGTCTCTGGCTGACAGGCAATTGTTCCGGGAACCTAGGCTTTGGTACCCGGGCTGCCCTCTCTTTGGCAACGGATACAGATTTCAGAATCTGGTTTTTCAGCTGAGTTCGATTTTGTTTGGCAAACAGTGCCTTTCGGAATCGAAAACGGTCCCGGATCATGCACTCGTCGAGCGCTTTCGTTAGTTCACCATGAAGCTGACCACTCACTGCCTGATCGCCTGAACTATTGTTGGAATTAGTTTACCCACTTGTATCGCGATTCGACATTAGCAGCCTGTGGTACAAACACTACACTAAATGATAATCCTGCGAGAAATGCAGTACGCGGGATTCGGAGGTGAATCCGGTAGTATCACCTCCGGTTTTTGTCTGTCTGTTAGGTAAGCTCTGGGTTGGACTTTGAAAGCTATTTAGTCAGGAAATTCATCCCATCTTCGATACCACGAATCGTCAGTGGGAACATCTGGTCATCCACAAGTTTCTTGGTCAGCGCGACAGAATTGGAGTATTCCCACGTGTCGTGCGGAGTCGGGTTTATCCAGACAACCCTATCGTAGGTGTCCATCACCCGTTGCATCCAGATGGCACCAGCCTCTTCGTTCCAGTGCTCAACACTGCCACCCGCGTGAGTAATTTCATAGGGCGCCATAGTGGCATCACCGACAAATATTACCTTGTAGTCATGGCTGTATTTATGCATTAGATCAAACGTATCGATACGTTCGTTCATACGCCGTTTGTGTTCTTTCCAGACACCGTCATAAATAAAGTTATGAAAGTAGTAGGTCTCGAGGTGTTTGAACTCTGATCTTGCCGCAGAAAACAACTCTTCGCATACCTTGACGTGAGCATCCATCGATCCACCATTGTCGAGCAACAACAGGACCTTGACAGTGTTCTTTCGTTCTGGCCGCATAATGATGTCCAGCAAACCACCATTTTTTGCGGTCTTATCAATGGTCGTGTCGATGTCAAATTCATCTTCAGCACCGGTTCGGGCGAGTTTCCTCAACCGACGTAAGGAAATCTTCATTCCTCTCGTCCCTAGTTCGACATTATCATCGTAGGCTTTGTAATCTCGTTTGTCCCAGGTGCGCTTGCCCCGCTTCTTCTTACCTTTGCGCTGCTTACCTTCTTTACCACGACCGTTTTCGCCTTTGCCTTCCTTGTCTTTCTCTTTACCTTCGCCCTTGGCGGCTTCCTCAACCTGCCGTTTAAATTCCTCAATAAGCTTTTCCAGACCACCAAGCGACTTGATCTTTTCCAGTTCTTCAGGTGTCAGGCTCTTTTCAAATTCACGGCGTAGAAATTCGTCAGGAATCATTGACGCAATCATGGAAGACAGATCTTCCAGGCCCTTAAAGTAGGTGCCAAATGCCCGATCGAATTTGTCATAGTGCCGTTCATCCTTGACCAGCGCCATCCGACTCAGATAGTAGAAGTCATCTATATCAGCATATACCAGCCGGGATTTAAGAATTTCCAGCAAGTGCAACAGCTCCGTAATCGAAACTGGGATCCTGGTATTCTTAAGTGCTAGAAAAAAATTGATTAGCATGACATCTAACCTCTCTGGGGGCCGCCTCCACCACTGCTCTGCCGTCTGTTCATGAATGCAAGCCGCTCAAGCAACTGCACATCCTGCTCATTCTTAACCAACGCACCATACAGGGGCGGAATCGCTTTGGATGTATCTCGATTTCTTAGAATCTCCTCGGGTATATCGTCGGCCATCAACAATTTAAGCCAGTCGATTAATTCAGAAGTTGACGGTTTCTTCTTCAATCCCGGGACCTTTCTAACGTCAAAGAAGATTTCCATCGCTTCCTTAACCAGGTCCGATTTTATCTCCGGGTGATGCACGTCAACGATTTCCTTCATCGTTTCACGGTCTGGAAATTGAATATAGTGAAAGAAACAGCGACGCAAAAAGGCATCCGGAAGCTCTTTTTCATTGTTACTTGTTATCACAACAATAGGGCGCTTTTTGGCGATGACAGTCTCTCCGGTCTCGTAGACGTGAAACTCCATCTTATCGAGCTCCAGTAACAGGTCATTTGGAAACTCAATATCTGCCTTGTCGATTTCGTCGATCAACAGTACGACCTTTTTATCTGCTGTGAACGCGTCCCACATCTTGCCTTTCTCAATATAGTTGTCGATATCGTGTACTCGATCGTCGCCCAACTGAGAGTCCCTCAATCGGGATACAGCGTCATACTCATACAGGCCTTGTTGAGCCTTCGTGGTCGATTTAATGTGCCAGGAGATCAGTTCCAGGTCGAGAGACGCGGCAACCTCCTCAGCCAACATGGTCTTACCCGTGCCAGGTTCGCCCTTTATCAACAATGGTCGCTCCAGCGTGACGGCAGCATTCACCGCCATTTGCAGTTCTTCTGTCGCGATATACGTACTTGTACTTGAAAATTTATTACTCATATTAAACAGGCCAAGGAATTCAACCGAAGGAATATAACTTCCGGTACTTTAATTTGCCAGCCGTTACTTATCAAGGATATAAAAAAACGACTCCCGGTAATGACCAGGCACCCCCAACAGCCTTCCCAATCACGTGAACAGATGTCCCACCACCAGGAAATACCAAGTCATAGAGATAGATTATAACGAATATTCAACGAGTTTATGATGTCCTGTTTGATCTTCTCGGTCAATGAGCTTCCTTCTATCGAATCCCATCCTGGATACGCATATTGTCTGCAAGGTCATCAATCGAAGCCTGATCAGCCATCTCAGACAGTGCAACTGCCTTAGCTTCAATCAGCTTTGGCAGAATCCCTGTCACAATGCGTTTTTTCTCAATGGCATTGGTTTGTGGGTTTTTATCGATATCAACCACCCCATCAGTTAACAGAAATACCGCACCACCCAGAGGTCGAGAAAGAGAATATAAACTGCATAGGGTGGACTGCTCGCCTGGCTTGCCCGTACGATGAACAAACACTAAAGGGATGTTTCGTCATTCTCAGATTTTGTGTGACCGGTTGCGCCTGACGTGAATAATCGTAAGCACTATCAGCATGAAAAAGGCCGAAAACAGGAGTGCCAGACCGCCCTTCATATCATTTTTGGCTTCTTCGAGAAACAAATCCATCAGAAACACGACGATGGCAGGCGCATACAATTCGGGAGCCTCTCCCACATACCACGGAGTGAAGATTAAAACGACGACTAAACCTCGCATCAGATCCCGCCAACCCTGATGCTTAACCGGCGAGGTCCACTTCCACCAGACGAGACAACAACCGACACCAGCCAGGGTATAGATAGACCACGCAATGATGTACTGATTTGAATCGATAAAGCTCATGGTTTCCTATGACCGTGACTCCTGCTTCTCCTGATGCAAGACTTATGTTTCAGTGTATCAAAGTACCAGATTGCAGAATTCATTGGGAAACCCAATGAATGATGTATTCGTCATGGCCTTCCGGGTGGACATAGCGTTCATCGATAACCTTGCCGGTTACCGTGATTCCAGCCTCTCTTATCGCCTCCCTCTCACCAGCAATAAGTGGATGCCACCAGGCCAGATCCTTGTTCTCTGAGAGTAGTCGATACGCACAGGTATCCGGCAGCCACCGAAATTTGTCAATATTCTCGATATTCAGTTGTACACAGTTGGGAACATTAACGTTCCGATTCGCATAATCAGTACAACGGCAGGATTCTTCTTCAAGATAGCAACACACGATCGATGTATAGAAGACATCTGCAGTATCTTCATCTTCCAGTTTGTACAGGCAGCATCGTGCGCAGCCATCACAAAGACTTTCCCATTCACTGGAATCCATCTCTTTCAGTTGCTTCTCTTGCCAGAACGGTGCATCCATGTTGATTTCAGATTGCCTCGGGTGACTTTCCCAGTTCGCCTTTTTGTAGAGGTGGAAACTGCAGATGAAATCCTTGTTCTGTGAGATTACGCATCACCAGACCAGCATCTTCTTTCGCCAGCGCTCGACCCTCAGAAAGCACAAAAGTGAGCGCAAGTTCAGGCTCGCCGAATGTTTCAAGCAACTCAGCCGGTATTCGACTTAAACCATCACCTTTCGCCACGTAAAGATACATTTCGGGTTGACTGGCACTTTTGTAAACATCACAAATTGTATTCATTTCAGCTCTAACTGAATATCCTTTTCATTCCGAGAAAGTGCTTTAAGAAGTTCATCGCCAATGATCTCTTTACGCCAGCCACTCAGATCAATTGGCAGACTGTACTGGCCTTGGTCATTAACAGACCGCAGCAATTGTTCCAGATGTCTCCTCCTGGCAAGCATTTCCGGTACAACACTGTGCTCTTCAGCCTTTATACCAACGATTTTTTTCAATACTTTCAAGGTCTTGGAGCTTATTGGTGAGACGGATCTCTCAAGCAATGGTGGCAATTCGTGTTCAGGCACCCGGTGGGATTCATCAACAACTGATTCCAGGTCACTACCGTACTTTCGTAACTGTCGAGGTGAGATCTTAGCCAGTTCCTGAAACGCATTCTTGTCCTTGAGTGATTGCTGTGCAATCAGAAACAGCGACTTCTCTTCGACTATCCTGTTTCTTGGGACATCGATCTGCCTTGCCTTGTTTTCTCGCCATGCGCATAGTGATTTAAGCAAACCCAGTTGGCGACGATCCAGATGAAAGGTATTTTTCACTCGATGGTAATAGTCTTCAGGCTTCATTTGTGTAGCAATACCAAGTGGCAACTGGCCGCATTCCTGTTCAACCCAGGCCGTTTTGTTATCTCTCTTTAGCATTTGACCCTGTATCTCGTAGACTTCCAGCAGGTGAATCACATCAAGAGCCGCATATTCCAGCTGAGCCCCAGTCAAGGGACGCATCAACCAATCAGAGCGGGTTTCATCTTTGGGAATTCGTACCGACAGGTAATGTTCAATGACACTTTGATAACTGATCGAATATCCAACACCCAGCATTGCTGCTGCAATCTGAGTATCAAACACAGGATCTGGAATCGCATCAATGCTGTGCTTTAAGACCTCCAGATCTTCAGAACAAGCGTGAAACACTTTAGTCACGGATCTATCATCCATCAATCGAGCAAGACTGGAAATGTCGTCTATCTCAAGCGGATCTATCAGATAACAGAACTGGCCATCATAGATCTGAATCAGGCCAACGATTGGATAGTAGGTCTTAAATCTTGCAAACTCGGTATCTATTGCGACAACAGATTTGGTTTGACAGTGACTAACAATATCATTCAGGCGCGACGATGTCACAATATATTCATGTTTAGAATTCATATACTAAACAGTTTTCCGCCCGTTTAATGCGTGCGCTAAAGTACCACCATCAACATATTCAAGATCGCCGCCAATCGGAATGCCCTGCGCAATCCGTGAGACGTTGATGCCCTTTAACTTGATCATCTCGGAAATGTAGTGAGAGGTGGCTTCGCCCTCAACTGATGAGCTGATCGCGAGGATGACTTCTTCTACACCATCTGCACACCTCACTATCAGATCATCGATGCCAAGCTCATTCGGACCTATCCCGTCTATCGGTGACAAAGTTCCCATCAGCACGAAGTATTTACCTCGATAGTGACCCGTGTGTTCGATAGCAATCACATCACCAGGATTCTCGACAACACACAGAAGGCTTGAGTCCCGACTGGTAGATTCACAGATTGGACAGACATTGATTTCTGTAAAATTTCGGCAATGATGACAGTGACTCACCGAATCCATAGCCAATTGCAGCTTATCGGCAAGATGTCGTGCACCATCCCGGTCTCGCTCAAGCAGGTGTAACACCATTCTTTGAGCAGTCTTTGGGCCAACACCGGGAAGGCACTTCAATGCTTCTATCAACTGCTCGATGACTGAAAGATTATCCACGTTTTAAAATGGCAACTTGAAACCAGGTGGCAACGATATGCCGCCTGTTATTTTAGACATTTTGTCTTTCTGATTTGTTTCAAGACGCCTGACCGCATCATTTACTGCTGCAGCAAGCAGATCTTCCAATATTTCTTTATCTTCCTTCATGAGGCTGTCATCTATCTCTACACGTTTAACATCATGACGACCAGTCATCGTGACTTTTACCATACCTGCACCTGACTCGCCCAGTACTTCAGTATTGGCAAGCTCTTCTTGGATCGACTGAACCTTTTCCTGCATTTGCTGGGCTTGTTTCATCAAATCACCCAATCCACCCTTCATCGTCATCTTAATCTCCGGTTTTCTTCTGTCGTGCTGCAATCGTTTCTCTTTCTAACCTACCATCGAAACTCTCAACGATCTGTTTTACCTTCTCATCATTTTCGATCAACTCAACAGCCCTGGCATGTGCTTTTTGCTGATTAAGTGCATCAACCTCAGCCGGTGTCGCTGCTTCAGGCTGCCCAATGGTGACACTCACCTTCAGCTCAGTGCCAAACATTCGAGACAGTGCAGATCCTATCCTCGTTTCATGAGCATTATTCCATAGGCTGGCATGATGTTCGTTTAACACTAACTGACAATCAGGCCCGGTAACTGATCGCAGAACACAATTTGATGCTAAAGACAGCGTGACGCCAGTCAGTCCCAACTTCGGCAATATCTTGACCCAGTTTTTCGGTTCCAGCTCTGCAGCATCTTCAGCTGATTCAGGGCCAGAATCCACAGGGATAGCGGATGAATCGGCTGACACTTCGGATGGGTCAAACTCAGGATCTTCTGTTTCTTCTGTTTCAGCCGTTTCTGCTGTGTCTTGCAGTTCTGACGATCTTGATACACTCTGATCCTCTGACGTTTGCAACTCTACCTGTTCTGATTGATCAGGTCGGTCAATATTGCTGGCTTTCTCTTTATTCTCAGTTTTCTTGTCAAGACTTGCGATTACATCCGCAACCTTATTGTCAGACTTCTCTAGCGTAGCCGTTTTTTTTTTCAGATCCGCAATATCCTGTACTTCACCAGTACTCAGTGACGAAGGAGTGAACGCCAGCATACGCAAGACAATCATCTCAAAACCCGTTCTGGGCTCTGGAGAAAAAGGCAGATCCCGCTGACCAATCAGTCCAATCTGGTAGAACAACTGCACATCCTCTCGACTCATGGATTCTGCCACCGCCAACACAAGTTCCTGGTCACCCTGACTGTTATCAACTGAATCCGGCACCGCCTGAGCGACCGCAACCCTGTGCAGGACAGATAGCAACTCAGACAACAACATTGTGTAGTCAGGCGCAAATTCAGCGAGCGCACTGATCTTATCCAAAAGCGCGCCTGCATCTTTCTCGATCAAACAATTGATCATGTGATACATCTCTCTATGATCAATACTGCCGAGCATCGTCTTGACATCTTCATCGTTGACTGAATTGTTACCAAACGAAATCGCCTGATCAGTAAGGCTCAAGGCATCCCGCATACTGCCATCAGCTGCTCTTCCTAGCTGCCACAGTGCCGATTCTTCAAACGCGACATCTTCTGCTGTTAATACCTTGCGCAGGTATTTAACGACGCGTTCTGCTGAGAGATTCTTCAGGTTGAACTGCAAACAGCGAGACAGGACTGTCACCGGCAACTTCTTCGGGTCTGTTGTGGCCAACAGGAATTTGACATGTTCCGGGGGTTCTTCGAGTGTTTTTAATAACGCATTGAAGCTGTGGTTTGACAGCATCTGAACCTCATCGATCAGATACACCTTGAATCGATTCCGCGTCGGCATATATTGGACATTATCCAGCAACTCGCGGGTATCCTCGACTTTGGTTCGGGAAGCCGCATCAACTTCGATCAGATCGACACTCCTTCCTTCGGCAATCTCGACGCAGGTACTACATTCTCCACAGGGTTTTGCCGATACGCCTTCTTCACAATTGAGACACTTGGCCAGGATTCGCGCAATGGTCGTTTTACCCACACCACGGGTGCCGGTAAACAGATAGGCATGATGTAATCGATCATTATCGAGTGCATTAACCAGTGCACGCAGAACATGCTCCTGCCCTTCCAGTTCCTGAAAGTTTGCGGGACGATATTTTCTGGCTAATACTTGGTAGCTCATTAACGACAGATATCACAACTAGGATTGGTGATTGTACGAGTAATTGGACAATAGATCACTTCTCCGCTTAGAGTTTGGTCTGACACAAGAATTTAGCGGGAATTTCCTGAATGACTTTCCTCTGTATTGGGCATCGAGGTGCCTCCGGTCACGCACCCGAGAACACTCTGAAAGCGTTTGAGATGGCAATTGAGATGCAGTGCACCTGGATCGAACTCGACGTCTACGCTGTAGAGAACGAACTTATCGTCATCCACGACGATAAGCTGGAACGGACCACCGACGGGCACGGCGACGTCATGGATGCCAGTCTCAGCTACCTCCGGTCTCTGGATGCCGGTGACGGTGAAAAAATCCCTACCCTTATTGAGGTTATTGAACTGGTCAATCATCGAGCCTGTATAAACGTTGAGCTCAAAGGTGCAGGTACTGCAGAACCGGTCAGTCAGCTTCTGATCCAATTATGCCAGCGTGGCTGGCAAGCTGAGGAATTCCTGATTTCTTCGTTTGATCATCCCGAACTGGCTAAAACAGATAAGATATTTCGCCGTGGCGCATTGTTTGCCAAAAAGGTCGATGACTATTTCGCTCGGACAACTCGTCTTGGTGCATATGCCTTAAATCTTTCAATGAAGATTACAACCGCAGAATTAGTAAGACAGGCACATGATCAGGGACTGATTGTGCTGGTCTATACAGTAAACAAACATGAAGATATGCAGAGGCTAAAAGCAATGGGTGTTGATGGTATATTCACCAATTTCCCAGACCGTTTTCCCAGGTGAGTCAGATGAGTGAAGTCTCCATTCTACCCGCTGACGAAAGCCACAAGTTAACCATTGCAAACCTGCTGCAGTACTACCTTTATGATTTCTCGGAATTCGAACCATCAGAAATGAATGACGATGGAAGCTTCGACTACCCTTACCTTGATTTCTATTGGCGTGATCCAGGTCGCAGCGCCTACCTTATCTACCACAGAGAGGAACTGGCTGGCTTCGCACTGGTGCATCAGGAAAAGGATCCAAACAACGGTGAAGAGTTTCTTGATCTTACCGAGTTCTTCATCGTGAGATCCCTGCGACGTCAAAAACTCGGGATGGATGCTGCGATAAAACTATGGAACCAGCTACCTGGACTCTGGCATATCAAGGTTCTAAGCAGTAATAAAGTAGCCCAGGCCTTTTGGAAACATGTTATTTCTTCCTATCGAGACGAGCGCTATGAGTTATCCATAACAGATGGTGAATTCTGTTTTCAATTCATGAGCGGCTAAGGGTTGTTGGCCAGATCATCAATCTGTCGACTTAGATAATCCTTCTCGTCAGTTACAATCTTTTCCAGTACTTCAATACGTCGTTTCGAGTCTTCAAGTTCCTGTTCAAGCAGAGCAATATCCTCCTCCAAATCTTCTATCTTTTGCGTCAGCTGTTTTGAACCACCACTTTTACTAGCTCTAATGATCCTAACAAGCCCATCTGAGAGGATCGCTACAATAACAATGGCCCCAACAAATCCCCAAAAGGAACTACCCATGTTCTTTCCCCTCGCTTGATTTCTCGGACTGCTTTCGACGACGTACGATTTTGCCGGAACCTGTAATGCGTTTATAGATATCCGGATAACCTGAATAACTGACTGTGCCGCTGCCGCTAATTGCAACGGAGAGTTCATCGTTGACTGTAACCGTACCGTTGCCTGAACCGGTAACCTTAATATCAGAGAAGTCACTAATGAGTTTCTCGGCCAAATAATTCCCTGACCCGCTAATAATGATTGACTGGACTTCGACATCACCAACTACCTGGATACCACCCAAACCGGATATTCTGGCATCGAACCGATCCGCCGTTAACTGATCCAATAAAACCTGGCCCGAACCAGACACATCAACAGATACATGATCATTGTCCAAATCGGGGATGACAACGCGGCCACTGCCACTTAAGGTGAGTCGACGAACATCTTTCATCTTGAGATCATAGGAAATCACTTCTTTGTGAACCCGAAGTGAGATGATTTTGGGATTTACATAACCTAGTCGAAGAACACCCTTGTCGACAACAGACTCAATGTTCTCAAGAACGTATCGGGGCGCATGGATGGTCAGCGATTCATCATCACATTGAGTGATCCTGAGAGTTCCAGGCCCCTTGAATCGAACCTGATCAAACCTGTCGACTGCACGAACTTCTATGGTCATCAGTCGTCTCCTGAAATCTTCTTTATTTCGCGTTCTAATTCGAACTGTGATGACGTGACATGAGTCTCCATTAATCGCAGGCGGTCCTCAATGTCCTGAAACTTGTGTCTCGCTGTTTTCAGAGCATACAGATTGGAAACCTCAGGCTCGTTCGCACGATACTCTGACTTTCTTTTCCTCATTGGACGCACTTCCTCGTCAGCCTCATGGCGTTCGTCAAATCTATCCGCTGCTTCACGATAATACGGTTTCTTATCCATCAAAAAGTAAGTAATGAAGTAGGTTGGCACTGCAACCTGGGGTACAAAGATCAAGCCAAGCACGGCTCCCAGTCGTACCTGCCACGTCTCAACACCCAAGTATTCAGCGGTTCCAGCACAAACACCACAGATCTTTTTGTTGCGGCTATCCCGGTACAGGCCATAGCCGGTACGTCGCCGCTTGCGTCGTCGCCAATGACCGAAATCGAATTCCAGGCGTGCATCATAATTCTGTTTACGACGATTCTTTCGGAATTTGTTTCGATGTGAACGGCGTTTTGCTTTGTGGGTTCTTGATTTAACTTCCTCAATAGCATCAGCAGTTGCTTCCATTGCAGCTTCACGTGCAGCTTCAGCTTCCCTGCGTGCCTTCTTCGCTTCGGTTTCAGCACTGCGCCTGCCGTCACTAATGGATTCACCTTCTTCAAACAACTTTCGGGATTGTTCGCCAATCCAATCCTCAGCCTTGCGAGACCACTTTTCAGCCACATCGTCAACATAATCCTCTATAGATCTGTCGATTTCTCTGTCTCTGGGACTTCTTCTTCGATGGGCACGTTCAGCCAAATCCTCGGCTCTTTCAGCGGCTCGTCTGGAGTGCTCGCCTTTTCTCTGTGCTCGTTGTTCAGCTCTATCCGCTAGACGATTTGCTCGCCTTGCAGCTCTTTCTGCATCACGTCGCTCTCGATCCGACCTGCTCACTTAATATTCCCCTCAAGCCTGACGTTTTTGTTCTCGCCACTCTGGACTTTCAACGTCCAGTATAGCTTCCAGGGTTTCGATCCTTGAAGCCATCTTGTCAGCAACTTCTATCATTTCTTCCAATTCAGCCCGCTCACCCGATGTCAGCCCATCTGCTGTTTTACCAACGGATTTGTAATGCATGATAATCCAGATCGGGGCCACAATAATGAGGAATAAAAGGACCGGGACAAAAATAAATTCTGATAAAGTCATGGCATCAAGCCTCGTATTTGCGTAATTGAAATAGGACTCTATTCATCTTTGTCATCTGAATCGTCATCAGTCGATTGACCCATGCGTTCTTTGAGCCTGGCCAGTTCTTCATCGACCTTTTCATCTGATTCAAGATCAGCTATTTCATCAGCCAGATTTCTTTGTCCCAGATCATAGCTCTCAACCTCGCCTTCCAGAACATCTATCTTACGCTCGTAGCGTTCAAACCGATTCATGGCAGCGTCGACATCGACCTCATGTAACTGGCGTTTCACACCGATTCGTGACTTTGCGGTTTTGCCTCGCAAGATCAGGGCTTTTTGCCTGGCTTTTGCATCCGACAGTTTCTGCTGAAGCAAGCCGATGTCGCCTGATAATTTCTGCAGATTCAGATCGATCTGCTCGAGGTCGGAGTCAACCGTACTAATTTCTTCCAACGCAGCAGTTTTCTCTTTGAGTGCTGCTCTGGCAAGATCTTCGCGGTCTTTTGCGAGGGCGATTTCTGCTTTCTGTTCCCAGCTCTCTGCCTCCTTTTTCATGCGTTGCGTACGCCGACCCAGTTCTTTCTTGTCCGCAATCAGTTTGGCGGATTGGGTCCGCACTTCAACCAACGTCTCTTCCATTTCCTGAATAATCAGCCGAACCATTTTCTCAGGGTCTTCTGCTCTATCCAGGATGACGTTAATATTTGCGTTGATTATGTCTGAGAATCTGGAAAATATACCCATCTTCATTGCCTCTTTCTTGTCAAAACCGTGGCAGTCGTTTCTGCTGATAAAAGCAGTTCTTGCTGCCGGTTAAACACTATTTCACATGTGTAGATGAATTCCTGTGTTTTCTTAACCACATTCCGTGCCAACCTCACTAATACTCTATGTTGTTGTATTTACAAGGTTTTATTTTAGTACGCTTAATGCTGTATCATTGCCTGTCTAACGACCAGCGTAACAATTAGCGAATTAAACCAACAATTGGCTTTTTGACTCAATCTGAGGAATTTAAATGTCTGCAGGACAACACACTGAACGACTGATAGGTGAATCACCTGCATTCCTCGAGGTCCTTGATTTCACATCGCAAGTCGCACCCTTGAGCAAACCTGTACTCATTGTCGGCGAGAGAGGGACAGGAAAAGAACTGATCGCTGCACGACTCCACTATCTTTCGACCCGCTGGGACCAGGAATATCTTAAGATGAACTGCGCGGCGATCAGTGAAACGCTGCTGGAAACGGAACTATTCGGTCATGAGGCTGGTGCCTTTACAGGTGCGCAAAAACTGCATCGTGGTCGATTTGAGCGTGCCGATAAAGGTACTCTGTTTCTGGATGAGCTGGCAGCGACCTCACCGCTGGTACAAGAGAAACTGCTCAGGATCATCGAATATGGAGAATATGAGCGCGTCGGTGGGAGTAAGACACTTCTAACTGATGTTCGACTCATCGCGGCAACCAATGAAGATCTGCCAAGCCTCGCTCGAAGAGGAACGTTTCGCGAAGATCTTCTGGACCGGCTGGCATTTGATGTCATTACCATACCGCCACTGCGTTCAAGACCTGAGGACATTCACATCCTTGCAGAGCACTTTGCAGTGACCATGGCGATTGATCTGGGTCGAGAGTACTTCCCCGGATTTACACCGGCTGCGCGCAAAGTATTGCGTAGCTATCATTGGCCGGGGAATATCAGGGAACTTAAGAACGTTGTAGAAAGGAGTGTCTACAAGACACAGGAGTTAGATTCACCTGTCGATCTGATTTCTCTTGACCCATTTGATTCGCCTTTCAGACCGACTGGGCCAAATGAAACCCTCAGTGTGTCGACTTCATCAGACTCAACCGATCAAACCACGACAGTTGTCCCGCCGGTTCCCAGTGTGAGTGACTTCCCTATCGATCTTCGACAGTCAGTTCAGGATTATGAGGTCGGACTGATAAAAAATGCCCTGGCGAGTAATCAATTCAATCAGAAGAAAACAGCAGAAGCACTGGGGGTCACCTACCATCAACTTCGCGGATACCTTAAGAAGTACGACCTGCTGGGTAATACCTGATATCTACTCACCAGTGAAGTTAGGCTGACGCTTATCGATAATCGCATTCACTGCTTCAGCATGGTCCCTGGTCTGATGCGCAAGAGCCTGTAGTGATGCTGACAACTCCAATATGGATCCAAGCTGTGTATGTTCACCTTCCTTAATCAGTCGCTTGGTCATTCGAAGCGCGCTTGGGGGATTTACCGCGATGCGACCAGCCAGTTCATTTGCCGCAGCCATCAGCTCTTCTGGCGGTACAACTCGAGACACCAATCCCCAGGCAAGTGCGGTTTGTGCGTCGACAGGTTCTCCCGTGAAAGCCATTTCATTCGCTCTGGACAGGCCAATCACTCTTGGCAGGAACCATGCGCCACCATCGCCTGGTATCAAGCCTACTTTGACAAAACTCTCGGCAAAAACGGCCTTCTCTGAGGCAATTCTCATATCGCACATCATCGTTAAATCACAACCTGCACCAATTGCTGCCCCATTTACAGCTGCAATAATCGGTACCTCAAGACCATGGATTGCGACCGGAATACGCTGTATGCCATTCAGATAACCGTCGCGTATTTCTGTCGCCGTACCGCCGAACATGCCTTTTTTGTCGCGCATGTCTTTAACATTGCCACCTGATGAGAAGGCGCTGCCAGCGCCGGTTATTATCGCCACACGTACTGATGAATCCCCATTGATTTTTGCACAGGCATCTTCTATCGCGTTTACCATTTCATCTTCAGAGATAGCATTACGAGTTTCATGCCGGTTAAGCGTTAAGGTAACGATGGCACCTGAGTGTTCATACAGCAGTGGATCTGACATTGGATTTTTCCGATAAACTTGAAACGATCAACGCTACCACAGTGCTTTATAGAAATCAGCTCACCGGGTTCGTTCACACTACTTCTGTTTGAAGATGATATGCTTCGATCATCTTCGTGAGACTCTGAGCGTAATGTCCAGAATCCTGATTACAACTCTCATTCTTTTGTTTACCTTTTCTGCTTCTGCAGAACCAATTGAACAACTGCTTAAGCAGAGGTTGGGATATATGAAAGATGTCGCGGCTTACAAATGGCACAAACGTATGCCCGTTGAAGATAAAGCGAGAGAACTTCTGGTACTTAAAAACGCGGTAGAACACGGGCTGAGATTCGGCTTCAAACCCGAATCGAGCCGTCAATTCTTTCAGATTCAGATCGAAGCGGCAAAGGAAATTCAGCAGTATTGGATTACGCAGTGGAACAACCAACCTCGCGAGGCTCCGAGCGTTACGCCTGATCTCAATCATGAAATTCGCCCTGCATTGATTCTGTTGGGCAACCAGATTACCCAATCACTTGCATCTGTGACGCACATCAATTCGGATCTCATAAGAATTGAGGGTTTGTCCACCGAAACACTTGGAAGACTCGCAAATGCCATCATGCATATTCAACGATTTCCAAACAGACTGGCCCAGGTTCTCAGCACAGGAGTTCTGAGGATTGGCACAACAGGTGACTACGCACCATTTTCACTTAAAGCAGAAGATTCATACCAGGGAGTCGACATTGATATGGGAACAAACCTTGCCGAGTCGTTAGGTGTTGAGATTACCTGGATTGCGACAACCTGGCCAACACTGATGTCAGATCTTGCAGAAGGTAAGTTTGATATCGGTATGAGTGGAATTTCGATCAACCTGGTCAGACAGCGTACAGGCCTTTTTTCTTCTGCGTACCATCAAGGAGGAAAAACCCCGATCATACGCTGCACAGATATCGACAGGTTTAGGACATTGACGGATATTGATCAGCAAAGCACTCGACTTGTTGTCAATCCAGGGGGTACCAACCAGCTTTATGTGGCGTCAACGATCCACAACGCAAAGATCAGAATCCACGAAAATAACCGGACTATCTTTTCAGAAATCGCCAACAACCGGGCAGACGTAATGATCACAGATAACATTGAAGTGGAGCTCCAGAGCAAACAAAACCAGGAGCTCTGTGCTGCCATGCCGGGACAAACACTAACCTATTCAGAGAAAGGCTACCTGTTGGCACAAGACATTATCTGGAAGGAATATATCGATGTCTGGCTCTCTCAGCAAATAGGTGATGGAACTGTATCCAGGATCTTCTCCAGACATCTGGCAAATTAGCCCGAATACATTGGCACTTCTTTACCTCTCAAAAACGCTGAAATCATAGCATTCACAGCCTCTGGTGCTTCCTGCTGAACCCAGTGCGAGACGCCGGGCAGGTATCGGATGGTGAAATCCTCAACGAACTCGTCAGTGCCATAGGTTGATTCCTTCGAAAGAGCAACATCTTCTTCCCCCCAGATCATTAACGTTGGGGTTTCTATGGAAGGATAATCCTGACCCGCCAGACGGCTTCGATCTCTCAGCAGTCCACGGTAGTAGTTGATCATCGCCGTCAGGGCCCCGGGTTGAGCTGCATTTTTCCGGAACACCTCACGAACCTCGACGGGAAACCTCGATTTATCAACAGCACTTTCATAAAACAAATCTGCAATTCCCTGTGCTTTATTTCTGCCTAAAAGATATTCGGGTAACCATGGAATCTGAAAGAAGAACACATACCAGGATTTTTTTAGCTGTTTGAAACCTTCACCCATCACTCTTTGCATAGGCCCAGGATGAGGTACATTACAGATGATTAGCTGTTTGAGTGGTCGAGTCTTTTCCATCGCAAACTGCCACGCAATAACTGCCCCCCAATCATGTGCCAGCAAAACTACTTCTTCATGGCCTGCAGCGTCAATCAGACCAGCAACATCTGCGGTCAAATGATCCATCTTGTAATTACTGACTGATGAGGGTCTTGAACTTCGCCCATACCCTCTTAAATTCGGTGCCCAGGCTTCATATCCTAATTCAGCTAACAGGGGCAGCTGGTATCGCCAGGAAAAACTGTGTTCAGGAAAGCCATGCAGACAGATGGCCAGCTTCTGACCATCACCACATTTATCCACTTCGAATGTCAGCCCATTGGCATCGACGAATTCGGTTCTAATTTTGATATCTTTCACTGAGCTATCAACGATCACTGTCATGTCTCACCTTTTTGATGTCTACTAATGCACCGTTCATTAACACTGATGGTGGAAGAAGCAGTTCAATCATTACACTCGGGCTGATTCATCTCGGAGTATGGCATGTCGCGTCTGAATTTTAAATTTGGCATTATTCTCGATCCCTTCCGGGCATGGGATGAGAATCCGGCCGCCGTTCTTGCACATGATCAGGAACTGATTGAACTACTGGAGAAGTGCGGCTACCACTATATCTGGCGGAATGAACAGCATTCTGGTGGTCATGGAATAACGTCAAGTTCTGACGCTTTTGCCGATACCATTGCTCGGAGTACCGGAACCATCAGACTTGGCAACCTGGTATCGAACCAGTCACTGCAATATCCCTTTTCTCTCGCCAGACGCATCACGCAGCTCGATCATTTAACTCACGGCAGGTTAGCATTCTGTATTGATCCTGGCCCTCTTCCTTCGGAACCCAGTGAATCAGGTATTGACCCAATCAATCAGCTTGACAGGGCAACTGAGGCAATCAAATTACTGATGTCAATGTTGAAAGGTGAGCAACTTTCTAATGTGAATAACGGGTTCGACATCAACGAGGCACAAACCCAGTTTCAACCCTACTCTAAACCGATGGTTGACCTGATTGTAGCGTCCCACCTCTCACCGGCTGCGGCCCGTATCGCGGGCATATTCGGTCTGGGTTTGTTATCTATCAACGCGACATCGCCTGGAGGCTTTAATGCGCTTGCCAGCAACTGGGAAATATACGAACGGAAAGCAGCAGAGCACAATCAGGTAATTGATCGGTCAAAGTGGTCACTGGCAGGACCAGTGCACATTGCGGAAACCAGGCGAAAGGCACTCGACAATGTACGATATGGCCTGGTGTCATGGATAAATCACTACCAGGAAACTACCCGGCTTCCCATTATCCCAGACAACAGCAAAGATCCCGCCAGGATTCTGGTCGAAAATGGCCTGGCAGTAATAGGTACCCCAACAGATGCAATAGCTCAAATCAAAAGGTTGGACAGGCAAACTGGCGGATATGGTTGCTTCCTGCAAATGGCGCACAATTGGGCAGATTGGGATCAAACCCGAAAAAGCTACGAACTCTTTGCAGAAAAAGTGGTACCTGCGTTTCAGGACCATAAGATATGAATCTTTCAGGGAAAAAATGGAATTCCAGCTAGATCATGCGCTAGGTGGCAGCATCGAGATCATTATAGCATCACGGGCGTTCGGGCTCTTCTATCTGTCGCAATCACTACTCGCAGCCAGACCAGCATTCATGAGATGGGATGGCTGAAAGTGATGAAAGTCTCCGGGTACCTGACACTCTCTGTGATCATGCTCATTGTCGTCGTGTTCAGGAAAGCAGCAGAAATATGAGACACCACATCATTGGGTATCGCGATCAGGTCCCTTCAGAGTTACACCCCCATCGACGACCAGCGACTGGCCAGTGACGTATCGAGCCATATCTGACACAAGATACAACACGGCGTTTCCCACATCCCACCCAGTGCCCTCGATCTGCAGCAGCGAGGACTGACGCCGGATTTCCCTTGCCGTGTCGCTCATACCTCTCCCATAAACCAGGGGCGTAAACACAGGCCCGGGGAGGACACAGTTCACTCGGATCCCATCCGTTGCATGATCTACAGCCATGGCCTTACTCAGGCTGATCACCGCACCTTTCGAAGCAGAATAAGCCGTCAAACCTCGCGGTCTTATCGCTGATATCGATGAAACGTTTACGATTGAACCACCACCACTATCTTTTATGGCCGGGATTGCATACTTGCTCATAAGAAACATCGTCGAAACGTTTATCTGCATGACTCTTTGCCACCTTTCCGGATCTTCATCTACGACATTGCCACGACTACCAACACCGACGTTGTTGTCCAAAATATCCAACCGCCCGAATCGTTTAAGAGTATCTTCAACAATTTTCCTGCAGGTATCTGCCTCAGTGATATCACCTGCCAAAGCAATACCCCGACCAGAGTCCATCATGGCGACGGTACTCTCAGCTCGCTCAATATCACGGTCAACAACAACCACACTTGCTCCTGCCATTTCCATGAGCAGAGCTGCAGCACGACCGTTGCCAATACCATCATCAAGCGCACCGCCACCCGTGACAATGGCAACCTTACCCTCGAGCTTATATCCAAAACGATCAGTCATCTGCCTATCCCTCTCATATCTATGGGTGTCACTAAATGTGGATCATAAGAGGATTCCTGCTTCCAGGTAAACAATGAGTGTGAGCCGGGACGCTGACCAATAACCTGATGACCAATAACCTGATGACCAATAACCTGATGACCAATAACCTGATGACCAATAACCTGATGACCAATAACCTGATGACCAATAACTTGATGACCAATAACCTGATGACCAATTTGGAAACATTTTNCTGNAAACGGNATGACGACAGGTTTTCTTCAAACGGATCCGATGATAGTCTCAAAGGCGACTGAGTATTCATGGACACGTAATTCTGGACGAACAACTCATCCAACAGATAAGAGAAGCGCGCGAGCGTGCAATGGGCGCAGCCAATCAGGACGATTCTCAATATCTCAGCGCGAGGGAACGCCTCTCGCTTCTGCTTGATTCAGAGAGTTTTGTTGAGTACGGCGTACTCGCTGGTGCAACTTCAAAAACTGAAGATGAGTCCGTTGCCGACGGCCTTGTAGCCGGTGCGGGAGAAATATCTGGTTGTCCCGTTGTCGCTGCATCCTATGACCGCGCCATTTCGAACGGAACCCAGAGTGATCGTAACCAGAGGAAACTGGGGAGACTGATCTATCTGGCAAACAGGCATCGCTGGCCACTGGTCCTGTTCGTCGATGGAGATGGTGCGAGACAGGGAGATCACAAACCACCCCCGCCAATTGTCATCGCACCACGCGGTCGATGGGATGTATACGACGGATTGGCAGAACTGTCTGGCTGGGCACCGACAGTCGCTATCCTGACTGGCCGCGCACTGGATGGAAACGCCGGAATTGCCATGCTGTCGGATTTTGTTGTTGCAACCAGGGAGTCGACTTTTGGTTCAAACAGCACCTCAGGTACCGTGAGTCGTTCGGTAGATGATTTTGCCAAAACCGGCAACATTGATCTTTTGGTCGAGGACGAACGAGCAGCGATCCTGGCTGCACAGAAGTATCTTTCNTATTACCAGATAGCAACAACNGAAGGCAGAGCAGCNNCAACCTACGATGATATCGCCTCGATTGTCCCGGACAATCGTCGACGCCCTTATGACATGCGCAAGATTGTTAATGCATTTGCTGATGACAACAGCGTTCTCGAACTCGGAGCCACCTGGGGAAGATCCATGCTGACAATGTTTGCCCGCCTGAAAGGTCGGTCGGTAGGGATATTTGCAAATCAACCCAGGTCGCCCTTAGCGGGCGCCATCGATTCCGATGCCGCAGACAAAGCTGCCCGATTTATTGAACTTTGTGACGCTTACGAGTTCCCTCTCATTTCTTTTGTCGACAATCCCGGCTTTATGGTGGGTCCTCAAGCGGAACGTGAAGGCATGGCCAGACATCATGCCAGGCCGCTTGCAGCACTACACCACAGAACGGTACCGCTCTGTTCTGTGCAGATTCGAAAAGCCTACGGTCTTGGGCCCTTTGCCATGTCCGGATGGGGATCAGGACGCTCGGTTCCTGAGTTGCGCCTGGCCTGGCCAACTGTCGAATCCGGGGGCATGTCACTTGAAGGGGCGGCATATCTTGTCAAGAGAAAGGAGATTCTTGCCGCCGAAAACAAGGTAAAGGCGCTGGAAATTCGTGATGAATATGCCGAGAAAATGCGAGATCAAACCTCGGGACTAAAAGCAGGTCGAAATTTCATGTTCGACGATATTGTGTACCCTACAGAGACACGTGATCGCATCAGTGCCATCCTCGAACGAATTCCGAGAGATCTCGGTCATACTAAAAAACATCCCATTGATCCTCATTAAAGCTACGGACCTACAATGGACAAACTGATTGAGGCTCTAAAAGCCGTACGTGAAACCAGAACGGATTCATCTCGTACTGAAGTTGTCACCAGGGTGCATCTGACCGGTCGTATGACGGCGCGCGAACGCATGGCGGCTCTGCTCGACGAAGATTCAGCGGTTGAGTACGGGATTATTGCCGGGAAAACCCAGGAAGGAGACTGGGTCGCCGAAACAGGTGGTGCGGATTTTGTCGGAACCATTAACGGTCAAGTCGTCATCGCTTCATCAACAGACTATACAGACCAGGGGGGAGGCTACGGCGCCGGCAGACTGGCTCGTCTTTTTTCACTCGCTCATGAACATCGATGGCCACTGGTGATTTTTGTGGACGGCGGTGGCAGTCGCGCCCGTCATCCCAGAGCAGGTAAAGGGCATCTCGAATTTGGCGGACCCATTGGTCGATTTACGATTATCGACGGCAACGCGGAGTTATCAGGATGGGTACCAACGATAGCAATTGTATCTGGGCCCTCGTTTGCGGGTCATGCGAGTCTCGCCGCTTTTTCTGACTTTCTCATCGCCACAAAAGGCTCATCAATAGGCCTTGGCGGGCCGCCCATGGTTGAAGCAGCGCTCGGAGTCAGAGTAAGTGCAGTAGAACTTGCTGGTGTTGACATGCAGGAGGAGACCGGCGGTATAGATCTGCTGGTCGAAGATGATGTAGCTGCCATTGCTGCTGCAAGAGATTATCTTGCTTACTATGAAGATCTCGAATCGGGAGAACCAGCAGCAAATTCGGTACAGATAGATTCCATCGTTCCCGTCGAGGGGATCTATGACATGTACCCGGTCATTGAAGCGATTGTTGATGCGCACAGCATGTTTGAGTTAAGACCAGCCTTCGCAAAATCTCTAATCACGCTATTGGCTCGAATTGACGGCAGAACAATCGGCGTGCTGGCCAATCAACCTCTTGTTGATGAAGGCGCTATCGACAATGATGCAGCAACTAAAATATCGCGTTTTGTTGAAATCTGTGATGCCTATGAATATCCAATTCTCTCTCTCATCGACACGCCCGGTTGTGTTGCAACATGGGAGACCAAGGGTGAAGACAGCATCGTTGAGCCAGGAATTACTCGATGGCACACTCGNCCAATTATTGCTCATCAGAATCGGACTGTACCTCTTTTTTGCGTTCTTGCAGGACGAGGTGGCGGTCTGGGGCCAAGCCTGATGACAGGTTTCTCAAGCGGACGAGGAGTCCCTGCACTCTGTCTTGCCTGGCCAACTGTTGAAGTAGGGCAAGATGATGGATTTTCTGCTATGCAATACAGCAAGGCTATTGATGATGTTGTTGCGCCTTCAGAAACTCGCGAAAAAATCAGCAGAGTATTGCGTCATTTCAAGCGTGATCTCAGTCGAGTGGAAAAAAANCACCCGATTGATTCCTGGTAGGCCCATCAGCCAGATATTCCTCAGACCAGGCGCGGGGCAGTTCTTGATCCNGGGCAAGTCAGTATCAATCTGATTTGCCCGATCCAAAAAGGCTGTTTATTGGTATGAGCATGCAGCGTNAAACGATCCTATTCTTCCCATNCANCCCGGNTACGTTGATCAAGNGTAACCACGACACCAGAGAAATCAGTAAGCGCCATCCCAGCCTCACCGAATNTCAGTAAAACTTCCTGCTCCATCAGTGAATCCAGATTTCCTCCGTCGTGCTCTTGCCAGCCTGTTCCAATATCGACAAAACGTCCAGATCGATATTCTACCAGGTATCAATGTAAGGGTACTTCTTCTCCGTTCGCTCCAGCACCGGCGGTAAGCGCTTCATGGCGCTGGCAATCCAATCGCGAGTATCGGCCGGGTCAATGACATCATCCAGGCCGCCCCCGGTGCCGGCGTTGACCGCTTTGGCTGCCTCATATGACCTCTCTACCCGCAACTCAAACTCTTTTTTGCGTTCCTCTGGATCTTCAATTGCAGCAAGCTCCTTGCGATACCCCAGCTTCACTGCACCTTCGATATTCATACCTGCAAACTCGGCAGTGGGCCAGGCGATAGTGAAGAAGCCAACTCGTGAACTCGCACCNCACATCGCCTGCACTCCAAGCCCATAGGCTTTTCTTACAACAACNCCGAAGAGAGGCGTGGTGAGGTTTGCACCAGCATTGAACATTCGAACACAGTGACGAACAAGCGCTGTGCGTTCAACATCCGGGCCGACCATCATGCCCGGGCAATCCATCAGACTCAGTACCGGAATATCGAATGCATCACAGAGCTGAATAAACCGTGCCCCCTTATCTGCGCCATCAGAATCAATGGCACCCGCGAGGTGGTGAGGATTGTTTGCGATAACGCCCATTGGCCTGCCCTCAACTCGAATGAAAGAGGTAATAACGCCGATTCCAAATTTCTCACGAATTTCGAGCACCGAGTCCTTGTCGGCGAGTATGTTGATGATCCCTCTCATGTCATACAGTCGCAGGCGATTTTCGGGAATTACGTGCCGTAGTGGTCTCTGATCTGGCGCCTCCCACTCTTTTACGATTCCCTGAAAATAGGAAAGGTACTTCTTGGCGACCTGTACGGCTTCCTTCTCGTCCTTAACCAGAATATCCACCACACCATTAGGCACCTGGAAGGACATTGGACCTATTTCTTCAGGTGTATATATACCAAGCCCACCACCCTCTATCATCGCAGGGCCACCCATGGCTACCGTGGTGCCTTCTGTGGCAATAATTACATCACAGCAGGCAACAAGTGCCGTGTTGCCTGCAAATGTTCGACCATTGATAACGGTGATTAATGGCACAAGACCGCTCAACTTGGAAAATTGGGTAAATGTATGGGTATCAAAGGCAACACCCGGACCGATTGCATCATCGCCAGGACGACCTCCCCCTCCCTCACCAAAAAGGATCAAGGGCATCCTGAATCGATTGGCCAGTTCAAACATTCGATCCTGTTTGTAATGATTTCGACCACCCTGAGTACCAGCAAGTACCGTGTAGTCGTAGTGAACGACCATGGCACGTGCACGTTCCTCATCGAAAAGATCACCATTAATTGTGCCGGTCCCGGCAAGCAGACCATCTGCTGGAGTATCTCTGCGCAATGTATCCATATCATGTCGTCGATGCTGACGTGCGACGATGAGAGGCCAGTATTCTTTGAAAGAACCGGGGTCCATCAATTCATCAATATTCTCTCTGGGCATACGGTAACCACGGGCATACCGTTTGGCGACAGCTTCCTGACGATTCTCATCCAGCGTATAGGCATGCCGCATGTACATCTCTTCGAGGTCAGGACGGATAAAGTCAGGATCGAGTTCTTCACGGGCAGTCGTTTCTCCGCCAGTAACCTCAGCCTCCTCGATAAAGACAATCGGATACCCCTCGCGCACAACATCACCTGCAACCATCGTTATTTCTCTGACGATGCCGTCACGATCCGCGGCTATGACATGTTCCATTTTCATGGCTTCAACGACAGCCAGTGCTTGCCCGGCTCTTACCTCATCGTCGACGGACACGTCAATGGTAACAATCGTGCCCTGTATTGGGGAACTCATGCCAATGGATCCATCCGGACCAGACATTTCAACCGTTTCAAGCATTTCGTCTTCCTGGGACTGTTCTGCCTTAACTTTTGCATCATGATTAAAAAGTGCCAGCGGATCGCTGGTATCGACTTGCGCGCCTGCGAGCCCTGACTTATTCGCAGTTCCTTCGCTCTGATCTATCTGCACGAAGCGTTTTACAGTTTTCTGAGGTGCGGCCGCGAGTTCGACGAGATGTTCATCAACCCAGCGCGTGTGAACATCGCCATTCACGAATTCATCGTGACTCAGGATATTCTGCAAGAACGGGATATTTGTACTTACACCTTCCAGCCGGAATTCTGACAATGCTCTAATGGTGCGATTGACGGCCACGCTGAAGTCATCCGTTGGAGTATGAGTAATCACCTTGGCCAGCAGTGAATCGAAAGCAGTGCTGGTCTTGTAACCGGTGTATCCAAATCCATCAGTGCGGACACCGGGTCCATTGGGTGCTTCATAGACAGCAAAAGTGCCACTGGCGGGTCGCACCGCACCGTTTTCTTTAATTGTTTCCATATTGACTCTGGCTTGAATAGCGTACCCACGAGGTACCGCAATATCGGGGTCATCCAGACCGAGCTCAGTCAGCAACTTCCCCGCGGCGAGCCGAATCTGTGCCTGCACGAGATCAACACCGGTGACTTCCTCTGTAACGGTGTGTTCGACCTGCAGACGTGCGTTTGCCTCAATGAAAACAAACGGATGTTCTCCCTGGCTGGTCTCATCGACCAGGAATTCGAATGTACCGAGATTGCTGTAGCTTTCTTTCTTAGCAAAACGAACCGCCGCATCAATTATATTGCGTCGCAGTTGCTCAGAAAGACCAGGTGCTGGTGCGACTTCCAGTACTTTCTGGTTGCGCCGTTGAATACTGCACTCACGCTCACCCAGGTGCACAATATTTCCATCGACGTCCCCTAGAATCTGTATTTCCACGTGCCGTGCACGCGTTACGAATTCCTCAACATAGACATCTGCCACACCGAAGGCGGCTTTGGCTTCTCTCTGGCACCGTTCGTAGACTGTCTTCAGCTCCGCCGGATCTGTTACTGCACTGGTCCCTCGACCACCACCACCAGCGATGGCTTTAATGATGACTGAAGCACCCTCGCCCAACGATTCCATGAAGGTTCTGGCTTCATCAATAGTTACCGCACCGTCTATTCCTTTGAGTACTGGAACATCCGCCTCAATCGCTGCAATTCGAGCTCGGGCTTTGTCACCAAACAGACCCAGGTGTTCAACACTGGGGCCAACAAAGGTTATCCCCTCTTCCGCGCATTGCTGTGCAAAGGTCGCTTGTTTTGAAAGGAATCCATAACCCGGATGGATCGCATCGCATCCGGTTGCCTTCGCTGCAGCAATTACCGCCTCACCATCCAGATAGGCTCTGGCTCCTTTACCCTCAAGTTGGAAAACCTCATCTGCCACTCGGGTGTGCAAATTTGATGTATCGTCTTCGGAACAAACGGCAACGGTTTTGAGTCCCATATCCGCTGCCGCCCGGGCTATCCGAATGGCGATTTCACCGCGATTGGCGATAAGCAAAGCGTTGAAGCTCATGACTACTCCTCAGTCATCCGTTTCAGGTTCATTTCAGGTTCATTAATCTTCAGGTCGTCAAGGGTACCAGTCACACCTGCCTTGACCAATGACTCATATTCGATCTCGTCTATTCCGAGTTCCTCAGCCAACACTTCGCGACTATGCTGCCCAACACACGGCGATGCGCGCACTGCTGCATTGGCTGCGCCGGAAAAACGCCATGGTCTTCCCGGCAACCAGGTTTTGCCTGCTTCAGGATGGTCAACGAGTGAAACGAATCCGGATTCAGCAAAACTGGCGCATGGTTTACTATACAACTCGTACAATGGCACCACTCTAGCTGCTGTGATGCCGAGGCTTCCTAAGCGCATTTCTGCTTTCTTCGCATTCTGTGTGCTGCACCACTCGCCGACAATCTCGTCCAGCATCTGCTCGTTTTCCTTGCGCAAAAACATGGATTCAAATCGATGACCAGATAAACGTTGGTCGCCGATGTGTGACACAAGTGCACGCCATGCAGTCTCATCTTCTGTCGCGATTGCGAGCCATTCATCATCGAGCGTCTGATAATTGTTGTGCGGTGCTATACGGGGATGATGATTTCCTCTGGGTTTCGGCATGTGCCCCGTAGCATCATATTCAACTATTGCGTCACCACACACGACCGAAATCGCCTCCATCATCGAAAGGTCTACCCGTTGCGGCTCACCGGTTTTATCCCGATGGTTGAGTGCTGCCATGATCGTCGCCACCAGAAAATATCCAGCGATGGGATCCGGATACAAACCACCCGTATTCATCCCGGGGTTCCCTTCGTATCCATGTAGCGACGAGAGCCCGGCCATTGGTTCAGTCGTCGCACCATTGGCTGGATACTCCCGATAAGGACCGGATTCACCATATCCGGATATCGACGCCCATATCATTCCGGGCCTCATTTCATGCAGCTTCTTAAGGTTTATCCCCCAGGACGGCAAGACAGTAGGCCTGAAATTGTCAATGAGAATGTCGAAGCGAGGCAGCAACTGCCAGAGAATTTCCATACCCCTCGCCTGACGAAGATCAAGTGTTAGCTCTCGTTTATTAAGGTTAACCGAATTGTAGAGACCTTGAGTATTCAGTGCGTGTTGCGTCCTGGTCACGTCTGCAATACCGGCAGGTACTTTACTTGCAGTTCGCCGCCAGACATCCGGGCGATGCAATGTACCTAGCTGAACGACGTCGGCACCGAGTAGTGATAAAAGTTCTGTACCAAATGTTCCAGACCAGGCCTGACCAAAACTCAACACTCTAACACCCACCAGGGGGCCTTCTGCCGGGGCGTCTGCACTCAAACCATCTGAACTTAACGTAAACTGTTTGGATCCATGTGTTTTGAACTTTGCCTTGTTGGCATCTTCATTGAATCTTGGCGCACTGCGCGCTACGCGCCAGGGTGAAGGCGTTAGCTTGGCAGGCGCACCCGCAGCGCGAACTGTTCGATCTACAATGCGAGTTTCGGTCAGGAACTGTCTGGCTGCATATTGCTCATTTTTCCCAAGATCATTTACATCCTGCATGACTCCGATCAGACATCGGAGCCTCGACATTTCATGAAAAACATCCCAGCGTTTCAGCAACTTCAGTGAATGTTCCATCCCAGCCGCGACTTCTCGAAGATCCTGGGAATGACGACCCAGATCTGGAATCAGCGCCTCGACTTTTGCCAACTCGGGCAAGCCCAATGCTCTCATCGCCTCTGGCCAATTACGAAAATCAGCAATCCCAAAATTCATACGGCCATCAGCCAGATCCCAGAGAGGTCCGGGTCGACCACGAGGTCGGCCACCTGTGGGACCATTTGAGAAACCCATGTCTGCGTAAATTGCCGCGATACCCCAGGGATGTACCGTTAATGCAAAAGCTTCCAATTCACTGACATCAACAACCTCGATCAAATCGTTATAATTTCGCCGACCAAGAGCCGCAGCAGCAGCGATATAACCAGCGACTCCACCAACATATCCCGTCTGTTCTCTGGGCATCTGCAAGGGTGCTTCACCACTATACCGATTAATGAAGGACCAGCCAGTGCGCGCACTCGCCGTCAGATTATTTCCCGGTCGGCCTGATAAGGGATCTTTAAGTCCATGCGCAGTAATGGAAAGATGCACTGCGTGCCCCTTCATCTCTTTTAGGGAATCAGCGAAGACAGTATCCTCTAACGGATCTGCTGTAGTGATCAGAATATCAGCACGACTAACCAGTTCTAACAGTTCATTCTTGTCGGTAAACTCTACTGAACTCTTATTCCAGTTCACATAGGCATGCAGCGTACTACGCTCTAATCCAGGCTTGTTGTCGAGAAACGGAGGTTCACATCGAAGAGGATGACCTCCGGGTGGTTCTGCGAGAATAACGTCAGCCCCGAAATCACCGAACAAACGCGCAGCAAAAGCACCAGACAATCGATCCGATAAATCAAGGACACGCAGGCCTTCATAAGGTGATGTCATTAAACCCCCTCAGTGAACTCAATCCTAGATAGGCATGCCTGAAGCAGCAGAAACTCGCCCACGAGAACACATTGCTAAGTCAGTTACCCTACCATATCAAATTATTGAAACGATGAGTCAAAGCCTTGGGTCGCGGTAGAGTACCGTTAAACCTGGATACAAACTTTGGATGCCAATACAGATTATGTGGCTGGACTGGTATCAATCCTCCTTGTCCAATACCCGCCTTAAATTAACCGCCACATTATTGTCCTGCCGATCTCTGAACTTGCTCCTGGGGACGATTGCACGTACCGGGCAAAAGGGCACGCACTCAGCACAGCCATCACAGACACGTTTTAGAATACTAAACTGCTTCTTGGTCTCAACAATCGCCCCTAAGGGGCACATAAACTCGCAAACCCCGCAGTCCACACAGTCATTACTAATAATGTGGATCTCTCTTTCCTCAGTGTCACTCGTACTACCCTGCTCAGCTGCTCCGACTTTCGAAGTGCCATCCTCCATCAAGCTGATGCATCCACAGAGAATTCGGTCTGCACTCTGGAAGACAGGTTGAAGAACTCCTGAAACGTCTGATTGTAGCGGTAAAAAAGGTCTTCGTTCTGCTGATCCGACGCAGAAAGTGCCAACGCTCCCGGCAACTGTAAACGATTCAATGTGTGTTCAAGATCAGCCTCACCATGAGTCCGAATGTTCTCGATCATTTCGCGCCAGACCGCATTATCTGCAGATAATTGGAAGTCGGCATCGGCGGATTCACTCTCATCGACTTCGCGCACAGAAGTCATACCATAATCCTCGAAGGCAAGAATGAAGCGACGAGCGTCATCACCGGTCCCCAGCGCCAATAACATGGTAGCATCACAGAAACCCATGCGTCGGAACGTATCAGCCTCGATTTCAGCCTCTTTCTGAACAGCATTGAACCATTCAATTGATGGAAACTGCATAGTTAATCCTCTCAAGTAACTTACTTGATCAACAATATGGGTTAATAAGGTGCTTCCGCAGGTAGCACGATCCTGGAACGACGGTCCAAACCAGCCAGATCGCAACGGTTCAAATATTCATCCGTGATTCGCTTCCAGACAATCTTCACTGCTTCCATGCCCTTATCGATATGTTTAATACCCCCACCCGCCAGAACTGCCAGTGGCTCAATGATGAAGGAATTACACAAGAAGCCTGTGAAACCTCGCTCGGCTATCTCGGCAACTGCATGCAGTTCACGTTCAGCTTTTTCTCGATCCGGATGATTTTCCAGGAAGTATTTAAGGTGCATAGTGCCGTAGGAAACATGGCGCGCTTCATCCTGCATACAAAGTCTGTACATTTCTTTCTCGACCTTGTTCTGCGCAAGAAATTCACCAGCACGGAAGATGTCCAGAACCAGTCCCTCACCCACCACATGCATAAGGAAAGAACCTTGTATGTAAGAGGGGGCATGGAGAATATTCGCAAGACCCAATTCTGTTTCAGCTCTAGCGTGGAGCAGGCCACCACCATTGGCAAGCGCCCGCTTGCGAAAAACCTCCAGATGCCGGGATTCGTCCATGGCCTGAGTGCAGAGGAACATCTTGACCTCATGATAGTGCTGGTTCATGCGCCATAGCCATTTTGCAGGAAAGTCGCTGGCTATCATTTCTACTTCTGTCAGGAAGGTACAGAACTCACATTGTGCCCGTTCGAGATCATTTGGCAGAGGTTTCAGGTCCTGCCAGGGGATATCACGAGTCACACTCCATTGCCGTGAAACAGCCTCTTCATAAAGTGGCGCGACGTTATCTGCCCAGAGCTCATACTTGGAGTTCATTGTGTATCCCATGCCAGGATATTCAGGATCAAGTACGGCACCTCGGGGCGCCATGCTGTCGGTGGGTGCTACGTCTTCGGGTTCTCCTGCATAGGCCTTGTTGATATCCATCAAAGTAAGACCGCGGGAACTCAAGGAAGAGCGAACTCCCCAGGTTGGTTCCTGGTCTTGCAGCCACCGGAGGTTATATTTACCGGCTTTCAGATTGTCGATGTATTCCTCTTGCTCTGGAGTATAAAGGGGAGCATTTTCATCGGGTCGTTCTCCGCTGAGCAAACGCTCAGCCTGCGCCGCGGTCATTTTTCGATCAAGCAGTATCTGCACCTGGAAAGGTGAGAATAACTGCAGCATGCTTTCGAGTTTATCGAGTGGCCACTCATTTTCAGTGGCCATCTTGGCAAGTTTATCAGGGACTGTAACACTTTCGGTCAGTTGCTCAGACATAGGTTCCTCCTGTTTTTGACGGAGACTCGACGTGGTCGCCACCAATTCTGCCTCCGATATTAACGCGCTGATACTGCTATTTCAATTAGTTCACCAAGGCCCCAAGCGACTGATTCAGCGCCCAGTCAGCCGCACAAAACAGCGCTAATAGCCTCTTCGAATCCACTTTTCCGGGTCAACTAGTACCGCACTATTTCCAGGATAGTTTCACAGCCATTATTCTAATCAATCAGCCCGAAAGGTCAGAATGCTTCAGGACAAGGGCTATCAACGGTTCAGAGGATCAGCGGTTCAAGTGGCAGAGCCCAGCGCACCCTCTTCTCTCAAGGTTGAAATATCATCGTCAGCGTATCCAAGCTCGGACAATATCTCGTCTGCATGCTCATTCAATTCAGGCGCTCTCGTGGGACCTACCTGCGGTACAGTCGATACCTTTACAGGATGATTGATAATCAATGGCGTATCAATATCAGGTGCTTCGGGCCGGACGGCCATTCTATTCTCAAAGATCTGCTGATCACAAATGGTTTCCTCAACGATCGCAACCAGATTCACTGGAAGGTCCAGTGACTCAAAAATGGGGAGCCACTCATCTTTGGTTTTTGTTTCTACAATTGCCTGAAGTGCATTACCAAAATCCCCGCGGTGTTGATACATGAGTTCAGGTGTGGAGAATCGATCATCAGCCAGGAGATGAATAGCATCCAATGCAGTGAGGAGTAGATCCAGCAGTTCCTCGTTTCTTATCATATTGAACTGTAGCCAGCGATCATCTTTCGTTCGATAAGGTCGCATCATAGCCATATCAACTCGATTGAGTTCACGATAGAGAGGCATGTCACCACCTGCCAATACCCCCTGAGCAATGCCAGATGCTGACCAGAGTCCATTGGCTAACAGAGACGTGTGTACCATACCACCTTCGCCGGTCCTTTCGCGCCGCAGAAGCGCTGTCACAATCCCAGCGTACAATGCCACACCCGTGGGGTGGTCTCCCATCCCCGGCAGGCCTTGTGCCGGTTTGGTGCCCGGTTCACGCATCAGATCCATCAATCCACTTCTCGCCCAGTAAGCAAGCTGATCGAATCCTTTACGATCTCGTTCTTCACCCGCTTCACCATAGGCTGTCAGAGACGCATAGATCATTTTTTTGTTCAGCGGCTTCAGCATTTCATAGGTGAGGCCAATGTCCTCTCGAACTGTGTAGGGTTGATTGGTAATGAAAACATCACATTCCGCAACGAGTTTATGCAGCACTTCAAGACCGCCCCTGGTCTTCAGATCAAGTGAGATGCTGCGCTTATTTCTGCCATCCATCTGCCAGAACCAGTTGCTGTCCGCATATGGCGTTGCCGGAACATCCGAGAGCATACGCAACATATCACCCTGACCAGGCTGTTCCACTTTGATGACATCAGCACCGAAATCTCCAAGCATCATCGCCGCCGCGGGTGCCGCTATGACCGTCGCGCAATCAATAACTTTCAAACCTGAAAACAGATAATCGCTCACTGTGAATCCACTTGTAGTTACGACTTCTGACAGATTCTACTCGAATACATAAAAGTGAGCGACGTCATTCAGTTGCCTGCCAAAGAATCGGAAATCCGGCATAGCACAATGAAATGATGTGTTATGGTCTTTGCCCGGGTGTGAATGCTAAATTTACCTGCGACTTAGAAGTTTTCACTTGGCATAATTCGACATATTCAGAACTTGTTAAATCAGGCAATCGCAGAGGAAATAATTAACATGGAAAAAGTAAGAGTAATCGGTGGCGCTGTCACCCTGTTCGCCAAACAACCGGACCGAAACATGAAGTCGCTTGCAGAAGAAGCGGTGACTGGGGCCCTAAAGAACGCAAATGTTGAGATCAAGGATCTGGGTGGCGCCTGGGTTGGTAACTGCGTGCAGGGTATCTTTGACGGTCAGGAGATGATCAGGGGACAGGTGGTTCTGCACACCATGGGTATTCACGGTATTCCCATCATTAACGTCGAGAACGCCTGTGCATCATCTGCCACGGCACTGAATGCAGCTTGGGCTCAGGTGGCCCTTGGCGAAATCGATGTTGCCCTGGTACTCGGTATGGAAAAGATGTTCTCCCGGGATAAAGCAAAATCCATGGCTATCTTCAATGCCGCGATGGACGTAGAAATCCTCTCAAAAATTGCCGCATCTCTGAAGGCATCAGAGGCTGACAGTGAAAAAAACAGGGGGGGGAATGATACCGGCAAGAAAAAGAAGACCGAAGACAAGAGTATTTTTATGGATCTGTATGCCAGCGGTGCGCGCGCCCATATGGAACAGTACGGCCTGACGCAGCGTCAACTGGCCGTTGTCGCCTCAAAAAATCATTTCCACTCGTCTATGAATCGATTGGCGCAGTACCAGAAAGAATTCTCAGTTGACGAAGTCATGAATGACGTGGAAGTAGCTTTTCCACTAACCCGCCTTATGTGTTCCCCGATTGGTGATGGCGCAGCTGCTGCGGTTATCTGCTCGGATTCCTTTGCAACGAAAATCGGCCGAACGGCAGCGCCGGAGATTGCTGCCTGTTTACTCACCAGTGGGGAACCACTGACACCTGGGGGGGATGGATCACTGACAATGCTGGCAAAGAGCGCCTATGAACGGGCCGGCATCGGACCGCAAGATATCGATATTGCCGAAGTCCATGATGCTACCGCGTTCGGGGAGATCAGCAGTACCGAAGCACTGATGTTTTGCGCGCCTGGTGAAGGAGGTCAGTTCGCAGAAGCTGGTAATACGACCTTGGGTGGTTCGATTCCCGTCAATGTTTCCGGTGGTCTCGAATGTCAGGGGCATCCGGTCGGAGCCACGGGCATTCGGCAGGTGGTTGAACTCTACTGGCATCTGACAAACCAAGTCGGTAAACGTCAAGTCGAAGGCGCAAGAATAGGCCTGGCCCAAAATGCCGGTGGCTCAGCACCGAAAGGTGCGGGCGCCCTGTCAGTGACCATTCTTAAAGTCTGATGACTGTGTGAAGTCAGCCCATATGGTACCACCTGGCCCTTCTTGCTAAGAGAGACTTCAGCTAATTTAAGCTAAGGATATACGCCGCAAGAAACTTGACCTGAAAATCCCACACTTGCAGGCTGGGAATGGCCGCTGGGCGATGCCGGTAACACGACAAAAACTTTTATGCCTGTCTGCCTGCCTGTACTTTCGCAGTTCCAGAATCAGATGAGGATCGTCAGGCGAGCATCAGCGAAAGTCAGTCAAGATGCGTCCGTAAAGCAGCCAGGACTACTTCGGGCCCTGATCGGCGTTGATAGTTCTCAGCCTGATCCATCCACAGCACCTTGCCTTCAGCATCGATCAGCAGGGAAGTTGGCACCGGCAAGGCTTCGGCCTCATCATCGCCCAATGGGCCGGAATGGATCAGCTGATTACGCAATCCAAAGGCGTCGGTGACCGCAAGATTCCTGTCTGAGAGCATGCGCGCCTGCAGGCCGTGAACCCCGCGTCGCTTACGAATGACTTCCGGGTGATCGGTACTGACTGTGAGTAGCTGCATACCTCGCTTGTCGAACTCTCCTTGGAGTTCCGCCCATCGCCGTAACTCGGCGACACAGTAGGGTCACCAGTGGGCCCGGAAGAACTTGATCAGCACTGGTGTGCCGTAAAGACTGTCAGAGGTAAAGCGGTTACTCTCGTCATCAATCGCGACGAAGTAAGGAATAGTATCGCCCACGCTAATCGGATTCTCTGCGACTTCCTGTCGGCTGATGGCAACAGTGAACGGCAGGAATAAACCCACCAGGATCGCGATGACTGCAGCGACACCGCCGAACCAGCGCGTGCCAACGATGAAGGCGGCAACTCCCATTACCGGGCCTAGCAGGAAGAAGACAACGAACAAGGTTCGATCCTCAGGGATGGCCACCTGGTTGGCCAGGCGGAACCAGATCACCACGGTCGCAGCGACGAGTGCAAACGCGAACACGCCCAGGCTGGTCCCCAGTTTCTTCCGGGTTATATTCACTGTTATTATCTACCTCCTTTCATACTCGGCCTATCATCCATACTCGGTCCTATCATCGACTGAGCGTTATGACTGATTGAACACGGGTTTGCGTTTCTCCAAGAATGCCAGCATGCCCTCCTTCGCATCAGACGTGCCGCGATTTACTGCCGTCCCACGCATTTCGTCCGCCATCGATTCATCCAGTGTCCTGGTCTCAAAACCGACGATGGTTTCCAGCATGGACTTGATCGCCAGGCGCGGCTGCGAAGCCAGTTCCTCACCCAGTGCCTGGGCTCGTTCCTTCAGCTGTTCCAGCCGCAGGATCTCGCTGACGAGACCGATGCGGTAAGCTTCTTCACCGTCTATCTTTCGACCCCGCAGAATCATATCCAGGGCGTAGGTTCGACCAACCGCGCGCGGCAGCCGTGCCGAACCACCCCAGGCAGGCACACTGCCAAGATCCATCTCGGGCAGACCAATCTGCGCACCGGCGTCGGCCGCGAGGCGGAAATGACAGGCCAAGGGCAGTTCCAGCCCGCCACCCAGGCAGAATCCGAACAACGTGGCGATGGCAGGTTTACCACCGCATTCAATCATGTCCAGCACCCGGTGACGCTGCCCGAAGAAGGCTTCAGGGCTACCGGCTCGCTGCATCCCCTCCGGAATCTGTTTAAGATTCATTCCAGCGGAGAAATGATCTAGACCCTCTGCCGTGAAGACCAGGGCGCGGACATCATCATCAGCCAGCACCTCGGGTAACTGTTCTTCCAGGCGATCGATGTACGCGAGGCTCATGAGGTTGTAGGGCGCATCGTTGATGCTAAAGGTTGCAACGTGGTTGTCGACGGAGTAGAGGTACGGATCAGGCATAACAGCGACCAGTGGTTCCAAACATGACATTTCTTTTTAAAGAACAACTATGGCATATCATTGATTCATTCGCTACGCCTATGTCGCTTACAAGTCGTTACTTTGATGCCACCCGGGTCGGCGAAGACCAGCCGCGCTGTTGAAGGTTGCCGGCATGTCATCTGGTGGTTCCACACCCGCCCCGTTGGCAAGCAGCGTGCTCCATCTGCAGGTCGGATCTTTGAACACACGAACATAGCAGAAAGCTGGCGTGTCAGCGGAAAAATCGGGCTCAGTAAACATCCGTCGCGGTTCAGCAGCACCCGCGATGCCCGTCCCTGTTATCTACGGAAAATACAGGGGAATCAGTTTTCGCAGGTCGTCGTGTCTAAACCGGGCGGCTGGACGAGGCGAGTCAAGCCTGGCTGGAGAGGAATGCGTAAAAGGTTTGCCTCGATTATCATGGAAATGTGCCTGCAAGCTCAGGGAATGCGCTTAAGCTTTAGACCTGTAAAAAAGACTCGCGCGGGAATTTAGAGAGTAGTCTTTTCCAATTCGCCTGTCAGGCTACAAGCTTGATTAGGTCCGATTTCCTAAAACGATACTGATTACCTTCCTTAACGAACTTGATTTTATTATTTCGTATTCTTCGTCCATTAGTGGATTCCGAGACGCCCCGAAACTCGCAAACTTATCGTAAAGTCAGAAGCTCTGGATTGCCTAATTAGCCCATCAGGGTCCGACAGAAGAATATCTACTTCCTGTGGCGAAATCTGTGTCGTCGCTACTTGTCCTGAGTGTGTTGATTTGCAACTATGGTAGCGGTACCGGCTCAGGCTTGATTCGCCATATTCCCTCTGCCGGTGTCCTGGTTCGCGAGCTGATGACTACAGCTGAAGAAGGCTTGGTGCGGCTCAATTAGCTAGCGCAAAAAACTACGGAGGCAGAAAGTGGAAATAACCCTCGATAAAAAGGGCGACGTGGCCCTTATAAAAATGGATGACGGCAAGAGAAATGCGATTACGCTGCAGGCCGTAAAGGATTTGAACGACGCCCTGGATAAGGTCGAGATCGAGAGCAAGGCGCTGGTGATCGCTGGTCGCGAGGGCACTTTTTGCTCTGGGTTTGACCTGGCGGTAATGATGGGGGATGACAACGACAAGCGCATGGAGTTGTCCAGAGGCGGCGGTAGGTTAACCGAACGTCTGTACGCTTTTCCGATGCCAGTGGTTGCCGCTTGCACCGGTCATGGATTTACCATTGGTGCAATCTGGATGGCGGCATGCGATCGGCGCATCGGTGAGCAGGGCGATTACCTACTGGGCTTGAATGAGACCAAGCTGGGTATGCCACTGCCTGATTTTGCCCTAGTACCGCTAAAAGAACGCATTAAACCAGAGTACCTGTTCCCCGCAATTCTGGAAGCCAAACTGTTTGGTCCGGAAGAAGCTGTCACCGCGGGACTACTGGACGAGGTAGTGGCGCCTGGCGAGGCGATCAACCGAGCCAGTGAACTGGCGGCCGAATGGGCTCAATTGCCCGGTCATGCTTACGCGGCCAATAAGCTGGGGTTGCGCAAACAATCGCTGGCAATTATTCGGGCTGAAGTTTTATAGGACCAGAACCACCATTCAATCACAGCCAACATCAATTCCATCAAAACAGGGAGCTGAAAGCATGCTTGTAAACTATAGCGACAAAGTCAATGAGCTTCGTGCCAGAGTTGAAAAATTCATGGACGATCACATCTATCAACATACCCGTCGGTATGCAGAATTAGAAGCTACTGGACAGATTAATGACCCTGATGCGATCGCGTTTGTGCAGGAGTTGAGAATGAGGGCCAAAGAGGAAGGTCTATGGAATCTGTTCTTTCCCCACCTGCGCGACGACGAGCCGGGCCATGGCCTGTCAAACCTGGAATTTGCACCAATATTTGAGATCATGGGTAAAGTTTTCTGGGCTCCTGAGGTGTTTAACTGTAACGCGCCTAATACCGGCAATATGGAATTGCTGCACTTCGCCGCCAACGAGGAACAGCGCCAAAAATGGCTGCGCCCGCTGCTGGAGGGTGAGTGCACCTCCTGCTTCGCCATGACGGAGCCGGACGTTGCGTCCTCCGATGCCACCAATATTCAAACCAGTATCGTGCGCAATGGCGATGAATACGTTATCAATGGCCGCAAGTGGTTTATCTCAAGGGCCATGCATCCTGATTGCCGTTTCGCCATTCTACTGGGCAAAACAGACCCTAATAATCCCAATCGGCATTTACAGCAGACCATGTTGGTCGTACCCATGGATTCCCCGGGGCTTCAAATCATCCGCGATACCACCGTGTTGAATGGCCACCACAGCGGCGGCCACCCGGAACTGCTGTTAAGGAATGTTCGCGTGCCAGTCGCCAATCGCCTGGGCGAAGAAGGCCATGGCTTCGCCGTCATGCAAAGTCGCATGGGGCCGGGCCGTATCCACTACGGTATGCGTGCTATCGGCATGGCAGAGGTAGCGATGCAACTGATGACATCCAGAAGTAAGGAGCGCGTTGCCTTTGGCAAGCACCTGCACCAGCACGGCATGACAGCCCAGGCCATAGCGCGCTCGCGTATCGAGATTGATCAGGCCAGATTACTGTGTCTAAACACCGCAAAAACACTTGATGAAGTCGGCGTAAAAGCCGCGCGTAAGGAAATTGCGATGATCAAGATTGTCGGTTCAGAGCTGGTCAAAAACGTATCAGAACGTGCGATTCGGGTACACGGTGCCATGGGGCTTTCAAACCAGACTCCGCTGGCGGAAATGCTCACCTGGAGCTGGGTCATGGGTATTGGAGACGGTCCTAATGAGGTGCATCTGGAGGCTATTGCCAAAATGGAAGTCAGAGACAACGATTCGGCTGCTTCTGTGAAGCACTATCTAACGCCTGGAAGCTAGAGGCAAGCTGTTAATATAGACCACTTCTGGGAATGAAGCTGTACGGGCCTTGCACCGAATATCCTTAACGTATTTTTCTGTATTTGACATGCTCATTTTGAAACTCCTCTGCTTCAGTTTAAACTAGCAGAAGTGTATCTTTTAATGTAGTGCTAGTGGTCCGCTATAGGCTGACGACGCACAGTAACCCATTAACCCACTAAGTTTTGAAAGTTCAAAAAAGACCGCGATGCACCCCTCGCTGACTTTCTGTAAGATCTCATTACACAACGAGCCAAGTTGATAAATAGTCGGGCTGCAGAATAGGTCATGACACAAACACAAGAAAAGTTTGACACCAAACCCGCTGCACAAACCGGCGTTGTCCCCACATTTATGGTGGCGGTTGAGCAAAGTTTCTCCAGCGAACAACGTGTCATCCATGATGATTTGGCATTGAAGATCATGCCGTCCCTTTATCAGTGGTTGATCAAACTGTTTCAGAAGCCCGCTTTACGTGACTGGCTTATCAATATTTCGGAGAAGCAAGCCGCAGGCATTTGGAGCGCGATGATGTGTCGCAAACGCTATATTGACGATAAGGTTGTTGTGGCTGTCTCCGATGGGCAAGTGGCGTCCATCGTCAATCTGGGCGCAGGCTTTGACACTCGCCTTTACCGCTTACCGGCGTTGAGCGCTGTACCCGTCTGGGAAGTTGATCAGCCAGGCAATATCAAAAGCAAAGGAAAGGGCGTTAAAAAAGCGTTAGAGGCGATTCCCGCTCACGTTACCCTCGTACCGATAAACTTTATGGAACAAGATGTTAGTGACGTACTGAGGACGCAGGGTTATGCAGGGGACAACAAAACCTTTTTTATCTGGGAGGCGGTTTCGCAATATCTGACAGAAGCGGCTGTCCGCCGAACCTTCGAATTCCTTTCTAAGGCCCCTGCAGGCAGCCAGTTAACTTTCACTTATGTGCGAAAAGATTTTATTGAAGGTAAGAATCTGTACGGGTTAGAGAAGTTTTACACGGAGGTAATCATCAAGAACAAGCAATGGCTCTTTGGGTTTGATCCAGAGGAAGTAGACAATTTCCTGAGTGAGTACGGTTGGCGATTCATGGAACATCTTGGTTATGACGAGCTGGCAGAACGGTATATGAAGCCAACCGGACGCGAGCTGCCATCAATGATGATTGAGCGCATGGTTTATGCTACGAAGATGTGAATCGCCTCTAATTTACTAGACACCTCTGAACGTTACGGGGTTACAGAAAACTACTCATCCGGGTACAACGGCAATAACTGCCAAACTGTACTAGAAAGTAAAACTAGCCCCTCCTGACTCACTCTGGCACTCTACAACATACCAAATTCGAAAAAAGTATCCGGAGACATAGATGCAGTTAGTCGACTCGATTAGACAGAGACGAAGTATCCGTCAGTTTTTACCTAAGCCCGTACCCGACGAAGTCATCCAGGATATCATCGCAGAAGCAGTATGGTCGCCTTCCTGGGGGAATACCCAGCAATGGGAGATGATGGTGGTCACGGGTGACAAGCTTACAAAACTCAAAGAAGAAAATAAAAAAGCGCTGTTTGCCGGCCAGAAAGCTCAACCAGAGATTGCTTTCCCTGAAGTATGGCCGGATGCTCACAAGGCCCGCTACGGGGAGATTGGGAAAGCCGTTCTGGAATCACAAGCGACCGATCGTGATGACAAGGAGGGCCGCCTCCAAAACACCAGTCATATGTTTTCCTTTTTTGATGCACCTGTCCTGCTCTATTTTATGGTGGATAAACAGCT
>PBRC01000018.1 GCA_002725285.1 Gammaproteobacteria bacterium | reverse complement strand
GGTTTTCCATGGTTGACGGGACTTTTTCGTGCACTATTATACCTGAAATATCATATATTCCATAATAATATCAATGGCTTATAGTTTATGAGCAGGCTCGAAGTAAGTAAAATCGGTCTGCCAAAGCTCATGTACCTCATGAGTGGGGTTCTGGAAACTGTCATCCGCACTCATCACCAGGAACTGCGGGCTGGTAATCAGGTCATGAGCCTTGAGAATACGATAAACACTGGATTCAGAGATAAAATAGTCTCGTGTATCGGTGATGTGCCAAGCCAACTCACGCGGTGTCATCTCGGTTTGGTCCAGTGCTATCTCCACTACCTGTTCACGAACAGAATCCGGTATCTTGTTCCAGTGCTGNCGNGAAGCTCTACTGTGGTTCTCTAATCCCTCAANCCCACCTTGCTCATAGGCTNGATACCAACGATAGAAACTNCTCCTGCTTANCTTGAGNTCNNNNAGNGTNCTGACGAACNGNNANCTCAGAGTCTTCAACCAGGCGAATGATGGCTAGCTTTTCNGATGCGCTGTGCATCAGNCTTCNTCCAAGNTCACATCCTGCCCAGTCAGACTTTTTTTAAGCCAGTCATTGCGCAGATATAATTCAGCTACAGCTTGTTTGAGATCCGTGTTTTCTTTCTTGAGATCAACCACCTCATCAGAACTTGCCTCTCGAACCGTATCACCAGCCAGACCCTTAAACAAATGGAGCAGATGTTTTCGACTCTCACTGACACCATGAGTTAAAAAGCAGATCCGCACCTTGCCATGGCTCTACAGAGAAGTTCTCCATAATGGTTTCNAGCGGCATTTGTTTTCCGCAGGATTCAATCTGCACTCAACCAACCTTGGGGAGGTTCAGGACGCCAGGACATGGCAAGCAAGGAATCTCCGTTGTCGCGATTGACGCTTGCNAAAACAGCCTTTTCTTCCTCGGTCGCGTCATAATCCAACAAAGGGTAACCAATGGGATTACCCTNGCCGATGACCCTTGATGTCAAAGGATCTACTGTAACCTTGTAGAGTTCTGCAATACATTCAATTATTTCGCGGTGCCATTGGGTAGTTGNTTGNCCGGCAAGAGGAACAATATTGTTGGATGCTCTGCTTGTGGCGCGATANCTCGCCGCATGAGCCATGCGCCCGCACAGTAGATATGAGCGATTTTCNGTCAGTAAACCAGTTTTCTTCATAGATGCAAGCGCCAAGTGGCCAAACAGACCGCTGCGTCGGTGGCGAGTATCTATGCAAGCGATCCCCGCCATCGCAACAATTTGCATGCTATCGNAGCGTGGTAGTTCTGTTTCCACAGCATCACCGACTGCAAACCCGACAAGACCGTGTGAATCATACGCCGTTGCGATCCAACGCATGACATCAAACGAATTGAGCAGATAAGCATGATTGGCCACTCTGTAGGATTGATCGAAGAGCTGCATGATATCGTTTACCTCAGTACCGGACAGATCCTTTCCTGCAGTTACCGTGAATTTCAAATTTGTATCCAACATCTTCCCCGTTTGTTGCTTCAGGTATGTTACAACATACAAGAGATGTCTGGAGATGGCCGACACTTCATATTACTTCCATATTATTTATGCAAGAATATGGCCTGCATTATCTATCTACTAATGTTGAGATATCGAATGAAAATCTCTGTCGCCATCCTGACCCTGTTAGCCAGTTCTATTTCTTTTGCCCACGATCTCGTTATCAACAATGGACGTGTGATGGATCCTGAATCAGCTTTTGATCAGATCGCCAATATCGCCATTGACGCTGGTCAGATCGTTAAAATTGACGGCGGTGCCCCAAAGGGTGACAACACAATTGATGCCGCCGGGCTTTATTGACCTGCATGCCCATGGGCAGGACCTGGTTAGTAATCAGTTTCAAGCTGCGGATGGTGTTACCACCGCCCTGGATCTTGAAATTGGAATATACCCGATAGATGAGTGGTACCAATCTCGTCAAGGAAAAGCGCTCATAAACTATGGTCGCAGCGTCGCGCATCCCTGGGTTCGAGCAGTGGCTCTTAACGCGACAGAAGAAGAGGCCATCATCACTGCTGCGAAAAAAGTACTGACCGATTCGGAAAAGAAGAAAATGTTGGCCCTGCTGAGGCAGGGCATTAAGGATGGCGCCCTCGGTATTAGCGTCGGCATTGCCTATACACCGGCAGCTGATTCTGAGGAAATCTTCAACCTCTTCGAGCTTGCTGCGGNGTTGGACCGTCCCATATTTGTACATATGNNGAATAGCAATATGACCAGTGGTGATCTGCTCGCACCGTTGCAGGAACTGTTGTCCAATGCAGTAGCAACCGGCGCGGCACTGCATATGGTTCACCTCAATTCAAGTCTGGCTGACAAGGCGAAAGTTGGCCTGGACATGATCCGTCGCTTGCAGAAAAAGGGTTTCGATATTACAATGAAAAATTGGCTCTATACGGCTACGGCGGGATCAACCAGACTTGAGAGTGCCCTGTTTGATGATTGGACGGACTATGCTGAGTTGCAGTGGATTGCCACAGGTGAGCGACTGACAGAAACATCGTTCAAAAAATATCGACAGCAAGGTGGTTGGGTCATAATCCATAATCTATGGTCGATCGGAAGAGATGAACGCCTGGTTGGTCGTGCAACCAAATCTTATTATTGCCAGTGACGGTATCCCATTCGTGGACGGGCTGTCTCATCCACACAGCGCAGGAACCTTTGCAAGAATACTGGGACAATATGTTAGAGAGAAAAAGCGCCTCACTCTAATGCAGGCACTGGCGAAAATGACAATAGTGTCTGCGATGTGATTGCAAACTTATGTGCCGGGGATGCGTAACAAAGGTCGAATACTGGTTGGTGTAGATGCCGATCTAACAATATTCAATCCCAGGACCATCATTGACAAGGCAACCTATACACAGCCAGCTCAACACTCTGAAGGGATAGAGTATGTTATCGTCAATGGCACTCCAGTCGTCGCAAAGGGCAAATTAGACTCAGCGGTGTTTTCCGGAGAACCGGTACGTGTAATGTAAAAAAACCAATCTGCACAGCGGAATCGAGTCGACTTTCATCCAGAGAGGTCACCAGATCGGATAAAGCTGCTGAATGGAATAAATATGAACAACTACAAATTTGCACCAGATATCGAAACGGCTTCCAGAGATAACCTGAAGTCTATTCAATTAGAGAAACTGAATAGCNTTTTGTCCCATGCTTATAAAAACGTGCCTCACTATAGTCGGTCATTTGAAGAGGCGGGAATTGAATCAGCCGATCTTCAATCCGTTGATGATTTGAGAAATTTCCCTTTTACAGTAAAGGATGATCTTCGAAACAACTATCCTTTTGGTATGTTTGCGGTTCCGCAGCAGGAAATTGCCCGCATCCATGCTTCATCCGGAACAACAGGCAAGCCCACAGTTGTAGGCTATACAAAGGAAGACCTGGATGTCTGGGGAGATTTGATGGCGCGCACACTGGCCTGCCTTGGTGCCCGTCCTGGTGACATCGTACACAATGCTTATGGTTATGGTCTCTTCACTGGTGGCCTGGGTGCACATCAGGGGGCAGAACGTCTGGGTTGTTCTGTGGTTCCTGTTTCAGGTGGGCAGACTGAAAGGCAGATAGTTCTGCTAAAAGATTTCGGTGCTCGAGTCCTGTGCGCCACACCTTCCTACGCCCTTAATATTGCAGAGGTTGCAGAAAGAGAAGGCATTGATCTCAAGAGCTGTCCACTTACTGTCGGTGCATTTGGCGCGGAGCCCTGGAGTGAAGAAATGCGCCTTGAACTCGATGAAAGGCTTGGCATAAAGGCCGTCGATATCTATGGACTTTCCGAAATTATGGGCCCCGGCGTCGCGGTTGAATGTAGTGAAGCCCGTAATGGTCTACATGGATGGGAGGATGCCTTCGTGTTTGAGACCATTGATCCTGAAACAGGTGATCCAGTGCCGGAGGGAGAAATCGGGGAACTGGTTATTACAACGCTTGCGAAGTGGGCTCAGCCCATGATTCGATATCGTACAAGGGATATTACGCGTCTTGAATCCGCGCCTTGCGAGTGTGGGCGAACACATGTACGTATCATGAGGATAGTTGGGCGCAACGATGACATGCTGATCATTAGAGGCGTCAATCTATATCCTTCGCAGGCCGAAGCTGCACTTTTGACTGTCAGCAATATCGCACCACTCTATCAACTAGTGATTTCCCGGGAAGGAACTATGGACATTCTGACGATAGAGGTAGAAGCCGCGCCGGGAATTCCCGAGAAGGAGTATGAGTCCATCAGCGGGGAAGTGGTACAACAACTAAAATCACGAACCGGCGTCACCTGTCGTGCCGTGGTTTTGGCGCCGGGTGCTGTGCCTCGATCTGAAGGTAAAGCAGTTCGAGTGCGGGACGTACGCTAGGTATTGTTTAGCCACTTATAAAGACACGGCAGGGCAGTCTGCCAGCAAAGTGTCAGATTTGACTCTGATTACCTCACAGTCCACTCTAATGGTCGGGAGAAGCGAGGCAGTAAGTATCGCCGCCAGACGTTCTATGAATAACGACAAATCGATACAAGACCGGGACGCGGTTTCATCTTCTGCTGCCAGCCAGCCAGGGGGCAGTTACTCTATGATGGGTAACGAGGCGATAGCGAGAGGTGTCTGGGAGGCTGGAGCGAAAGTGGCATCAGCCTATCCGGGGACACCGAGTACAGAGATTCTCGAAGCCATAGGTGAATTTCCCGAAAGTGATATAGCTGCAGAATGGGCAGCCAACGAAAAGGTCGCGTTGGATATCGCCATTGGCGGATCCTTTGCCGGTGTCAGGTCCTTTGCGGCAATGAAACACGTTGGTCTCAATGTGGCCCTGGATTCACTCATGTCAATGACCTACATCGGTGTCAATGCTGGCTTGACCATTGCTGTCTGTGACGACCCGGGGATTCACAGTTCACAGAATGAGCAGGATACACGCCTTATCGCTCAACTTGCCATGGTGCCTGTACTGGAGCCTTCTGATGCCCAGGAGGCTCTTGAGTTTACGCGCCGCAGCTTTGAGTTCAGTGAGATGTTTGATACACCTGTCCTTGTACGCAGTACCACACGGCTTTCACATACTCGAAGCCAGGCAGTGCCCGGGAACCGTCAGGAGATTGAGTCACGACCCTTCAATGAGGAACCTGCGAAGAACGTCATGATTCCTGCGCACGCCCGTCTCCGCCATCCGTCTTTGCTTAAACGTGAAAGAGATCTGGTGGAATACTTCAGTAACGATGAGATTAACCGCATAGAGCCTGGTAGTGCTGGCTACGGTATTATCACCAGTGGGGTTAGTTACACCTACGTAAAAGAAGTTGCTCCAGAGGCGAGTGTGCTCAAGCTTGGTGCAAGCTGGCCACTTTCGGATAAATTACTGAAAGACTTTTGTAACTCTGTTGACAGAGTGCTGGTAGTAGAGGAGCTTGAGCCTGTTGTTGAAAATGCTGTACTGCGTCTGGGGATAGCGGTGGAAGGTAAGTCATTGTTTCAGCGGGCTGGTGAATTCTCCCCTGATTCGGTGCGGCAAGGTCTGGAAGAGGCTGGGCTCCTGCCTAAAAAAAGCGAACAGAAATAGCCGCTGCGGATGTACTAACGAGACCACCAGTGCTATGCGCAGGTTGCCCTCACACTTCAGGTTATATGGCCATCCGCGCGACCAATGCGCGTGTAGCCGGGGATATCGGGTGTTATACGCTTGCAGCCATTGAACCCCTGCAATCAATAGATACAACTGTCGCCATGGGTTCCAGTATCGGTAATGCCATCGGCATGTGGAAAGCCGGCACGGAAACGCGGCCTATCGTCGCCACCATTGGTGACTCTACATTCTTGCATTCAGGCATCCCGCCACTTATAGATGCTGTCTATAACCAAGCCAATATTACGGTGGTACTGCTGGATAATCATACGGTTGCCATGACTGGAGGACAGGATAATCCTTCTACCGGTATCAGCCTGCGTGGCAAGGAGACCGAGAAAATTGATCTTGAGGCGCTGGTGACTGCTCTGGGCGTCAAATGGGTACGTGTTGTTGATTCTTATAACCTGGGTAACTTGTATCAGCAAATGCAGGAAGCCATCCGTTTTCGCGGAGTTTCGGTTCTTATTTCAGATCGACCCTGTGTCCTCGATCCGGTGAAGATAAGGGCGCCGGCATTTGTTGTGCAGTCTTCGTCTTGTACAGGCTGCCAGTCCTGCATGAATCTTGGTTGTCCTGCGCTCGTCTGGACCAATGAAATGTTCGATGGTCACCATAAGGTCGATATCGATGGTGAACTCTGCATGGGGTGTAGTCTGTGTGCACAGATATGTCCAACTGATGCAATTAAGCCAAAGCACCTGGCACCCTCTTAATGAAGCGCCAGTTAGAAGAAACCTTCCCTTCGAATATGACTGAACCCTCCAATGTGCTCGTCGTTGGTGTTGGTGGGCAAGGCGTCATAATGATATCAAAGGTTCTAACCATTCTTTGTCAACAGCAGGGCTTGGAAGTCAAACAAAGTGAAGTCCATGGTATGGCGAAGCGAGGGGGTTCGGTGTTCAGCCATGTTCGTTTTGGTGGCCATATCTATTCACCGACAATCCCCCAAGGAGAAGCGGATATTCTAGTTGCGCTTGAGTGGGCCGAGGGATTGCGCTGGCTACCCTACCTCAAGGCTGAAGGAGGGACCTTTCTAGTCGATACGCAACAGATTGTGCCACCTTTTGCCTGTCGAGATCGTCGAATTAATGCCCGGCGAGGTTATGTTGATAAGAATATGACAGAACTCATCCGGCAGATTCCCAATAGTCTGGCCCTTGACGCGGTTAGCATGGCAACTGACGCTGGTGTACCAAAGGCAGCGAATACTGTGCTGCTCGGTGCACTTTCCACTGCCTTGCATTTTGCTCCAGAAGCCTGGAAGAAAGTTATTGAGGATACAGTACCAGCGAAAACAATAGCTGGAAATCTGCTGGCTTTTGAAGCGGGACGGGATACCTCACTGGCCCTTGACGAGGAGATACCCGCTGTCAGCCATCAGGAGAAGACAGATATTACCGAAGATGTGTGTCACTACAATGCACAACTGGAGATCAACGAAGCCTGGTGTAAGAGCTGTGATATTTGCGTACGTTTTTGTCCGGAGTGCTGTCTCCGCCTGGATGAACAGCAGATAGTAGAGCTGTTTGAACCGGATTTGTGTACCGGTTGCCGCATGTGTGAATGGTTGTGTCCGGATTTTGCTATTAATGTGCATCTTGAAACCGTATTCGAAACATGAGCAAACTAACGAACCTGCAGGGGAACCGGGCCTGTGTATTAGGAGCCATTGAAGCGGGCTGTCGATTTTTTGCTGGCTATCCAATAACCCCTTCTTCTGAGATTGCGGAAAACATGGCAAAGGAGTTACCTGCTGTTGCTGGCACCTTCGTGCAGATGGAGGATGAGTTAGCGTCGATGGCAGCTGTAATCGGTGCATCGGTTGGCGGTGCCAGAGCAATGACAGCCACCAGTGGGCCGGGCTTCTCATTGATGCAGGAAAATATTGGCTATGCTGCAATGACAGAAACTCCCTGCGTCATAATCAATGTCATGCGTGGTGGACCGAGTACGGGAATGCCAACCCGACCCTCCCAAGCCGACATTATGCAGGCAAGGTGGGGAACTCACGGCGATTATTCAGCGATACTGCTGACCCCCTGGTCTGTTGGGGAAATCTATACTGAAACCCAGCGAGCTTTCGGTTTATCGGAGGCTTTAAGAGTACCGGTTGTCGTCGCTTTCGACGAATCCATAGCGCATCTTGTTGAATCGGTAGATCTTGCATCGGCAGTAAGCAAAAAAGGTATGATCCGCAAGAAAGCTGTAGGGGATAACAAATCCTTTGCACCTTATGCTGTTACTGATGATTGTATCCCGCCAATGGCACTGCCTGGAGACGGGTTTCGAACCCATACCACAGGACTGACTCACGGAGAGGATGGCTTCCCCACGCAGGAACCGTTAGCGGCAGAGCGGGCGGTAGGTCGTCTTCTCGAGAAAATACGAGTGAACCAGTCAAGAATAGAAAGGTATGAATCCAGTCACTGTGCTGGTGCTGATATCGTCATCGTTGCTTATGGGATCACCGCGAGAGCGGCCTGCCTTGCCCAGGAACAGTTACAGGCTGCTGGGATTCAGTGTGGTGTTTTCAGGCCTCAAACACTCTGGCCTTTCCCTGAGCTGGCTTTTAGGAAGTCAATTGAGTCGGCAGGTCATGTGCTGGTACCCGAAATGAATGCGGGGCAACTGCTGGTGGAAATTCAACGCCTGGCGGCGGCATCGGATAAATCTGTAGCAGGACTTAATCGCATTGATGGTGAAAACATTAGTCCAAGTATGATAGTTGAGAGAGTAGAGGCATTCCTGGATGAGTAAGGAGAATATTCCCTTAACCAATAACGAAGATGGTGCTGATAACTTCGATATACGGGATTACCTGCGCCTGGACCTGTTCCCGCATTTTATGTGCCCCGGGTGTGGTCACGGCATTGCCATGCGCGCACTACTCTGGGCTATTCATGAATTGGGGATTGATAAGAACCAGCTTGCTGTTGTCTCAGGTATCGGCTGTTCTGGTCGTATCAGTGCCTATATTGATGCCAATACTTTCCATACAACCCATGGGCGTCCTATAGCTTTTGCTACGGGACTGAAACTTGCCAGACCAGACCTGCACGTCATCGTCGTTACAGGAGATGGGGACTGCCTTGCTATCGGTGGCAATCACCTGATCCATGCCTGTCGCCGAAATCTGGATATTACCTGCGTGATGCTCAACAATGAAACCTATGGCATGACAGGTGGCCAGGTATCACCCACAACCAGTGATGATCGGTTCACCACCACTACGCCCACGGGGAATATTGAACCGGCATTCGACCCCTGTGCCCTGGCTGAAGGGGCCGGCGCGACCTTTGTCGGCCGAGAGCTTACCTTGCAGTGTCCGTCACTTAAGAACCTGATCCGTGAAGGTATTTCGCACCCAGGTTTCTCCTTTATTGAGGTCTTGTCCGATTGCACTGAGATATACGGACGCAAGAACGATCTTGGTGAATCTGCTGAAATGATCATGAAACAGAAATCAGCTTATCGTTCTGAAAATTATGGCCTGGAGCCTAAGGAAATGTTCCAGCCTGGCACCGTTAGCACCGGTATATTGCACAAAGGGGATCGAGTTGAATACGGTGAAAGCCTTCGCTCCAAGGGGCCAGCCAAGACATGAGTGGTATCGAAATCCGCTTTAGTGGCAGTGGTGGTCAGGGTCTTCAACTGGTGGCCAGAATTCTTGGTGAGGAGTTCTCAGCAAAGCAACGATATGTGGCAATTTCCCAGGGCTACGAGCCGACCTCGCGTGGTGGCCTCAGTCGTGCTGACCTTGTCATCGGTGATCAGGGAAAAACAAGTTACCCGCTGGTTTCAAGGCTTGATTACCTGGTGATCCTTGATCAGGTTGCGGTAGCAGCAAGTAAAGGTCTTGTGCATGCCGATACCTTGATTATTGCAGACTGCGAGCGTGTTACCGAACCTCCATCAGGTGCAGGTAAGTATCTGCAGTTGCCACTGGTTAAAGAAGCACTTGCCGCCGGTACCAGTCGTGCCGTGAATATTGTTTCACTTGGCGCACTGGTCAGTTGTTCCCGTGTTTGTGACCCTGATGCTCTGGTGGACAAAATAAGCTCCAGCGTTCCGCAACGATTTATCGATATGAATATTGACGCCTACCAACGGGGTCTCACCCTTGGGCTCGATGAAAAGGCTGTTTGACCAGGGTAAAGCTAGGATCAGTTATGCAACAGCCTTTACTTTATCAGGCTCCGGGAACTGAAAATCATGCAGGATGATTTCGTTCCACATAAAGTCCATTGGATGCGGTGTATATTCCACTTCGACATCTATTACGGCAGGCTTGTCGGCGTCAAGTGCCCGCTTAAAAGCATCGGGAAGGGCATCAATACTGCTAATACTCTCGCCGTGGCAGCCGAAGCCTTCTGCGACTTTAGCGAAGTCGACTTTGGTTAGTTTGGTGCCGAAGTTAGGGTTCTCCAGCAGATCGCCGAATGGTTTATACATACCCCAATAGCTGTCATTGAACACGACGACGACGATATTGAGTTGATTGCGAACAGCAGTTTCCAGTTCCTGGATAGTGCATCCAAAAGCCCCATCCCCGGTAATGCAGATGACTGGACGATTAGGGTGAGACAGCTTCGCCGCATTGGCGAAAGGCAGACCAAAGCCCAAATGACCCATGCCTGGTTCTGATAATATTCTATAGGGATCTGACGGTTGGATAAAGGTCGTGTTCCACATCATAGCCTGACCACCATCCAATACAGTAATGGCATCCTCGGGTATTAATTCACTCATAGCCCTGGCGACTGTCGCTTCATTGAGTACACTTCCGCCACCCACTACCTTGGAATTTGCCTCTGAGTGAACAGTATCACGGTAGGTTTGGTGGGCACCCTGCAAGGAGGGAAGCCAGTCCGGGTCTGTTACCGGTTTCGTATCGACTAACATTTCAAGCATGGCCCGCAGTGTTGCCCTGGCATCCCCCACCAGGCCCAGATCAGTAGGTGCAACTTTGCCGATGGATTCGCCATCAATTTCAATCTGGATGATTTTCTGGCCTTCGGGTTTTGGATAGACAGGTGGTTTGTGAACCGGATTGAAAGTGGAAAATTTGCAGCCGACGGCTAGTATCAGATCCGCCTGTCTCGATGCGTCCAGGGCTGTCTGACCTGCGATTAGTCCACCTGAACCAATACTGCATGGGTTCCCGGCTTCAAGCACACCCCGGCCCATGACGGTGGTGATCGCCGGGAAATTTGTGTGCCTGACCAGCTCACGGAATTCATCGCTGGCGCCTGAGCGGACAACACCGCCACCTGCCATCAGTAAGGGTCTTTTCGCATTCATTAACATATCAACGGCAGTTTTCACTTCATCACCACTTGGGGCTGGGCGTGCAAGTCGAAAGGGGGGGACGGTGTTAAGATCATAACGGCACAGTTGTGTTCCCACGTCGCAGGGAATATCGAGGTGTACTGGGCCCGGGCGTCCTGATTGTGCTATTTGCACGGCGCGCTCGACAAGTTCGGCGGCGCGGTCCGCGTGGTGGATACAGGCATTCCACTTGGTTATTGAACGGAACAGCCCAAGCTGGTCAGCCGATTGCAACTGATCACGGCTGGGATCGATCTCCGCCGCATGGTTTTGTCCGGTCAGCACGATCATGGGAATGTTGTCTGCAAAGGCGGCAGCAACCCCCGGTACCAGGTTCGTAGCACCTGCACCGACGGTAGCAAAACAGACCCCCATGGTATCCGTAACCCGGGATATGGCGTGTGCCATGTGTCCTGCAGCTTCTTCATGACGGGTCGTTAAGTAGGTCAGTTCAGGGTCTCTTGAAGCACCATTCATTATCAGACCTATCTGTGCAGCCGGGAGTCCGCACAGGTAACGCACACCATGTTTTTTTAGGATTGCGAGCAATACATCACTGACGGAACCTTCCATAAAATTCTCCTTGAGACCTTTTCAATACTATCTATTTGACAGGATAAGTATGCTGGTTTGTGATGCCAATGGTCGTGGGCAAACCCGCTTCAGGCAACAAAACTGTCCAGTTTTTCCTGCTGGGTCTTTGCGTTGACTACGCCGTGTTCCATAAAGTCAGCGATAGTATCAGAAAACGCATCTGGAACCTCACGAGGGATGCCGTGACCGACACGACTAAATACATGCAAGGTGGCATTTGGTAATTTCTGCCAGTCGTTCACATTGGCTTTGCAAAGACCATCAGCTGCACCAGCGACCATGAGCGTAGGCGTGGTCAGGTTATCCAGGCGATCTTTAACATCGAAATCAATCATCGTTTGCCATGAATCATCGAAGTGTGCCTGGGAAACGGATAAGGCGCGATCAACACTCTGAACGACGGATTCCTCGGGGGCTCTGAGTCTGAGTAAATTACGTTGTTCTATCATTTGCGCTCTCCCATCTGCCGCACTACGCAGTTGCCTTGATTGTTCATGGGCGCTCAAGTCGCCTTTGATGCCACCGGCTGGTATGGGAGCCACCAGGACAAGTTTGTTCAACCTGTCGCCATATTCAACACCCAGCTGATAGCCAATCCCTCCACCCATGCTGTGACCAACGTAGGTGACCTTATCGAGACCCAGAAAATCAGCAAAAGAGACGACATCACGGGCATACTGTGCAATGTTGTATCCATCTGCCGTGTGTTCACTCTCACCCGCTCCCCGACAATCCATCACAATGCAACGGAATCGATCAGACAGTCGCGGCCCTATTTCATCTAGCCAGACATCATGGGCTCCTGTATAACCATGATGAAGAATAATTGGCTCTCCTGTACCGAGTTCATCCCAGAACAATTCAGCGCCATTGATGATTTGTGTTGGCATTTATATCCCCATGAGTTTCTATGATTTGATCATATCGAATTTCTGATATTGATGCCTGAAGCAGGTGAATTCTTTTCAGAGGTTTGTCGCGGAGGAGCCGCACTATCTTTTAATTGTTTCTTCTGTTTATGGACACTCAACGTGCAACATAGTGCGCCATTGTGTCACCTGTCAGTGACCGCTATCCCTATGTCTCAGACTAGTTGTCGCGTCTCTTGATTCACCCAATATTAAATACAGGGCGTAAAGAGAGACTGAGAATGACCGCATATTCTATTGAATTTAAAGAAACGGCTGTAAAGAAAATGATGCCGCCCAATGTCAACCGTTTTAAGGGGTTTGAAGGGGCACTTATGGCCTGTTCCCTCCTTTGTTCCCTCTTT
>PBRC01000017.1 GCA_002725285.1 Gammaproteobacteria bacterium | reverse complement strand
ATTCATCCATGCCATGCACGCCATCTTCGATTGCTGGTACGAGGATGAACCTCTTGACTTTAGAGGCGAGTATTATCAGCACACACTGATGCCAAAAACGTTCACCCCACAGAATATCGATGCGGGGCGACCNCGTATATTACTCTCGGCAACTGGACCACTGATGACCAGGGTTGCTGCCGAAGCGGCTGATGGGCTGATCATGCATCCTTTTTCAACAGAGCAGTATATAAGGGAAGTAAATCTTCCGGCGATCATGCAGGGACTCGAGAATGTTGGAGTAGAGCGAAGTGATTTTGAAATAGATTTCGCGCCCATGATTGCAACCGGAAGTACAGATGAAGAGATACTCAAGTCCATAGAAGTCATCAGAGGACGGATTGCATTCTATGGATCAACACCCGGTTATCGAAGCGTACTGGACTGCCACGGCTGGGGAGAATTGCAGGGTGAATTAAATCGTCTTATGAAGCAGCATCGAACAGAAGAGATGGCAGACCTTATCGATGACGAGATTCTAAATACGTTTGCAATTANTGGNGAACCCAACGNGGTNGTTGACGAGGTTGTTGAGAGATTTGGTGATCTGATTGACCGAACNGCGTTTCATGCGNCTGCTCTGAGTGATGAAGAACTTGGATCCTTATTAGAGCAATTTCGCAGATAGNTCACGCCTCNGNTAAGGTGTTGGTNNCTCCGGGTCAAGAAGTNCTTNAGCCTTGAATTTCTGNCAGNCTTCANCAGGAACAATTAGTGNGTAACAGTCGATAGTTGTCCNNTCCATCACCNGTTANCTTNGTTGTNNGAGATTAAATCTTGCGATATATTTTATCTTTGTTGCGAACCGGGTCNAGNAGTGTCCAGTCACCCTGTTCCAGTTCATGGCCTTTGGGAAAGGGGGGGCGTGGNTCCAGGTNCAATGANTCAAGTACCNGCGCATTTTGATAATAAGCCTGGACAGTGATGCTGGNNAGTATCGAGCCAAAGCCCTCTCTCGATGANTTCAGANCCTTGAGAAGTATATCCTGNTCAGTGANNTCAGCAGAGGCAAAGGGTGTTTCAAAGCGTTCGATTGATTGCTGATCCAGTTTGGNNATTCCTGTTGTCAAAATGGCCTCATATTGCCTGGCTTTTTCAAGGATCTGNATGAANATCTCGNTNNCATCGGCACCAGGTATCCCGTGGTCCTGGCTGGGTGGAATAATCCTGCCAACGACTTTCTTAAGGGTTTCTCTTTCAGCATCATTAAATGGCAGATCACGACTGATTAAATCTTCTTTACTGGTCATAGGCGTTCTCAGTCAAACAGGTTTGTGAGGCGTTTTTTTATCGAGTCGGCAACGTACAAAGCCAGGGCCTGAATGGTACGGGTTGGATTTACACCGGCAGAAGTGACAAAAATACTACCGTCAATGATAAAAAGATTCCTTACGTCGTGACATCGCCCCCATTCATTCACCACCGAATTCTCGGGATTGGTTCCCATGCGCGCTGTTCCCATCAGGTGCCAGCCACCGACGCCAATGGGAGCTTCGGTCATCACATCAGTTGCACCAGCAGCTCTTAGAACTTCAGTTGCCCTGGCAATNGAATAATCCAGCATTTTTCTGCTGTTTTCACTCAGGGTGTAGTCGAGTTTCGGGGCAGGNATCCCGTTTGAATCCTTAAGGTCAGCATCAAGTGTGACGGTATTGTGAAGTTCAGGCAGGTCTTCACATATCGCCACCATGCCAGTGATGTGATTGATGAGGTTTCGAGCCGCCTGATGGTGTTCGTCACCCCAGGGAACTCTGCCGGAGAATACCCCCGTCATTGCCGATGCAACCGGCCCGCGTCCTCTCGTTATCTCGTAGGTATATCCCCGAACGAAGCCCCTTGAAAGATCTGTTTCGTAAAANTCCTGGCTCCAGATACAGTTGCCGGGGCCCCTTGCGCCATCGAGCGGGTCATCGAAGACACCCTGGATTGAAGCATAAGGATGAAACATCAGGTTCTTGCCAACCAGCCCACTGCGGTTGGCCAGTCCATCTGGAAACTGTGTTGAAGTCGAGTTGAGCAGCAATCTCGGCGTACCAACACCGTTACAGGCCAGAACCACAACCTCGGCTTTCTGTTCACGCTCATTCCCATCTTCATCATAGTAGATGACGCCAGTTGCCATGCCTTGATCGTTAACAGCGATTTCGCTGACACGGCAACGGGTTCGCAATTCCACGCCAGCTCGTATGGCATGAGGCCAGTAGGTAATGTCAGTACTTGCCTTGGCACCCTGCGCACAGCCATTAGTACATGCTCCCAGATTGATACATTTGTCCCGCCCGTCATATTGCTCCGTTGCAATGGCACTGTCGGATGGCCACCAGTGCCACCCCAGTTCATTGAATCCCCGGGCGAGGAGGGCGCCGGACTTTCCAAGCGGCAGAGGGGGCATTATGGATTTCTTCGAAGGATACGCTGGATCACCTTCCAGACCAGCTACTCCCATCATGCGGTCGTTCTCGTCATAAAAAGGCTCGAGAGTTTCATAATTGATCGGCCAGTCATCAGCAATGCCGTCCAGTGATTTCACTCTGAAATCGGAAGGATGAAATCGGGGAAAGTGACCTGCATAAAGAATAGTCCCCCCGCCTACACCGTTGAAGTTCGCGACAGCAATGGGAGAATTGGTCTCGTTGATCGGGTAGTCAGTATCTCGCTTGCGACGATTTGGGCTTATGCTGAAATCACTCCGGGATTCCCAGTTCATGCCGGTGCTGGGATACTCAGCCTGATTCATCCAGTCGCCCTGTTCCATACAGACGATTTTCATGCGTGTGTCGGCAAGGCTCCAGGCGAATGCTGCTCCGGATGCACCAGAGCCGACAATCAAAACATCAACGGTTTCTTCTGACATTATTTTGTCCTGATCAGATTATAGATATCGGCTATCCATCATGATGCTTCTCTGGACTACTGGCTGTGTCATACAAGCTTAAGTAAGCAGTGATGGAATAAAAACATGTCATGGTGTCGATGGCAATGTTATGGGTTTGGACATAGGTGATATGTACATAAGTTAGATTCGAGTAGATCCGCGACAACCAAGGTGATCCCCCTTCCCTGAGCGCCCTCGGCGCGGGCTTGAGGCTCTGGGAAACGATTCCGGAGTTGGGTGGTCACCTCACTTGACACTACCGGCACTAATTCCTTAAGCAAGGGTTACTCGAATCAGGCATAGAATTTCTCGCTTAAAACAGTCTCGCAAACAATAAATTCCGGTGATTTCTCAAGTCATGGCCTAATTATGATTGTTGGTGATACTCTTGGGAACAATTACTGACAGTCAGGCAAGCAAGAAGTAACAGGTTTGCAAACGGAGGCGTAATGCGAGTAGGTGANAGACTAGCGGAACTATTAATGGAGAACGGCGTTGATCGTGTATTTGGCGTCCCGGGCGGACAGACGTTGCCACTTTACGAGGGCATCAGCAAATTTCAGGGCCGAATAGAACATGTTCTGATGAGAGACGAGCGCAGTGCGGGTTACGCGGCTGACGCTCACGCCAGAGTAACGGGTAAGGCAGGTGTCTGCGACGGTACTGTAGGTCCCGGTGCAACCAACCTGATTTCACCACTGGCTGAAGCGCATTGCTCATCTATTCCGCTGGTGTGCATCGTCTCCGACGTATCTCGGGCCTGGGAGCATCGACGCACCAGAGGAAACGCTTCGCAGGCAATGGATCAGATGGAGATGTTTAAGCCTGTGAGTAAATGGCAGGTAAAAGTCACGGAGCCACGATCGATAGACAACATTATCGATACCGCTTTTCGAGTGGCGACGACCGGCAAACCAGGTCCGGTAGTTGTCTGCATACCTGATGATGTGGCCTACAGCGACATTGAATTTCAAAGTCCGGTGGAAGGACATGATGGGGCGGTTTTCCCGGGTTCAAGAAGCGCACCTGATCCGGATGAGGTGAAACGGGCAGCTTCGCTCCTGACAAAGGCGACAAAACCGGTGCTCGTAGTTGGTGGCGGTGCCCACATATCGGGCTGTCAGCAATTGGTCGGACAACTGGCGGAACTACTCAATGTACCGGTTGCCACCTCAATTTCCGGTAAGGGGATTATCGCAGAGACTCATCAACTGGCGCTTGGCGTCACCGGCACATTCGGAAATCCAACGGCACGAGACGCTGTATCCCAGTCTGACCTGGTTGTATTTATTGGCTGTAAGGCCGGTCAGTTATCAACATTCAGTTATCGTCTTCCCCGGAGAGAGACCCAGATTATCCATCTTGACAGCGATCCGGAAGAGATCGGTCGGAACTATCCCAACAGCGTACCACTGGTGGGAGATGCTCGACTGGGACTTACCGCGCTGCTGGCTCAACTTGAGGGTGCAGATCCAAACAGTAACTGGGACTTCGATTCGCTTAAGTCGCAACACAAGGCCTGGTACGAGGAGAAGACAGATCCGACCCAGGTTGAAAACGAACCTCTTCGACCACCTGCAGTAATGGGAGTCGTTAACGAGTTATTGACAGACGAAGATCTGGTGGTCTGTGATGCCAGTCTGTCATCAGGCTGGGTTGCTGCTTACCTGCAATTTGCAGCAGCGGGAAGAAGATGTATTGCTCCGCGCGGCCTTGCAGGACTTGGTTGGGGAACGCCTGCAGCCGTTGGTGCAGCGTTGGCGCAAGATGATGTCAAAAGGATTCTGCAATTTGCCGGTGATGGCGGGTTTGGATACTCGCTCCAGGAACTTGAAGTCATGGCGAGGCTTAAGTTACCGGTCGTTACAGTTGTTTTTAACAACGACACGCTGGGTTGGATCAAGCATGTGCAAAAGGACTATTACGATCAGAATTATGTCTCAACAGACTTTTCTCATGTGGACTTTGCGACAGTAGCAAGAGGATTAGGTGCCAGAGGTTACAACGCTGCCACGCTTGAGGAATTCAGGGAATGTCTGAGTAGCGAAGCTAATCCTGATGGTCCTGCCGTAATCGACGTCATCTCAAGCCAATGGGAAACGCCGGTACTGGGTTTGAAGTAACTTCAGTAAAGGAGTGAAACATGAAACTAAACGGTAAAGTCGCACTGGTAACCGGTGCCGCACGAGGCATTGGTCAGGCACATGCACTTCGTTTGGCCAGACTGGGTGCAGATGTTGCTATCAATGATATTAACCTTGAGTCCTTCAAAGAATTCGATGAGGAAATCGAGGCTGATTCCATGGTCGAGTTGATTCAGCGAGAGGGTGTCAGGTCGATTGGAATTGAAGCGAGTGTCTGTGACGAAAACGAAGCCAAAGGGATCGTCGAACAGGTGGTGTCAGAACTTGGCCGGATAGACATTCTCATTAACAATGCAGGCGGTATAGCCGGAAAGGCGGGGGAAAGTTTTGCCTCATCCGTTTCATTTGAAGATATTAAGAACACCGTGGATCGAAACCTGATGGGCACGATTTTTTGCTGTCAGGCGGCAGCACCACATATGAAGGTGCAGGAATTCGGACGCATTGTTAACACGTCGTCTCAGGCTGGACTTCGCTCACAAGGCAGTGGTGTCTATGCATCCTACGGTGTTGCCAAGGCAGGGGTTATCGCTTACACAAAATACCTCGCTCAGGAATTAGGCCGCTACAACATAACGGTCAACTGTCTGGCACCTGCTTACGTCGCAACAGAAAGACTGATGAGNCAGTCCTTNAACCAGGTNAAGGANGTGCGCAGAGAAATGGGCGTCGCCCTTGACAGACTTGCTGAACCCGATGATGTCGCCAAGGTGATGGAGTTTTTTGTAACCGATCTGGGTGACTATGTGACCGGACAGACGATCTCAGTCTGTGGCGGTGCTGTTAACTTCTAATGTAAAACGTATCCTCATCACAGGGATGTCTGTAGAGAATGTATCTGATGCGNCTATTGATACCACTTTATTTCCTCCTAGGCCTGTCNGCCTGCGCTGATTGGTCGACAGAGAAGGTTCAGATCAAAGCAGAGCNGACAGAGACCGCAGAGGNNGATTTACGTCTTGAGGTGATCAACAGGGGTAAATCCCTTGAACTCANTACCATCTGGCAACCACCGCCAGGCCTGGCNATCCATCATCACACAGCCGGATACGCAAAGATCATGTGTTCCGCGATTTTTATTACGGGTCTTGATCCTGACGATGCCGCAATGAATGTTGGTGGGTTCACAGCACCATTTAGTGAACGTTCCGCCGTTATCGACACCAAAATCGATTATAAAAATGAATCGGTTACGCTAACGCTGAAGTCAGGTGTTTCACGTACGGCAAAACGATATCAAAGCCAGGGNTGCATTACTCATCCGCTAGATCATGCAGGGATTTACTTTGAACCATCGTGGGTTGAGCCTGATACACCAGCCCCTGAGACAACGCCCTGGCCTCTTGGTGACCTGCTGCCAAAAANACCCCTCGATTCAAAGTTGGACTCGTCCAAAATACAAAGAGCCACTGATCTTGCCATGCAGAAGGAAGGTAAGACACTTGGTTTTGTGGTNACCTATAAGGGCGGCATNATTGCTGAGGCGTATGGCGAGGGTGTGGATATGTATACGCCGTTTGAAAGCTGGTCAATGGGAAAGTCATTAACGGGTACCCTGATGGCAGTGCTGATTCACCAGGGTGCTTATGATCTCTGGCAGCCTGCCCCGATACCTGAATGGCAAGCTGGTCGTGATCGAAGGAAGGATATCCGCATTGCAGACATTATGCGCATGTCCAGTGGCATTCGTATTAGGGCTCCTGGCGACCCGGATTTTAATCGTGAACTTGGATATCCCGATCATTTGTATCTGTATACCGGACCTAACGCATTCAAGTGGGCAGCGACTCGTCCTCAGCAGTGGCCGCCCAATACAGTTGGCAGGTATCGTAATACAGACCCGGCTCTGACAAATTATCTGATCAGATTAGCCGTCGAGAGCAGGGGTGAGAATTACCATGCATTCCCCCAGCGTAATCTATTCGACAAGCTGGGCATTCGCCACATTATTATGGAAACAGATCCTCACGGAAACTTTCTGACTCAAGGGTATGAATTTAGTTCAGCCAGAGATTGGGCCAGGCTTGGGAATCTCTATCTGCAGGATGGTGTTTGGCAAGGTGAACGGCTGTTGCCTGAAGGTTATGTCGACTATGCATTTACCGTTGCGCCCGCCTGGCAAGCCGACAATCGACCGATCTATGGGGGTGGTTTNCTCTGGCGCCAGATGAGTTTTCCTATCGAAGAAGACTATGCAGCTTTTGCCGGAGCCGGGGGTCAGTACACGATTATTATTCCNGAGAGAGATCTGGTGGTTGTCCGTCTCGGAAAATACAGCGGGGCTTCAGCCGGCACGCAAAATCTTAGCGCGGCGATTGAGTTGTTGCTGCAAGCAGTCCCCAGGTAGTCATTTCTCTACCGCTGGCATCATTGAGGTGGTTAGAAAGCGTCCTGGGTGAACAAGACAGCGCATGAATCTTTAGAAAAAGGCGATTGGATTCACCGGTGACCCGGTCCCTCTCTTGACTCTAAGTGGTGCAACAACNAGGAAGAACTCCCAGCGCTCGTGGCGTTCACAGGCTTGTGCGAGCAGATCAAGGCGCAGATTATCGAGAAGATGCAGGCCCATTCCCACGATCCCACACTGATGTATAGGCATTGGCCAACCTTTTGCATCACCACTCGGGATTGCATCGGACACACCATCGCAGCCCAGCATGGCGATNCGACGGTCATGAAACCATGGAACACAGCTGGCATTCATGCCAGCCAGGCCATCAGCAGGGGACCAGGATCCCCTGGCACGGCGGCGGGCATCACGACCGGTTGAGACCAGCAGTATATCTCCTTCACCTACCTGAANACCCTNTTCATCAGCAGCAGATTCAAGTTCATCAGCCGAAATTGCCTGATCGATCTCAAGCCACTCAACACCCCGAAAACGAGGGATATCCAAAAGAACTGCTCTGCCTGATATCCCATCCTTGCCGGCCATCACGGTGTTTCTGGTTGCACCGGTACTTAGAACGTCACTTGATTTGAAACCGTTGTACATCTCTTCCTTTACGAATACATGGCAAAGTGCATCCAGGTGCGACACGGCCATACCATGAAACGCGACACCAATATAATCCATGGCTGATTCAATGCCATCGCCATGCGTACAGGCGTCGCCAGCAACGACCATCATATGTTGTGCNGGTCGTGGATTGTCAGGCGCGGGTCGTGTCGGGAATTGCAGAGCACAACTGACGGATTCACCCGTTCTGACAAGTCTCGCACCTTCAGCTATTTTCTCTGCAGTAATGTAGTTCAGTGCACCACGCTCGTCCTCTGCACCCCATTTACCCCAGTTCTTGACTGACTCAAACATGGCTTCCATATCGGATGTTGAATAATTGGTTTCAGACATGGTGTCTCCTCGAATTAGTCGCGACTCCTCATTCTACGTCGAAAGTTAACGACATACACAATTCCCGGGTTTGAAGATTAACTCATCCACTAGCTGTTTTTGCGCGTCTTTCCTCCAGAACCAGCTGGATCTCAGCCAGACGTTCACGAGTGAGTGTTATTCGTGAGATCAGGTATATGGGGATAAAGAACATTAAGGGAACGGCGACGCCATCAGAGAACGCCAGCCGGAACAGGGTATCGGAGTCAACCGAACCGGGTGGTGCCTGCTTCGGTAGATTCACGACATAGTCCAGCAGCAATCCACCAATAATGATACCGATACTGCTTGTGGCCTTCACCGAGAAACTCAGGGCTGCGGAAAATACGCCTTCCTGGCGTCTGCCGGTTTCGAACTCCTGCTCATCCAACAGGTCGGCAACAAACGAGGCAACCATGATTCCACAGATAGACAGAAAGAAGACTGTCACAATCGCATGAAGAATCAGGAGANNNAGCAATAATGACTGACCATTGTCCGGCCAGATGTCCCAGAAACGAAAGCAGACTTTTACCATGGCATTGACCATCGCGGCGGACAGGCAGAACTGAAGCAGTTTGTGTTTGTCGAATTTGCGTTGCAGTCGCGGGACAGTGATGAAAGCGATAATGGCACCGAGGCCTGTAAAGGCAAACCACTTCAGTTCATCAGGCGTGAATTCCCAGAAATAGGTATTCATGTAAATGTCGAAGACGCCGCCGACTCCGCCGATACCCGAAAACATCAGATAGAGGATAAAGGTATGCCGGAAATTGGAATTATTCAGGGCCAGGGCGACCTCATCAATTGTTCGTTTCAGACTGAACCTGGGAGTGGCTTTCAAAGGTTGGAGCAGGAAGGGGACTTCTCTTTGAGTTCCAAATGATGCAACCAGCGCCCAGATGATCACCAGTATTCCAGCAACCAATCCGAATACCGGATAGGCATCCGGATTCAGTTGCCCTGATGGAAATTCGTCAGTATTTGGGAAAATGAATTGCCAGGTACAGACAAGAAAGATAATACCGCCGGTCCATCCCACCATGGTGCGAAAGGTGATGATGGAGGTTCGCTCGATATAATCGTTGGAGTACTCCGTGGCCAATGCGTGCCAGGGTACGGTGAAGAATGTGTAGGAGAGTCTGGCGCTGACGGTGAAGAAGAGCAACCAGGCAAGAATGAACAGGTCACTCAATCCTTCAGGTGGAACGAAGAGAAAGTACAGTGTCAGCCCGAAAGGAATCGCCGAGCCGATCATGAAAGGGTGTCTGCGACCCCATTTAGAACGATAGTTGTCTGAAATGGAGCCCACTATCGGGTCGGAGATCGCGTCCACAATCAAGGAAATGGCAATGACAACTGACACCAGGGAGGCGGAAATTCCCAGGATCTGGCTATAGTACAACAGCAGGAATGTATTAAAGGCAAAATCCTTATGACCACCAACCAGCCCACCAACCCCATGATAGATCTTGGTGGAGATCGGCACGCTGCCTTCTCTGACGACTTCTCGTTTGTACTCAAAGGTGTCGGTCACTCATTCTCCTCTACTGAATACTCTCGATGTTTCTCATGCTGTTCCATCCTGCCACAGCAGGCGTGGCGCTGCCAAACTAACTCAACTGTATCAACCGGTCTAACCGAGTTACTGCCTGGTCAAAACCATTGCCTGGACCTTGTAATTACCAGCGCAAGATGGCTTATTGTCCTAAACCTGCATAAAGAGTTTTTTATAAAACGATGGCGAGAGCAGAAGATCAAGACAATGCACCACATAAAAAGGTACTGATAAGCAACCGGGGAGAAATTGCTATCCGCGTCGCGAAAGCGGCGACCTCTTTAGGAATGGAATCCGTTGCAGCTTATGCGCCAATCGATTCGTTATCGTTGCACACTCGTTTCGCCACTGAAAAATACGAGATTGGCAGGCAGGAAGATTCTGTCGATGCCTATCTTGATATTGAATCTCTGATCCAGGTCGCCACGGACAGTCGTTGTGATTGTGTGCACCCTGGCTACGGTTTTTTGTCTGAAAATGCCGAATTTGCCAGGCTGTGTGAATCTGAGGGGATTACTTTCATAGGCCCTTCACATGAGGCCCTTTCACTGTTTGGTGACAAGGTTCGATCCAGGGCTCTCGCCAAATCGCTGGATATACCGGTTGTTCCTGGCGGAACGGAACCTCTGTCTTCTGCCGCAGAAGCGGAGCAACTGGCGAAAAAGTTCGGATATCCAGTGATGCTGAAAGCGTCTGCCGGTGGTGGTGGACGCGGTATGCGAATTGTCGAGCAGGCCGATCAGATGGTATCTCTGTTTGATCGCTGCACCAGCGAAGCCGAGAGTGCCTTTGGTAACGGTGCCCTTTTTATTGAGAAACTCGTTGCCAGACCACGACACATTGAAGTGCAGATTCTAGCTGACAGCCATGGAAATGTTGTGCATCTGCATGAAAGGGACTGCTCTGTGCAACTGCGGAACCAGAAAGTAATCGAGTTGGCACCAGCTCCTGGACTAGATAAGGGCATACGTGAACGGATACTCAACGATGCGATCAGGCTTGCCAGAGAGGCGTCCTACGTTAACGCAGGTACGGTTGAGTTCCTTGTTTCCCCCGAGACTGGTGAGTACTTCTTTATCGAATGTAATCCGAGAATCCAGGTCGAACATACCATTACTGAGCAGATCACAGGCGTAGATATTGTTGAAGCTCAGTTTCATATNGCCGCAGGTGCTTCACTTGAATCGTTAGGTCTGAAAAATCAACGGGCTATTGGGTCGCCCAGGGGGTTTTCCATCCAGGCGAGGGTCGTTGCTCAATCTGCCGGAGACATTACTGCGTACAAAGAACCATCTGGAGTGGGAGTGAGAGTGGATGCCTGTGGTTATCTTGGATACAGTCCACCACCGCAGTTTGATCCCTTACTTGCAAAAGTGATTTGCTATTCAGGGTCTCTTCAATCTGAGGAATCAGCATTCCCGTCTGCAATTAAACGGTTGCTCCATGCTCTGGAGAATTTTCATATTGGTGGTCTGCAGAACAATCTGGCGCAGCTGCATGCAATCCTGTCACACCCTGATGTGCAGGCTGGCGATGCCAGGACCACATTGCTGGACGAAACTCCGCAATTGCTCAGTACAGCTTTACCTGAACTCGAGAACAGCTCTCTCAACCTGTTTGATCAACAGGCACCAAAGACCGATTCAGTATCTGTTAAGAGAGTCGCGACACCAAAAATGCAATTGACGTCTGCCGATGATCAAACGGCGGTTGAATGTCCAATGGACAGTACCGTGATTGAAGTGCATGTGAAAGAAGGTGACCATGTTGCTATAGGTGACACCCTTCTGGTTGTGAGTGCAATGAAGATGGAAACACTCATTACTGCGCCTTGTTCGGGGTCAGTCACAGCGATGTTGCCACTGGCCGAGGGCGACAATCTGGCAGCGGGGCAGATTCTGATAGCCATTACACCATCCAGCAATTTAGATGGTCAGAGTATTGCAGCAAACAAACCTGATCAGAACTGGGGTGTTGTACTTGAGGAAGTTGGTATCTTGCAGGATCTTGCCAAAGAAAGACTGGCACCCGGATCCGAAGACCCCGGTGTGGTTCGGCAGCGCTCGCGCGGCAAACTCACCTGTCGGGAACGCATTCTCCTGCTGCTGGATGATGACAGCTTTCGTGAAGTCGGGAGTGTGACCGGATTTGCCTCATATGACGAAGCAGGTGCGATATCGGGNTTCACGCCAGCCAATAGCGTGGGCGGCTGGGGGACTATCGAAAATCGAACTACCATTGTCTGTGCCGATGATTTCACTTCNCGGGGCGGTCATTCGGATGGTGCAATCGCTGCAAAGAGNNGCTATCTGGATCGGCTTTCAATTGANATGCGAATACCTTCGGTAAGGATGCTGGATGGTTCATCCGGCGGTGGCAGTGTGGCAGCCATGGTACCTGCTCAAAAGNAAGAGGGTGANAGTAAGGCGAAAGAAAGTTCAGGCGNGATAAAGGCGGGCAGACCAAGAGTAGCTGGCGGTGGTGGATCATTTCTACCGGGTCATTTGGGGAGTTCCATGTATATGGAACAGCTAACCACGGTCCCTGTCGTCAATCTGTTACTCGGGAGCGTAGTCGGCCTTGGGGCAGCCAAAGCTGTGTTGGGTCATTTTTCCGTGATGGTGCGAGACATAGCTCAGCTTTTCGTGGCAGGTCCGCCGGTAGTCTCTCATGCAATGGGATATGACATCACAAAGGAAGAACTGGGAGGCTGGCATATTCACTGTACCAATGGATCAGTCGACAATCTGGCCGAAACAGAAGAAGAAGCCGTCGCCATGACGAGGGAGTTTCTCTCCTATCTGCCACCGAGTGTGTATGAAGCACCACCGGTCACAGAATCTGATGATCCGACGGATCGTCGAGAAGAGGAATTATTCACGCTGATTTCACGGAAACGTACGACCACATTTGATATGAGGAAAGCTATCAAACTAATGGTTGACAAGGGTTCATTTTTTGAGATTGGGCCATTGTGGGGTACGGATCAGATCACGGGATTTGCAAGATTCAACGGCTATCCCGTTGGTGTAATTGCATCTGACAGCCAACATGTTAATGGTGGTGCGCTGACCGCAGATGGTTGTGACAAACTTACCCGTCATCTGGATTTGTGTGACCTGTTTCATCTGCCAATCCTGAACCTGATTGATAACCCGGGATTTGCAGTCGGCCTTGAGCACGAGATTACAGGTACGATTCGTAAAGGGGGTGAGTGGATGATTGCTTTTGCCCAGGTGACCGTACCGATATTTACTGTCGTTATGCGGCGTAGTTTTGGGGTTGCAGGCAATAATTACGCAACCCCGAGATCAAAGCCTTCAGTACGGGTTGCGTGGCCTGCTGCCGATGTGGGTGGAATTCCGCCAGAAGGAGGGATTGAAGCGGCGTATAAACGTCAACTCGCTGAGGCAGAAGATCCTGCTGCACTACGGGCTGAACTGGAAGCCCGTATTGAAAGTGCGAGAGGTCCGGTAGGTCCTCTAAACAGGTTCCAGATGGAAGAGATGATCGATCCAAGGGACACACGACGCTACATCTGCGAATGGATAGAAACAGCGTTTAAGATTGTGACGCAACCAGCCAGGCTGGTGCCACGTGCCCTTCAGTTTCGGCCCTAGAGCAAGCAACTTACTGTCAAGACTCTGGTCTTACTTTGTTTTTCGAATACGTTATGTGGCGGGGGACCGAATCCGTTATCGGATCAGTTGTTTCAAAATCATGCCGTCTTGAATATCATCATTGTGGGCCCGTTCGACTTCAGGTGCAGGGCAATTTCCAACTCGACAAAGAACAATACAGTTCAGCACCGTTACGTATTCTTTTTGATAAGGAATCGACCAATGACACTCAGTCCAGGAATCAGGAAAAGTTGAAATTGGTTCTACCCTGTCGACAGCAGGATTCTTACTTGAAGATAAGTGGTAGTGTAAAACAGCTCGAAAAGAATGTGATAAAGCGATGTCGCAGATCCCTGTAGCAGGAAGATCCATTTAGGAGGTGAGAAATGCTTGAGAAAATGAAACTTGATGGTCGTGCCATNGTCGTCACGGGATCAGGGCGGGGTCTCGGTAAAGCGATGGCGAAGGCCCTCGCGAAAGCAGGCGCCTCGGTCGTGTGTAGTGCGAGAACCCAGGCGCAGATTGACCAGACGGTTGACGAAATCACCGCAGACGGCGGTTCGTCGATCGCGCATCAATGTGATGTGACTGATTCATCTGCGGTTAATGGCATGGTCGATCGATGTGTGGACGAGTACGGCAAGATAGACGTTATGATTGCGAATGCCGGTGGGGGTGGCGTCGTCGGAAACTGGGAATTCTGGGAATACCCGGATGAGGCGTTCGAGACGGTCCTTGCGACGAACCTGAAGAGCAACTTCTATTGCTCAAGAGCTGCAGCGAGGTACATGGTTGATCGTGGAGAAGGTGGTGTCATCATACATACGGCTTCAGGGACCGCTCTAAGGGGTAATCGACATTTTGCTTATCCAACGGCGAAAGGTGGACAGATATCTCTGACCAAAAGTACGGCAACGATGCTCGCTCCCCATAATATTCGCGTAAACACCATTATCCCTGGCTATGTTGCACAAGGTCCTGCTCAGTCAGAAAGAGAAGAACAGGAAAGGCATAAACGCGGTATAAGAATTCCGGTGCGGCGCTTGGGTGAATGGTGGGAACTTGGACCGCTCGCGGTCTATCTGGCTTCAGATGCCTCGTCTTATATTACTGGACAATCCTTCATTATCGATGGCGGAGGCCTGGCAGGTGGTCTTGGCCCTGTGGATTTTGCTCCCCGTTTCGAAGTTTAACTGGAGAAGATTATGGAACATTTCGAATTAACAGGTAAGAGAGCCATCGTTTTTGCCGCTAACAACCCTGCCGGAGGTGCGATCGCTGCATGCTATGAGGAAGCCGGGGCAACAGTTGNGCGAGTTGATCAGGTTCCGGCTGATAAGGTGTCAGAGCAAATAAACAAAGCGGCTGATTCTATGGGAGGAGTCGATATCCTTGCCTGTGCATCAGATCTGTTTCTGGCGAAACCCATCATGGATATCTCCATTGATGAGCTGGCGAATACGATGATGGCGAATTTTGCATCCCCATTCTCGGCATGTCAGGCCGTATTACCTTATATACGAAAAGGTGAGGGTGGCAATATCGTACTGGTGACATCTGTGCTCGGAGAAAGAGGTTTACCTAATACCAGCGTCTATAGCGCTGCCCATGGTGCAGTGTTTAATTTCGTTCGTGCCATGGCACAGGAACTGGCTCCAGAGGGGATATCCATCAACGGCATAGAACTTGGCTGGATGGACTGGATGGATGACAGGATAGATGTAAAGGATGAGAATGCTGCCAGGGCAGTGAGATTTACTATCAGCAAGAGGGCAGGTACCGCAGAGGATATTGGTCCACTGGCGGTCTGGCTATCGGGTTCTGGAGTTGGTTTTGTAACCGGACAGATTTTCCCGCTGGATGGAGGGCTGACGCAGCACTTATAGCGGTCTCAGGTAGTGGTCTCAGGTTAGGCAAAGAATAAGGTCAGGCTCGCAGCTGCCTGACGAAAAAAACATATCGAGCCGATAAGTAAGTAATTCCTCAGAGCCATGAAGAGATGACCTTTTGCTAACAGCTGACATCATCATATTAACATCAAACCGGGGTGACCGGACGAACGACCACTGTTGCGAATGAGTATAGGTGCGAGCTGTCAGACATAAACAACTCCGCTGCTGCGAAGCGGTAACGGCCTGATGAAATTGGGATCGAAGGACTATGATGGTGAAAAACTTATGATTTTTCTGTTGATAAGGAGTCGATTTTGGCTGATCTGTTAGAGGGTATTCGGGTGATGGATTTTACCCATGTTCACGCAGGGCCGCTTTGCACCTATCAACTCGCTTTGATGGGGGCTGAGGTAATCAAGGTGGAGCCGATTGAAGTGGGTGATCAGATGAGGTCAATGGGGGTGCAACTGGAACCGGGGATATCGCCAGGATTTCTTGGACAGAATGCCGATAAAAGATCACTGTCGATCGATCTGAAATCCGCAGAGGGCTTGGCAATCGTTCGAAAACTTGCCAAAACTGCTGANGTAGCAGTGATAAACATGCGACCGGGAACACCCGAACGGCTGCAGATTGATTTTGAATCTATCAGGGCATTAAAGCCGAATATTGTTTATTGCCAGATCTCTGGTTACGGTCGCTCGGGTCCGGAGAGTGACAGACCTGCTTTTGATCACCTTGTGCAAGGTGAATCCGGCATGTTTATGGCTACAGGTCTGGTGAATCAGCCGGTCCGGGTTGGTTTTGCAGTGGTAGATGCTGGCACGGCACTGGTGGCGAGTTCAGCCATCAATGCGGCGCTGCTCAAACGAGAACGAACAGGCGAGGGCAGTTTCCTGGATGTATCCATGCTGGAATCTGCCATGACCCTGATGGGACTCAACTTCTACAGCTATCTTGCCACCGGCCGGGTAGGTCCTCGCGTAGGTCCTAATCCACTGGCCACTCGGGGATCTGCGGGTACATTTTTGACCCTGGATAAAAAGTACTTGATGGTGAATGCCAATAGCCATCGGCTGTTTGAGCGTCTGGCGAAGGCAGTGGATCGATCTGAACTGACGGTCGATGAAAAGTTCAATTCACCAAGAGCCGCCCACAAGAATGGTCCGGTGCTGCGTCAGATCTTTGCAGATTTATTTGCCACCAATACGGCTGATTACTGGGATAGGTTGTTAAGGGAAGCTGGCGTGCCAGTCGGGCAGGCAAAAACACCTGGGGAAGTACTGGCTAATCCGCAGTTTGAATATCGGCAGAGTTTGACCAGGCTGGATGGCGTCCCTGGTATGGCAGATGGATTGACGGTGCTGAATGCCGGTTTCACCGTCGATGAAACACCCACGGCGCCTTCTGAGCCGCCACCGAGACTGGGGCAGCATTCCGCGGAACTGTTACTTGAACTGGGTTATGAACAGTCTGCGATCGCAGAGCTTCGGGCCAGGAATATCGTGCAGTAGCTCGGAAAGTACCTGACAAAGCACCTGACAAAGCACGTGACTAGGTATCGAGAATTTATGAGCTTGTAAGATAGAGTTCTAGGACGAAGAAAAGATTATGTTAGACATCAAGTCATCTATCTTGCAGGATACGCNGCTCAATTCATTTTTTATAAGAATTACAACAANCAAAGAGGATGATTATGACGTATGACATTTTGATTCGTGGCGGATCGATAGTTGATGGTTCAGGTAGTGAACCGGTGCCAGGAGATNTGGCAATTAAGGATGGCCTAATTGCTGCCGTCGGAGAGATAGAAGGCGAAAGTAAACAGGAAATCGACGCAACGGGCCAGATGGTAACCCCTGGATTTATTGATATTCACACACACCTTGATGCACAGATGGGCTGGGACCCTGATATGACCCCGATCAGTTGGCATGGTGTGACAACAGCCCTTATAGGCAATTGTGGAATGACGTTTGCACCCTGCAAACCGGAACACAGGGAATTACTGGCTGGCATGATGGAAACCGTTGAGGATATTCCCAAGGACGCAATTCTCGGTGGTCTTGCCTGGGACTGGGAAAGTTACGGTGAATACCTCGACTCTATCGAACGACTTGGCACCAAAGTGAATGTAGCAGGTCTGATCGGTCACGCAGCGATTCGATACAATGTGATGGGTGACCGTTCATTCAGCGAACAGGCAACCAATGATGAAAAACAGCAGATGGCTGATATCGTCAGTCATGCAATTGACAGAGGTGCTTTCGGATTNTCAACGAACCGATATGAACCTCANAAAGCCCCGGACGGACGATCCATCCCTGGCACTTATGCTGAGGTAGAGGAGCTTGAGAAGATCGCGACCGTGGTCGGTTCGAAAAAAGGACTGATGCAACTGGTAGGTGCAGGCTTTGACATCCTGAAGAAGATTGCAGACACAGCAGACAGCCGTGTCTTGTTCAGTTACGGCACCAGCCCGGAAGAAGGCGCAGGTCGACAGGCCGCCGCAGCCCTCGATGAACTCTGTGAAGGTCGTGATGTCACTGCAATTTCGCATGTCAGAGGTTCTGGTTATATGTTCGGTTTGCAGGCGGGATTGCCTATCAAAGGTAAGACATGGCAGGAAATCAGCAAACTTGATTTCGCGGGCAGGCTTGCAGCAATCAACAATGAAGAAACTGTGGCTGAGCTAATTGAAGAAGCGAAGCAACCCAATGCCTGCGCAATTCCTTTGCGGCAGGTCTTCTACCTGGGTTCAGATGCACTGCCAGATTATGCAAATGAACAGGATCTCAAAACTCAATCCGAAGAGGCCGGTGAGCATTGGTCCGAAACATTCCTGAGACTGACCCGGGAAAGCCGGGGCAAAGGGCTGTTCAACTTCAGAATGTTCTCTGCCAGCCTGAAAGAACAAGCAGGGTTGTTTCAGAGCGAAAACATCTTCCCTGGCCTCGGCGATGCGGGCGCACACGTGTCACAGATCATGGATGCAGGATGGTCTAGTTTTATGCTCTCCTACTGGAAGCGGCACACAGGTTTTTACAGCATGGGGCAGGTCATTCAGAAGATGACATCCGGACCAGCGAAAGTGATTGGACTCAATGACCGTGGCCTTCTTAAAGAAGGTATGCGTGCAGATGTGAATGTGTTTGACGCTGATACCGTTGGGGAACTGCAGCCGGAACTGGTGCACGATTTTCCGAGCGGATCACCTCGTTATATTCAGAAATCCACGGGCTTTAGAGCCACAATCATCAACGGTCAGATCAGTTTGATGGATGGTGAGTTGACTGATAAGCGAGCCGGTCAGGTGTTACGATTCGGCGCATGAAGAGACTGATTGGCAGATGTGCATTAGATCCCGGAAGCGCGGGATCTTCTGTGCATCTGTTCTTGGCAATCAGTCAGCATTTGCCTCGTTCAGCCACGATTTGGCATCACCGACGGTATGGAAAATATTCAAGGTTATGCCATATTTTTCGGCGTCTGCAGCTAGCTATCTTTCCTGGTTCGTTCTACTCAACATCAAACTCAAAATTGTAGGCACGACAGGCATTCTCTCNAAGAAATAGTGGCAGAACGTTTTCCCGCAGGTTAAGTGCCTCGACTTCCTGTCTGCCTCTTTCCCAGATGATCGTGGGGTATTCGGTACCGAACATCATTTTCTCTTTGCCACGGGTATTAATGAAATAGACAAAATTGTCCGGCCAGTATTTTGGTGCAACGGCGCAGCATGACATGTAGACATTGTCCCAGTGGGTTATGGTTGAGATTGCTTCCTCTGTCCAGGGTTGACCACAGTGGGTCATGATTAATCTGAGATCCTGAAAATGAAATGCAACCTCATCATAATGGATCGGATTTTGAACGAATCCGGGTCGCCGGGGTCCCGGCATTCCCGCGTTCATGGATACTGAGAGATCCAGTTCCAGGGCCTTGGTATAAAAAGGCCAATAGACTCTATCGGTTGGTGGCAGCGTGTATCGAAATGGCGGGATTCTGAGGCAGGCGACGCCATACTCATGATGATACTCGACGACTCGCTGTATCTCCTTGAAGCCAAGCAAAGGATTGACGATCATTGCCGGCAGAATCTTTGTTGGATATTGCTGATGAGCTTTGCCCACCCACTCAGCATGTTCAGGTGCCATGATAGAGATCACACAGGCACCGATATCTGCTGCGTCCAACTGCTCCAGCAGGGCTTCTGGCGTATCGATTTTAGGTCGATCCTCAATACCCTTGAACAGGTAACCAAGGCCGCCTTCTCCTCCAGGATTAAGAAAACTTGAGTTGATCAGCGAGTCTACCGCACGTTCTGCCATCAGGTTCTGCCTGTTGATTCTGGTGTTCAATCATAATGACGGAATCCATATAAGAAAAGAAGCTCGCTTCCCCGCTGTCCGTCAATGACATCATCATGTAGGATTCTAGTCAGCATACTTTTTGGAGATTACGTCATGACTGAAGTTGTCAGCAGAGAAATTCATTTGATATCAAGGCCTGATGGNATGCCCGTACCGGAGAATTTCAGTCTGCTAGAACAGAAGTTGGAAGCAGGGCCGGGCGAACTATTGATAAAGAATCTCTATATGTCTGTTGACCCAGCCATGAGGCCGCCGTTAACCAACGGTCAGACCAAACTTGACGAACCGATGGGAGGAGGTGCAATTGGCAGGGTATTAGAAAGTGATCATGCCGATTACCCGGTTGGTACTTATGTGCAGCATCGATTTGGTTTCAGGACTTATGTCGTGTCGAATGGTGAAGGGCTGCAGATTGTTGAGACAGAAGGAGAAGCGTTGACGACTCATTTACATGTCCTGGGAGGTACCGGGTTTACCGCCTGGGGTGGACTGCTGATAACCGGTGAACTCAAGGAAGGCGAGAACGTTTTTGTTTCGGCAGCCGCAGGTGCGGTTGGCAGTGTCGTCGGCCAGATTGCGAAAATAAAAAACTGTCGGGTTGCAGGCAGTTGCGGATCTGATGAGAAGGTTGAGTATTTGAAAAATGAGCTGGGATTTGACTATGCCTTCAATTACAAGACAAGCAGTATTGCCAAAGAGTTACATATTGGCTTGCCTGACGGGATTGACGTGTACTTTGAGAATGTTGGTGGAGCACATTTGGACGCGGCTTGTGGGCAGATGCGACCGCTGGGACGTATTCCTGTCTGTGGAATGATTTCGGCATATAACAATAAAGGCGCAAGATCGGAAGGTGTAACCACTTTGTCGAATATGATCTATAACCGGGTGACGATGAAAGGATTTGTCGTCTATGAATTTGCGCATATGCGCGATCAGTTTCTATCAGATATGCGGCAGTGGATTTCCGAAGGAAAAATGAAATACCGGGAAACCATCATGCATGGTATTGAGCAAGCCCCGGATGCCCTNATCGGTCTTTTGCATGGTGAGAATACCGGCAAGATGCTGGTTCAGCTTGCGGATGATGACTGACCAATTCCCGTAAGTTGAATTGAATCGAGGATTGACAATGTTGGTTGTGCCTTGGTGTTACCAGAATTCAGGAAACATTTTCCCGTAGGCGTCTGCGCCTGGATGTTCCATAAGACGTTTGGCGTCAATAGTACCGAGTACCTCCTGACAACATTATGTCAGGGCAGGTGCTTCGGGAAGTTTTTGTGGTCTGCTTCTTTGCTAAAAAGGTTTTTGTTAGAAGCCTAGTTCCGCGAGATTCTTTACGAGGTCAGCACCAGCGGTGGCTGGGTTGACGTTCTTGTCGATTTTGACAATGTTGCCTTTTTTATCGATATAGAAAGTCCATCGCCGGGCGTATCCGTAGTCCGAGAGAACGCCATAGTCCCCGCACATGATCTTGTCAGGGTCAGCCAGAATCGGAAAAGTGGCGTCGTTTTTTTCAGCAAATCTGGTGTTATCTCCTATGTTATCTGTGCTGGCCATGAAATAGGCAACATTATGATTTTGAATTTCACGATCNCTGTCACGCAGCGCTTTGCATTCAATGGTTCAGCCGCTGGTAAAGGCTTTTGGGAAGAAGGCTATTACTACCGGCTTGTGGCCTTTGAACTGCGATATTGAATGGGAATTACCATCGGATCCACTGACCTGGAACTCAGGGGCAGGATCACCCACGCCAGGTGCAGCTGTAGATGCGTATGGCAATATCAGCATTAGCGTAACTAACAGTATTTTGGTTCTCGTCATTTTGTCTTCCATCTTGTTTTCAGGATTATCGGGTGTGGTTGCTTACAGGCCAAGTCTCTTGTACTGACTGGCAGGAGCATCAACCGTCTTCAATGTTTGTTTCAACAAGTCTATATATTGTTTTTCTATCTCCGGTGCCGCATCGCTATCTGTATCAGAAGTAGCTAGATTATTCTCTTGCCCTGGATCTTCTTTGATATTAAACAGCTGAGTGTCTTTGACGATACTTGTTCTGCGCATAGTGGTGCGCGCACGGACGACCGGCATCTGAGTAAAGGGAAGAAACGGGCCTAATTCTGCCTCGCGAAACATCCCTCTGCCAGGGAGGTCATGAAAGCTGTATGAGGTGGGTATCTGATAGTGCATGAAGAGTGGATCATTCTCCTCACGTATTGCCGCGCGCATATAGGTGTACTTTCCGTCAGTGATATTAACGGGCATGCCAAACCATCCATAAAGTACTGCTTCTCTCTGTACAGTGGTGTCATCTTCAAAGACACTCTTTAGAGACTCACCGTGAATGTCATGATCGATTTCCACGTTGAAATAGTCGAGAAGTGTTGGCATGACATCAGTATTTTGAGTCAACTGTTTTCTTCTTTGCCCCGCGTTTTGATTACCAGGCAGCTTGGCGATCATTGGCAGGTTACCCAGTTCATTCCACACATGCCATCTGTTCTTGCCGGTAACGCCATGTTCTCCAATCAGATGGCCATGGTCGGTGGTAAGGATGATGAGCGTCTCTTCATAAATCCCCTGGCGTTCAAGTTCGTCCAGCATCTTGCCAAGATACTCATCTGCCATCGTTAATGTTCCGGCATACTGATTTCTTAGGTGTTGAGTCGCTTTTTCATCCCCCTCAACATTTCTGTAACCCGTCCACTGATGTAATGGACCGTCCCAGGTATCACCATATTGCTCAACGTAATCTGCCGGGCAGTCGAATGGTTCATGGGGATCAAATCCCTCTACCCATAGTACATAGTCGTCTGCGCCTTCGTTATGCTTAAGCCAGTCGATAGCGCCAATAAACGTCTTCGGCGTAGGGAAGTCGTCGGCGCCTGAAAATAGTTTCTGATTTGTATAGTACTGTTGCCCCCACTGTCCCATGTGTTCCGGTTCGTCTGGGGGTGTGGTCCGCGACTGCCATGGGTCCTGCTCCTGACCACGATGAAACTGATAAGTATCAAACTGAGTATGATAGTTCTCGCCACCGACGTGAAAGTAGTGGTAGTGATCCGTTTCCATGTGAGAGCGAATACCTGATTCACGAAGCAGACGGGTAAAAGGGATGTCGTAGGGTTCAATGGGTCCCCAGCCACGCTCCAGGAAATTGAGCCTGCCGGTAAGAATATCGCGACGAGCAGGCATGCAGGGTGCTGAACCGAGCCAGTGGTTTTCCATGGTAATACCATGATTCGCCAGTCGTTCTATATTGGGCGCCTTGACCCAGTCATTGCCGTAAATGGGAAGGTAGTTACGATTCAGACTATCCAGCAAAACAAAGATCGCTTTCACGATGACTTCCTTTTCTTAACTGTATTAACGCGATTTTGATCATGAATTCAACAACATATTTCTTCAGTTTTCCAGTTGAGAACATATCTTCTTGAACAGGAAGTATGCGTTGAAGTCTAAAATGCAGGTTGTTAGGATCATCTCGTCTAAAAAAGGAGATCACCTTATGGCTGGTACCTACCTAAAACTCGCGCCTGTCCTGTTACTGCTGGGCGGCATTGTTCACGCAGATGACTCGGGAATCAAACGAACAAAATCTGGCAAACCAGACTTCACGGGTAATTACGACGCAGGAACCTTAACGCCCCTGGATCGTCCAGAGTATTTTGGTGACAAGAAATTCATGTCACGAGAGGAAGCAGAGAAAGTCATCGGCGGCATGAAAAAACAACTGGAGTTCGCTAACCGGCAAAGTAGCCCGGAGCGCGGTGCACCGGTAAAGGGTGGTGACGGCCGGCATGCCTTCGGTGCTGGCGGTGTCGGCGGCTACAACGCTTTTTGGGTTGACCCTGGAAGCGATGCGTTTGAGATTGACGGAAAGTTTAGAACATCAATTGTCTATGATCCGCCTAATGGTCGTCAGCCACCAATGACCATGGCTGGTATGTTGAAGATGGCTAAGAATTTCGCATCCTTTGCCTATACCAATGATGGTACTGCTTCGTGGTTAACTAAAGACGGTCCGGGTCCGTTTGATGGTCCTGAATATCTCGCGCTGGCTGAGCGTTGTCTGCTTGGATTCAGCGGCGGCCCACCTATGATTCCTAGCCTCTACAATAATTTCAATAGAATTTCCCAGACCGAAGATCATGTCGTGATTCTGTTGGAGATGGTGCACGATGCCCGTATCATCCGCCTTAATTCAGAACACAATACCAATGGTTTTCAAAAATGGCTTGGTGATTCCATCGGTTGGTGGGAGGGCGATACGCTGGTAATCGACACGATCAATTTTCGAGATAGAACCGGCCTGGCCGGGGGTGATGAAAACCTGCATATCATCGAAAAACTCAGCAAGCTTGAAAACGGCGACATTCTCTACGGCTTCACGGTGGATGACCCCTCGGCTTGGACGGCTAACTGGAGTGGTGAGTATATTTGGAAGAGCAGTAAGGAGCGGGTGTATGAATACGCCTGCCATGAAGGCAACTACGCAATGGGCAACATTCTGCGCGGTGCAAGAATACTCGAGAGTGATTTCATTGCAGAAGCTGACGGAAGCGAGTAACGCGATCTGGCATCGCATCTGATCCATGATCAGACATAACAGGTAAGGGGAGCAGGATATGGATTTTGGTGTTCAGGTAAATGTCTATAGAACGAGTTGGGAAGCCGTCAAGCCGACTGTCGAAGCGATGGAAGCAGGCAGTTGGGACAGCGTCTGGTTTGCAGATCATTTTATTCCGCCAGGNGCAAACAAAGAACAGGAAGCACTCACCGCTTTTGAGGGACTAACAGCCATTGCAGCCGTTGCGGGGATGACGAAGAAGCTGCGCCTTGGCAATCTTGTGCTGGGTAATACCTATCGAAATCCGGCCCATGCGGCGAAGATTGCTGGCACGATCGACTCAATAAGCGAAGGCAGATTTACCCTGGCGATCGGAGCTGGCTGGTATCAGAGGGAGCACGAAGCTTATGGCTGGGATTTCCCGTCAATGAAAGAACGGCAGGATCGATTTGAAGAAGCCTGCCAACTTATCCGTTTACTGATCAGAAGTGATGATCCGGTTGATTATTCCGGTAAGTATTATCAACTCGATCAGGCTCGCTTGTCTCCGGGTAGCTACAGAGAACCGATCCCCATCATGGTAGGTGGTACAGGCCCGAAACGCACCTTGAGAACGCTGGCTCGCTATGGTGATGTGATGAATCTTGATGGCTGGGCTGGTGGCGGAATGGCACTCGAGTACTACCTGNANAAGGCTGGAATATTGGAGAAGCATTGCGAAGACGCGGGCAGGGATCCGGCAGAGATTCGTCGTACTCTGCTGATGCCATGCTACCTGACTGAAGATCAGGATCTGATTGACCGTGTCATAAAGGGTCTTGGTAAAGGTACAGTCGCTGGATCGAAACAGTACGTCATTGATCGCATCGGTGAGTTTGCGGACGCTGGTATCACCGAGATAATATTTGGTGGCATCCCGTCTGGTGATGTTGAGCGACTGCAGCAGTTTGAAGAAGAGATTCTCGGCTCATTCAGCTGAGTGCCGCGCATCTGAGTTACNCAGCCAAGTCGTTTAGGTTTCTGACTATAGTATTGCGGATGTATATAGAACTAACGTTGTCAGGTTCCTGCTGCTAATCCTGTTGATGGTATGAAAAAGAGTTTGACTTCACTACTGACGATAATCGTCCTGGTTTATATTGGCTTCGGTGCTTTGCTGTACCTGTTTCAGCGCAGTCTTCTGTATTTTCCCACACCGCTTGTCAAACATAGCTACCCTGAGGTGATCTTTGAGAACGAGAGTGAGTTCATACATGTTATCGTCCTAAATGAAGGAATGGACACCGCGGTCCTGTACTTCGGTGGCAACGGCGAAGCCGTTGCTCTAAATGCTGCTGATTTTGCTCCCCTTTTTCCATCTCATACGGTTTACCTTGTCAACTACCGTGGCTATGGCGGCAGCAGTGGCACACCCACCGAGGATGGCATTTACTCTGATGCGCTATTCATATTCGATGACGTGGCAACTCGACATGCTGGTGTATCCGTGATTGGGCGCAGCCTGGGTAGTGGTGTTGCCACCTATGTTGGCGCTAATCGGAGTATCAGCAGGCTTGCTCTCATTACCCCCTTTGACAGCGTTAGAAATGTTGCGCAGAAACTGTATCGTATCTACCCGGGTTCTCTGATGTTAAAAGATCACTACGACTCATTGAGTCGAGTTAATCAGATTACTGCTCCGACCCTTGTTTTAATCGCCGAACATGATGAGGTGATTAATATCCTCCATACGGAAAATCTGGTTGAGGCATTTCCAACGTCGCAGATCAGGGTAGAGACGATTTCAAATACTGGTCACAATACAATATCTTCTGTTTCAAGGTATTACCAACTGCTGGCAAATCACCTGAACCGGTAGTCGTTCAAGTTGTAATGAGAGGTGTCTGGTATACAGAGCGGACATGACTTGTATCAGTGACCAGGGCGGATGGAGCAAGCTACATCATGCAGTTGCAGTTGAACGGCTGACTTGAAGTTTTGGATGTCATTCCTCCTGGCTAATTCAACATCCTGTCATTGCTTATATTGCCAATATGGGCCTATTCGGAGGATCGATTCCTGGCAGCTGAGGCATTGCGGGCTAATTGCCTCTTGACCCTGTCCAATCAAAATCGCTACAGTGGAGCGCACAAGAATTAGGTTACTGGGAGGGAGCGATGAAACCCGAGATCTATGATCCGAAGAGCAGCGCTGGTGAATTTCAAGAAGTGCCGCGATCTATCAGTGTCAGGCTATCTCGCCGAAGATTCATCAAGAGCATAATTGCCACAGGAGCAACCGTTGCATCCGGTTCGATGTTGGGTACCTTGAGTGGTTGTTCCGGCGACCCGTCATCATCACCCACAGCCAAAGCGACTGAAGCAGTTGAAAGACTGATTTCCTTAAATATCAATGGCAAGGTGCGCAGGGTGGACGTTATGCCTCAGGAAACACTGGCGATGACATTGCGATACAAGCTCGGGATGACGGGCACCAAACTCGGATGTGATCGAACCGAATGCGGTGCCTGCACAATACTCATTGATGATATCCCAACCTATTCATGTGCAACGCTAAGTCACAGTGTCAGGGGGCGGCAGGTCACTACCGTTGAAGGGTTGCAGGATGCCAATGGAGACTTGCATCCGGTTCAGCAGGCATTTATCGATGAACTGGGACCTCAGTGTGGGTTTTGTACACCAGGACAGCTGATGTCGGCGGTAGGACTCTTGAAGGCGAATCCTAAGCCCAGCAGGGAAGCGGCACGGCAGGCAATGGCAGGTAACCTGTGTCGATGTGGTGCCTACGATCACTATCTAAATTCCGTGATGCGCGCAGCGGGGGCAAGCTGAGATGAATGATTATAAATTAATTGGCAAAGATTTCACTCCACCTGATCTGGTAGCGAAGGTCACAGGTAAAGCCAAATTTGCCGAGGACTTCAAAGTCGAGGGAATGGTTTTTTGCCGTTTACTGGTGAGTCCCATGCCGCATGGGAAAGTGAACAGTATTGATGCAACTGAGGCGCTCGCCATGCCAGGTGTTATTGGCATACTCACCGCTGATGATCTGCCGCCGACGACCTCTCCGAATAAACCGATACTGACCAACGAACCGCATTATGTGGGTGAGCCAATTCTGGCACTGGCTGCAGAGAGTGAAACGCTTGCTCAGGATGCGCTCGAAAAAATCAAACTGGATATGCAGCCGCTGCCATTTACTGTTGATCCATTGGAGAGTCTCTACCCGGGCGGAACCAATGCGAGAACCGATGGAAATGTTGCCGGTAACAAGAACTTCACCGCGGCACCTTATGTAAAAGAAATGAAATGGACAGCCAGGGATTTTGCCGCTGTAAAGGAAGGTCAGTTACCGATGGGTCAGGCCGAAGAGGAGTGGACCTATGGTGATGTAAAGGGAAACCTCGAAAAAGCTGACTATACCCTGGATGAGAGTTTTGTAACCGCCGGTACATCTCATAATTGTATGGAAACCCGGTCGGCGTTGTCTTACTGGCAGAATGGGAAGTGTTTCGTTCACGCATCTTCACAGAGTCAGGCATTTNCTCTNCCGTTTTTGGCAGGAATGATCGGTATTGCACCTCAGGATCTAGTTTTTGTCTCAGAGTATTGTGGGGGCGGTTTTGGATCAAAACTCTCAGCCTTCACAGAGATGTCCATACCTGCTCATGTGTCGAAGAAAATTAACAGGCCGGTAATGATGAGAATCAGCCGCGCTGAAGAACATTTTGTGGGTTCAGCAAGACCCGGATTCCAGGGTCGGGTCAAAATGGGTTTTCGAAAGGATGGCAAATTGCTGGGAGTTGATCTGTACATCGTTCAGGAAAACGGTCCAGATGTCGGCTACAATGACTATATCTCTGCCGCTGAAGCTATCTCGCTGATGTACACCCCGGATGCAATGAGCTTCAGAGGTGTCCCGGTTGATACGAACACACCGCCGAGAACTGCTCAGCGAGGGCCGGGTCAGAATCAGATCGCCTGTGCCATAGAACCCTTGATGGATAAAGCAGCGAAGGCATTAGGTATTGACAGGGTGGCAATCAGGGCGATCAATGATCCTGACAGCAAAACCAAATATGGCCCACGCAAGAGCACGATGACCAGTGCTTTTCCAAATGAAGCACTTCAGCAGGGATCCAAAGAATTCGGCTGGGAGGAGAAGAAGAAACTCAGTGGGCAGAAAAAAGGCGCCAGGGTGACAGGCATAGGTGTCGGTCAGGCTTACCATAGCGCGGGATATAGCGGTTTCGACGGGCTGCTGGTAATCACCCCTGAGGGCAAGCTGCATATCCACACAGGTGTGGGTAATCTCGGTACCTATTCTCATACGGCGACCTCGAGAGTTGCAGCAGAGGTACTCGGATATGACTGGGAGAACTGTGTGGTAGTGCGAGGGGACAGTCGTAGACACCTTCCCTGGAATATCGGTCAATTCGGAAGCAATACCTCGTACACGATGACGAGGACCAATTACGTCGCTGCTGTTGATGCCGTGCAGAAGCTGAAGGAAATCGCTGCAATGGACCTGGGAGGTAGTGCCGACGATTACGATATCGGCGAAGAGAAAGTCTTTTTGATTTCAGATCCGACCAAGAACCTTACCTACGCTGCAGCGGCACAACGCGCGATTGAAATTGGCGGTAAGTTCAGTGGTGCAGAAGCACCGGACGACATCAATCCGATGACCAAAGCTTCAGTTGCGGGTCTGGCCGGAACGGGTCTGGTAGGCGTTGCCAAAGATAAGCTCAAGTCAGAAGGAACACCACCAGCGTTTGNTGCGGGCTTCATTCAGATCGAGTTGGACATCGAGACGGGTGTCTATGACATCATCGACTATGTGGGCGTTGCCGACTGCGGTACTGTGCTTCATCCAATGGGGGTCGCCACTCAGATCAAGGGTGGTGGTGTCATGGGATTTGGCATGGCGACAAAGGAAAGGCATGTTTACGATCCGCAAAACGGCCTCCCGGCAGCGGTCGGAATGAACCAGTCGAAAATATCGAGTTACCTGGATGTACCGTCAGTCATGCGGTCAAGTGCTGTCGATATAGCTGATCCAATGAATCCGGTAGGTGCCCGCGGGATTGGTGAGCCCGTCATGGGGTGTGCTGCTGCTGCCTTGCTTTGTGCCATATCCGATGCCCTTGGGGGGCACTACTTCAACAGAACCCCTGTTGTTCCGGACATGATTATCAATGCCGCCAGTGGCCGCCCTCAGTCCCATGGTCCTTTGGCCGTCAATACTTTCTAGGGGAGAAGAATATGATTAAGGATATGATGCGAGGGTTCGAGCTTTATCAACCCGCAAACCTGGAAAATGCGTTGAATCTTGCCAGTCGCTTCGGTAAGGATGGTTGGGTAATGGCTGGCGGAAATGACAGTTTGGACTGGTTCAAGGATCGAATTAAGAATCCCAGTGCCATTATTGATCTGCTTGCTATTGATGCGCTTGGTGGAATCAGTGAGACTGCCACAGGTATCGAAATCGGCGCCACGACAACATTGACCGAAATTGCCAATAACGATCTGATCAGGTCAAAATTCAGTGTACTTGCAGAGGCCGCAGGTCAGGTAGCCAGTCCTCAGATTAGAAATGTCAGTACCCTGGGCGGTAACATTTGCCAGGATACCCGGTGCTGGTATTACCGCGCAGGTATGGATTGTTATCGAGCCGGGGGCAAGAAGTGTTTTGCTGATACGCCGGAGGGAATGAATCGGGAACACTGTCTGTTCTATGCTGATCGTTGCGTCGCCGTTTCTGTCTCAGACACCGCCCCGGCACTCGTGGTATTGGATGCTGAATGCGTTATTACCGGTCCGGATGGTGAAAGAACCGTCAAAGCAGAAGATTTCTTTGTTGGACCCGACAAGGATATCGAACGCATGACGGTGCTGAAGGACAATGAAATACTGACGACGATTCGAATACCCAATACATGGGCGGGGGCGAGTTTCTATTTTGAAAAGGTTGCCGACCGCAAAACGTGGGATTTTGCNCTGGTCAATGTTGCTTCCGCAATGAAGNTCAAGGATTCAGCAATAGAAGATATTCGCATCGCCTGCAATGGTGTTGAATGTGTGCCGACACGATTAACCGTGGTGGAAGGCGTGGTCANGGGTAGTGCAAAGAACGAAGAAACCGAGAACCTGGCAGGCCAGTCGGCTGTTCGAGGTGCGACGCCTTTGAATCATAACCATTTCAAGATTCCCTTGATGGAAAATCTGGTAAAACGGGCAATTCGGAACAGCTGATTTCGTGGAAGTATTTCGCTATAGCCATAATGCCTGGGGCCAGTCTGTGCTTGAAGGTGTGTCCTGGGATCTCCTGGGCGTCTTTTTCACAGCAACGCTGACATTTATTNTGATTCACGCACTCTTTATGTGGCTCATNGCANCGCGAAAGTCGCGAACCNGCGACGCATGAGTGAAGTGGNAGATCAGAAGACAGACGCTGGTGGTGAGCAAGATATCATTCGNCACNCAATGATTGACAGAATGTTTCATTGGGTAACCGCAGTAACTGTTCTGATTCTGTTGTTTACCGCCTTTCTACCGATCATTGGGCTTAAATTTTCGTGGCTGACAGCACACTGGATATCTGGACTTGCATTAACAGGTGTTGTTGCTGCACACATTGTGCGCTCCTGTTTCTGGCAGGATCTGCGTGCGATGATATTTGGGCTGGAAGATATTAAGGAAATTCAGGCGGCGTTTGGCTGGCTGCTGAAGTTACAAAACAGCAAATTAGTCAAGCCTGGAAAATACTCACCTGCACAAAAGCTGGTGCATCTTGGGGTCGGCCTGACTATTCCAATCACTATCGTTACAGGGCTGCTGATGATGGTTAAAATTGACACACCCTTGTGGGAGAGGGATCTTTACTGGTTGTCGGATCAGAACTGGGGGATTATTTACGTATTGCATGGATTTTCAGCCCTTTTCCTGATGGTTATTGTCATAATCCACATCTATTTTTCTCTAAGGCCAGAAAAGCTGATNTACACTCGTGCGATGTTGACAGGCAGGCTGACGAGGGCTGAATTCCTGGATCAGCATGATCCTGAAAGATGGCAAAACTAGACTGAAGTATGGAAAACCATGGTCACTGAACACAGAAACGAACTTAATGAGCGAATTGATAAGATAGAAGCAGCCTACGAATACATGCTGGCATATGCTGCCCAGGGGATCGAATCGTCAGTAGGGACGACTCAGGGACAGGAAGTCACCGCATTTTTGCATGATATTGAGACTGCGTTGGATGGGTTGGCTGGTGTAGTTACGGCGGTAGCTGAAGCAAAAAACGCTGAAGTGGTGGATACATACCGCAGCTTTATTGATGCATTGGAAACTGATGCTCTAAAAACACTGGGTGCAGTCAGACTTGTTCTGGCACAGGGATCTATCAGCTCCTTATTGATCGATAATCTCAATGCTTCCATACACCTGCGAGCTCTCCTTACAGATCTATTTGTATTTGATGAGGCACTCAAATAGCCAGTCCGATCACAGTCTTAATAGTCAGTCACTGTGCTGAACACAGAATGCTGGGCCAGGGACTTAAGGCACTCGGGTGAATAAAGGATCAACCAGGCAGGAGGAATCCGTCTATGTTGTTCGACACGGTCAGTCGACCTGGAACCGGCAGCGACGATGGGCTGGTCATGCTGATCCACCTTTAACTGATCTTGGACGACAGCAGGCCAAAGAAGTGTGTGCTTCACTTGAAATGTTTCGATTTGTATCCATAACGAGTTCGGGATTGTCCCGGGCTCGTGAGACAGCAAGGATCATCGCAGACGAACTCAATCTGAAACTTTTGGATCCGGTCCTGGATATGAACGAGCGACACTATGGTGATATTAGTGGTCTGACATCGGAAGAAATAGGCGCCAAATATCCNGAATTCCTCAAGGCGTGGCGGGAAGGTAAACCAACTGAAATACCNGGAGGTGAGCCATGGCAGGAGTTTCATAGTCGGATTTTGTCGGGATTACGTTATCTATCATCTCTGCCAGGAAATAACCTCATTGTTGCCCATATGGGTGTGCTGCGCGCAATTGAAATTAATCAGGGTTGGAAGCAGACACCCCACGATAACCTGTCGGGGGTGTGGATCACACCATGAGTGTGATCATAAAATCATTTGAGCCTTCTTTTCAGATACGGGCAAAGAACCTGCCCTTAAGTGGTTAGGTGAACACGGATCGAGCGTGATAACACAGATGTTTTCAATTGATCAGTTCTCACATATTCTTGATACCTTCGGATTAAACAGCAGTAACGAGGTGCTGGAATATTCGGGCGAATTCTTAAACAGGCCTTGCGCGAAAGGCNNGTTAGAATCCTGATCGCTGTAGCGGGGGTAGATGTCGCGTTCTAATTGCTGTTAACTCGTTGTCAGTCTATATACATCCCAGTTTTCCGGTAGCCGGAAGCTGCACTGAATCAGGAGGCAACGATGATTGAGCAAATCCCATTTGGCGCTACGGGTCACAAAAGTACCAGGATCTTGTTCGGTGCAGCCGCCCTTGGTGCCATGAGGCAGGACAAAGCTGATGCAGTGCTGTCTATGATCCTGGACCGAGGTATCAATCACATTGATGTTGCGGCAAGTTATGGTGACGCGGAACTGCGGCTGGCACCATTTCTGCAGGATCATCGCGGCAGGGTCTTTCTGGCAACAAAAACAGGTAAACGAACCAGGGATGCTGCATTGAGGAGTATCGAGAATTCACTCGAACGAATGCAGGTTGATCAAATTGACATGATCCAGATGCACAATCTGACGAATGACAGTGAATGGGAGACCGCACTTGGTGACAAGGGTTCCGTAAAGGCGGCCATAGAGGCAAAAGAGCAGGGCATGGTTCGCTTCATTGGTGTCACTGGTCATGGCACACGTGCAGCGGAGATGCACCTCAAAAGTCTTGAGGCCTATGAGTTTGATTCGGTGTTGTTACCCTACAGCTATATGATGATGCAGGACACTCAATATGCGGCTGAGTTTGATCGGTTGTATGAAATCACCAGAGAAAAACAGGTGGCAATGCAGACGATCAAATCTATCGCCCGGCGTCGTTGGCGGGAAGATGATCCGTCAAAGAGATTCAGCTGGTATGAACCTATCAGGGAAGAAGCGGCATTAAGGCGCGCTGTCCATTACGTACTTGATCGACCAGGCATCTTTCTCAATTCATCCAGTGATGCCAGTCTTCTTCAAATAATCCTGGATGCAGCTTCTGAATTTGACGAAAATAATATGGAAGATTTGGAATCTGCGGTCAAACAGGATGCTATTAAACTGAATCAGGAAGCGCTATTTATCCGAGGTGAAATGGATGAGGTAAGGTAGCTACATTACCTCATCATTCAACTGGTTAAGCAGACGTATCGCAGCACAGGCTGCGCCGTAGCCGTTGTCGATATTGACCACGGTCAATCCCGGCGCACAACTAACCAGTAATGACCTCAGTGCGGTTTCACCATTTTTTGCCATACCGTAGCCAACTGAAGTGGGAACCGCGATGATAGAGCATGGTATCAGCCCCCCCAGTACCGTTGGCAATGCAGCATCCATTCCCGCAATACATATGGCGACCTTCATCTGTTCAATATCCTTGACCCTGTCAACCAATCGCCATAATCCGGCAACACCGACATCGTCAATAACCAATGCCGGTTGACCATAATATTCGAGAGTTTTTGTGGCTTCCCTGGCTACCGGCACATCGGAACTACCCCCAGTGATGACAGCAACATGGGTGTCAGACTTCATTTCCCTGGGATGAGATATACCTGTCTGTGATACCGAGTCGTAATTAATGAGGCCTGGAAATTTCTGGTCAAGAAAAGAAAACTGAGATGAATCAAACCGGGTGAACAACATGGATCGCTTGTCTGCGTCAACCTGATTGCAGATGGTTTCAAGTTGAGACTGGCTTTTTCCATTACAGAAAACGGCTTCAGCCAGCCCTGTTCGGTTTTCTCTTGCGAGGTCCAGTATTACTTCACCTTTGTTGTCTTGATCATTCAACGGTCAGGGTCTCAACTAAAAAAGCACTACCTCGCCGGTAAGGTTCGATAGTGATATGTGCGGTGTATTTTGCAAATCCATGGCTGGTAAATCGATCGGAGACGATTTTTGTGGCTTCGAGCGCATAGTCTGCGGAAGTATCAATATCTTCGCTGGTCTGCAATTCAATCGCGACGCCGCTTTTGCGTAGCCGACAACGAATTCCCTTAATAGGTAATGAAAGCTGTAACCTGTCCCAGAGTGCCTGTTCGGTTTCGTTTATAACCGGTAACAGTTCCGGGTTGATGGCGATGCCTGTTTCAATGCGACTGGCCAGACAGGGAGCGGCTGGTAAATCATACAGGTCAGTGAGTGAAAGGTGCTTTGCAATTGCCCTGAGTGTGGCTTTGTCGATTCCGGCATCGACGTATGGATGTTTAACCTGATGTTCCTTTGCAGCATCAAGTCCAGGTCGATAATCACCCAGGTCATCAAGATTCGCACCTGATAAAACAAGGTGATCGGTTTGACTGACGACCGTATCGTAGAGATTGGTTTTGCAAAAGTAACAGCGGTTGGCCGGGTTTGCCAGATAATCCGGATCGTTGATTTCACCAGCATTAATGATATTGAGTCGCCACTGTTCCCTTTTCGCATATTGCTTAACTCGAGCTGTCGCCTGCCTGGGAACCGCCGCTGAAACCGCGTGGAATATTTCCACTTGAGGATTGACCCGATGTGCAACAACTGCCAGGGTCATGCTGTCAACACCACCACTGACGGCAACCGCGAGCGGGCCAAGCGATGCAAGTTGTTGCTCTAATTGCTCAAGTATTTTCACTTGTCTTTGTTCTCTTTGATACTCGCAGATTCGATCTCGTTTCGAGCCTGTCTTTGTTTAGCGATATTTGAATCACCTGAAAANTCATCCATTTCNCCTTTGGCNGTCACNCCGCCCGGTCGATCTGTTACTTTAACCCGGTACGANTTGCCATCNCGCTGAATACTTTTCTCTGTTCTGNTCAGGATGCTTCGTGTTACTTCAGNAAGNCGAAGNCCCAGTGTTGTTGTCANTCGAAAACAGGCTTGCTGGATTTCTTCAGAATTACTGGCCTGGTATAGCAATCTTATCGAGGTACTGAGTCGGTTTTTCTTTCCTAGAACNGAGTATTGTATAACATCCAGAACNCCTTTCTGTTTTCTTAGCTGATCCAGTGCATTTGCGATTTCTTCGGCNGTNTGATCGTCNAGTTCAAATTCGATTTGGCTGACTGATTGGGTNTTCCATAGNTCNGATTNATCGGATTCAAANTGAAGAATACGCAGGACATTTGAAATTCCTGGAAATTTCCTGGTGCCAAAACCAAAACCTTGCCTGATAAGTCGACCCGGGGAGGCTTTTTTTGGGTTGAGATATTTCAGAATTGCAGCCCCTGTCGGGGTAATGCGTTCTCCCGTGATTCCATCATCAGTGAATTTAAAATCTTCGAGTATCAAGGCAGTGGCGGGTGCTGGAACAGGCAATGTACCGTGAGCAGTTTTCACCTGGCCACCACCCAATGGAAGACTGGATACGCTCGTGGATCTGATATCGGATTGTGCGATCAGGTAGGCAGCACAGACGACATCAGCGATCGAATCCCAGGCTCCAACTTCGTGAAAGGAGACCGACTCAATGGATGTATTGTGTATCTTTGCTTCGGCAATGGCGATAATTTTAAATATCTCGAGTGCAGCTGCCCGGGTCTTCTCATCAAGATCAGAACCCTTCAGTATTGATTCAATTTCATGGTAGTGACGATGATGATGAGATTCTGCTTTTACGGTTGGCTCAACATCGAATTTGTGCCCGCTCAGGATTCCGTCGCTGAAAGGTTCATGTCTCAGTGAAACCATTTCTTCAAATCCAGCCAGATTGATTTGTTCAGTCAGTGAGTCGGCGTGCTCGGGAAAACAATCCAGCATGGCGCCGATGAACATGTCACCTGAGATACCTCCAACAAGATCGAAGTGTAAGTGCATCTGAATGAGGAACTAGGACAACATTAGATGTGTTGG
>PBRC01000016.1 GCA_002725285.1 Gammaproteobacteria bacterium | reverse complement strand
TTACCAAAGGGATCACCCCAGTCCGGAACCGTGGTGCCCGCACCTTGCTCGATAAGACGCTCGAGCGCCGGGTGCTCCGGGGTGTCGCGATCGAGACAAAAGAGATGCTTTAGAGTGGGTACGGCCTGGCGCAATTTTTCCGCATCGGCTTGAAATTCGCTGTGATATAAAAGCCACTGAACGCCGACATCGTTGAAATAGTCAATGTTGTTTTGCAGCGCGTTACGCACATTGGCGGGCACCCAGATGCCGCCGGCACGCCACAGACCGAGCATGCAAAGGAAGGCCTTTGCATCGTTGTTATACTCTTTCACGCTTACGTCGGCACAGGACAAACAGTGAACTTTCGTGAGGGATTGGAAGTTTCTTACCAGGATGCTTTGTCTCTGGCGGGTGAGCAAAGCAACACTGCGGCACTTGGTGCACTCAAAACCCTTGGGCCACCGCCTTATTCTCCTGACGAACTGAGGAATCTGGGGCGTTGGCTGGTTAAGCTTGGTGGTGGTATTTATGGTGAAACCACCGTGTGGCCCATATTTAAACCGATCATCCTCGCACCTGGGTATTCGCTTATCGACATTCATAAATATAAGGATGGCAGCAGTCAGGCCATGACGCGAGTCTTGGGTGCGATAATGAATGAGGATCTACACGAATTGGGTTATGATTTTGAGATCCCAATTTTTTTCTTCCTGGGCCGGTACGATCACAACACCCCGTCGTCTCTCGCAGAAGATTACTTCAACGCCATCGAAGCACCTTTCAAAAAATTGATCTGGTTTGAGCAGGCGGGGCATGTGCCGATGCTTGCCCAGCCCAAGAGATTTGCACGCGAACTCATTGAGCAGGTATTGGCTGTGGTGGAAGAGGGCGAAGTCCGGGAACCAAAAGGGACCCTTCACTCATCGTTTGTAGAGAAGGGTTGAGAGGCTTAGTGAGATGAGTAAGTTATGCAAACACTTACAACAATCACAATGAATCATCGAAAAGGCTGGCCAAAGCGTTACACACTTGTCGGAGCCTGCTTTTGCGCCGCGTTCATTTGCTATATCGATCGCGTAAATATGTCCGTAGCCGCCATCGCAATGGCGGCAGAATTTGGCTGGTCCGAAACGATTAAGGGGTTGGTGTTGTCCTCCTTTTTTGTTGGATACCTCGCGATGCAGGTTGCCGGTGGCTGGCTAGCCCACCGCATAGGCGGCAAGCTTGTGCTCGGTTTTGCGGTCATCTGGTGGTCGGTATTCACCATCCTGACGCCGATGGCTGCCTTTTTATCACTGACCGCTCTTATCGCCACACGAATTGCGCTCGGTCTTGGAGAAGCAGCGGCTTTTCCGGCGAGCTTTGCGCTGTTTAGCAAATGGGTCCCGCCCAGCGAGCGATCGCGTGCAATCGCGATCCTTCTCAGTGGCGCCCCACTCGGAACGGTGGCGGCATTACTTACCACCGGCTGGGTGATTGAGCACTACGGTTGGCCGGCAATATTCTACCTGTTCGGAGCGGTTGGATTGGTGTGGGCAGGCCTTTGGTTTTGGCGCATCTTTGAGTATCCGTCAGCACACCCGCGGATTGCGGAGGACGAACTCCAAATGCTCAAGCCTGAACAGGATTCAGATATGACCTTCACGGCGGTGCCGTGGGGACTGCTGTTTTCAAGCAAACCCGTGTGGGCAATCATCATCAATCATTTTTGTACCAATTGGACCGCGTATATGCTCCTTGCCTGGCTGCCAAGTTACTTTCGCCATGCTCATGGATTGAGTATCACAAATGCGGGCATCTACTCGGCGGCGCCTTGGCTGACAATGTTTGTCATGATGAATGTCGCTGGGTGGATCGCGGACAAAATGATAAAAGGGGGTATTTCAGCAACCGCCGTACGCAAGTTAATGCAAACAATCGGTCTGATTGGAGCAGCGGTATTTTTGGTTCTGGCGAGAAATGTCAATACCGCACCTGAAGCAATGCTTCACATGTGCGGAGCACTGGGTTTGCTAGCCTTCACCTATTCCGGTTTCGCACCCAATGCGCTGGAGATCGCACCAAAATACTCCGGTATTCTGGCTGGTATCACCAACACAGCCGCCACCATACCCGGCATCATTGGCGTAACAGCAACCGGATGGCTGGTTGATGTTACGGGAACTTATGCATCGGCCTTTGCGCTCGCTGCCACTCTTTGTGTTTTCGGAGCAGTTGTTTGGTTGCTGTTTGCAACAGCCCGACCAGTGATTACCTAACCCGGCAGCCTGACACTACGGCGCTAGTGATAACAGGTTAGTGCACACCACGTTCCTGGCCGGCCCAGTAACGGCCGCGAATCGTTTTCTTGTCAGTTTTGCCAGTGGGAGTCTTCGGTATCTCCGGCCAGAATTCGACCGACTTAGGCGCCTTGAAACTTCCGAGTTTGTCCTTGCAGTGTGCAACAACTTGTCCTTCATCGAGGGATTCTCCGTCCTTCAAGACTGTGATTGCCTTGACCGCTTCCCCCCATTTGTCATCAGGCACGCCAATTACAGCACATTCCCTGATTTCGGGCATCGCCAGCACGGCTGCTTCCACTTCCACTGAATAGACATTGAAACCGCCAGTAATGATCATGTCCTTTTTACGATCCACGATATAGAAATAACCATATTCGTCCTTATAACCAATGTCACCGGTGTGGTGCCAGCCGGAGGTTCGGATCTCAGCCGTGGCTTCCGGATTGTTATAGTATCCGGGTGTGACCAGGGATCCTCTTGCCACTATTTCACCCCGTTCGCCTGGCGGCATTAAATTGCCCTCATCATCCATGACCGCTACCCTTACCGGATAGGTCTCTTTACCACAACTTTGTAGCCGTTCCGGGTGGATGCCGGCTCCGGCCGCAGCGATAGTGACCGGGTCGTTCCAGGTCAGAATCACGGGTGATTCTGCCTGCCCAAAGGACTGGCACAAACACGGACCAAATATCTCCAGACCTTGCTTCAGTTTGTCGGCAGCCACCGGGGCCGAGGAAACCAGGAAATAGCGTAGGCTGGAATAGTCAAAATCTCTTACCTGCGGATGGGCCAGCATCGCGTAGTATGCGGTGGGTGGCAAAAACAGGTGTGTTGCGCGGTGCTTTTCTATATTTTGCATCACCTCCAACGCGTCAAAACCGCGCATGATGACATTGGTTGTACCAAGATTGGTCAACATTACAGCGATACCACCTGCTGCATGCGTAATTGGGGCAACCATTAAGCACACTGGCGGTAAATCATCGCAAAACCAATGCTGCGCAACGATTTCGGTTGTTGTTCCCCAGCTGGAGTTGTTCATCATGACCGCCTTGGATCGGCCAGTGGTTCCACCAGTGGGCCACATGGCCATGATCTGTTCGGGGTTACCGAACGGATCACCCCAGTCCGGAACTGTAGTGCCTATGCCTCGCTCAATAAGCTGCTCGAGCGCCGGGTACTCCGGGGTGCCGCGATCCAGGCAAAAGAGATGTTCCAAGGTGGGTACGGCCTCGCGTAGTTTATCCGCATCAACCTGAAATTCGCTGTGATAAAAAAGCCATTGAACACCCACATCGTTGAAGTAATCGATGTTGTTTTGCAGCGCATTGCGCACATTGGTCGGCACCCATACGCCACCAGCACGCCACAGTCCGAGCATACAGAGGAAGGCTTGTGCGTCATTGTTGGAATAGATCGCGACCCGGTGCCCGAGGTCGAATCCACTCGCCCACATCCCTGAAGCAATATTGTGCGTTATAGTTTGTGTCTGCTGATAGCTGTACTCCAAACTGCCGGCAATGATAGCCACGCGGTCCGGGGCGATCTCAGCACCTTTATCGAAGTAATCAATCACTCTCACAATTTCACTACCTTTCCCGTTTTGCAATTGGCGATGATCTACGTGTGGCCCGATCTCGGACAACTATTAATAATTATACTCTATATTAGAACAATCGTTCTAGTTATAATTTAAAATAAACTGTGGCGTTTGCGNTAACAGGTTGTCAAGCATAAATCCAGCACAAGTAATTTTGCTCTGACAAGGCAGTTGCCTNTTGTATGGGCATTCAGCACACTGCGCGCCAAAGTCAAATAACATACGATTGTAAGTATCTGCCTGATATTCTATTATGCCCAACAGGGAGCAATGAGTTGTGATGGATCACGCCAGATAAGAGGTCAGTTTGGGAGGGAGAGAATATCCGGTGAGCAAAAAGAAGGTGGACAAGAAACCGGAAGCGGTTCGGATCAATAACCCGATCAATATCGACTCTTCCCTGCCATTTCGTATTACCCGGCTTGCCAATCTGTTCGGCTCAAATTATGACAGGTCTGTTTTTCAGCGCGGTATAAAACTTTCGGTTACGGAATGGCGGGCCATGATGACACTTGCATTTCACCCTGGCATCTATGCGATCGACGTTTGCCGTTATACCGGTTATTCGGAGGTAAACGTAAGCCGGGCCTTATCCAGAATGAATGAAAGGGGCTGGGTATACCGAGAATCCGACCCAAATGACCGCCGTAAATACCGCCTTGAATTGACCGCAGCCGGGGCCGAACTCTACAACGATCTCGAACCAAAGGCCAGAACTTCAATTGCCGATCTCAAGTCGCAACTTTCGCCGTCAGCGGAAAGGCAAGTCCACAAGTATCTCGACAAGTTCATCAAGATCATGGAAGGCATTGTTTCAAGAAAGTAAAGTCCGAAACAACGGTACAATCACCTTGCTCTTGACCTTAATAATTCTTTTCAGTTGCCTTCGCCTGGCTGCGGCAGGTAATCACCTGGTGCTCGGCGAGGTCGCTCCCACCATTTAAAAAAACACTTGCATATGTAAGTATATAATCTGATAATGCCACCTGGATTGATGTGCCCTGGAATTACTGATCGAACCGGGAGGTATTGAAACCGTGCGACTAAAGAAGAAATGTGCATTGGTGCTGGGGGCGGGTTCTTCCGGTCCCGGTTGGGGGAATGGCAAGGCCGCCGCAGTTGCCTATGCCCGCGAAGGCGCAAAGGTTTTGGCTGTCGATATCGATTTGGCACATGCAGAAGAGACCAGGGTGTTTATTTGCATCGAAAAGTGAAAAAAGTTTGGCGGATTTAGGCTTAGGCACATAATCACTCTTTATGTAATGTGGTAAATCCTCAGTTTGGGTGGTACTGTCGTTTTGAGGTTCGATTGTATGGGTGGCGCTGAAAAATTAGAGGAAAATCAGCTACTAGAAGTGTATGTTTCTTGTCGGGATGCGCTGGTTCGTTCCGTATTGAAGATGCGTGCCCGTCAGGAAGACGTTGATGACATCCTCCAGGAGACCTATTTACGAACCCTGCATGCTAACGACAAAAAGCCCATAACATCGCTTAAGGGCTACTTGTTCAGAGTGTCGCGCAACCTAGTGTTAGAGAAACTTTCGCATCGGTCGCGAGAAATTACCATGGAAATTAACGATGCTCTGCCAAGGGTAAATGAAATATCCGTTGACAGGGCGCTTCATTACAAGCAGAAGTTGGAGATGTTTAATGACGCCTTGCGGTCGCTGCCCGAGCAAAAGCGAAGTGCGATCCTGCTGCGTAAGTTTTACGGATTGTCCTATCGTGAAATTGCCAGAAAGATGAACGTATCCATCGGCTCCGTAGAAAAGTATATATCCAGCGGCATCAAGCAGTGCAAGCGTAACTTGAGTTCAATGGGTTATGAGTTTGAACAACATCCGGGTATTCGACACAAGAACCCTCATCAGGAAACCGGCAGCGGTGTTGGGAAGGAATAATGTCCGATAAAGAGTCACAAGTAGTGTCGCTCCGTAGCGAAGAAATCATTGACAATGAAGCAGCAGGTTGGTTAACAAAACTGGATCGCGGCAATGTATCTGCGGGTGATCGTCGTGCACTGAAACTGTGGTTATCTCAGGCACCTGAACATGCCCAGGCACTCGATAAGCTGGCGGCGATGTGGAGCGAAATGGACTTTTTGCTGAATGGTATTCCAGAGACGAATAAACGAAATGTACCGAATCCATTCTTATTGTTGATGCCCTCCAGAAAAATGACGTATGCATTGTCCGTGTTTGTTATCTGCACTGTCAGTCTGTTTTTTTGGCAGGGGCCTGAGCCTGTAGCGACTGAAACATCATTCCATAGTACCCGCATAGGAACGCATCGGCTGGAGCAATTCAGTGATGGGTCCTCTGCGCACCTGAATACAAACAGCATCATAGAAACAGAGTTTTCAAACTTTGCACGTATCGTACGATTATTGCGCGGTGAAGCCTTGTTTGATGTGACCCACGATCCCGACCGGCCCTTTATCGTCTATGCCGGAAACAGCGTAGTAAAAGCCATTGGAACCAAATTTGTTGTGCGTCTGGACTCTGAGAATATTGTTTTGACCGTGACAGATGGTCAGGTACAACTATCCAAACGCCAAAAGGGAGATGGCCCTGCACCTAAAAGCCAGGAACAGGAAATAATTCTGGTGAGTAAAGGCGAGCGGGTGGAGGTGAATGACGAAGTTGCCACCCCGAAGCCTGAAGTTATTCAAAATAATGATTTGGAACGTCAACTATCGTGGGTGAGCGGTCAGCTCGTTTTTGAGAATGAAAGATTAGAGCAGGTTATTGAAGAAGTCAGCCGATATGTACCTGACCGGATTATCATCGATGACCCGGAACTGCTGGATACCCGCATCAGTGGGCGCCTCAAGATTGGTGATACTGATGCGCTGTTGGAAGCGATTGAAGTGTCCTTTAATGTTCAGGCGGACCACACCGGTGACAGGGCTATTCATCTCTCCCCGGAAACGCCTGATAAATGAACGGCTTTTTTACTGTTTGTAATAAGCAGGCAATAATTTTTTATCCCCGGTTAGCACCCACCGCGACACCAGCACAAAAAAATGTTTACGGGTTTTTTGTCAAAGTCACTCTTTAATGGAGGTTGCAAAGCAATGGTGACAAAGCGCGCAACTGGTGGTGAAAGATATTGATAGAGTAACGGCTTGCAGTATCAAGCAATTTATCACCGCAGTGGTGATATTTGTATTGACCGGGTTTAATTCAGTCTCCGCGTCTGAGAGAGTGTACCAACTGGATGTCCCTGCGATCAGGGCTTTTGATGCACTCGATATGCTGGCGGAAAAAACCCAGCATGCTCTATTTTATCGTACCAACGAACTAACAAGCGTAACGGTTAATTCACTTGATGGTTCGTACACACTCCCGGAAGCGCTGAATATTTTATTAAAAGGCACTCACCTCAATGCTGTTGTAACCGAGAAGGGCGTCATCATTGTTTCGACGATGCCGGATACTCAAACAGAGGAGAGTGATCACGTGAATAAAAAAAGTTTGTTAGCTACAACAGTCATGGGGTTTTTGTTTGGTGCCACACAAGTAGCGGGTGCGGTAGATGCGGTTGAGCCCGACAGTGTTTCTGAGCGGTCAGCAATGATTGAAGAAGTATTAGTCACGGCCAGACGGCGGGAAGAAAACCTGCAGGATGTGCCGATTTCCATCAGCGCCTATTCCGCTGCGGACCTGGAAGCCATGTCACTCACCAGCCTCAAGGAACTGGGCCAGTTCACACCGAACTTTAGCTTTTTCAACCACTCGTCGCGAGGGCGCTCGGCGGGCATGCTTTTCATACGAGGCGTGGGTCAGACGGACCCCAGGATCTTCTGGGATCCGGGTGTCGGCCTCTACGTGGACGGAGTCTATACGGGTCGCATGAATGGGATCGACATCGATCTCATGGCCCTGGAGCGGGTAGAAATTCTGCGTGGACCCCAAGGTACGCTGTTCGGCAAAAACACTATCGGCGGTGCGGTCAACGTGGTGACGGCCAAGCCGACAGACGAATTTTTGGGCACGGCGGAGATCACCACTGGCCGTTACAGCAGAATCGACGCCAAGGCGAACATCAACGTTCCCCTAGTGCCCGGAAAACTGGCGGCAAAGTTCGCCGGCACCACGCGCAATCGAGATGGCTATGGTCAGCGGCTTGATTTTTTCACCGGAGAAGAGGTAGACGAGGAAGGCAATGAAGACAGCATCAGCGGTCGGGCGATCTTCAACTGGACGCCCAGCGAAAATGTGGCCGTTCTGTTTTCCATTGACGATACCAAGGTGAGGGAGAAGGCCGGGGCAGGCAAGACCGTGGCGATCAACAATACGACGACATTGGCCGGGTTACTCAACGGCTTTGTTGATCCTCAATTTGGAGAGGCGTTCCTGACCGACAGCGACTTCACAAACTACGCCACGGGCGGCAACCTAAACGAGTTCGACACTTGGGGCGCCGCACTGACTGTGGATTGGGACCTCGGGAGTTTGGCGGTCAAATCCATTACCAGTTATCGCGAAATGGACGGACGGGTAGAGGTCGAACCGGACGGAACCATCTACACTATGATCAATTCGGAACAGACCGTCGAGCAGGACCAATTCAGCCAGGAATTTCAATTGATTGGCAACTCATTCGACGATCGTCTGGAGTGGGTGTTAGGCGTTTACTATTTCGAGGAGAGTGGCACCGAAGAAAATCAGCTTGATGTTTACCGGGAACTTTCTGACTTCATGGAATTTAATAAAAGTTTCACCAGGTTCTACCAGATTGATAACAAGAGTTACGCCGCCTTCGGGCAGGGGACCTACGCTCTCACCGACAAGCTCAGCCTGACCGCGGGGCTCCGCTACACCAGCGAAGAAAAGGAGGTGGGGAGACAGCGGGCCAGTCATGTCACCGGGGAAGAGACCGTGCCGTTTGCCAGCGTTGCCCAAGACTGGGATGCGGTGTCCGGTCGGGTCGGGTTCGAGTACCAATGGAACGACGACGTTATGACTTATATTTCCGCTGCACGCGGTTTCAAGAGCGGTGGCATGAACGGAGCAAGCGTTGTAGACACTGACTTTGAACCCTTTGACCCTGAGTACATCTGGACCTACGAAGTCGGGCTCAGGTCCGATCTCCTGGACCAGCGTCTGCGGTTCAACGCGTCGCTGTTCTACAGCGATTACGAGGACGTTCAGTTCACAGTGCGCACGGCCGATGAAATGGGCGCACCCATCAGAATCGTGGACAATGCGGCCAAGGCCAGAATCAAGGGCTTTGAGATAGAGGCGGTGGCTGAGCCCGCGAGCGGGCTCATGTTGACCGCAGGCGTCGGTTACGCAGACGCCGAATATACCAAACTCGAACCAGGAGCGCCGATCACCGAGGATACCGAATTCGTCGCCACCCCCAAGTGGACAGTGACCCTTTCAGGGCAGTATGCGGCGCCCCTGGGCGACTTGGGCGAGCTCATCGGTCGGTTGGACTATATCCACAAGACCAAGATCTACCATGATACGGGCAACAGTCCATTCCTGCGCCAGGAAGGCTACGCGCTCTTGAACGCCAGACTGAGTTTCGAGAACGCCGGAGGCAAATGGGCGCTCTCAATATTCGGCACCAACCTGACTGACAAGCACTATACTTTGGCCGGTACCGACCTGCTGGGCAACATAGGCTTTGTCCAGGTGCAGTACGCCCGGCCCCGGGAGTGGGGCGTGAACCTGAAGTACCGTTTCTAGACCCGTTGCGACGTCCTCCAAGACTTTGCCGGGAGCGTTTCAACGCTTCCGGCATTTTTCCGGTATAACGTGGTGAGGGATTTACCCATGAGAACGCGAACAATTTCCCGCGCGCAGCGCGCAGCCTTATCTCTTGTGCTTATCGCGCTCGTCCTCGGTTGGCAGGCGTGGGCACAAGAGGCCTACGAGGCCGCAAACCCGCGCCTTTTCGGCTTCGAAGGGGCCTACAATTTCCGCGATGTCGGTGGCTACAGCACCAGGGACGGTCAGCGCGTGAAATGGCACCTATTTTACCGCTCCAATGCGCCAGCGGAATTTAATGAGGCGGAATACGCGACCGTGGGGCCGCTCGGCATCAAAACGGTTATCGACCTGCGGACCGAAGAGCAGCAACTGGCCGTACCGACGCAGTGGTGGGCGCCCAACCCGCCGCTATTCGTCTCTGCGCCCATCGGCGATCAGGAAGGATTGAAGGGGTTGAGAGCCCAGATGGCTGCAGCCCGGGCGCAAAACCCACCGGACAGCACGGCGCTCGATCGGCTTTATACTGAGATCTACAGGCGCATGCCCTTTGCTGCTAAGGCTGAGTTGGCGAAAGTCTTTACCACTCTCACCAAACCCGGGGGCTTGCCGCTTCTGGTTCATTGTTCCGCCGGCAAGGACCGCACGGGCCTCGCAGCGGCGCTCGTGCTTTCCCTGCTGGACGTGCCGCAGCAGACCATTTACGAGGATTATCTGCTCACCAACGCGGTCACGCCCGCGGGCGTTCCGCAAGGCGGCGTCGAAAAGCATTGGTTGGAGGCTTCGCTCAGTGCCATAGAGGCGAAGTATGGCGACGTCGCAACTTATCTGGAGCGGGAACTGGGCGTCACGCCGGAAATGAGAGCGGCGATCCGTGCAAACCTTCTCGACTGAAGCGACTGGTTCAGGCGCGGGACGCTCAAACTTTCTATATATCGTCGTAGTTGGCGCAGCCGCCATGTCCGCTTTTGTAAAGGCATAGAAGATGACTGCCCATCGAGTAGGCTACCGGCGTTCACTCGTTAGTCAATCCACGAGTATGCAATTTACTCCATCAAAAACTATTGGCGGTAGAGCGTGGATTTCAATTCAACTTGCTAACACGCGGGTTGAAAAGGCTTTGGTAATTTGGGCAAATACTACATTGGGATTATTACTGAATTGGTGGCACGCAAACAAACAGCAATCAGGCAGAGGTTCTGTAGGAAAGAGTTCTTTGCAATATCTGAGTATAGGAACCATTAACGCCCCATTCTGAGATATCTGCAAGGAAGATTTGATAGCTATAGCGTTAATGGTCCCCTATGGGCTGACGTCACACACGTTAACTACTATAACCATGAGCGATATCATGAATTGCTGGATAACCTAGTGCCGGAGGCTGTGTTCTATGGACGAGGAGAGGCCATATTGAAACAACGCAAACTGATTAAGCAAAACACCTTCGCCATGCAGCGACAAATGCATTACGCTAATCATATGAAAAAACGAACCTGATGAGCCAAACTCTCTGTTAAATCAGGTAGCCTTTAGTCAATTATCTTTGACGACGTACAGGTTTAGATCCTTCATAAATTTGCTTTGCAAATTTTATTATTACTGTATATATTACCAGTTACTGTATATATACACAGTATTATGGATAGATGTCATCCCTCGACTTACGAACACGCAGACAAGCCCAAGGCCATCATGACTATGCGGAGTTGCATTGCATCAGCAATTATTCATTTCTGCGCGGTGCATCACATCCGGAGGAACTGGTAAAGCAGGCTGGTTTACTGGGTTATTCAGCCATTGCGGTGACCGATGAATGTTCCATGGCAGGCGTTGTTAAGGCGCATGTGGCGGCCAAGGAGTGCGGCATTAAGCTGATCGTCGGCAGCGAGTTCCATCTCGATGAAGACATTCACCTGATTCTGCTGGCGCCTAATCGAACGGGCTATGGGCAGATTTGCAATCTCATTACCATTGGCAGACGGCGGGCTGAGAAAGGTGAATACCAGCTCCGCTTAAAAGATCTCAACTTCGGCCTGGATCAGTGCCTGGTAATCTGGCTGCCTTCCAATAGTAATGGAAGACGTGATGCCTACCTAGGCAACCAGCTGAAGAGCATCTTCAAGCAACGATTGTGGCTGGGCATTGAGATCTTTCCCGACGGTCGTGAACTGAGGTGTTACAGACAGGCTTTTGAACTCTGTGAATCCCTGCAGCTCAACATGGTGGCGATGGGTGATGTTCATATGCATCATCCGGACCGAAAGGCACTTCAGGATGTTGTCTCTGCTGTTCGCATGGGACAGTCAGTACGGCTTGCAGGCAAGTTACTGTTTGCGAACCGGGAGAAATACCTGCGGCCCTTATCGGTCATCTCTCAGTTCTATCCTGCTCGTCTGCTGGATGAGACCGTGCGCATCGCCGATTTATGCGACTTCTCCTTAGATGAATTACGCTATGAATACCCGGAGGAATTAGTTCCGCCTCATCTCACAGCCAGCGAATATTTGCGTCAGCTGGTGGAGACAGGCGCAAATGAGCGCTGGCCAAATGGTGTCGCACCAGAGGTGCGAGAGATCATTGAAAAAGAGCTTAAACTGATTGCAGAGTTGGAATACGAATATTACTTTCTGACAGTATTCGATGTCGTTCACTTTGCCCGCAGTCAAANCATCTTGTGCCAGGGGCGCGGTTCAGCTGCGAATAGTGCCGTGTGTTATTGCCTCAAGGTCACCGAAGTCGACCCTGCCAGAATAAGTCTGCTGTTTGAGCGATTTATCTCCAAAGAGCGCAACGAGCCACCTGATATTGATGTCGACTTTGAACACGAACGGCGTGAAGAGGTCATTCAGTACATCTACAAAAAGTATGGTCGCGAGCGTGCCGCCATTGCAGCAACCGTCGTGACCTACCGGCCAAAAAGTGCCGTCAGGGATGTTGGCAAGGCGTTAGGTATGGACCTGCAACTGGTTGATCATCTGGCTAAATCCCTGTCCTGGTGGGATAAGCGGGATGAATTACTCACCCGGTTCGAAGAAGCCGGTATCAACCCCAGAAGTCCGATCATTAGTCAGTTTATGACATTAGTAAACGAGATACTTGGCTTCCCGCGCCATCTGTCCCAGCATGTTGGCGGCTTTGTGATATCACGCGGGCCCCTTTCTCATCTGGTCCCGATTGAAAATGCAGCCATGGATGAGCGCACCATAATCCAATGGGACAAGGACGATCTGGAATCTCTGGGACTGCTCAAAGTTGATGTACTGGCGCTGGGCATGCTGACGGCGATTCGCAAAAGCCTGAAAATGATCAATGAATACCGAGGCACCAGGCTGACCATCGCCAGGATTCCACCAGAAGATCCGCTCACGTATCAGATGCTGCAAAGAGGTGACAGTATCGGCGTCTTCCAGGTGGAATCAAGAGCACAGATCTCAATGCTACCGCGTTTAAAGCCGAAGAATTTTTATGACCTGGTTATCGAGGTGGCAATTGTTCGCCCAGGCCCTATTCAGGGCAATATGGTGCACCCGTTTCTAAAACGCCGAAATGGCGAAGAAGCCGTCACCTATGCTAACGATGCTGTCAGATCTGTATTGGAACGAACCCTCGGCGTACCCATTTTTCAGGAGCAGGTTATTAAGCTTGCAGTCGTTGCAGCAGGGTTTACGCCAGGTGAGGCAGATCGCTTAAGGCGGGCCATGGCAGCCTGGAAACGCAAAGGGGGTCTGGAGGTATTTGAGCAAAAGCTGATTAACGGCATGTTGGAACGAGGTCATGAGAGAGAATTTGCCGAACGCATATTTGAGCAGATCAAGGGCTTCGGTGATTACGGTTTCCCGGAATCACATGCGGCGAGTTTTGCGTTGCTNGTGTATTTCTCTGCCTGGATCAAACACCATGAGCCTGCCGCATTTTACTGTGGCCTGCTNAACAGTCAGCCAATGGGATTCTATTCACCATCGCAACTGGTACAGGATGCTAAACGTCACAATGTTGAGGTACGGCCTGTAGACATTATGACCAGCGAATGGGAATCAACGCTGGAACAGCCCACCAGATTAATCTCTTCAATGCCTGGCGATTTCTCACAACCGGCAATCCGGTTAGGCTTTCAGCGTATAAAGGGTCTAAAGGAAGATACAGCCAATCGAATTACTGCTGCCAGAAGCAATCATCCCTTTACAGGCCTGCAGGAAATTGCCCGCCTGGCACACCTGGACCAGGGTGATCTTGATCGTTTAACCGAGGGAGGCGCCTTTAGATCCCTGTCAGGGCATCGCTACCAGACTCATTGGGAAACCAAGGGCATATTAGGCACTGATTTGAGGAGTGCCGCCTCTCCCGCACTGGATCTCCCTGCATTAAACAATGTTGCAGAAAAGCAGGTGGCCTACCTGCTCCCACCGGCAGAAACAGATGATTTGAGAGCCGATTACACCAGCCTGGGATTAACCCTGGGGCGTCATCCTATGGCGATGTTAAGGGAGTCCGAGCCGTTCAAAAAACTCAAGACCGCATCAGAATTAGAACAATTGAACCATGGCCGTTTCGTCCAGGTAGCAGGTATTGTCACCGGCAGGCAGCGCCCCTCTTCTGCTACTGGCGTGCTGTTCCTGACACTTGAGGATGAAACCAACAATATCAATGTAGTGGTATGGGCGCGAGTACTGGAAACATTCCGTACCGCAGTAGTTCAGGGCAGATTATTAAAGATCAAGGGTGTGATGGAGCGGCAGGAATCGGTTATTCATGTTATTGCCGGTCACGTAGAAGATCTAAGCCATCATCTGGAACACTTCTCACTGCAATCAAGGGATTTTCGATAACCAATCAGAAGAGTATCTACAATCTCAAGACTAACCGGGCATTGACCTTGCCGGATTCTTCTTCGCGAGCAATATTGATCTGACGCACAGTAAATCCTTCCTTGCTCAGACCTTCCAGCCAGCCGATCAGGTCATTAAAACTGGCGGAGCTAAAAAAGACACTCACTCCATCGCTGCCTTCTGGTTGCAACCGGTCAGGTTTGACCTTAAACCGCTGTGCTGTACCCGATACTCTCGATAACAAGGATCCTCCATCCGCAGCAGGTTGTGATGTCCTGACTGATCGGGCCTGTTGTTCACTGCCCCGCAGATACTGCAGGAGCTCAAGCTGACGATCATGGTTTTGTCTGCTCTCTTCGAGAAAACTGTTTGCAGGCGACCAGATGAGTCCGTACAGAGCCAGCAAAGAGAAAAACACAAGTAGGCCATTCAGTGCCAGGCGATCCCTTTTCTCCAGTTGCCCATAACGGGTTAGTCCNGATTGAATGAGGGGGTAGGAGGATATNCNCATCANGNACCTCCTGCCAATTTCACTTCAACACTACCCTTCACCGAATCTTCACCCTGATTAATGGTGCCGATTTCTGCANTCAAACCNGCATTGGCCAACACGTTNGAGAACTGTATTAACTCGTCACTTCTNGGTGCTTNCAACTGAAGNACCAGATTGCCACGACTCTCATTGAAATTAACATTGTTGAGCACCAGACTGGTGCCCGACAAGTGTTGTACCGTATCAGTGAACAGGTCGAGAAATCCCCCGCCTGCCCCACTCTCTACTTGCCCCAGATGCCCACGCCAGCGTCGTTTCACATCCCGGACGTTTCGATCATCTGGAAAAACTTCGGTATATAAGGCACGGGATTCACGCTCATAATCCTTTGCTTTAACGTCGAAATATATCCCCTGGAAGAGCAGTACTGAAATATGCAGGCCAAAAGCGCAGGCTGCTAAAATTGCAACCGCGCGCCAGCTGCCCTGTTTGGTGTTTTTCTGTACCTCAACTTTAAAGTCCCCCTGCAATAGGTTCATCACCTGATGACCAAATCCTCGACACAATACTTCGAAGGGTTGATATTCCAGCACATCCACAGCAGCGGCGTTCTCCTGTTCAGCATTGAATTGAGAGACAATAAGCTCTGTCTGTTCACGTTGTGATTCATGTACCCAAAAAGACACGAACTCCCTTTCTTCATCAGTCAAAAGATCGAGAGTCACCGGTAGCAGACTGATCTCGACCGACAGACTGTTGGATGTACTGGTTCTCATTAAGACACGATCGCCATCAAAGAAAATACTACTGCCCTGCTCATAGGGCACAAGCAGTGCGTCGACTGTCAACACCGAGGGACTGATCCCGACTTCTTTGAGAGCCCCGAGCCAGTAGGTCAGACGATTTGAATTGATGACCGCAACGGATACTTTACCCTCCCCGTCCCTGTCACCTATTGCGAAATGGCAATCTTCAACATCCTCAGCAATGTATTCTTCAACCATAAACGGCACAGCCTGCTGAATCTGCCGAGTCTGCCTGCTGGGTATTGCAGCCCGTGTAAGAAAAACCTCTTCTCCCTGCAACATGGCATAGGTTTCGCCAGACCAGGTCATGCTGGAGACCGTCTCAGCAAACCGAGTGAGATTTTCTTCGCCCCGAAAACGCACAATACCTGACGACTCGTCAAGTAACATCCATTCAACAACGACACCAGTCTCGTTTTCGGAAAGGCGTATGAACAGATTCTCAGCCATTGTCGGTTGGTTCCTCCACGACCTGAGTCATGATTTTCTTGCTCTGGTCCCGATAGATTACTCGCATACTTCCATCCGTCGGGTTTCTTTGAATCACACTGGTGAGATAACCAAACCTGTCCTGATATCTGGCTCTCACAGTAACCTGAAAAAAACTGGATTGTACACTAAGCGTACCAGCTTTGATTGAGCTGGCATTAGGTATTGATGGGTCGCCAGTGAATTCATTTACTGTGTTGAATGGCAGATTTTCATCCCGTCGAATAACGATATTTTGAGATTCTACCGACGACAGGCCTGGCGCCACCAGTTGCAGTATTTCTGGTGAGGCGGTGTTCACATTGATTGTACTGCCAGTTTCTGGCAGTACAGTTAGATAAGGGCTGATCGCATCGTACTGTTCTCTTGTCATACCGAGTATAAGCCGCAACTCTGATACATCGACCATCGTTTGACCGCCGGTTCGATAGGGTCGATCCAGACCAAGGTAGTCAAAATCCTCAGCGCCTAACGGATTTGCTTGTTCGTCAAGATCAATCCAGTCGACGATACGATCGGTAAATGCCCTGTCCATTCCCACCTGTGAGAGCAGATTGTTGAGCCTCAGCCTGGCTAACTGTGTCGTGGTCGTACCAGAAGCCTTCTGATCAGGCATTAAACCTTGCAGTGAGTTGAGATTGAACTTTCCCTGAAGATCTTCGATCAGAAGTTCCACTTCACCTTCTTCAAATTCAAATTTCAAATCCGGGCTGGCCCAATTCTCACTCCGATGGTCAACCTCCGGGGCATCCAGGAAATCCTCATGCAATATTTGACGGGCCAGTTCTTCACCACCGTAGGCATACTGTCGAACAATTCCCTGGTCAAAAAAAGATCTGGCACGGCTGATGGCAAACTTCTGGGCGGTTGTCATGGAGACACCCAGGATGGTGGCAATCACGACCACCAAAAGGATCGTAATCAGCGCAACACCCTGTTGTGACTGATACTTCACGGTGTGCTGCCCTTGGCCTCTGTTTCTGCACCTGACTCCAAATCTTCACTTTCTATATCCTCATCATCTTCAAGATTGCGACCATTGCCGGTATTACCTGCCGAACCGAAAACGTTAGTATTTGCCACCTCAACGAAGCTGAAGATCTGTCGTAACTCACCAATCAATTTGGTTTCAAGCAGAACCTCCGCTGCAATCGGGGTCTGGTCCGGGTTGTTCGGATCGGGCCAGACATCGGAAGCAAAGCCGTTCTCATCGAGCAGACTAATTCTAAAGTCAGATATATTTTCCAGCAGAATCTGCTCAACCGTTTTGCTATCTTCCGCCCTGTCCATTACCAGCCAGAAATGTCGTTTCAACTTTCCGTCATCGGTCAGTTCATAGGCAACTCGCTGCAGGTTGCTGCGAGGAAGNCCCAGTGGATTNTTCCAGCCTGTNCTGCTGAATTCCACGGGATATGGACCACTGTTAAGCCGGAGTGCGGGTANCACCTCNCCATACTCATCTCGCACCCGTCGATAGACAAGCTGNTTGAAATCCCGCTGCATCACTGCAAACGCTCTCGTGTATGCGGAAAGGCTCTCTATTTTAGCCTGGGCCAACTCATGGGTTTGAAGGATCGTACGTAACATCTGATTTGCACCCAGTCCAATAATGGCAAAGATAGACATAGCCACCAGTAATTCCAGTAGGGTAAAGCCAGCAACTCGTCTCATCAGTACTTGCCTATGAATCCGACTAGTTCAACAACTTGGTTATCCAGATTATCTACCGAAAATACACTGACGATGATACGTCGCATATCAGGATTTTCTGTTGCCTCAACGTCCATAACTACTTCCCATTCCAGATCTGCCATGGTTACTTCAGAACGATCCGAACCAATATCAGGGAAACTATCTTCGCTGCGAGGACCGCTTCTCACTTGAGTTAGATGGTTTTCTGCAATCCAGTACGCCAGTGTGCGCTCCTGAATGATACTTGTTTGTCTGAAAGTCTGGCCGGCATTTCGGATAAGCGCACCGGATACGATCGCAAATATCGCAAGTGCAATCATCACTTCCAGTAAGGTAAATCCTGACTGGAACCTGTNAACACCAGGATTATTCATCTTCAAGCCACTTGATATCACTGTAGCCATCAGACTCCAGCGACAGTNCCAGTGTTGATTCCTGCAAGATNTTGAGTGTAAANGGTGTGGTTTCACCGCTGGATAAGAGGAGCACCGGTGGTACACTGTCATCGCCCTCAGTTGGCATAGGTAAGGGATCACCTTCGACTTTTAGTTCCAGTTTTATATCGTCTGGCAAGGATCGTGGTTGAAAAGGAGACAGATCACTTTCGAACCATTTTCTTTCCATCTCGTCGTAGATATAGAAAGAATAAGTATTTTCAGTCGGCTTAAAACCGAACTCTATCGCTCGAACAATCGACTCTTCACGTGCCATGTCAAGCAGGGTTTTGATTCGTTGACTTTCCAGATCAAAATCACCGGACCGCGTGAAAGCTGGCAAATTGATAACGGCGAGTCCCGACATGATTGAAACGATCAGCAGCACCACGAGAATTTCTACCAGTGTGTAGCCAGATAATCGTCTATACGGCGTCATAGTCATTAGCGGGTGCTGTATTACCTGGTCTGTTACGATTATTCAGAACTGATATCTGAATCAACGCCTTCACCGCCTTCCTTGCGATCAGCGCCATAGGAGTAGACCTCATAGGATCGATCCTCACTGAAATACAGGTAACGCTCATCCCAGGGATCATTGGGTAACTTCTTCAGATAACCATCCGGATTCCAGCGTCTAGCTTCGGGGAAACCACTGGGTTCATTCACCAGGGCATCCAATCCCTGGTCGGTACTCGGATAAATCCCATTGTCCAGGCGATATAAATCGAGCGCCACACCTATCGATTCAATATCAGCCCTTGCGGCTGCTACCCTTGCCTCATCTGGTCGGCCAATAATATTCGGTACGATCAACGCACCCAAAATACCAAGGATAACCACCACCACCATTATCTCGATGAGTGTAAATCCATCTGCACGCCTGTTTCTTAACATACACCTTCCCCGGTTCATGGTGTGAATCAACCAACCAACTGATTAAGATTAATAATTGGCAGCAAAATCGCCATTACGATAGTAAACACGGCCCCACCCATCAATAACAACATCAGGGGCCCAAAAAGACTCAAAAGTACACCCAACAGTAATTCCACGTCCTGCTGCATGCTGGTCGCCACCCGAGATAACATATCATCTAGTTCTCCACTCGCCTCGCCACTGGCTATCATATGCAGCATCATGGGTGGAAAATAGTTACTTTGTTCAAGTGCCGCATTCAGACTGGCACCCTCACTGACTTTTTCTGTGGCTTCATCTACCTTGGCCTGTAGCCAGGTGTTTGACAGAACCTGCCCTGCGATTCGCATGGCATCCACCAGTGGCACGCCGCTTGATGACAAGATACTCAAGGTACTTGCGAACTGAGCTGTATTCGTGCCACGACTCATTTTTGCAATCAGTGGCAAGTGTAACAGGCGTCGGTCATAACCCAGACGAACAGATTTTACCGTCAGGGCGCGTTGAATCAGCATTATGATTACAATTACCGCGACTAATACGATGAGCCCAAAGTCCTTAACAAATTCACTCGATGCAATGATGAACCGGGTCAGTGCCGGCAGTTCCTGTCCGGTGTCTGCAAATACCTTAACGATGTCAGGCACAACATATCCCAGCAATCCAGCCAGAATAGCCACCGTCAGCACAAACAGAATAGTCGGATAAACCATTGCCTGCTGAATTCTCGATTTGGAATCCTGTTGTGATTCAGTGAAATCCGCCAGCCTGTTTAACACGAGATCCAGATGTCCGGCCGATTCACCGGCGGCCACGGTGGCTCGATACAATTGAGGGAAGGCTCTTGGGTATTCTGCAAGACTGTTCGCCAGTGAATATCCTTCCATCACTTTTGAGCGCACGGTCAGTAACATGCTTGTTGTTCGTGGGTTTTCACTTTGTTTCGAGACTGCCAGTAGTGCTTCTTCAACCGGTAGTGCGGCTGCAATCAAGGTTGCCAGTTGTCGTGTGATCAGGGCCAGTTCACGGATTGAGAGTGAGGGTTTGAATAGAAAGGTGATGACATTGCCGGACAATTTTTCTTCACGGGTAACAACAACTGACAATGGTGCCATACCCTTATCACGCAGAAGTTGTCTTGCCTGACGGGAACTGTCTGCTTCGAGAGTTCCCTTCTCTTTTTTGCCCCTGTTATTTAGAGCAATGTATTCAAAAGCTGCCATAACTCAATTGCTTCCACTAGTCTTCAGCGGTCACTCTCAACACCTCATCAATAGATGTAACGCCTTCAAGAATCTTGGCTCGACCATCCTCACGAATACCGGTCGTTCTGCTTCTGGCATGCTGCTCCAGCNCCAGCTCGCTTTCACCACTGTGAATCATGCGTCGCATTTCGTCATCTACCATAACGATCTCGTATATACCCAGCCTGCCCCGGTATCCGTCATATGTACATTCTTCACAGCCAATTTCCCTATATATTGTTGGTGGATTCCGCTTATCAATTTTGAGGAATTCGCATTCATACTCGTCAGGCGTATAGCTCTCGCGGCATTCCGTGCACAACAGACGTACAAGACGCTGAGCAACCAGACCCACAATACTGTTACTGAGCAGATAGGGTTGAACACCCATATTTGCCAAACGAGTCAGCGCACCAATCGCTGTATTTGTATGTATTGTGGATAACACCAGGTGTCCTGTGAGGCTCAACTGGACCGAGATGTCAGCTGTTTCATAATCCCGGATCTCCCCCACCATGACGACATCCGGATCCTGTCGCAAAATCGCTCTTAATCCCCTGGCGAAAGTCATATCCGCCTTGGTGTTTACCTGGGTCTGACCAATGCCCTCGACATCATATTCAATGGGGTCTTCAACTGTGAGTATATTTCGCGTGCGATCGTTCAATTGATCAAGACAGGCGTACAGGGTTGTCGACTTACCCGAACCGGTAGGTCCGGTGACGAGGAGGATGCCGTGGGGTTTCTTAATCAATTCTTCCATACTATGAAGATCGTTCTTACTCATGCCCATATTCGCCAGGTCCCGTCTCCCCTCCTGCTTATCCAATAAACGCAGAACCACCCGTTCGCCGTTACTGGCAGGAATAGTCGACACTCGAACATCCACTTCTTTGCCGCCAACGCGGACAGAGATTCGCCCATCCTGGGGCAGGCGTTTTTCGGCTATATCCAGCCTCGCCATTACCTTGATTCTGGAAACCAGCAATGGGGCCAGGACTCGCCGAGGGCTTACAACTTCCTTCAGTACACCATCAACACGAAATCTGACGACTAATCTGGTCTCATAGGTCTCAATATGTATATCCGACGCATCTACCTTGACGGCTTCGGTTAGCAGACTATTGATCAACTTGATAATGGGCGCATCGTCTTCCTGCTCTAGCAGATCACTTGATTCGGCAATTGACTCGGCAAGACTATCCAGATCCATTTCTTCACCCAGGCCTTCAATCATCTGCATCGCCTCACCTGAATCATCCTGGTAGGTTGTCGATAATTGTCGATCAAAAGTTGGACTATCGACGATCTGACAACGGAATTCCTGACCAACGAAGCGTCGAACCTCAGCCAGCGCCTGGGGAGTCAGTCCTGTCTTATAGACGACCCGCGTTTGAGCATCTTCCTGAAGTGGTAAGAGCAGAACACCGTGGCGTTTCGCAAAACTGAAAGGTAAGCGACGCTTATCCTGCAATTCGCTCATCGAAATCTTATCTCCCCTATATTATAGTTTATCATCATATATTATTGTTTATTATAGATTTATTTGTAGTCAAACATTAAGTTCACTGACATTCGTCTTGCGCCACCTAGCTTAAGGCGTATCGGCTACGTATTGTCTCATTAGCGACGGGCGCATGCTACAAACCTCTGGCACTGGCGATATCCTGAGGATCCTGGTGACGAGGTGGTAAATTTCACTGGTACTCTATTCTCAAAGTGAGAAAAGAGACATACTATAAGCTCTGTTTATCAAATTTTCGATTTTCGATTCAACGGGGTGATTATTCACCAAAATAATTATGAAGCTTAGCAACATAGACCTAAACCTATTTGTTGTCTTCGACGCTATCTACACCGAAGGGAATCTGACTCGTGCCGGGGAAATAATCGGTATCACCCAACCAGCGGTCTCAAATTCTCTNTCTCGCCTTCGAACCCTCTTCAATGACCCGATGTTNGTNCGAACTGCTGATGGCATGGTGCCAACACCGGTTGCGCAAAATATCGTTGGTTCTGTTAGGCAGGCGTTGGGGCTCATTCGTTCCAGCGTCCAGGAAAGCGAATCATTTGATCCACTGGCTTCTGATAAACGATTTCGCGTCAGTATGACGGACCTGAATCAGTCTATCATGCTGCCCTATCTGTTTGACCGGATCAATCAGGATGCACCTCAGGTATCCATCGACTGTTATCATGTCCGACGCCGCGATATGAACATCGAACTTGCCTCCGGTAACCTAGATCTGGCGATCGATATTCCACTTGCACCCGATCCACAGATCCGACAGGCGGCATTGTTCTCACATCCCCATGTCTGTGTTGTTAGAAAAAATCACAGTATTGTGGGAGACAAAATCGATCTCACCACTTATCTCAATATCAGCCACATTCATATCTCAAGTAGACGAGGCGGTCTGGGTCATGTTGATCTGGCGCTTGGGAAGATGGGCAAGCGTCGCAATATTGCACTTCGCACCCAGCATTATCTGGCAACCCCAGAACTGGTGTCGAGAAATGACCTCGCACTCACCGTGCCGAGCATCTACGCAGATTTTCTGGTTAGCCGGTATTCTGTCAAGTACATGGAGCTGCCATTCGAAGTGCCTCATCTGGAAAGCTACCTGTATTGGCATGAGAGCACTGACAGAGATCAGGCCAACAGATGGATGCGAGAACTTATGTTAGAGTTAGCCTCAAAGGTGTCCTAGAGCAACGATATTTGATCCTAGTTATGAATGACATCAACAGTGAGGTAAGGCAGTGATGGATTTCGTCGGCAGCCATATCCTTTCCGTGTCTCAATTCGACCGAGCAGCAATCAAAAAGGTATTTTCCGTCGCCGACAGGATGGAGCCTTATGCACAACGGCAACGAGTTACCCGTGTGTTGGAAGGCGCGATACTCGGAAGCATGTTCTTTGAACCAAGCACACGAACACGGATCAGTTTTGGTTGCGCCTTCAATCTTTTGGGCGGAGAAGTCAGAGAGACAACTGAAGTTAAGGCTTCTTCGATTTCAAAGGGAGAGTCATTCTACGATACCGCAANGGTTTTATCAGGTTACAGTGACGTCATCGTCATGCGCCATGAAATAGAAGGTTCGGTAGGAGAATTCGCCTCGGCCAGCCGTGTTCCGGTACTAAACGGTGGCGACGGCTCTAACGAGCATCCCAGCCAGGCACTACTGGATCTGTATACCATTAGAAAGGAAATGTCCGGACAGAGTAAGACGATTGATAATCTGCGCATTGCGCTGGTTGGTGATTTACGTTACGGGCGCGCGGTACATAGCCTCTGCAGGTTACTTAAACTCTACGACAACCTCCAATTCACACTCATATCACCTCCTGAACTATCTCTGCCTGACGAATACATTAAGGAGATAAAGAAAGCCGGTCACAAGGTATTGCAATCTGATGACCTGCAATCCGGTATCAGCAATTCGGATATCCTCTATCTGACGCGCACCCAGGAAGAACGATTCCCCTCTCAGGAGGAGGCCGACAAATATAAGGGCCTGTTTCGCCTGAATCAATCAATCTACACGGAACACTGTGAACCTAACACGGTAATCATGCATCCGCTGCCAAGAGATTCACGTGGCAATGCTAACGAATTGGATAACGATCTAAATGAAAACCCCAACCTCGCCATTTTCAGGCAAACGGATAACGGTGTCTTGATTCGGATGGCTTTGTTTGCGCTTATTTTGGATGTGGTCGATCAGATCGATGATCATGCCACTGAGGTTAATTGGTATACTGCAAAACGTTTTTAACTAACAAAGTCCCCTATGCAAGTCAGTTACAGTAATCTAAGTTTTGGATTTGATGAATCCATCGACATGCTGCGTGAGCAGGTAAACCGATTCGCCGCGGATGAAATTGCGCCAAAAGCTGCAGAAATTGATGCCACCAACCAGTTCCCGATGGATCTATGGCAGAAAATGGGGGACATGGGTCTGCTCGGAATAACCGTCGCTGAAGAGTTTGGTGGCTCAGCGATGGGTTATCTGGCTCATGTTATCACATTGGAAGAAATCAGCCGGGCATCAGCGTCCGTTGCTCTCAGTTATGGCGCCCACTCAAATCTCTGTGTGAATCAGATCTCACGAATTGGCACACCGGAGCAGAAGAAGAAATACCTCCCGGATCTGGTGGCAGGCAGGGCGATCGGTGCCCTGGCGATGAGTGAACATAATGCAGGTTCCGATGTTGTTGGCCTGCAACTAAAAGCAGAACAGGACGGTGATGATTACGTTCTTAATGGCAGCAAGATGTGGATCACCAACGGACCTGACGCCAATACTTATGTCATCTACGCAAAAACAGACGCCAAAGCAGGCCCAAAGGGGATCACGGCCTTTATCGTCGAACGCGACTCCGAGGGTTTCTCCCGATCGCCTAAACTCGACAAACTGGGTATGCGGGGATCCAATACCTGTGAACTCGTTTTCGAAGACTGCCGTGTACCTGCAGACAACATACTTGGCGGCAAAAACGAAGGGGTCAGGGTTCTCATGAGCGGGCTCGATTACGAACGCGTGGTACTTGCAGCAGGTCCTGTCGGTATTATGCAGGCCTGCATGGATGTCGTTACTCCTTACATCCATGAGCGCAAACAATTCAACCAACCGATTGGTGAATTTCAGTTAGTGCAGGGAAAAATTGCCGACATGTATGCACGAATAAATGCATCCCGATCCTATCTATACGCTGTTGCTGGTGCATGTGATCGAGGAGAAACAGCCAGGAAGGATGCCGCAGCTGTCATTTTGTATTGTGCAGAGAACGCTACACAAATGGCTCTCGATGCTATTCAGCTATTGGGTGGTAATGGCTACATAAACGACTATCCGACCGGCCGCCTGCTAAGGGATGCCAAGTTGTACGAAATAGGTGCAGGCACTTCTGAGATACGACGAATGCTTATCGGCCGCGAACTCTTTAACGAATCCAAGTAAGCGGCCGATGCCAGTATTGCCAACAAAGATCAATATTCACGCCGAAGACTATCTGGCAAATCACGCCACCATGTCATCATGAGTTGACGATCTGAAAAGTAAATTTGCCCGGATTTCGCTGGATGGAAATGAGTCTTCCCGGCAACGCCACGTTGACAGAGGCAAGCTGCTGCCGCGAGACAGAGTCAATCAGTTGCTTGATCCAGGTTCCCCTTTTCTCGAATTCTCGCAATTCGCTGCCTATGAGATGTATGACGATGAATCACCCTGTGCCAGTATCATTACTGGAATTGGCCGTATATCTGGCAGCGAATGCGTGATCGTTGTAAATGATGCAACTGTTAAAGGCCGTACTTACTACCCGGTGAGTGTAAAAAAGCACCAGCGGGCCCAGGTAATTGCAGAACAGAATCACCTGGCTTGTGTTTACCTGGTTGATTCCGGTGGCGCAAACCCGCCGCATCAGGATGAGATGTTTGCCGATGGCCAGCACTTCGGTCGAATCTTCTTTAATCAGGCTAACATGTCATCAAAGGGGATATCTCAGCTTGCCGCCGTGATGGGTTCCTGTACAGCTAACGGGGCTGATCTCTGGTGAGAGCCCTTCTAATTCGAGAAATATTCGACAGTTCCATCAATTTTTCCTATGCTGGCGACACTTCTCGCAGCAAGATCTATTACAGGAGACCGAACAAGGACTATAGACACATGCGATTGACAACCCCGATGCATACGAAATCCCGTGTAAGGAGGATACATGATCTACAACAATATACTTGAGACTATCGGCAATACACCGATAGTGAAGCTAAACCGCGTAGCACCTGACAATCAGAATATGTACGTCAAGCTGGAAGCCTTCAATCCACTGGCTTCCGTTAAAGACAGGCTCGCGATCGCTATTATCGAGGATGCAGAAAAAAGCGGCGCCCTCAAACCAGGACAGACTGTAGTCGAGGCGACGTCTGGAAACACCGGCATTGCCCTGGCCATGGTCTGCGCTGCAAAAGGGTATCCCTTTGTTGCAACAATGACCGAAACGTTCTCGGTAGAACGCCGCAAGATTATGAAAGCACTCGGCGGCAAGGTGATATTGACACCGGCTGCAGAGCGCGGCAAAGGCATGGTAAGAAAGGCAGAAGAACTTGCGGAAAAACATGGTTGGTTCAGGGCTGATCAGTTTCAGAATCCGGCAAATCCAGCCTATCATCGCAACACAACAGGTCCCGAGGTATTGCTTGATTTTGCAGGCAAAGCATTGGATTTCTACGTCAGTGGCTGGGGAACGGGTGGGACAGTGACTGGTGCTGGTGAAGTAATCAAATTGGCCAGACCAGATGTCAAAATCATCGGTGCAGAACCAGAGAATGCTGCTCTACTCTCTGGCAAGGAGTGGTCTCCTCATAAAATTCAGGGCTGGACGCCTGACTTCATCCCGGGTGTTCTGGATAAGACGGTTCTTGATGACATTATTCTAGTTCCTGACGATAACGCTATCGAAACCTCGCAACGCCTGGCAACCGAAGAAGGTATTTTTTGCGGCATATCAAGCGGCGCCACCATGTATGCAGCACTGCAGGTTGCAGAAGGAGCACCGGATGACAGTACCTTTGTTGTCATGTTACCAGATACCGGTGAACGTTATCTTTCAACACCCTTGTTTGAGAATATCTCGGGTGACTCGGATGATGAGTGGCTTGAGAGTTTGTAGGATTGCCCTGAGTTTCCAGGTTACAGGAGAATTTGAGAGTAAATTTGAGGGAATCCAATAAAAAAGGCGCCAAAGGCGCCTTTTCTTATTACGGGAGGAACAGATCTTAATCTAACAACTCATCAAACTCCGGCACCGCCTTAAACAGATCCGCAACCAGACCATAGTCTGCAACCTGAAAGATTGGTGCATCTTCATCTTTATTGATGGCGACAATTACCTTGCTGTCTTTCATGCCAGCCAGATGCTGGATAGCACCGCTGATGCCGACAGCAATGTAGAGATCTGGCGCAACGATCTTGCCAGTTTGTCCAACCTGCATGTCATTCGGTACAAAGCCTGCGTCTACTGCTGCTCTGGAGGCACCGATTGCAGCGCCAAGTTTGTCCGCAACAGATTCGAGCATTTTGAAGTTATCGCCACTCTGCATTCCACGTCCGCCAGAAATAATAATGTCTGCAGCAGTCAGCTCGGGACGCTCAAGTTTTACAATATCTTCCTTCACCCAGGTCGAAAGACCTGAATCTCCGGCTGAATCGATATTTTCCACAGTAGCACTTCCACCTTCAGCNGCAACACCATCAAATGCTGTTCCTCTGACCGAGATCACTTTAATCGCATCCAAGGACTGGACTGTGGCAATGGCATTACCCGCATAAATAGGACGTTCGAATGTATCTTCGCTGACCACACCACTTATATCTGATATCTGAGCGACATCAAGCAGCGCAGCAACCCTGGGCAGAAAATTCTTACCTGACGTTGTTGTCGGACTCATAATATGGGAGTAGTTACTACCCAGGCTGACGACAAGATCCGCCAGATTTTCTGCCAACTGATGACCGTATATTTCATCGTCAGCGACCAGTACCTTGCTGACACCCTCCACTTTTGCGGCAGCTTCAGCGGCTGAAGCACATCCTGACCCAGCGACTAATACTTCAACATCTCCACCAATAGCTTGTGCGGCATCGACGGTGACCAACGTTGGTGCTTTGATCGATTCGTTATCGTGTTCTGCAACTACAAGAATGCTCATGAAATCACCTTTGCTTCGTTCTTCAATTTATCTACCAGCTCTTCGACTGTCTCAACGATGATTCCTGCCTGACGCTCATCTGGTGGCGTAACCTTGAGGGTCTTAACTCGAGGCGTCACATCGACACCAAGATCTTCTGGTGTAAAAATATCTACTGGCTTTTTCTTCGCCTTCATGATATTCGGTAAAGATGCATATCTGGGTTCATTCAGGCGTAAGTCGGTAGTGATAACCGCAGGCAGCTTGACTGAAATAACTTCCAGTCCGCCATCAACCTCTCGGGTGACATCAGCTGTGCCATCTCCGATTTCAAGAACCGAAGCAAATGTTGCCTGAGACAAACCTGCGAGAGCCGCCAGCATCTGACCTGTCTGGCTATTGTCACTATCAATTGCCTGTTTTCCGGCAATGATCAGCCCTGGCTCTTCTTTATCTACAATCGCTTTGAGTGCTTTGGCTATCGCCAGTGGTTGCATATCTTCGTCGGTCTCGACAAGAATTCCTCTATCTGCACCCAGCGCCAGACAGGTTCTAATCTGTTCCTGACAGGCACTGGAACCAACTGAAACGACAACAACCTCTTCGGCTTTTCCTGCTTCTTTGAGGCGAACAGCCTCTTCAATGCCAATCTCATCAAATGGATTGACCGACATCTTCACATTATTTAAATCGACGCCACTGTTGTCACCCAGTACACGTATGCTCACGTTGTAGTCGACGACACGTTTGGCAGTTACTAGAACTTTCATGAAATTCCTCTACTCATGATGAATAATTCGTTGGCCTACTTACCCAAATCGATGCATGACAAATCAGTACAAGCAATAAAGGGAAACCGTTAAAAGGCATGGCCCAAAAAGAGCGCGTATTCTGCCGGTTTCTTGCATACTGGTCAATAGCACCGCATACTTCTGAAAAAAGGTAAGTACATAATTCATAAGTGTTTATTACCGTTACTCGCACATCAAATTATTGCCTGACATAGATTTGAGTGATTTCCTTTAGCAAACCAGTTTCCTTACAATAATGACCGGATATTTCAGATGGCTCGTTGAGATATTTCCTGTACAAAAAGTCGCGCTAAAGGAGCAGATATAGTGGAACGAGAATCGATGGAATTTGACCTGGTCGTTGTCGGCGGAGGTCCGGCTGGGCTGTCAACTGCGATTAGGTTTTCACAAATAGCCGCCGAAGCCGGCGAAGAATATACCGTCTGTCTCGTCGAAAAAGGATCTGAAATCGGTGCCCATATTTTGTCCGGTGCCGTCGTTGAAACTGTGGCACTTGATGAGCTCTTCCCGACCTGGAANGAAATGGGAGCACCACTGAACAATCCTGTTACTGAAGATGAACTACATTACCTGTTGAATGACAGCACCGGAATACGTTTCCCAGGGCTGTTAATACCGTCGGGATTCGACAATCACGGCAATTATGCCACCAGTCTGGGTAATTTGTGCCGATGGTTGGGAGAACAGGCAGAAGAACTTGGCGTAAATATTTTTCCTGGCTTTGCTGCAAGTGAGATCCTTTACAACGATGATGGCTCTATCAAAGGGATAGCCACTGGAGATATGGGTNTCGGNGCTGATGGNGAGCNAAAACCAATGTTTCAGGCCGGTTATGAACTCCACNCGAAGTACACTGTGTTTGCCGAGGGGTGTCGTGGGCATCTCGGCAAACAGTTAACGGAAAAATTCAATCTACGCACTGATACTGATCCACAACACTTCGCCCTTGGCTTCAAAGAAGTCTGGGATATCGANCCTGACAAACACNTACCNGGTAAGGTTGTNCACACCGTGGGCTGGCCTTTGGGNCATATGCCNGGTTGCACATTGGGCGGCTCCTATCTGTATCATCTTGAAGACAACCAGGTCACTGTCGGACTGGTAGTCGATCTTGGCTATTCGAACCCTCATCTCAGTCCATTCGACGAGTTTCAGCGATTCAAGAATCACAAGATCATTCGCAAGTACCTGGAAGGTGGTAAACGAGTCGCCTATGGTGCACGAGCAATTACCAAGGGTGGCCTGCAGTCACTACCCAAACTCGTTATGCCAGGTGGATTGCTGGTAGGCGATGAAGCGGGATTCCTCAACAATATGAAACAGAAAGGAACTCACACGGGAATGAAGTCAGGCATGCTGGCAGCGGAGTCAATATTCAACGCCCTAAAAGCCGGTTCAGGCGGCGGTGAAGAATTGGAAAGTTATCCGCAGGCTTTCAAGAATTCCTGGTTGTACAAGGAACTGTATGCCGTTCGAAACACCACCAGCTGGCAGCACAAATTTGGATTGATCATCGGCATGTCGCTGGTGTTTATCGACCAGGTCATTTTCCGGGGAAGATTTCCCTTCTCGGTGCGGGAGCCAAATCATGACTATGCAGCAATGAAACTCGCCAGTGATACCACGAAACCTGACTATCCAAAGCCAGACGGTATCATCAGTTTTGACAAATTGTCTTCTGTCTTTATTACCAACACCGCNCANGAGGAAGATCAGCCCTGTCANCTGAAACTTAAGGATTCCGATCTACCGATTAGCAGTAACCTGCCTTTATACGATGAACCCGCGCAACGATATTGCCCTGCTGGTGTCTATGAGGTGATTGAAGAAGAAGATGGTTCCAGGCGATTCCAGATCAACGCCCAGAACTGTATTCACTGTAAAACCTGCGATATCAAGGATCCAGCNCAGAACATCACCTGGGTCGTGCCTGAAGGAACCGGCGGGCCGAACTACGGCAATATGTGATCCNCTGGCATTTTGACTTCAATATGAAGCCGGATCAATCTGAGACCNACAGGCAATTGTCAACTTCAGCAATCACAGGTCGTTTCGAATAATCGGAAAAAACGTCCCATTGCTCCAGACACCAAGCCAGTCAACATCTTCCACCCGGTATTCAGTAATGAGATTTGCGAGTTGATAGTAAACACTTCTATTCAGACGGGCCTCAAGACGGTCTCTGACAAGGATGTAGGGTGAGGGCTCCTCCGTATCAGGATCAAATTCGAACCTGAGCGGATGTTCAACATCAGCCTGAACCTCTTCGGCCATATTGCTCGTAAATGTCAGCAGCTGATCCCTGCCTTCTCCTGACACCGTCAGCAGAACTGCAAGGAAAGGGACATCCTCAACACGGATGCGGCACTTCTCAACCGGCGTGACTAAAAAATACTCGTCTCCTTCCCGGCGTAACACTGATGCAAACAGATGGACGAGTCTCTGTCGATTAATGGGCGTTCCCAGGTAAAACCATTCACCACTTATCTTAATTTCCATATCAATGTCTTTCACATTGTCTGGATTCCACAGGTGGATCGGTGGTTTGCTCTTGTCTTTAACCCGATCGAGCCCAGCCAGTAATGAATATGGTGCCTGTTCTTTCATCAGTCGCTCAATCCACTATGATTTAGAGTAGGAGTTTTCATTCTTGTTCGCAGGTAAATATTCCGGTCCTCCGGTCGATAAATCTTACCTGAAGGCANACAAGATACTACAGGNAGGACGTAGCGATACATTNNNTGATNTAAAAAATCGTAAAANCGGCTGATACAATCGAGTTGCAGGCAAACTGGCATGCAGCCTTGTNGANGGGTATTGCTGTTGCCTGNCTGATTATTGGCATTTATCTGGTTCTCAGCGNCGAATCCATCGCTTCCGGAATCCTTATATNCACCCTGGTTACTGNGGTTCTGCTACTGATTCGCTACCTCAATCNGTTGATTTCTCAGATTGNCGANGCAGCACATACTTCTGCCACACATTTCGAANGATCTCGATGATTTTGATTNAGTATAGACACTCAGGTCTAAAGCGGACCTCTAGCCNCCTATCAATTTCATCACGGTGGTTTCGCCCTCAAAAGCGAGCTTCTTNTCAGCCAGGGAATTAACCAGTATTTTCTGCAATTTGGGTAGCAATCGGTGCGTGGGCAGATTCAGGAGATCACCGATGTACTGCTTGTTGCTGTTGCTGAGGCATCCGTACAGATAGCCATCGGATGAGAGTCGAAGCCGAGTACAGGAGCGACAAAATGGTTCACTCTCATTAGCAATAATGCCGAATACACCTTTATTGGGTATTTCAAACCGTGCCGCGGTGGAGTCATAGGGTGCATCGGTTCTTGCGAACTCATATTTGGTACTGATCTCATACAGCAGGCTTTCCATGGAAACAAAGTCCTGCTGGAAGCTGTTACCCTGCAATAGATGGCCCATTCGCATCAATTCGATATATCGCAATTCGATATTTCGATCGAGGCAATAATCCAGCATGGGAATGATCTCGCCGGCATTCTGACTACGCAACGGCACCATATTGATCTTGACCCTAATTCCGGCATCAAGCATTGAATCAATACCTTTTTGTACCGTATCAAGGTCGCCACCCCTCATTATCCGTTTGAACCTGGCAGGATTGAGGGTATCAAGGCTGATGTTAATTCTATTGATGCCTGAATCAACAATCACATCTCTTTTGTCAAGTATCAGCTGACCGTTTGTGGTGAGGCTCACGTCTTTTAAAGGCAACTGCATAACACCCAGTAAAAACTGATCAAATTTGGGAGTGACCAGTGGTTCGCCACCAGTAATCCGTACCTGGTCTATACCACTAGCCTGCTGCAGTAGGGTGATCGCTTTTAGCAATTCGATCGCCGACAGCTCATTTTGCACGCGCAGAAGACGCTTACCATCGGGTACACAATAGGTGCAGGCATAATTACAGGCGGCTGTTAAACTGACTCGCAGATTTCGAAACTGCCTCCCAAGGCGATCAACAATCATTAAATAATCTCTTTGGAATCAATGGATTATTACATGGAACAGAGGTTTATAATACCCATCAACACGCATAAGATCATACAAAAGTAGAATTGACAGCCATTTCAATGAATTACACAGACAAGCAGGTAATCGTTAAATTTTCATATACGCCTATATTTTGAAGATGGAATATCGCTGGTTATTTTCACCAGCAAATCCCATTAACCGAAATCGGCAGATCTCGACAGGAGATTTGGACTAGTTCAATCATGGCCCTACTAGATTTCATTTCGCAACCAATTGTATCCTGGCTCAATCATGAGGCCAGCAAACGAGTCACTCCGCTCAGTGACTTTGAACGCATCAGACACGAGCTAAAAATTTGTGATGTGGTACTGGTCGAGGGGAGATCACGAGTCAGTGATGTCATTCGAGTCACCACACAAAGTCCGTGGACTCATGCGATGCTTTATATAGGTCGTCTCCATGATATCGAAGATCCAGATCTCAGAAAGATCATCAGTCATCACTACCGGGGAGATCCGGCCGACAGACTGATTATTGAAAGTTTGTTGGGAAAAGGTACCAATGTTCATAACCTAGAAAACTATGCAGAGGAACACCTGCGGATTTGTCGCCCTGCGAGACTGGGGATCAAGGATGCTCAACAGGTTATCCGTTATGCCATCAGCAGACTCGGTGTTGATTATGATGTCAGGCAGATTATTGACCTGGCCAGATTTCTCTTCCCCTGGTCTTTTTTGCCACGTCGCTGGCGGTCCAGTTTGTTTAAACACAATCCTGGCAGATCAACCCGAACTGTCTGCTCAACGATGATTGCGGAGGCATTTGCCTTCGTACAGTTCCCGATCCTGCCCCTGGTTAAACAGTCGGCTAACGACGAGGTGCAAATGTTCCGTCGCAATCCAAAACTCTGTACTCCCAGCGACTTTGACTACTCACCCTATTTCAAGATTATCAAATATCCATTCGTCGATATTCACTATCACGAGGACCATCACCTGTTGCCCTGGCACGGCACTGGTGAGTTGAACGAAGAAGAGAATCACCTCTATATGGAAGCTGAGACGCACCCGAGCTCGGAGGATGTTGAAGAAGCCATCAGTCAGGCCATTGCAGAAAGTGAAGCCCCAGCCAGTGAAGATCCTGATCCTGCCGGGGATAACCGGCGAGAAGGCACCCTGGAGTTAAGTAATGAGCTGGACGAACCCGACGATCCCACTTCCCAGGTCGTCGACAATATTGCTACCGATTCAGATAAACCCCAGATTCACTAACCAAAATCAATGTACCGGTAACTGCCTGCAGCAGGACAGTCCGCATTTGACCACCCTGGTTAATTTCAAAACGATCTATCAAATCGCTGGCGAAACAGGAATTTCGGACTATTTTTCTTTGTTAGAGACAGGAAACATTGCCCCCATGGCTAAAGATTCCTGTTTTAGGGTTTCAGGTGCCGTTGTGCTGCAACGCGCAAGTGTCACTCCTATTGGTAATTGGCCCGGACTCAGGTTTGGACTTTTTTTTGACTGAATCTGATCTCCTTCAGGAATCAGGCTTGTTTTACTGCCTCCAGACTCAGCAGGAGTCGATCAACGAATTTCTCAGTCCAGAAGATCTTATTTGATCCCTTGACCAGCAGAGTGTCACCAGGCTTCAGTGACCTCACCAGTTCGTCCAGATCAACCTGTGCCGCAAACCCAACATGTCCCCAGTTCCCCGGACAGGATATAAACCCCTCACCCACCGTGATGAATCCATCCAGTGTTTCCTCGGCCAGCCGTGATGTTTCAGCGTGGGCCAGTTGGGACTCGTCACCGAGTTCCAGCATTTCTCCAAGCAGAGCAACCTTTTTTCCCGATGGGTTACCTTTTGCGATAGCGCTGATTGCATAAGCCATAGTGATGGGATTTGCGTTGTAACTGTCATCAATGACTGTCACCCCTGCAACTGTATTGGCGTTACCGCGCCCCTTTGGAGTCGTTAGCTTAGAAAACCCATCACAAACCTTATTCAAATCTACCTCATCAACGAGGCAATATGCGGCAGCCAACACGGCCAGCGATGTCAGCACCCGATGTTCACCACCTGCAACCAGTCGGTAACTAACCCTGGTGCCCAAAACGCTGGCATCGACTTCTGTATACTGGGGCAGAAATAAGGCCTTTCCAAATACATCAGCATCCTCCGTCAATCCAAACGTCACAATATTGCCGTGCTTTAATCCACTCAGATCGAGATCCGCCGGGACAATCAGGGTGCCTCCCTTCTCCAAAGGTGATGCGATAGTCAGCTTTTCCTGTCGAATGGCATCCAGATTGTCAAAGTTCCCGATATGAGCGGGCAGGACATTTAGAAGTACTGAGACCTGGGGACTGACAAGTTCCGCCAATGGTTCTATTTCACCGGGACGATTGGTTCCTACTTCAAATACACCATACTGACTCGATGCCGGCATCCTTGCGAGGGACAGGGGGACGCCCCAGTGATTATTCAGACTGGCCGTAGAAGCATGGGTCGAACCAAGATTGCCAAGTATCTGCTCAAGCCACTGGCGTGCAGTGGTCTTGCCAGCACTACCGGTAATCGCCACAACTCGCCCCCGCATCCTCTTGCGAGCAAATTCACCCAACTGCCAAAGCCCATTGAGCGTATTGGGAACTTCAATCACAGAACAATTCGTTGCGATGTTCCTCGACACCATGACAGCTACTGCCCCATTTTCTTCCGCGTTCTCAACAAAGTCGTGCCCGTCCCGGTCTGATGCACTGGATGAATGAAATCGGGGGCCAGGATCTCCGGATAAGGCAATAAACAAATCCCCAGCAACGACCGTTCTGCTGTCGAGACTTATCCCCTCAATATTCGGGCCTTCCGCCGGATTCTGTATCCCGCACGCATCCAGTAAATCTCGCCATTGCCATAAACTCACAGTCTAAGGTCTCCGTTTGGCCACATCATCACTGATAAGATCATGCTTCATCCGGTAGGCGTCCTCGATACCGTTGTAGTATCCGCTGGCGAGATGATCTATATGATAGCCCGCCTTCTCATAGAAAGTGATCGCGGCGACATTGCTGGTCCTGACTTCAAGACTGATGTAATTCAGACCCGCAATCATCACGGATTCTTCAAGCCAATCCAGCAGTTTTTGGCCAACGCCATTTCGCCTTCTCTTTGACTTCACCGCAAGCAGGTTTAAATGAGCATGCAATTCATGAAATTCCATCGCGGCAAAACCAATAATTTCATCACTGACGGTCGCGGTGATCACAACACAATCCGGATGGCGAATCAGCGACAGGATTCGAGACGGTTTCCAGCGCCAGCGCAGACCATTCTCAATAAGAGCGCGCGACATCCCGGCAATCTCAACGCAATCAGTTTGCCCCGCAAGACCAATATCCACTTCAGATTCCAATCTGCACTCCTTACACCGCCTAACCCGTAAATGCCTCCGCCTGTTCGCGTAGTAGATACTTCTGCACCTTGCCCGTTGAAGTCTTCACCAGTGGTCCAAAAATGACGGTTTTAGGTACCTTGAATCTTGCCAGTTCCTGCCGGCAGTACTCGATAACAGCCCCCTCACTGAGATCTTCACCAGGTTTCACTGTCACGAAGGCACAAGGATGCTCACCCCACTTGGGATCAGATTTCGCAACCACTGCTGCCTCGAGAATGCCCGGATGTTTAAACAGAACATCTTCTATTTCGATACTCGAGATATTCTCTCCACCACTGATAATGACATCCTTTGATCGATCTTTTATCTGTATATACCCATCGGGATGACACACCGCAATGTCACCACTGTGAAACCAGCCACCAGAGAAGGATTCACTCGTGGTTTTTGGGTTTTTCAGATAGCCTTTCATTACGATATTGCCTTTCATAAAGACTTCACCCTGAGTCTCACCGTCCCAGGGCACAGGTTCCAATGTGTCAGGATCCGCTACCATCATGGCACCTGCAAGCACAGAAGAAATTCCCTGACGAGCTTTTAGTGTCGCTTTCTGGCCTTCATCAAGGGCATCCCATTCTGAACGCCATGCAGACACAATCATCGGACCATAGGTCTCAGTAAGACCATAGACCTGGGTAACATCAAATCCCATCGTTTCCATCCCCTGAATCACCGCCGCAGGAGGTGCAGCACCAGCCGTCATGACTTTGACCGTCTGCGAGATACCCTGTTTCAGTTCATCCTCAGCATTGATCAGACTGTTCAGGACAACGGGTGCCCCGCAGAAATGGGTTACATCATGCTCTTTGATGGCTGTAAAGACGGCATCTTCACGGACATGTCTCAAGCAGACAGTAACTCCTATAGATGTTGCAATAGTCCAGGGGAAACACCAGCCATTACAGTGGAACATAGGCAGCGTCCAAAGATATCTCGGATGAAGGCCCATCTCCCAGGATAATGCATTGTTAGCCGCATTCAGATATGCGCCTCGATGATGATAAACCACTCCCTTTGGATCCCCGGTCGTCCCTGAAGTGTAATTAAGAGAGATCGCATCCCATTCATCTTCGGGCAGTTGCCAGTGATAGTCCTCATCGCCCTCTATGAGCATCTCATCGTAAGTCGCTTCACCTATAAACTCACCATCCTTGTAATAGGGATCATCAACATCTATCACAGTAATCTGATGATTCGGTTCGGATGCCGCGATTATTCTCAGAGCATCCGTGAGTACAGCAGAAAACTCACGATCTGCAATGAGTATTTTTGCTTCCGCATGCTGCAAAATAAATGCGACAGTTTTGGCATCAAGTCGAGTATTGATTGCATTCAAAACTGCCCCAATCATTGGCACGGCAAAATGAACCTCGAACATCTCTGGAATGTTAGGCAGCATAACCGCGACCGTGTCACCCTTCCCCAGTCCCCTTTTACCGAGTGAACTGGCCAGTCGGACACAGCGCCGATAAGTTTCACGCCATGATCTGGACAATTCACCATGGACGACGGCTTCATGATCCGGGTACAACAATGCCGCCCGTTGGATAAAGCTCAGAGGAGAGAGTGGCTCGTAGTTGGCTGGATTCTTATCCAGTTCCTGATCGTAAATGCTGGTCATACTTCATTATTATGTGGTTACCTCATAATCTACAAGGTACCATTTTATCTTTTTAGGGGCACAAGGAAATCCTTCTTGGATAAGCATTCGCCAGTTGATCTCATCATCTTCGATTGTGACGGTGTACTTGTGGACAGTGAGTTAATCGTTAATCGTATACTACAACAAGGCCTGTCAGATCTCGGTTGGGAACTGACGCTGCAACAAACGATGGACCATTTTATGGGCAAAAGCCTTAAACACTGCATTGACGATATTGAGAACCATCTTGGGAAACGAACTGATCCTGAATTCTGGCGGGGAATGCAGCAGAAAACATTCGCCGCCTTCGAAACAGATCTGAAGCCCGTACCCGGTATTTGTGAAGTACTTAACATCCTTCCCTATCGCAAGTGTGTCGCGTCGAGCGGCAGCCAGCAGAAAATGCGAAAAACCCTTGGATTGACGGGTCTTCTGTCCTACTTTGACGACTGTCTTTTCAGCGGTACCGAAGTGGCAAGAGGCAAGCCGTTTCCCGACCTGTTTCTTTATGCTGCCGAACAGATGACATGTCGTCCTGCCCACTGCGTGGTGGTCGAGGACTCGCCCTTTGGCATCGAAGCGGCGATCCGTGCAGACATGCGCGTACTCGGTTATTGTCAAGGTACCAATGCAGATAATTTCTCTGCCAAAGGTGCCGTGACTTTTAAGGATATGTCTGACCTGCCCGGTCTTATTGGTGAATTAGATGAAGATTGAGGTCATCCTGTTTGATTTGGGGGGCGTTCTGGTCGAACTGACGGGTGTTCCCACGATGCTTAGCTGGTCCAGGCTTACCGAGGCTGAAGTCTGGCAGCGATGGTTGCATTCTCCCGCGGTACGCAGATTTGAATCCGGGAACGGCAGTGCTGAAGAATTTGCCAGAGAGATCATTGACGAGTTAACGCTGAATACGACGACAGATGAATTCCTTACCCAATTCACAGCCTGGCCCAGAGGTGTGTTCTCAGGCGGGATAGAATTGCTTCAGGAACTCGGCAGGAATCATCAGGTTGCCTGCCTCTCAAACACAAATCATCTGCATTGGGACAGATTTGAACAGGAAACCGAGTTGCTTGATCATTTTCATGCCGCATTCGCTTCCCATCAGACGGGTCATCTCAAACCTGACGCGAGTAGTTTCGAACACGCCATCGATGCTCTCGGCGTTGTCGCTGAAAACATCCTGTTTATGGATGACAATCAGATCAACATCGACGCTGCACAGGCTGCCGGACTGGTCGCAAAACTCACCAGGGGAGTGGACCAGGCAACCGAACACGTCAGATCCTATCGGCTACTTGACTAGTTTCTGCTTATGATAGAAAGGCAGCCTAACCGATTCTCAGCAAGCCACGGCAGCAGCCTAAACTGTGTTAGCATTGCCAGCAGTCAAGATATGGATGGTCTACATGCTGGGTCGGCTTCTAAGGGGTCTATGGAACTTTATCACTGCTGCAAAAAATGCAATGGTGAATCTAATATTCCTGGCCATTGTTATCTTTGTCATGGTCGCACTTTTTTCCTCTGATTCCGTTTCTGTCCCCGATTATGCAGCCCTTGTAATTGACCCCAGCGGTAATATTGTTGAGCAGAAACAGGCCATCAATCCAATGGCTCAATTCCTTTCAGGATATGAAAACGATGACGCGGAGACACGATTGAAAGATATTCTCGACGCTATTGATTCTGCTGCTACTGACTCAAGAATCAAGATCCTCGTTCTCGATCTGAGAAAATTACGAGGCACATCGTTCAGCAGACTCGAGGAAATTGGTAACGCGCTCGAAAAGTTCAAACAATCCGGCAAATCCATATACGCCTTTGGAAAGAGCTATTCTCAAAGCCAATACTATATTGCAGCTCATGCGAATGAACTGTTTCTGGATAAGCATAGTCATCAACTGCTAGGCGGGGTTTTTCTAACCGGGCTTGGGGTTTATCCCATGTATTACAAGTCCGCTCTTGAAAAATTAAAAATCCGGTTTCACATCTATAAGGCTGGCCGCTACAAGAGTGCAGTAGAACCGTACGAAAGGGATGATATGTCCCCTGAATCAAAACTGGCCACGAAAACCTGGCTCGATCAGTTATGGAGCAATTATGTTCAGACGATAGTTACTCAGCGAGAAATCAGCGAAGATAGTTTTAACCGATACACCAACCGCTATGATGAGCTGCTATCAGCTGCTGAAAACGATCCAAATCTGCTTGCCGTTCAGCAGGATCTTGTCGATGATCTAATGACCAGAAGCGAGTGGATTACTGTACTGCAGGATATCGTCGGTAAGAATGGTAATTCCTACAGCCACATCGGGTTGCAAGACTACCTTGCAGCGACCCGTGCGCAGATCCCCAAAATCAGCCCAGGTAGTAACAAAATCGCGGTGATAACGGCCACCGGCACGATTTATGACGGCGAATGGCCGGCCGGATATATCGGTAGCGAATCTATTTCAAAACTGATTCGCCAGGCCAGGGAAGACACAACTGTCAAAGCACTGGTGATGCGAATTGACAGCCCCGGAGGCAGTGCCTCTGCAGCTGAACAGATCCGCAACGAACTGATCCTGACACAGGAACAAGGCAAACCCATCGTGGTGTCCATGGGTAGCTATGCCGCATCAGGCGGATACTGGATATCAGCAAATGCGAATAAAATCTTTGCTGCTTCGACCACTATTACCGGCTCCATCGGGGTCTTTGCAACGCTGCCAGCACTGGATCAGGCTGCGGCGGAACTCGGTATTCACTCTGACGGTGTCGGTACCACGGCATTGAGCGATTCGAACAATCTGCTGGGAGCGCTGAATCCTGTTTTTGATCAAGCCATCAGTAAATCAGTCGAGTTCACCTACAAGAAATTTATTAACCTTGTTGCCTCAGGCAGAAACATGTCACCGCGGCAGGTTGACACCCTTGCTCAAGGTCGTGTCTGGTCCGCCACAGACGCAATTAAACACGGTCTGGTGGACGCCATCGGCAGTCTCGATGATGCAATTGACTCTGCTGCACTGCTGGCAGATGTAGGTGCTTATGAAGTCCTGTATCTCGAAAAAACACTCTCATCGAAAGAAAAGTTGTTGAACGAGATCCTCAATTCAAGCCTTCAGCTGATTCATCGAGTGACTGGTGGGCGTGAAATGTTTGGGCTTACGACATTGACAGCGGCTTCTACAGAAGTAAAAGAACTTCTTAGGATGACCCGTTCGCCTGGGATCTATTCGAGATGCCTGGACTGCAGGGTAACGGACTAACTGCTCTGCTGGAGCAATCGACAGAAAGCTCCTGCACTCCTGCACCAAGATGTAATCGAGACTCTGGCAAGTGTCGGATTTATTCAGCTTATATTCAGTTGAACCCGTTTAAAGTAGCTTTCATGGTTACAGTTGGGTGGGAAATTTTATGAGATATCTGTTAGCGGCACTACTGACTTTAGGTCTGCAACCGGCTTTTGCTGAAGAATCCGGTTCAGACCTCGCCGACAGTGAGGCAATTGATCATGAAGCCATCGAACACGAAGTCGATGAATATGATCCAGACGATAACGAGCCGGAAATGCGTCATGAACCTCAGAAAGTGTATGTAGAAACCAGTAACGGTTCTTATCGCAGCACTCGCGATGAAGAGCATTGTTTTTACAACGAAGAGCACGACCATCTGCATTGCTACGACAGCGATATTCAACCATCACATCGCAGTCATGTCACAATCAGCTCTGATCATCGCACTTACAGCAGCAGGCATCACCACAACCACTACGACCCAGTAAGCTCAGGTTTAGCGGTTGGATTAGCTATCGGGTTGCCGATTCTGCTGCACAATTCCTACCGCGATTCGCACCATTATCGCAGACACTCCGGTCGGCACTACAACCGGGGACGTTATGGAAGACACCATCGAGGCAGACGCTGGTAGTTCAGTACTTCTGCCAGAAAGATCGCAGCTGCTGTTCGAGCTGCTGACGGCTTCTAACCTTGTGTAATTGCCAGGAAGACGGCAACAACTGCTGATATCTGGTTTCATTAAAACGATGATCTATCAGACAGACAATGCCGCGGTCGGTTTCGCTCCTGATTACGCGACCCGCTGTCTGCAATACACGATTGATTCCCGGAAATTGATACGCAAACTCAAATCCTTGGGCATGCTCTTCTTCATGATTGAAGTAATCCCGAATGAGGTCCCGTTCTAAACCTAACTGTGGCAATCCAACGCCAACTATCATCGCGCCAATCAATCTCGTTCCTTTCAGATCGATCCCTTCTCCAAAAATACCTCCCATAACTGCAAAGCCCAGCAAGGATTGGCCGTTAGGTCTGAATGCATCCAAAAAAGATTCTCGTTCCTCTTCCCGCATCACTGGCATCTGGATAATGATCTCGAATTCCGGGTACCGCTCACTGAATTTCTCAGCAGCTTTAGCCAGATAGGCGTGGGACGGAAAGAAAACAATGTAGTTGCCAGGCTTGATTTGAATGACACTGGCCAAAGTATCCACAAGCTCATATAAGCTGGCTGACCGGGCGTTGTAAGTTGTTGAAATATAGGTGGTTTGGAATACACCCAGATTCTCTTTCGGAAATGGAGATTCGATTCGGTACCAGTCAGCATCCTCCTGGATCCCCATCAAAGTACTGAAGTAGGTTTGTGGCATCATGGTTGCAGAGAAGCAAACACTGGCACTCACTCGGGCAAATCCATCTGATAATCCAGGAGCGGGATTAAGACAATACAACTTAATATAGGTATTCCGACGTTTGCGAATCAGAAGATAAGCATAATTTTCGTCCGCAGACTCAGCGATTCTAAGCAGTCGAAGGGCATCAAAATACAGATTCAAAAGATCGGCCTGGAAAAAGGTCGATTGATTGAGCTGCAACCAATCTTCAGCTGACTCAAGAAACCGCCGAAGCGCCGCGAAAAGTTTTGCTGGAGGTTCAGAAAGTTGAACCCCACCTTGGTCTTTCAAGATATCTTTGACAGGCTTTTGAAGCGCAAGGAATTCTGCATTCACTCGAGCCAGGCGTTTTGCTATACCAGGCAGCGTTTCCTTTCCGGATCTCCTTAAGGACAAAACATCATCTTTACACAGTTCAGCTGAGAACATGTCACGACCCCGGTCAACCAGATTGTGTGATTCATCCATTAAAAGTACATATCTGGATTTTTTTGCTTCAAAGTGGCGACGAAGATAGACGGCGGGATCAAATACATAATTATAATCGCAGATAATCACATCTGATATCAGAGATAGATCTAACGATAACTCAAAGGGACACAGTATGTGTAACCGGGCAATCCTCTCGATTTCGTCCCTGCGCAGAGAGTTATCTGATTTCATCGACTCTTCAATGACTGATGGAAGCTTGTCATAATATCCACGTGCATATTCGCAATACTCAGGATCACACGGTAAATCAGGTGTGAAGCAAATTTTCTCTTTTGCGGTCAGGGTAATATCACGAACACGCAGACCCGTCTCCTTCATGTCATCAATGGCTTGCTGTGCCATATGCTGACCTGATGTCTTGGCAGACAGAAAAAATAACTTTTCGTACTCAAGTTCCCTGATTGCTTTGATCGCTGGAAAAACACTGGCGACTGTTTTGCCAATACCAGTTGGTGCCTGCATGATCAACTGCCTTTCATGTTTCAGGGCCTTGTATACACTGACTGCCATTTCTCTCTGGCCACCTCTGTATTCTGAATAGGGAAATTCCAGTCTGCTGATGGCTTGATTCCTGAGGTTGGCCCAGACCATCATCCGACGTAGATGGATCACATATCGGTTTACAAGGTCATCGACAAAAGTTTGCAGGTCAGCAACCTCACATTGTTGATCCAACTGGTATTCCCGGTCCTGATCAAGATCGAGATAACATAGTCGAATGGTGAGGCTATTGACACCATGCAATCTAGCCAACAGCAGGCCATATACCTTGGCCTGCCCCCAGTGAAGGCGCTTCACACTCTCCGGAATCTGAGCGACCGCCACCCTGATGGTCTTGATTTCTTCAACAATAAAATTCGCATCGTCGGGATAATATCCATCCACCCGACCTGACAACTCAAGATGCAGGTCAGACAGCTCAAATCGTTCCTCCACCTGCTTTTCGGCTTCATAGTTGCCAGTTCGAGTCTTCTGAAGGCGCTGATGTCCTCTTATTCCATCGAGTGCATTGCTTCGACTGGAAAATCGAAAATTGATATCTCCACTGCGTTTAACTTGCTCAACTAGCTCGCGAACACTTACATGGAAAACCGGAACGCTTACTGCCATATCACATTAACGATATTAGCCGGGATGTCGTTCTCAGCAAATAGCCTGAACCAGCGTCTTTGATTGTCCTGCAACTTGTCACCTGGTCCCTTTATCTCTGATAAGCAGTATCCTCCTTCATTTGGGAAGACGATTAAATCTGGGAACCCGCTTCGATTATTTCGCGTATCCCTCAGAATTCGTTCAAAGATCGCTTTCAAGTGCGCCACAGGAATTCTTTCCAGTGACAGATCAAGCAGTTCCTGATCGAGCCTGCGCCAATTGACGAAGTGATTTGCCATGTTGAGCTTGTCATTAAAATTTCTGTTTACCGTATCAACAAGCGTTGACCCAAGGGTCATCTCCTTCAGATGGGCTTCTATCAGACTTTGTCTGGTTATTTTGAATTCCGGTGAGAACAGATCAGCGGGTCCTCGTTGGAATGGGTTGAAAAACGCACCCTTCACGGGTGCAAAAATGATACCCCAGAAATAGAGGCCAAACAGACCCGACAGTAATCCGTTTTCGACATATCGTGCGTCCTCGCCCTGCTCCACGAACCACCGACAGGCAGACATCTCCACGCTGTTTTCAGGATCCTTGTCGACAGAGATCTGTCTCAATTCAAAGTCTTCCTTGAGCAGTTGTGGCATCCAATCAGTCATTAGTTTGTGACGCCTGCTTAACCGGGTAGAAAACTTTACCGCAAATTCCGATTCAGCTTCATCCAATGGTAAAGCATGCATCTCACGGCAAATCTCTATCGCCCTCCCGGTATCTCCCAACTTTTCATGGATTCTCGAACGCCGCTCCCTCGCGGGTGATTCGCTGGATTTCTCATACAAGTCCAGGGCTTCAACATCTCTCCCATATCGTTCAAATTGCCGCGCAACCGTATTGAAGATTCTGCTGTAACGCCTGAGCAGACGAACTTCGTTGACTTTGATTGGTTGCAGTTCCCGGATATAGAACTCTGCCAGCAATTCCTCATCCGCCTCCTCGAGAATCAACCTGCTTGCTTCACGCAGCGCATAACTTTGCAAGACACCATCGACAACACTTCTCTCATCAAAGTATCTCGCAGAAGAATCCATAACGTAGTTTTCGTACGGACTGATACCAAGATCCCTCAGCACAAATGTCGTAAAATCCTGATGCAGGTTTCCAAAAAAGAGCAACTTATAGACTTGTAGATAGTCCTTTCCCAACGGTTCCACAATCTGAAAAGGCAATCGTTCTGTTACCTGCTCCGAGGTATAGGTATCCTGAACAAATTTATCAAGTTCCGTTCGACTTAGTTTTTTGTCTGTACCTTCAAACAGATCAATAAGTTCCTGCTTAACTATCAGCGAAAGGAAGTCCTGGATTTCACCCTCAGCCGGAGAATTCAGCAAACCGGCGAGAGTTAATTCCGTAACTGCTGCCGGTATGCAATCGATTTCGTCATAAACAAGCTTATCGACTCTAAACAAAGGACCGCGCCGACCCGTTAAGCGTACATAAAGTCGCTGTGCATCAAGGGATAGTTTCAGGAATTTATTTCTGTAAGCGAGTTCCGGTTCAGACAGAACGTCGGTGTAGTTCTGCGAGACGAAATCGAGTAGAAAATTGAAATTTTCAAGGTAGTAACCTGTGGGCAGATCTTCAACCATTCTCTTGGGGCAGGCATATTCTGCACAAGATCATAACTGTATTAATATACAGGTTCAACGAGAAGCTGTGAATATCTGATTCTAGAGAACGACCACCTGGTCATTGTGATGGAGCCCAGACACGTTTATGCTCAGAAAAAAATATTTCTGACTGGTTATCATGACTTCTATCTATCAAATCACAGATACCCATATCATACTTGAGAATGACGATCTCGCGCGAAATCATTTTCTTATTCTGATGGAACATTTTCGGAAAGAACCAGCTGATATCCTTGTGATAAGTGGGGATCTCCCTGGGATTGACGGCAGCCTGGAGATCTATCAATGGATGAAAAAGCAAATTCCATCAGCACAAGAAACCTATGTCATCCCGGGCAACCATGACGACGCGGATAACCTGTATACCGCGTTCGGTGATGACATGTGTGTTAACAGTGATTTTCTGTTCACTATCCCTTTGAGCGAAATCGATATTGTATTCTCGAATACGGGATCTAACCGTTTTCCTGAAGATCAGCTCGCGTATTTGCAGGACGCATCAATTCGAGAGAACTCGATTCTGTTCACCCACTACCCCACGACTCGATTAACAAAAGGCTTCATGGATACCAACTATCCACTGGCGAATGCATCGGAAGCAGATAAGGTCATTTCAGGCAGCAATATTTCTCATGTATTTTGCGGTCACTACCATACAGAACACAGTATCAACAATGACTATCAACTCAACGTCACGCCTTCGCCCGCATTTGAGATCGATCTTTATTCGACCGAATTCAAGCTACATAAGACGCGCATTCCTTTTCGTCACATTGAGGTTGATGGGACAAATACCCAATCTTCAGTGATATACCTGGATAGTTAAGCCTTTCGCGGTTCCGGCGTGTGAAAAGCCTTTAGCAGTTTTGGCGTGTGAAAAGCCTTTAGCGGTTCCGGCGTGTGAAAAGCCTTTAGCAGTTTTGGCGTGTGAAAAGCCTTTAGCGGTTCCGGCGTGTGAAAAGCCTTTAGCGGTTCTGATTCCTTCTTAGAATGGCGGGTTACTTAGGTGCCCTCGTGTACTCGTGGCGGGTTCCGGTCAAAGGGTCTAACTGGACCATTAGATTCTTGCTGGGAAAAGACACAACACGAACCTGACCACCGCCGTTCGCGAAAGTGAGTTGATCGCCTTCGAGTTTGTAGGCAACCGCTTCATTACTACCGATCCTGACAGAGGTCTCATCGTATTTCACCACAATAGGCAGTCCACCTACATTGGATTGCCACTGACCCAATATCCGCCCGGAATCTCCGGCACCAATCGTCATGCAGCCTTGCAGAAAAAAACAAAATACCGCAGCGAGAATCCCGGCGTTTAGTTTTCTTATCATGCTATTCCCTCCGTACAGAGTGCAATACTAACCTGAGTGTATGACGTCAGCCCAATATGGTACCACCTAGCCCTGCTTGCTAAGAGACACTTCTGCTAATTTAAGCTAAAGCNGAGGANTTTCATATGAGCATGTCAAACACAGAAAAACACCTTAAGGATATACGACGCATGACCCGCGANCTCGGTATCGAGATCATCAGCGATGGNATCNGCATGGATAAGGAAATAACCCTGGTTAAGNGCCTGGGTACAGATGCGTTAATGGGGAAGCACATTGGAAGCCCAATGCCTATGTTAAAACCGGAACAGAGAGGACCCGTTCAACCGAACAAACAAAAAGACTGACCTCAATCGACGGGTTTTTGGAAAACCAGAACCGCGTTAGTACCACCAAAGCCAAAGCTGTTAGACATGACAGATCTGATTCCTGCATTGTCGATGCGGGATCTGACAATGGGGGCATCACCAACTTCTGGATCCAGTTCATCGATATGGGCTGATTCGCAGAGAAAGTCATTTTCAAGCATCAGCAGTGAATAGATCGCCTCGTGAACACCAGCGGCACCAAGAGAGTGTCCCGAAAGAGACTTTGTCGAACTGATTCTTGGCATCCTGTCCCCAAACACGGCTCTGATGGCATTGATCTCCGGAATATCACCAGCAGGTGTGCTGGTACCGTGCGCATTGATATAGTCGATGTCACCACTGACGGTTGATGTCGCAATCTCCATGGCGCGTTGCCCGCCTTCTCCTGAAGGAGCCACCATATCAAAGCCATCTGACGTTGCAGCATATCCCACTAATTCTGCATATATCTTCGCCCCTCTGGCTTTAGCGTGCTCCATTTCTTCTACCACCAGGAACCCACCACCCCCAGCAATCACGAAACCATCCCGGTCCTTGTCGTAGGCTCTGGATGCCCTGNCTGGGTCGTCATTTCGAGCCGTAGACAGAGCACCCATTGCATCAAACAGCGACGTCATGGACCAGTGTTCTTCTTCACCTCCACCGGCAAAAACAATATCCTGCTTGCCCAGTTGAATCAATTCAGCCGCATGTCCAATGCAGTGGGCACTGGTTGAACAGGCCGAAGTAACAGAATAATTCACGCCTTTAATTTTGAATGCNGTTGAAAGGCATGCGGATACGGTTGAGCTCATAGTTCGCGTGACCCGATAAGGCCCAATTCTCTTTAATCCACGCTCTCGCAGGACATCTGCAGCTTCAATCAGATTCGATGAAGAGGCACCGCCAGAGCCGGCAACAATTCCAGTACGGGGATTTGAGACCATATCCTCTGGCAATGCTGCATCAGCTACAGCCTCAACCAAAGATATNTATGCAAAAGCTGAAGCATCACCCATNAATCTTCTTAACTTTCTATCGATAAGAGATTCAACATCGATATCGATACTTCCTGCGACATGAGAGCGCAGTCCCATCTCTTCATATTCTTCCTGAAACTTGATACCNGATCGTGTTTCTCGAAGGGATTCCAGCGTCTCAGTCTTGTTGTTCCCAAGNGGTGANACCAATCCCATACCTGTAATNACNACACGTTTCATAGTCTTACCTAGAAANCATCCAGCGAAGTAAAAAGGCCAACTTTTATATCCTTGGTCACGTATATTTGTTTACCATCGGCAAACACTATTGCATCAGCAATACCAATCACATTTCGACCCTCACGTACTCTCTTAAGGTCTATGTCGTAAACAACCTTACTATGGCTTGGTAATATCTGACCTCGGAAAGCAACCTTGCCGCATCCCAGCGCTCTGCCCACACCCCAATTACCTTTCCATGCAAGGAAGAATCCCACGAGTTGCCACAAAGCATCAAGACCCAGACATCCAGGCATCACGGGATCATCAATGAAATGGCACTTAAAGAACCAGAGATCTGGATTTATATCCAATTCCGCCAAAATCTTTCCTTTCTTATTTAACCCACCTGTNTCGTTAATTTCTGTGATTCGGTCCAGCATCAGCATTTCCTCGACAGGCAAGTGCGCCCGCCCGGGACCGAACAATTTCCCATAGCCACAGTCGACCAGTTCTTCCCGATTAAAAGAGTGCTTGTCAACGAGCGACCGATCCAGAGGAGGTAATGGTGTGTTTTGATCTTGCATTATAATAGTATAAGGAATTACCGTTCAGGGTTCCCCGAGCTTTGCCTGTCATTAGATGTGGAAATTATATCATCGGCTATTAAAAAGAAAACAAATCAGGACCTATGAATAGTGGAGAAATGCCACTTTTTAGCTTTGCTTTCTGAAGGCAACATGTTACGTCAGGATCACGTACTTCAATTCCATTCTCGCCCCTTATTATTTCCGTTAGCCGATCTCAGACTTACTGTTATCGGTAGTGATTTTACGATCTGTTAAGTCCCTTTGGGTTACAATCATTCATTTTCTTGAGTAAATGACGGATACTGACGACTCTCAAGGATAATTGATTCCTCCAAAATTCGTAAAATATATGGAACTCGAATACGGAATTTGCTGTCTGAATAGCCAAAATAATTTAGATAAAATCTTCAGAGGTACCGATGATAGAAGTCGACAAACTAGCTCGAGTCCACAAAGATGCTGAGATTGGAGAAAACTGCGTTATCGGTCCCTTCTGTACGATTGGCCCCAATGTCAGAATCGGCGCCAACAGCATACTGAGATCTCACGTTGTCGTTGGTCCTCATACAATTATAGGTGAGGACAGTGACATATTTCCCTTTGTCACGATCGGGATTCAATCTCAGGACCAAAAATACATTCCCGGAACCATTACATACACTGAAATTGGTGACCGAAACGTGATACGAGAGTTCGTCAGCATACACAGTGGCACTGCTGAAGGGTCGAAAACGACTGTTGGTAACGACTGTGCGCTACTGGCTCAAGCTCATGTTGCTCACAATTGTACGGTTGGTGATCATGTCATCATGTCTCATGCAGCCACTGTCGCTGGACATGCAGTTCTTGGAAACTATGCCAACATCGGCGGTCTGGCTGCCATTCACCAATTCTGCCATGTTGGCAGAGCGTCCATGGTGGGTGGAATGTCGCGGGTAATCCAGGATGTACTGCCATTCACTATCGCAGAAGGATTTCCGGCCAAAATGAGAGTTATCAACAAGGTTGGTATGGAACGAGCTGGTTATTCCTCAGCACACATCGCCGAGGTCAGAAAGGCCTTCAGAATACTGTTTATGCGACAGCTGCGCCTTGAACAGGCTGTCAAACAGGTACAGGAAGAATTTCCCGGATCCATAAACGTCAAGTTGATGGTGGAGGCGATAGACCAGAGTCAGCGTGGCCTTGCTCGCCCGGAAGACGAAACGTTCGAGCTCAATGTCAGCGACTAGTTGGCCTGTGGGCCAGAATTCGGCCACTAAAACGCGAGATTCAGAGACAAGCCACAACATCCGGGGCACATTTACGAAATTCATATATGTATTTTGGGGCTGCGCTTTGATATACAGATGCCCTGAACAGAATCCGGTAAAATCAACTTATGTATAAAGCAGTATTATGGGATTTTGGAGGTGTGCTCACTACCAGTCCGTTTGAATCATTCAATCGTTTTGAAATTGAGCGCAATCTGCCTAAAGACTTTATTCGATCGATTAATGCAACTAACCCTGAAACCAATGCCTGGGCCCAGTTGGAGAGCAGNGAAATCTCGATCGAGGAGTTTGATGACAAATTCGCCCAGGAAGCAGCAGCNCNNGGANACGAAGTNCGGGGCCAGGAGGTACTCACTCTTCTTTCCGGTCAAATCCGTCCAGAGATGGTCAAGGCGCTCGAAATCATCAAACAGACTCTGAAAGTTGGCTGTATTACAAACAACGTCAAAAGCGCAGGCGAAGGACCAGGTATGGCGAATACGACAGAAAGAGCCACTGAGGTTGCCAATGTGATGGCCTTGTTTGATACGATCATCGAATCGAGCAAAACCGGAATACGAAAGCCAGATCCCAAAATATATGAGATCGCCTGCGAAGAAATGGGAATCCAGCCAAACGATGCCGTTTTCCTGGATGATCTGGGTATCAATCTGAAGCCCGCCAGAGCNCTTGGCATGACAACCATCAAGGTACTGACGGCTGATCAGGCTTTGATAGAGCTGGAATCACATCTGCAACTGACACTTCGATGAGAATATTACTGACCGGTGGTGCCGGATACATTGGCACACATACGGCGGTCGAATTTGTACAGGCAGGTCACGATGTCATCGTCGTTGACAACCTGTCCAACAGTTCCGTCAAAGCCATTCATAGAGTCGAACGATTGACCAACGGATCAATTACTTTCTTTGAGCAGGACATACTCGACACAGTTTCATTAGAGAAGATTTTTACCGAGGAGAAGATCGATGTAGTGGTGCATTTTGCAGGCTTAAAAGCTGTCGCAGAATCCGTACAGAATCCGCTTGATTACTATCATACCAATATCGAGGGAACAATCAGCCTGTGTAGAGTGATGTTAAGGCATAAAGTTATGCGGTTGGTATTCAGTTCATCGGCAACCGTTTATGGCGAGCCGAACCATGTCCCTATCAACGAGACCGCGGAAGTTAGTGACGCTGTTAATCCGTACGGTCGAACTAAACTTATGATTGAAAAGATCCTGGAGGATATCTGTGCATCAGAACTCGACTTCCATGTGGCAAGGCTGCGTTATTTTAATCCTGGCGGGGCTCACGAGAGTGGTGAAATCGGTGAGGATCCAAAAGGCATACCCAACAATCTAATCCCGTTTATCACCCAGGTTGCCATAGGCAAACACAAAGAGCTGGTAGTCAACGGTAATGATTATCCAACTGAAGATGGAACCTGCATCAGAGACTATATTCATGTGGTGGACCTTGCCCGGGGACATCTGGCTGCCACCAGCAAACTGATGACCAACCCGGGACTGGTAACCTACAACCTAGGGACGGGCAGAGGATACTCCGTTATGGACATCATCCGCGCCTTCGAGAAAGTCAATCATCTGAGGCTTCCTTATTCCATCGGGCCACGTCGGGCTGGTGACATCCCCGAGTCTTTTACGGACCCGGCCCTCGCCGCCAGCGAGCTCAGCTGGAACGCTGAAAAATCAATCGAGGATATCTGTCACGATGCCTGGCACTGGCAGCAGAAGAATCCCAACGGGTATGAATAACCCAACCCAGCCGTTCGAATGTCGAGATGGAATTATCTAAACAGCTAGGCGCGCATCCTGCTTCCGCTGGGGTCGTAGAGTGCCCGCAAAGACGCCCTCGCGCTGAACCGTTCACAGGCGATTTCGATTTCAAATGCGGCTTTGCTGATTTGCCCTGCCGTTAGACCCGGCACATTGACATACCCCATACCACAGGCAGCGCCCAGGCTGTGACCATACATACCAGACGATAAATAACCTACCACTTCATCATTCATAACAATGGGTTCGTTGTGGTACAGCAGCGGGCCCGGATCATCGAGTTTGAACTGCACCAGACGACGGTCGGGAATACCAGCCGCCCTGGCTGCCAAATATGCATCTCGGCCTAAAAAATCACCCGCATCGGGCCGGGCAGTAAAAGATAATCCTGCCTGCAGAAGACTGTCTTCAGCAGCAATATCGTGCCCCCAGTGACGAAAACCTTTCTCCAGTCGCAGGCTGTTCAAAGCGTGCAAACCCACATTACATAAGTTATAGGCTGCCCCTGACTTCTGCAGGGCAAGTAGTACACCCACTGCATCGTCCGCCGGGATGAATAACTCCCAGCCCAGTTCACCCACATAGGACATGCGCTGCATCCAGACGCTCGCACCTGCAACCTGCACTTTGCGACCTGTGCCAAACACAAATTCCGACGGCGAGAGATCTGTGTCAGAAATTTCCTGCAGTACCAGTCTCGCATTTGGCCCCTGGACAGACAGACAGGCAAAACTCATCGAAATGTCACTTATTTGTGTATCGGCGTGCAGGTGCTTTTTCAGATGCCACCAGTCGCGATTAAAAGAACCTATGCTTGTTATCACCCAGAACATTTCTTCCGCCACCCGTGCAATGGTCAGGTCTGCTTCTATGCCCCCCCTTTCATTCAGCCACTGCGTATAGACCACCTTACCCGTTTCAACTTCAACATCGGCACAGCTTAGATACTGCAATGTCGATAGTGCACCAGAACCGCTGACAGCAATCTTGCCAAAGGATGAAATATCGTACACACCCGCTGACTCCCTTACCGCGAGGTGCTCAGCTGCATAGAAATCAAACCAGTTCTGACGCTTGTAACTGTACTGGTACTCGGCCCGCGCGCCACCCCGGGCAAACCAGTTAGGTCGTTCATATCCGCCAACTTCACCAAAGCACGCCCCTTGCTTCTCCAGGACTTCATGCACGGGCGACTGCAACAGATTTCGGGCTGTGTGGTACTGGTAGAATGGCCAGTGCATGGCATAGGTATGCCCCAATGCCTCAGGTATTCTTGCCTCCACGTAGGCTTGTGTTTTCTGAACCGGGTTATTTCGGCGTACATCAGTTTCAGTGATCTCACCTGAAGGATAACCATCGACAATCCAGTCCGCGAGTATCTTGCCCAGCCCGCCGGATGCGGCGATCCCCTTGGAATTCATCCCACAGGCCACATAGAAGTCATCAATTTCCGGCGTCGGTCCTATTAGATGCAGGTTGTCGTTAGTGAAGCTCTCAGGTCCATTGAAATAGGTGCGAATACCCACCTCGCCTAAAGATGGAAAAGTTTCGATTCCACCTAACAGGTATGGTTCGATGTGGGGCATATCAGTAGGGAACTCATCGAAACAGAAATCCTCTCGGATTCGAGACATGGGACACCCGACGGCGTTCTTCTCAAACCAGCCTACCAGCATCTTCCCGGCGTCTTCTTTGAAATAAATTCCTTTGTCAAAGTCACGCATTACGGGTCGGTGGGTCAAGTCCGGAATTTCTTCGGTTACAACATAATAATGTTCACAGGCATAAAGCGGCAGCTCGATGCCAATGGAATTCGCTATTTCACGTGACCATAGCCCACCAGTCAGAATCACCTTACGTGCCCTGATATCACCATGAGCTGTCGAAACCCCGACCGCCTTGTTGCCATCCAACAGTATTTTTTCGGCCTTGATTCCTTCGATGATTTCAGCACCGCGAGTTCTTGCGCCTCTTGCCAGTGCCATAGTTGTATCAACAGGATTAGTCTGCCCGTCTTTCTCAATATAGAGGGTTCCCAGAATGCCTTCCGTGTTGATCCCCGGGTATAACTCCTGTAGCCGGCGATTGTCGATCATCTCCGATTCCACACCGAAGACCTTTGCCATGGATGAGTTACGTTTGAGTTCCTCGAGACGTTCTCCGTTGCGCGCCAGTGACACACTACCGATACGTCGATAGCCTGTGGTCTGACCAGTCTCCGCCTCCAATGATGCATATAGTTCGTGGCAGTACCTGGCAAGGTTGGTGAGAGTCGGCGTTGGCCATAACATACTGACCAGTCCTGCGGCGTGCCATGTGGTGCCACAGGTCAACTGTCTGCGCTCAAGCAGCACCAGGTCACTGACACCACGCTTGCTTAGATGATAAGCGAGAGAGCAACCAACGATACCTCCACCGACAATGACAACTTCCGCTTCAGTGGGAAGAGTGATNTGTGTAGNCATCAACTACTCTCTCAGTCTTTTGTTGNCAGGATCATACACTGCGTTCAATTCCACATGNGCAGATCGGAAACCAGCNGAGGTCAAAACCTGCAGCGACATATCCTGGACAACCAGCGCTGGCCTGATGTAAGCAAATGAAAGACTGTAACCGACTCGATGACCGAAGGTCCCGCCGGTGGTCAGCCCAACCAGTTCAGTGCCCTGATAGACCGCCTCATTACCCCAGCACTCACAGGTGACTTCATCATCGAAGGCGAGATAGGCAAGTTTAATGCTGCTACCTTCTGCCTGCCGTTGCCGAATGCTATCAACCCCGATGAAATCACGGCTGGTATCAATAAATCGATCCATACCTGCTTCGACACCNCTGACTTCCTCTGTGAACTCGTTGCCAAAGGCCCTGTACATTTTTTCCAGCCTCAGGGAATTGAAAGCATAACCACCAAATTCGCGCAAACCATAGTNNCCACCNACGCGCTCNAGAGACTCGTATATGGATAGCAACTGATAATTGGGCATATGCAGTTCATAACCCAGTTCGCCAGCATATGAGACTCGCAGAACCCTGACATCCGCGCTGTCCAGTTTCACTATCTTGCAACTCAACCAGGGAAAGGCTTCATTGGATAGGTCTTCGCTGGTTAACTGTTGAAGAATTTCCCGGGCATTCGGCCCAGTCAATAAGACACCACCCCACTGATCTGTCAGATTACTGATCTGCACATTAAATCCGTCACTGTGTTGGTTCATCCAGTGCAGATCTCTATGTTCGGAAGCAATTGGACCCACCAGATAATACCGCTCCTCGTGAACGCGGGTAATAGACTGTTCCGTCATGATTCCGCCGTTNGGCCCATGAAACANNGTCAGTATCATCCTGCCATCTCTGNGTGGNAGTTTGTTACATGANAGTCTATCTAAAAAGGCACCGGCGTTCGGACCTGAAACTTCAAANTTGGCAGCGCCTGAAATATCCACCACACCGGCGGCGTCACGTACTGCNGCNCATTCCTGTGCAACCGCTTCATGTGCCTCGCTCCGTTCCCAGGTCGATGCCTCTTTCGTCTGCGTTTTGGTCTTGAACCAGAGCGGTTTCTCAAAACCCTGAACAACCCCATGCAAAGCACCCTTATCTACCAACTTTGCATACAAAGCACTGGTACGATTTGGACGCCCATGGGGATGATTTTCATTTGCACCAACTGGTGCATACATTACCTCGTAAGATTCGATCGCCTTGGTAATACAATAATCTCTGGTTGCCCACTCACCGAACCGACGAGTATCCAGAGGGGTCATGTTGAGCTCAGTTTGACCATGCACAATCCACTGTGCCATGAACTTGCCGATTCCCCCCTGGGCAATACCGATGCTGGATCCACACAGGTTCCAGAAATTGTTAAGGCCAGCCTGCGGGCCAGCCAGTACATTATCATCAGGAGTATGAGTAATTGGCCCATTGACAACAGTCTTNACGCCAACATCTCTGAATATCGGCATAAGATCCATACAGCGATCNAGGAACGGCATNAGACGTTCAAGATCAGCCGCAAACAACCCACGATCAAAATTCCAGTCCATGCCCTGTAACGCCCAGGGTTTGGAGCCATAGGTTTCATATGGACCAACCAGCAGCCCTCTACCCTCCTGACGTAAATAGGCACTGCACGCAGAATCCCGAATTACAGGAAGTTCACGGATCAGTGCCTCCACTGAAGCGTGATCTTCCGTGACCAGGTACTGATGTTCAAGATTAACAATAGGCAGAGACACCCCCACCATGGCACCAATCTCAGGCGCGAAACATCCAGCCGCGTTGACCACATGTTCCGCCGTAACGGTTCCCTGTTCTGTGACCACCTCCCATTCGCCGCCGGGCCTGGCGTTTATCTCAAGTACTCGATTAAAACGACTGATCTCGGCCCCGCTGGCTCGCGCCAACTGTGACAAAGGCATCGCCACCGACGTCGGATCCACGTGGCCATCATTAGGGGTACTTGCGATGATGCGAACATTGTCAAAGTTTATGTAGGGATGAAGTTCACGCGCCTCTGCCTTGCTGATGATGTTAAATTCACAAGGCACATTTTTTGCTCGGCTCTCAAGGTTTCGAAACCATTCTTCTTCAAGCTTGCTGTACCCAAGCCGCAGACTGCCTGTCTGGTGAAAAACTGAAGGATCACCGGTCTCCTTAGGCAGAATTTCGTTATAGAGTTCTATCGAGTAATTGTGGATCTTAGCGACAGTCATGTTGCCGATAAAGTTCGAGCAGAGACCCGCTGCATGCCAGGTGGACCCACTGGTCAGTTCTCCTTTCTCTATCAGCAATAGATCACTCCAACCTTCACGNGTAAGGTGGTAAAGCAGACTTATCCCCAATGATCCGCCACCGACAATGACAACTCGAACGTGTGTTCTCAATCTAAAGCCTTATCACAGAGAGTCAGTCTGATAGCCACTAGTTGCCGCGCCCCATTGCCTTCTGACTTAGAAATATTGGAAACTCAGCGCGGATCTGTGTATCGATTTCATCGCTGATATGCCTCGATACATGAGAAGCAAGAATATCTTTTTTGCGCTCAATAGCCAGTTTCAGCGGGTCAGGTTTACTCGCATCAATCCAGTCATTGGGACTGAGTCGATTATACATTTCCGGGTAGAAATACTCCGTCTGCATCACACGTAACGTCTGATTAGAATCCAGGTAGTGCCCTTTACCATTCAGGCAGACGTCTTTCACCGTATCGAATGCCAGTGACTCATCATTCACAGTCACGCCCCGCGCCAGACGCATGCAGGCACCAAGGATATCATTGTCGAGTAGCAGGCTTTCCGGACACGACGCTAGTAGACTTGCGTACATGCCTGCTGCTTCGTAAACAATATTAACACCGGATAGAGCTGCAACAGCAGCACTGTAACCATGCTCTGAACCTCCCTGAAAATCAGGCAGTTTCGAATCCGACATACCGCATCCTGAACCCATGGGCAGATCAAGGTAATGTCCTATCTGGGCACAAACCGCTGAAAGCAGGCCCTGTTCAGGAGAGCCACCACTCATCGCACCAGTGCGCAGATCCGAGACGAATGGCCAGGTGCCAAGTACGGCAGGCGCACCTGGTTTGATGGCATTAACATAAACCAAACCACCCAGACATTCAGCCCAAGCTTGCGACGCAGCACCTGCAAGACAGGCTGGNGCTGTTGAACCTGCCTGGCCCGCCGAAAGCAGCAGCACTGGCATGCCGCCCTCTACCGCAATCCTCAAACATTCCAAGGACTCCTCGGCAAACTTCATCGGCGGTACGACAAAACAATTCGACTGACTGACAAACGGTCGGTCTCGCCAGGCAGCTTCGTCACCGGCAACAAGATGCAAAAGTTCAAGCGTCTTCATCAGATGTGAGGCTTTTGTCCAGGAAGAACCAACGTGTTTGGTCGTCCCCATGATGGCATTGTAGGTGGTGTTAATATCCATCGCACAACTATCTTCGATATCACGCAGCACACAGGTACGCTGAAACAAGTGAATATGATCACAGGTATCGACAATGCGCGCCATATCGTAGAGATCCTGGGCTGTTGAATCACGGTAACTACCGGTCAGAGGATCAACTGTAAAAACTGCCGCACCACCGGTTGCAAAGTGAACACGCTTCTCGCCAATCACAAGGTCGTTTGCGGGATCCTGACCATACAATGTGAATTCCCGCGCGCTTGAGTCNATGGCCTTTTCAACCACCTCCCTGGGCATTCGCAACCGCCCATCTTGACCTATCTCTGCCCCATAAGCCGTGCAGGTTTCTATACAGTGGGTAGTAGCCAGCTCGAAACCGATTTCCTCCAGAATTCGAAAGCTGTTTGCAACCACTGCAGAAACATCATGGTCGGAAAGTGGTTTGTACTGTCCGGCACTTTCACCAGCACGAATCGGCTTCAGCTCTTCTGCCAGGGGTGCTGAACGAGACGCGAGACGGGATTTTCTGCCACCGGCACGTCGAGACATGGCACGGGCTCCTATTCATTGTAGTAAGGACGATGTTGTTTGAATTTTGCCTAGAAATTGTGACCCTCGCAATCGAGTATTTCTATTTTTGTCGTTTAAAAATATACTCACAACCTCATCCTGGGGAAATTGCATTGTTTCTAACCATGAGTCGATATCTATTGTGGCCTGAATCAGCTGACAAAGTCGCCGTTCAAGGCTTTTTTCACAAACTGGCAGTTAACAAGTGAGATCCAGATTTACTCCTTTTCGAATATTTCTCCTGATGGTCTCTTGTGCAACAAGCTGCGCTCTTCATGGAGAAGGGTGGCGTGCCGATTTAGTACTGACTAACGCAAAGATCTATACAGTTAATCCGAAACAGCCCTGGGCTGACACCCTTACTATTAAAGAAGGTGTCATCAGCTATGTTGGACACAAAGAGCACTTCGAAGGTGAAGCAGGACGAACCGTAGATCTCAAGGGTAAAATGATCCTGCCTGGTTTTCAGGATATACACATCCATCCGGTCCACTCTGGGGTCATTTATCAACAGTGTGTCCTTTTTGACCTGAAAGGGCTGGATTCCATCCTAAGTTCCATTGCTGACTGTGCAAAAGAACATCCGGAATGGGAGTGGATCAGAGGTGGTGGCTGGGAAGTGCCCACCTTTGCACCCAGTGGGCTGCCGGACAAAGTCCATCTTGACAGGATCATCCCTAACAGACCCGTTGCTCTCAAATCGTCAGACGGTCACTCCATGTGGGTAAACTCCCTGGCGTTAGAGCTTGCAGGCATTAACGCCGATACGCCAGATCCGAAAGGCGGCAGGATAGACAGATATCAAGGAACGTTTGAGCCTTCAGGTGGACTACAGGAGGACAGCGCCATGGATCTGCTACACGCTGTTGAACCACCACTATCACAGGATGACATGGTTGCAGGTTTGCGTTACGCCCAGTCCCATCTGAATTCCCTGGGAATTACCGCAGTACAGGATGCCATCGTGAAACTGGACGGGAAAGATGCCTACAAAGGCTTCCCTGCATACCATCAATTAGATGATGCCGGTGAGCTTAATATGCATGTGGTTGCGGCAATGTACTGGGAAAATGAGCGCCCTATTGATCCCCAGGTCGACCGATTTATCAGAGCACGCAAAACGCACAGTCGCGGCAATATCAAAGCAACCAGTATCAAGATCTGGCAGGATGGCGTTATAGAAACACAGACAGCAGCATTACTCGCGCCTTATTTGAATTCAAAGAACGAGTTTCGTGGAAAGCTGCTTAATAACCAATCACGACTTAATGAAGCTGTNAGAAAACTTGATAAAGCAGGATTCCAGGTTCACTTTCATGCAATCGGTGATGCTGCAATCAGAAGCGGCCTTGATGCCATTGAGCATGCCAGAGATACAAATGGCATACGTGACGCCAGACACCATCTCAGTCATATCGAACTTTTCCACCCGGATGATATTCCGCGCTTCAAGGCGCTTGATGTAGTCGCAAACTTCCAGCCCCTGTGGGCGATTAATGATTCTTACATCACTGACCTGACAGTCCCCCGAATCGGTATCGAACGCGCGAAGTATCTTTATCCAATCGGCACCCTGTTGCGATCCGGCGCGCGAGTCGCTTTTGGCAGCGACTGGTATGTCACTTCCGCCAATCCCCTGCTGGGGATAGAAGCCGCCATCACTCGTCTGGAACCTTACGGCGCGACTGATCAACCTCTCGGTGATGACGAAGAGATTACCCTGGCCGAAGCCATCGCTGCTTACACCATTGGCGGTGCTTATGTTAATTTTCTGGACAAGACCACGGGGTCGCTGGAAGTTGGAAAACAAGCTGATTTAATCGTACTGGACCAGAATCTCTTTGAAATACCCGCAAGTGAGATCTCAGATACTGATGTGGTGGCAACGATCTTCCAGGGCAGGCTGGTCGCAGGTGAACTCTAGACTGATCTGAAGTCTTGCACAGGCCAATCCCCTGCACCGGCACTCTCATTTGCCAGGATAAACTTTGCTGTTAAACCAGTTCTCGCCAGATAGCGGGCTTCGACCTGCCTGTTGTGTTCTTCGACGCGGGACTTTTCAACCAATGCTATACAGCAACCGCCAAAACCAGCACCTGTCATTCGTGCGCCAAGAACACCTGCCTGTGACCGGCTGATTTCAACCAATGTGTCTAATTCAAATCCCGTCACCTCATAGTCCATTCGCAATGACTCATGGCTTTCACTGAGCAGTCCACCAAATGTTCCTAGATCTCCTGCTCCCAGTGCCAATGTTGCCCTATTCACTCTGGCATTTTCGGAGACAACGTGCCTCATACGTCGAACCAGTTTTTCATCGCCTATGAACCTCGCAGCGCGATCTAGTTCATCCGTTGTCAATGCACAGAGGTTGTCCAGCGCATATTCCATCTGAAGCAGGGCGAGAATTTCATTTATCTCATTCACGCGCTGGTTGTACTTTGATCCAGCAAGTGTTCTTTCCTTTCCGGAATCGATAATGACAAGCTGATGGTCCTGGAAATCAATGTTGATACGGGAAAAGGATAGCTCTTCACAATCAAGCCTAATGACGCCACCCAGGACAACGGAGGCTTGATCCATAATACCGCAGCTGAGACCAACAAAGTCGTTCTCGACCTGACGACACAATCTTGCCAGAGACAATTTTTCGGCATCATTTTGCAGGCCAATCCCGGCAACCTTCAATGCCGCCATCGCCAGCAGGATTGAGAATGACGCGGAACTACTCAGACCACCTGCAGAGATATTATCATCGACACAGATATTAAAACCTGAAAGTGAATATTGTTTACCCAGTAGGCAAACAACACCTACGACAAAGTCCGACCAGTGGCTGTTTGTTTTTTTCTCTGACAGAGAGATCTCAATAGACTTCGAAAAACGAGTTGACTGAATCCTGATCAGGTCAGAGTCATTGCCCGAGACTAAACCAAATGTGCCACGATCAATGGCCATTGGCAGCACCAGACCACCACAGTAATCAATGTGTTCACCAATCAGGTTCACTCTCCCGGGTGAGAACAGTCCGAACTCAGGTTCGCCCTCGAACTGTTCGCGAAACGTCTGGATCAGATCTCTACTCACCGCATTAACTCTTTAAACTCAAACTGGTAGGTTGTGCTGCTTTGAAACTGCTTGCCTGGCATCAACCAGACAGACGGAAATCCTTCCTGATTAGGGCTATCTGGAAAATGTTGTGTTTCAAGGCATACCGCCGTTCTTGGTTTTGGCAGATGGTTGGCTGTATATAGCTGAACGCCAGGTTCTGAAGTAGACACCGTCAACCTAAGGCCATTCTCTAAACTTAAAAGCTCCACACAGCCAGGATTATTGAGAGCGTAACAGTGATCGTATCCCGTACCTCTAGTCAACTGCTGATCATTAGCGTCAATATCCTGACTGATGAGTTTTGATTCTCTGAAATCAAATGGTGTATTGCTCACAGGGACCAGGTTACCCAAGGGTAACAGCTCATCATCCACCGGCAGATATGAATCTGCATCTATTTTTAACTGATGTAGTCCGACCCCCTGATCGCGACCATTGAGATTGAAATAGGCATGGTTGGAAAAGTTGACAGGCGTTTCCTTATCAGAGGATGCAGAATATTCATAACGCAGATAATTATCTTCGACGCTTAGCCTGACAACAACTCGAAGATTTCCAGGAAACCCACTTTCTCCATCAGGACTCACTAGAGAAAATTCCAGACCGCTTCCGTTTTGATGAGATTCCCAGATCTGATTGTGGAACCCCACCACGCCACCGTGCAGATGATGTCGACCGTGGTTCTGAACAAGCTGTGTCTCAACACCGCCTCGTCTGTATCTGCCATTTCGAATTCTGTTGGCATATCGACCAATGACAGCACCAATATATGCCTGATCCTGTTCATAGTCCTTCAAACTGTTGAATCCGAGAACAGTTTCCTGAGGATTTCCCTGTCGTCGCTTGACTTTGACGGACGATAATCTGAGTCCGTAGTCCAACACCGAAACCGAAAGGTAGTCGTTTTTAAGCACATGACAGGTCACTTGTCTGCCATCGGACAAAACACCAAAGGGCAGCCTATGCAGCTNTGTCACTAACCACCCTCGATGAAGTGAAGAAAGTGNACTTNACTGTTTTCATCCACAGGTTCAAGAAGAGGGTCAACGATAATGACACCGTCAATTGCCACAGCCATGCTGATAATCTGTTCTCGACAGAGAGAATCGTATCGCTCCACCAATTCATCGACCAGATCACGATATACCCTTGCTTTGACCAGAACCCGCTCTTCTCCGGTGAACCTCTGTAACTCACTGGAGAAGATTACTGTTGCCATCCCTATACGTTATCTTGAATGATCTTCAGAACTTTGGGTGGAGAACAGGGCAAGTCAGTTATCGGTGCACCGATCGCCTGACTCACAGCCCAGGCAGTCGCAGCCAGCGGTGGAATAATCCCTGATTCACCGACCCCCCTGACACCGAAGGGATGAAATGAGTTGGGTACTTCAACAATGATGGGTTCAATCATTGGCAGATCTGAAGCCACGGGAATTCTGTAATCAAGATACCCAGGATTCTCCAGCAAACCATCTTCGTTGTAGATGTATTCCTCGTTTAGAGCCCAGCCAATACCTTGTGCTGCACCACCCTGGAACTGTCCTTCAACGTAACCGGGATGGATCGCCTTGCCAGCGTCCTGTATTGCAGTGTAGCGAAGGACGTCTACTTTTCCGGTTTCCTTATCGACCTCAACATCACAAATATGAACTGCGAAACTTGGACCCGCGCCACGTGCATTGATATTACCTTTACCGGAAATCTGACCGCCGGTTTGGTCGGCTCCGGCACAGATTTCAGCAGCCGTTAAACGATCTTCACCAGCAGTATTGATTGCGACACCGTCGGCCCAGTCCACCTGTTCCGCNGTTAAATTCCAGACCGCCGCTGCCCTTTCTTTCAACTGTTGAACGACATCCTGTGCCGCTTCAATAACAGCCATACCCGTTGAAAAAGTAGTTCGGCTGCCACCCGTAGCCGCGCTGTAGGCAACCATATCTGTACTTGCAATAATCGGTTTGAAATTCTCAAGTGGCAGTCCAAGTTCTTCAGCAGCCATCATTTGCATTGAAGCCCTGGATCCACCGATGTCCGGTGAACCCTCGATGATGGTTCCGGTCCCATCCGGGTTCATGTTAATGGTGACGCTTGATAGACCNCCAATGTTGAACCAGAATCCAGCGGCAACACCACGACCCTGATTCTCTTTCAATGCCTCTTTATACTGGCTGGAGTTCTTTGCAGCTTCGAGGCACTCGATCAGCCCAACGGCTTTGAATTTCGGGCCATAGACGGTTTGTGTACCCTCTTTGGCCGCATTCTTTAGCCGAAGCTCNATCGGATCCATTCCAAGCTGAGCAGCAACCTCATTGACTACCATCTCTGCCGCATATTCTGCCTGTGGTGCACCTGGTGCCCTGTATGCACCCACCTTGGGTTTATTGACAACAACATCAAAGCCTTCAATATAGATATTCTCAACATCGTAGGGTGTAAAGATTGTCATACAGCCAGGCATCATGGGTGACCCTTTGTAAGCGCCTGCTTCAAACCTGAGTATCGCTTGCATCGCTGTAATAGTGCCGTCATTCCTGGCACCAATTTTCACGGTGGTTCTTGTCGCTGATCCTGGACCAGAGCCTTTGAATACCTCTTCACGGCTCATGACCATCTTCACGGGACGACCTGATTTACGTGACAAAATCAGCGCAATGGGTTCCAGGTACACTGTCATTTTACCACCAAATCCACCCCCAATCTCACTGGCAATCACAGTGAGTTTGCCAAGGTTCATATCCAGCAGTTTCGCCGTCGTCGCTCGAACGTCAAAGTGGCCCTGCGTACAACACCAGATCATTGACTGACCATCTTCATCATAGGTTGCGGTACAGGCATGGGGCTCGATATATCCCTGATGCACCGTCGGTGTACTCAGCTCCCGCTCCACCACAATATCGGCTTCGGCAAATCCAGCACCAACATCACCCTTTTTGAGTTCGGCTCTTGTCGCAATATTCGATGGTTTTTCTGGTTTCTCCGGGTAGCCCGCAGTAAACATGTCATCATGAAGCACAACAGCAGAATCCTTCATGGCTTCNGTTNCATTCATTACCGGCTTAAGTACTTCATATTCCACTTCAACAAGATCGAGCGCCTGCTCCGCAATTGCTTCACTTGTTGCTGCGATGCCNAATATCGCATGACCNTCATAAAGCACTTTATCCCTGGCCATCAGATTCTGCGCCTGGTCCTGAGTTCCCGGCGACAGATTCGGAAAGTCATCATAGGTTGCAATTGCCATTACACCTGCCAGAGCTTCTGCTTTAGAGGTATCGATCTTTTTGATTCTCGCGTGGGCATGAGGGCTTCTTAGCATTTTGCCCCAAATCATTCCCGGCAAATTCAGATCCGCACCATAGTTCGCTCGGCCTGTCACCTTATCAAATCCATCAGGCCGGATGGTCCGTTGTCCAATATACTTGAATTCCTGGGTTTCACTCATGATTATGCAGCTCCTCTCATCGTCTCTGCTGCATCCATCACAGCACGAATGATCTTGTCATAACCGGTACACCGACAAAGGTTTCCGGCCAGATAGAGGCGGGTCTCTTCTTCTGTCGGACTGGGATTCTCTTCCAGCAGAGCCTTGGTCGCGACAATCAGTCCCGGAGTACAGATGCCACACTGCAATGCAGCATGTTCAAGGAATTTCTGCTGTATTACATGCAACTGATCCTTATCGGCTACACCTTCGACTGTGCCAATCTCCGCCCCTTCAACTTCGGCACCGAGAACCAGGCAGGAACAGACCAGGCGGCCATTCAATGTAACAGAACAGGCACCGCAATCTCCTGACCCGCACCCCTCTTTGGTGCCAGTTAATTGCAGGCCGTTACGCAGTACATCAAGCAGGGTTTCGTGAGGTTCACAAAGAAACTCAACCGGCTGCCCGTTAATATTCGTATTTACATGTGCCTTCGCCATGTTTACTTCTCCTTCGCTCGATCGGCCGCGATTTGAGCTGCCCGTTTTGTTAAGACACCGACTACATGACGTCGATAATCCGCTGTTCCCCGTCGGTCAGTAATTGGTTTCGAGGCTTTAGATGCCGCGTCTGCTGCTGCCTGCAATGCAGCATCATCAATCTTAGTGCCAACGAGTGCTGCTGCAGCTTNCGGAACNAGTAATGAGGTTGTNGCAACAGCGCCAATAGCCACTCTNGCAGCGGTACAGGTACCCTCTCCATCAAGTGTCACGCTGACTGCCGCACCCGCTACAGCGATATCCATCTCTGTCCTGGGTATGAAGCGCAGATAGGCGTCCGACGTCCCGCCAGCAGGCTGAGGAATCCTGATGGATTTCAACAACTCGTCCTTTTCCATGCAGTTAGTGCCAACGCCAGTAACAAAATCTTCTGCTGCCACGGTACGCTCGCCACCCGGACCTTGAATGACACACCGGGCTGAATTAACGATCAACGCTGAAATTGAGTCCGCAGCAGGGGAAGCATTGCAGAGATTGCCACCGACGCTGCATCTTCCCTGAACCTGTGTTGAACCGATCAGATAAGCNGCTTCGATAAACCCCGGNAACACCGCTCTTATGTCTTCCCGGGAGGTAAGTTCAGCACAGCTCATTGATGGACCAAGAACCAGACCGTCATCATCGATCGTCGCTGTCATCATGCTGTCGATGTGTTTTACATCCACCACCATCAATGGTGCGCTGCTCTGCGCCTTTGATTGGATTATTAAGTCCGTACCCCCCGCCAGTATCTTTGCTGATATCTCAGCATTGGCGAGCAGGTCAACTGCCTCATCAATGGATTGAGGCGCCTTATATTCAACGACTGCCATTCAATTACTCCTGATTGTCAGGTAAGTCTGCTCGACTACCCGGAAAATTATGAGCGCTATATATATCACGGCTCCTGTATCGGGGGCCAGCACTGCGCTCGCGAGTATTCTAAAAAATAAGTTCCCCCGGATTTCAGATCTACGGGAACTGGACAACCGCGCCTATCAGACCACCCAGTATCAGAATCCAGCAGGGAATTACTGAAAATAACGTACCGATTCCTCTCGACTCTGGATCTTTTACATACATAGCACCGTATATCAGACGTCCAACCAGATAGACAACGCCAATCCCTGCTGCCCAGTACTGCCCGACATAATATCCAAATGCCCATAGGCCCGGCAGGAAAAGCATCAACTGCTCGATCGTGTTGTAATGAACTCGGTAGTGACGCTCAAAGATCTCATTGCCAGTGGTTGCAGGCGCCTTTATGTCGTATTTGCCTCTTGCCGCACCAACCTTCGCCCCAAAATACACAAGCTCCAGCAGCGCCAGCATGGTGATTACCGTCATCAGTTCCATCATTTCTCTCCGATTCCTCAGCATTTGAGTTAAAAAGTCTACCATCATGTATTCAACGTCACACCTTGACCCATATCCAATTCCTTGATTGCTTTTTTTAGACCCGCTCATGTAGATTGAGGTGACTTCACTACTATCTACCTAGATGATCAGAACGTTTTTATTTCGAATCCTGATGACGCTGATTGGAAAGTTACCCCCATCGGTCTTTCAGCTGCTTGGCAGTCTGATCGGGAACCTGCTCCTGGCATTTCGTACACGGATGGCTCTGGAGTTTGGTGAGGATATCCGACGATGTTTTCCTGAATTAACCTCACGGGACCAGCGAGATCTGACCCGACAGAGTCTTCAAGAGACGAGTAAACCTTTTTTGGAATCTGCGATTTCCTGGACTGCATCGAAGGATATCTGCCAGAGCCTCATTTACGAAGTAGAAGGAAAATCTGAGGTAGGCACACTGATAGCTAAAGGAAATGGACTGATCTTTATCGTCCCATACCTGGGCAACTGGGAAATTATTCAGCACTACCTTGGCAGGTATTACAAACCTACTCACAGGTGAAGCCAAGGTTTATAGTGAATAACGCAAGTTCATTGGTGGGTAATGCCACTTACATATAGTGCAAAATGACGGTATGTGCCGGAATGGGTAAATCAGACCACTGCACACTATCGCGACATGAAACGTATTAGAATTCAACATCGCTACAGAGGTAAAACATGGTCCAACTTTCAACCGATCTGGCCGCACTTTATCCGCGCCATTTAGAACATGTAAAAAGTCTCTACCGGCAGGCTGCCGAACGGGTTGACAGACAAGGTGTGCTGATTGCAGCGGGCACACCAAAATCTGCATTTCTCGATGACTACACCTACCCTTTTAAGGTGAACCCACATTTCAAATTCTGGCTGCCAGTCACTGAGGTCAGCGATTGCTTCGTATTAATTCGTGACAACGAAAAACCACGACTCCTCTACTATCAACCTGAAGACTATTGGCACAAACCCGCCGAAGACCCATCCGGCTTTTGGGTTGAGCACTGGCAAATAGAGCCAATTACGTCTTTGCGAGATGCACACAATCTGATCGGAGACCCCGGATCACTCGCTTTTATTGGCGAAGAAACAAACATTGCCGAGGACTGGCTTATCGATTGCGTTAACGATGAAACGATGTTGAATAGTCTGCACTTTGATCGTGCCTACAAGACACCCTATGAAATGGCCTGTCTGCAACTGGCAAATATCTCGGCGGTCCAGGGTCATCAAGCTGCAGAAGAAACATTTAGAGATGGTGGTTCAGAATTTGACATACAACATACTTATCTCTCAGCCATCGCGCATCGAGAGCAGCAAACTCCCTATTCCAGCATTGTCGCCTTAAACGATCATTGTGCAGTGCTGCATTATCAGCACTACGAATTCCTCCACTATCATGAACCCGACCGGCACTCTATGCTCATCGACGCAGGAGCAAGCTGCCAGGGATACGCGGCAGACATCACCCGAACATACGCTTATCGTGACGGATTATTTGCCGACCTGGTGCTGGCAATGAACGAAGCACAGCTGAGCATTATTGAAGATATTGAAATAGAACTTAAGTATTCTGATCTACAGGAAAAGATGCATCTTCTACTCGCATCAATACTGAAACATTTCTCGATTGTGAACATGTCACCCGAATCAATGGTTGAGACAAATACAACCTTTGCATTTCTACCCCATGGCCTGGGACATTTTCTCGGACTGCAAACGCACGACGTCGCCGGTTTCCAACAATCAAGAAAAGGGGAAACCAAACCTGCCCCGGAAAAATACCCAGCCTTACGGCTCACACGTCCGATAGAAAACGGACAGGTCTTCACCGTCGAACCTGGCTTGTACTTCATTCCGGCGTTACTCAGCAAACTCAAACAGTCCACAGAGGCAAAGGATGTCAACTGGCAGATGATTGAATCCCTGATGCCTTTCGGTGGTATACGCATCGAAGATAACATCGCTATTCACAACGATAAAACCGTCAATATGACGCGAGAAGCATTTCAACAATGATGAGTCCTTTAAAAAAGCTAACTCTAGATCGGTTGTTCGGCGATCCAGATATCAATGGTATCTCACCCATTTCCCTCAAGTTCTCACCGGATGGTAAACATGTCACTTACCTGAAGAGTGCAGAGAATAATTTTGAACAGCTCAATCTCTGTTCGTACGACATTGCCAGCGGAGAAACTCAGGTTCTTGTGGAAGCGAAGAACCTGCTCAATCGCAATCGAGCACTATCAGATGCAGAGAAGGCAAGGCGTGAACGATTGAGAATCATTCAGACAGGAATCGTTGAATATTACTGGTCGCCAAAAAGCGATGCTTTGCTGTTTCCAGTTGACGGTAATTTGCACCTCTACCAATTAACATCGAAAACCTCAACTCAACTGACGAATGACGAAACTTTCGAAACTAACATTCGTTTTTCACCTGATAGTAAATTTCTGAGTTTCATTAGAGATCAAGATCTGTTCGTGATTGATCTTGGCAGNGGNGAGACAAGTCAACTCACTAACGACGGNGGCGGAGTGATATCCAATGGCGTGGCCGAGTTTATCGCCCAGGAAGAGATGCATCGATATGACGGTTACTGGTGGTCACCTGACAGCAGTTTTATCGCTTTTACAAGAGTTGATGAGTCCCCCGTCCAACTCTCCCAGCGTTACGAGATAGATGCGGACTCGTTCGGTGTTTACGATCAACGATATCCTTTTGCCGGAACTCCCAATGCAAACGTACAGATTGGGGTGATTGAGGTAACCTCGAAACAGATAACCCGGGTCGCACTTGATCGTCATCCCGAAAGTTATATCNCCCGGGTAAACTGGCTCTGTGGAGGNAAAGACCTGGCAATTCAAATTCAGAGCCGGGACCAGCAGGACTTGAGTTTGATCTTCTGGAATGTTGAGTCTCATGAGTCAAAAAAGATTCTCGAAGAGCACAGCAGCTCGTGGATAAATCTCAACAACAATTTTCATTCACTTCCCGATGGCCTGTTTATCTGGGGATCTGAGAGATCAGGCTTTAATCACCTGTACCTGATAAATCAGGAAGGTGAGATAGAACGGCACCTGACCGATGGTGACTGGGTTGTTGCAGACGTCAGAGGGGTCGATGACAACAACCGGCTCTATTTCGACGGATTCAAGGATACGCCTCTGGAAAAACATCTGTATGAGACATCTCTTGACGGGGATGTGATGACAAGGCTCACGGAGCCTGGCTTCAATCATCAGGTTGAACTCAGCCCTGATTGCAAAACCTTTATCGACAGATGCTCATCTGCACTTCTGCCAACATCCGTCAGCCTGCGAGACATCACGGGTGAACTGACAAAGACGCTTGAGCCAAACGGCCTGGATCGGGCACACCCTTTCTATGATTATGCCGAGACTCGAGGTGAAGTGAGTTTTGGTGAGTTGAAAGCTGATGATGGNCAAACGCTGCANTATCGGCTTATCAAACCNGNTGGATTCTCAAGCAGAAAGAGATACCCGCTAATCNTTACTGTCTATGGCGGCCCGGGTGTCCAGAGAGTCNNCAACGAGTGGATTCCGNCATGGCATCACTACATGAGTCAACGTGGTTTTGCACTATTTCAGCTGGACAACCGTGGCAGCAGCAACAGAGGGAAGTCCTTCGAACAGCCACTTTATGGCCAATTGGGAAAGACCGAAGTAGAAGATCAACTAAAGGGAGTTGATTATACGCAGCAGCTTGATTGGATTGATGNAAACCGAATCGGGGTATTTGGCCACAGCTATGGTGGCTATATGACCCTGATGCTGATGATGAAGTCCGGCGCATTCAAAGCAGGTGTCAGTGTTGCGCCTGTCACAGACTGGTCTCTTTACGACACCCATTACACCGAAAGATACCTGAGGCACCCAAAAAACAACCCGAAGGGATATAGAGACAGCAATGTCTTTCCCTATGTAAACAATCTGAGCGGCAAGATACTCATCATTCACGGTATGGCAGATGATAANGTGCTGTTTTCAAACAGCACCAAACTCTANAAGGCGCTTCAGGATCAGAATATNGAATTTGAAATCATGAATTATCCTGGTGCAAAGCATGGCCTTGTTGGCCGCAAAACAAATATCCACCGCTACGGCACGATGGATCGTTTTATTGATACACATTTACTGAGTACTTGATTATGCAGACTAGAGTCGCCGAACCAGGAGACATTGAGACCATCGCCCGATTTAACCAGGCAATGGCGCTGGAAACGGAAAATAAGAAGTTAGCATCTGAGACGATCCTACCTGGTGTCACCCGGCTTATTGAAAGTACGGACAATGGTTTCTATCTGGTCGCAGAGGAGAACCAGGTGCTCCTTGGCTGCCTGGGTATTACCTTTGAGTGGAGTGACTGGCGCAACGCGCAGTTCTGGTGGATTCAATCGGTTTATGTCGATACAAACAATCGGCGGCGCGGTGTATTTTCAGCCCTTTATAAGCATGTGAACCAATTGGCTCGCAGCGAGGCGGATGTGTGTGGTATCCGACTCTACGTTGAGAAAGAGAATGTTAATGCCATGCAGACCTACCTGGCACTCGGTATGGTCGAAACCCCCTATCGATTGATGGAAGTAGAGTTCTCCTAGTCAGCAGCGATCCTAAACCAGGTTATGGCGAGACCCGCTACCGCGGAAACATCTGATTCTGAATCTGACGGAATCAGAAAGCTGCATGATTTACCTGAAATAGTGACATTAGTTCGGTGACAGACTGAAAACGTACGTATAATACAGAGATTCGGCTACTCGTCTCATGAAATGGAACTAAAGAACTATAAAACACCACCAGGTGTCTTCGATGAACTACTTACTTCACGAAACCGCGCCAGACCTGGTCTGGGGCGTTTGGGAAGTTTCCTAAAGAAGAACAGCCTTAAAGAGCTCAACGAAAGAAAATTCAGTGCCGAGCTTGCTATACGCACCATGGGAATCACTTTCACTGTTTATAGTGAAGGGGAGAACATTGATCGTGAGTGGCCATTTGACATCATCCCCCGAGTCATTCATGAAAAGGAGTGGAAACAAATTGAACTCGGTTTAAAGCAGAGACTCGAAGCGCTCAACCTGTTCATTACCGACGTCTACAATGATGAGAAAATTCTAAAGGACAAGTTGATTCCGAGAGAGATTCTCGCCTCATCAAAAGACTATCGAAAGGAGTGTCGCGGTATAAAGCCGGTCTTCAATACCTGGGCACATATATGCGGTACTGATCTGGTCCGGGATGGTGACGGTACCATGTATGTATTGGAGGATAATCTCAGGGTACCTTCCGGTGTATCCTACATGTTGGAAAATCGAAATATCAGTAAACGCATCTTGCCGGAGTTATTTGAAGATCAAATCATCCTGCCCATGGACGACTATCCTACCAACTTGTTTGATACCTTGAGTTCAATTTCACCCAGACCGTTGGACTACCCTGAAGTAGTAGTACTTACGCCGGGTATTTTCAATTCGGCCTATTTTGAACATTCATTCCTGGCTCAACGCATGGGGGCTGAACTGGTTGAAGGTCCTGATCTCATCGTTGCAGATGATGATTGTGTCTATATGAAAACCGTCGAAGGATTATCCCGGGTCGATGTTATCTATCGACGTATTGATGACCTGTTTCTTGATCCTGACGCATTTAACTCAGAATCGGTGCTTGGCGTGAAAGGCCTGATGCGTGCCTGGCAGAAAGGGAATGTTGCACTGGCAAACGCGCCGGGGGCTGGTATTGCTGATGACAAGGTTATTTATACCTATGTACCTGAGATGATTCGCTACTACCTGGATGAAGACCCGATCCTGCCTAATGTGTCAAGTTATATGTGTGCAGATAAAAAGCAAAGACAACATGTTCTGCAGAACATCGAAAATCTTGTGGTGAAACCCGCAAATGAAAGCGGTGGCTACGGAATGTATATTGGCCCTCGTGAAACGAAAAGAAGAACAGCAGAAATGAAGCGGCTGGTGAGATCGAACCCAAGAAATTACATCGCCCAGCCTATTGTCAATCTGTCCACTGTACCGACACTTTGCGAAAACGCGATCGAACCCAGGCACGTCGATCTACGCCCCTTCATTCTGCAGGGAAGCAAGTCTTATGTCACAGCAGGCGGTCTCACCCGGGTAGCACTGGTTCGTGGATCTCTGGTCGTCAATTCATCCCAGGGTGGTGGGAGTAAAGACACCTGGATTCTGGCTCAAAGAACATAGCTGAGGACTGACTTATGTTGTCGAGAGTTGCGGAGAAAATGTACTGGTTCGGACGCTACATCGAACGCGTGGAGAACACCGCTCGCCTCATGATAGTAAACACCAATCTGGTCCTCGATTTGCCCAGAGTTAAACATATATGGGACAGCCTTATCGAAATCACAGGTGCCAGACAAAGATTCAACCAAAGGTTCATCAGGGTCGATGAAAGAAATGTCATTAAGTTCTTACTGGACGATGAACAGATATCAATCCGTTCTTCGATTCAGATGGCCAGAGAAAATGCTCGTACAACAAGAGAGATCATACCCACTGAGGCCTGGGTGATTGTTAACGAGCTGAATCTGTTTATAAATAAAAACAAAGATAAAGGCGTGAGGCGAGATGGTCGGCATAAGTTCCTGGCTGATATTATCGCTATCTGTAATGAACTGACCGGTTCTCTCGCAGGCAGTATGAGTGTTGATATTGCATATAACTTCATCAAGACCGGTCGAAACCTGGAACGTGCGGATATGACAACGCGAATCGTCGATGCGGGTTGTTTAAACTTGATTAATCCCACGCAAGTGGAGACCAATGAATACGAGAATATCTTATGGATGAACGTGCTGCGCTCACTGACGGGATATCAAATGTACAGACAGCACGTCCAGGACCGAGTCAATGGCGAGGATGTTGTCGATTTCCTGCTCAAAAACAGAAAGTTCCCCAGAGGAGTCGCCCACTGCCTGTTTGAGGTTGGCAATTGTTGTCGTCAACTTCCGAGAAATGACAATCCTTTACGAAGCATCACACACGCTCAGCGCAACATCGACAACAATGATATTATTAAATTATTGAACGAGTCGCACTTGCATGAATTTATCGACGAGGTACAACTTGATCTTGCCGACATTCATAGTGAGTTATCTGGCACCTGGTTTCAATTCGATGCCAATGCACCGGAAATTGTTGAGCATTCGCTCCCCGAGTAGTCGATATCGTATTGGCAGCAGATTTTATATTATCTCAAGGCTCAGGAATTCTCTTTGCTCTGATCCCAATTCGCACTCCATGCAATCGGCGGCATACTTGCGAAAGCTTCCTTCAGCTTCGCATCCCAACTCTTGTTGATCTGGCGTAGATACTCGCTGGACTCTTCGAAACGGTACTGTCGATTAATGACTAGTGTGTCAGCTGGATACAAAATCACATCTATTGGCGGGCCAACTATGAGATTGCTTCGCATCGTTGAGTCCATAGAAACAAGACCACACAGCGCTGCGGTTTCGATACTGGACTCCAGTGAAAGAATTCTATCCAGAATAGGCTTCCCATATTTGCTTTCACCAATCTGCAAGTAAGGCGTGTCAGCTGACGTCGTTATATGGTTTCCCTGAGGATACACAAGGTAGGCTCGTGGTTTATGACCCTGAATCTGACCGCCAACTATAAACCTCGCCTCATAGGAAGTGCCACCACCTGTGTGTTTTTCCTCTTGAGCAATATTGACACCACCAATGTAGTCAGCAGCATCTTCAAGGTGCGGCACATTCAAAAGGTTGATTGAACTCTCCTGGCGAATGTCTTTTTTGATTTGAGCGATGACACCCTGAGTCGTAGCCAGATTTCCGGCAGAAAGGAGGATTATCTGTCGTTCGCCTTCGATTCCAAAGGTATGCATCTTCGAGTAGGTGCTGACATTGTCAACACCGGCATTGGTTCGTGAATCAGAAATAAAACAAAGTCCGGCGTCCAGAGAAATGGCTACACAATATGTCATCAGAGGCTACTACCTAGGGACTGTCTTCATTTTGATTATAATTCTGATACTTGGCGTTTCCGTACTACCTTTCTGTTACTACCTTTCCGCTACTACCTTTCCGTTACTACCTTTCCGTTACTACCTTTCCGTTACTACCTTTCCGTTACTACCTTTCCGTTACTACCTTTC